>JAFEEF010000053.1 GCA_018241265.1 Pseudomonadota bacterium | reverse complement strand
CGTCTACATCTACGACGACGAGGCATACGACAGCTGGACGAAAGAGAGCGGTCTGGCGCCAGAACGCGTGATCCGCATCGGCCACAACAAAGGCGGCAAGTACAAGTCCGGCAACTTCTGGATGATGGCCGACACCGGGCCGTGCGGCCCGTGCAGCGAAGTCTTCTACGACCACGGCCCCGACGTCCCAGGCGGCCCGCCCGGCTCGCCCGACGAGGACGGCGACCGCTACATCGAGATCTGGAACCACGTCTTCATGCAGTTCGACATGCAGGAGGACGGCAGCGTCAAGAAGCTGCCGGCGCCCTGCGTCGACACCGGCATGGGCCTCGAGCGGCTCGCGGCGATCCTGCAGCACAAGCACAGCAACTACGAGATCGACATCTTCGAGGCGCTGATCGCCGCGGCGGCGCGCGAGACCGCCACCGCCGACCTCGCGAACGACTCGCTGAAGGTGATCGCCGACCACATCCGCGCGACCGCGTTCCTCGTCAGCGACGGCGTGATCCCGAGCAACGAAGGGCGCGGCTACGTGCAGCGGCGCATCGTGCGGCGCGCGATCCGGCACGGCTACAAGCTCGGCCGGAAGAAGCCGTTCTTCCACAAGCTCGTGCCCGACCTCGTCGCGCTGATGGGCGATGCCTATCCGCGCCTGCGCGCCGAGCAGGGCCACATCGTCGAGACCTTGAAGGTCGAGGAGGAGCGCTTCTTCGAGACGCTCGCCAACGGCATGGAGATCCTCGATGCGGCGCTCGCCGGCGGCGCGAAGACGCTGCCGGGCGACGTCGCCTTCAAGCTGCACGACACCTACGGCTTCCCGCTCGACCTGACGCAGGACGTCTGCCGCGAGCGCGGCGTGACGGTCGACGAGGCCGGCTTCACGGTCGCGATGGAGCGGCAGAAGGCGCAGGGCCGCGCGGCCGGCAAGTTCAAGATGGACCGCGCGCTCGAATACGCCGGCGACGGCCATGCGTTCACCGGCTACGAGCGGCTCGAGGACGAGGCGCGCGTCGTCGCGCTGTACCACGAAGGCTCGCCGGTCGAGATGCTGGCACAGGGCCAGTTCGGCATCGTCGTGCTGAGCACGACGCCGTTCTATGCCGAGAGCGGCGGCCAAGTCGGCGATCAAGGCACGCTGACGGCCGAGGGCGTGCTGTTCGGCGTCACCGACACGCAGAAGATCAAGGCCGACGTCTACGGCCACCACGGCAGCGTCGCGCAGGGCGTGCTGCGCAAGGGCGACACCGTGACCGCGCGGGTCGACGGCCAGGTCCGCGCCGCGACGATGCGCAACCACAGCGTCACGCACCTGATGCACAAGGCGCTGCGCGAAGTGCTGGGCGGCCATGTGCAGCAGAAGGGTTCGCTGGTGAACGCCGAGCGCACCCGCTTCGACTTCGCGCATCCGGTGCCGGTCACCGATGCGCAGATCCGCGAGATCGAGTCGCGCGTCAACGCCGAGATCCTCGCCAACCAGGCGACGCAGGCGCGCGTGATGGACATCGACTCGGCGCAGAAGACCGGTGCCGTGATGCTGTTCGGCGAGAAGTACGGCGACACCGTGCGCGTGCTCGACATCGGCACGAGCCGCGAGCTGTGCGGCGGCACGCACGTGGCGCGCACCGGCGACATCGGGCTCTTCAAGATCGTCGCCGAAAGCGGCGTCGCGGCGGGCGTGCGGCGCGTCGAGGCCGTGACGGGCGCCAACGCGCTCGCCTACCTGCAGGACCTCGAAGCGACCGTGCAGGCCGCCGCCGGCACCTTGAAGGCGCCGCCGGCGGAGCTGCAGCCGCGCGTCGTGCAGGTGCTCGACCAGGTGCGCGGCCTCGAGAAGGAGATCGCGGCGCTGAAGGGGCGGCTGGCCTCGTCGCAGGGCGACGAGCTCGCAGCGCGCTCGGTCGACGTCGGCGGCCTCAAGGTGCTGGCCGCGCAACTCGACGGCGCCGACGCGAAGACCTTGCGCGACACGCTCGACAAGCTGAAGGACAAGCTGAAGACCGCGGCGATCGTGCTGGCCAGCGTCGACGGCGGCAAGGTGCAACTGGCGGCCGGCGTCACCAGCGACAGCACGGCGAAGGTCAAGGCCGGCGAGCTGGTGAACTTCGTCGCGCAGCAAGTGGGCGGCAAGGGCGGCGGCAAGGCCGACATGGCGATGGCCGGCGGCAGCGACGCATCGCGGTTGAGTGAGGCGCTGTCGTCGGTGGCGGGGTGGGTGGCCGAGCGGGTCTGATTGGTGGTCGTCATCGCCGCGGGACCACGGTACTTGCGCGACATCGGAAAATGCCAGGCTCATGGTGCCGACCGATCCCGATCCGATGCCCGAGCCGCCCGTCGAGCCGGACTTGGATGCCTGTTGCGGCAACGGCTGCGACCCTTGCATCTTCGATCTGCATGACCTCGCGATGAGCGACTACCGGCAAGCTCTGCGCGCCTGGCGCGAGCGTCATCCCGACTCCGTCATCGGGGCCGAGCGCGCGAGCACCGTTGGTCGTGGCTGAGCCGATGTGGATGGCGCATCGTGCGATGCAGCCCAAGCCGTCGCTCGCCAAGGCCGCGCTGTGGATGGCCGGCTGGCTGTCGCTGATGACCGTGATCGCGGTGGCCGATGCCGATGCGACGCTCGTCGTGCCGATCGACTTCGTGCGCGTGCCGCTGACGGCGCTGGTCGGCTGGCTGGTGTATGCCGAGCGCGTCGATCTGCTGACGGTGGTCGGTACCGTGCTGATCCTGACCGGCAACGTGCTGAATCTGCGGCGCCGTGCGACGGTTTCGGGCGACGCGAGCGTGGTTGCCCGTCGTGCGTAGGATGGCTCGTTCCAGCAACGATGCCGACGAGGTGCCGCGATGGAACATGGCGACTTCTCGGAGGAGCGCAAGGCGTTTGCCGAGGCCTGCATGGTGCACGGTTGTCGCGAGATCGACTTCCTAATACCTTGGGTTGCTGCGGAACTGGAGGCCGCCGCTTTCGATGTCGCGTAGCCGAACACCGGCCATCGAAGTCGATGGACCGCAGCCGCGGGCATGGCGTGCCATGCCCGCGGCGCCTGATGCGATCAGCCCCGGCGCGTTCGCATCATTCGCCGCGATGCCGCCAATACGCCCAGTCCCAACAGCAGCAACGTTCTCGGATCCAACTCGGGCACGGCGCTGATCAGGTTGCCCGGGTTTGCCATCGCTCCGGTGGCGAGCAGATAGCTGAAGTCGGCCCCTTGATCCGCCTGGCCGATCAGCGTGTAGCTCAGCAACAGGTCGACATTGCCGCTCATCGTTCCCAGGCTCAAGGCATGGTCGCTGAAGTAGGCGTCGGCATCCGAGAGGGACGAGAAAGTCAGGTTCAGCAACGACGAACCGAAGTTGGATACCGAGAAGGAGATCGACACCGGGCTGCCCGAGTCGTGGCCGGTGAAATCGAGCAGGCCCAGCAAGACGCCGCTCGTGTGCGCCAGCGTGAAGCTGTATTCGGCGCTTGCCGAATAGGTGTTCTCGGCGGTCGCATCGGTCGATACCTGTGTCCCCATCGAGCCGAGCGCAAACGTCTGGAGGCCGCTCGCTGTGAGCGCATGGTCGACCTTGCGATGCGATGCCAGTTCGCTTGCGACGATGGCGGGGTCCGGCGCGCCGTCCATGTACGAGAAGGCGTGCAGCCCCGTGTTGCTGGTGCTGAAGTCGGGTAGGTAGAGACCGGTGTTGCCGAACGACGTAGTCGTGGCGACGGAGGCCGTGCCGCTCGTCTGCCCTGCCGCGCCCGCGACGATCTGCATTGCTTTGCCGCCGGACGAAGTACTCGTGGCCTGCGCCGCGCCGCTCGCGCCTTGCCCATAGGCGGTCGACTGGGCGAGGCCTGCACCGGACGAGAACGATTGTGCTGTCGAACTGACCACCGATGCGCCGTAGACGTAGCTCGAGGCGTTCGCGCCCTGATTGGTCAACGTGCTGCGCGCCGTTGCGGCGGCTGTACCGTTGGCCAACATGAGCGGGGCTCCGGGCAGATAGGCGCTTCCATATACGTTGGCAGAGGCGTTCGCGTTGGCCGCTGCGATCGCCGTGGCGTTCGCGGTCGCTGTGCCGGTCGGGGTGCCTCCCGTCGGGAAGACGTATTCGCTCCAGCCGTAGGCGATGGCTTGGCTGTTGACCTGGGAGCCAGGACGGCTGGACGTAGCGGAGACGGAGGCCAATGCATTCCCGTTCGTGCCTTGCGTTCCCGACACGTTGGTACCGCCGATACCGGCGGTGGCCTGGGCCATGGCCGCGAGGTTGCTCGCCGTCTGATCGGAAACCGCCAAGATGGAGGTGGCATCTCCCCCTCGGCCGACCATTCCGGTATCGGATGAGCCCCCATTGCCCCCGACCGCGAACTGCGAAAAGCTGAGGTTGCCGGAGGTGCTGCCTGAGACAACGTTGCTCAGCGATACGGATGCGCCCTGGCCGCCATTGGCGCCATTCAGTCCTGACCCGCCCGAACCACCGGTGGCGCTCGCTGTGACGCTCGACGACATGCCACCGCTGTCGGTTGCCAAGGCCGATACGCTGGCTTGGGCGCCGTCGCCGCCGCTATAGCCCGCTCCGTCGCCTTGGCCGCCGCTGCCTCCTACGGCGATCACCGAGGCGCTTCCTCCGGCCCCTGCCGTTCCCGAAGCTGTTGCTGTTGCAGCTCCGCCGGCGCCTCCGTTTCCTCCGCCGTAGTTGGAGCCGCCGTTGCCACCGTTGGCCGACGCTATCAAGCCGATCGCCGCGACACTGTCGCCCTTCACCATCGCCGTCGCATCGCCGCCGCTGCTACCGGATGCCGTTCCGTAGCTGTATCCGCCCTGGCCACCGCTCGCCCAGGTGGACAGCGATACGCCTCCGGTGGCCGATGCGTCGTTCCACGTCAACGACGAAAGGGCGCTTCCAGCAGAACCCACCAAGCCGGAGTCCGACCCACCGCCGAATCCGCCACTGGCTGATTGGGTAAGAAAGACGGCGCCACTGGTTGTGCCGCCGACGACGTTCGACAGCGAGACCGATGTGCCTTTGCCGCCGTTCGCCCCACCGTAGCCGTAGCCACCGGAACCGCCACCCACCGAGGCGGAAAGACTCAGTCCTGCTCCGCTGGTGTCCGCGCCGATGGCGGACACCAGCGCCTGCCCACCATCCCCGCCCGAGTGGCCGACGCCCCAGCCCGAACCGCCCTGGCCTCCTTGTGCGCTCGCGAGCGCGAACACGCCCGCACCTGTCACGATTTGCCTGGCGGTAGCCATCCCTCCGGCGCCTCCGTTGCCCGAGCCGCTATTGACTGAGCCCCCGTTGCCCCCCGTAGCTGCCGCCGAGACATTCGAGTAGCCGGTGCTGGCACTGTTTGTTGTTGCCGTGCCGGCACCGCCGCGGCTTGCGGTGGTGCCTCCGTTGGTGCTCCCGCCTTGGCCTCCGAGAGCCCCTGCGCTCAGCGTCAGGCTGCTGGCGCTTGAATCGTTCACCGTCAGTGTCGAAGTTGCATTGCCTGCGCGTCCCACTGTCCCCCAATCGGCTCCTCCGGCATTGCCGCCTTGAGCGACCTGGGAGAAGCTGAGCCCGCCGCTGGTGGTGCCGCTGACGGCGTTCGTCAACGATACGGATGCGCCATTGCCCCCGTTGGCGCCCGCGGCCCCATAGCCGCCGGCACCTCCCTGCGCAGAAACCCCTACCAACACATAACCTGAGGTTGAAACGGCGTTTGCGGATCCAGCGGCGAAGCCTCCGTCTCCGCCACGCCCGCCGATTCCGTACGCCATGCCACCGTCGCCTCCGGTTACGTATGTTTGCGAGGAAGCGTTGCCGTAACTCGATGCGCTGGCGAACGACTGTGCTTGCGCGGCTCCGCCGTTGCCGCCGTTGGCTCCGCTGCGGGTGCCCGCGCCACCATCCCAGCCAGGCGATCCGCTGGCGCCGCCGATGCCACCCGTGGCCGACGTGTACGCCATTGCGTCGCCGGATGAAAGAGCCGCGGTCGCTGCGGCAAGTGCACTACCCCCGTTTCCTCCAGCTCCGGCCCTGCCTCCCTTTATCTTCGCATTGCCGCTCGCGCCGTTCCCACCGTTTCCACCGCTGCCGCCTTGCGCCGCCGCGCTGTTCGATGCATCGCTGTTTCGTGGAACAAACGCCCGTGTGGTGCTGCCCGCGCCACCGGCTCCGCCCGCTTGCCCAATCGTCGTACCGTTGCTGCCTGGCGTTCCGCTTGGACCGGTCTTGCTGATCCCGGCTGCATAGATGTTGCCGACGGCTGCGGCGAGCAAAACGGGCGCGAATACGAAGGTTCTGTGCTTCCTACCGGTAGGAAGCGGACTTTGAGGGGTTCGAGTCACAGGGGATCTCCTGGGATTGTTCTTGAAGACAAAAGGAAGCCGGGACGGCATCGACTACGAGTCTTGTTGCTAGTCGACGGTCCCGGGCGCCGATTGCTGCATGTTGATGGTGAGCAGACAAGGAGGGGAAGGTGAGTTGAAGGACCGGGTCGCACGCGAGTGGCTTCCGATTGGGAATGCGGCGGTATGCTAAGCCGACTCTCGTGGAAGTGACGGGGAGAATAACTCATCCATTCAGGGGGTAGACTTACCGCTTCTGCCGCAAACGGATCTGGCCGGCGGCCGATGGCCGTGCAAGCTGACGCGGCGCCTACCGATCCGCCCGCGGCATCTCCGCATAGTTCTCGCCGTCCGCCGCCCAGTCCGGCTGCGTCGCGATGCCGTGGAAGTTGAGCTCGATCGTCAACCCATCCGGATCCTCGACGAACATCTGGAGCAAGCGGAACTCGGGGAAATAGCGCTTGCGCGCCGCCACCCCGTGGTCGGCGAGCCGCGCCGCGAAGCCGTCCGGATCGGTCGCGAGGAAGGCGATGTGATCGACGACGCCGCTGTTGTCGGTGGCTGACGCCACGGTGGTGCCGAGGTAGTACAGCTCCGAATGCGCGATGCCGTGCGGACCCATGTGCACCTGGATCTTGTCGCCGGTGCCGAGCCAGTAGCCGGGGAACGGAAAGTCGGGGCGCGGCATCACCTGCAGGCCGAGCACGTCGCAATAGAAGCGGCGCGTGCGCTCGAGGTCGTTGGCGCGGACGAAGTAGTGGTTCAGCTCGGTGACCGGCATGGCGTCTCCTGCTCGCGCGGGGCGCCGGGGATGTTACGCCGCGTCGCGCGGCGGTTCCTCAATCGCCGCAGTCAGGCAGCGACAGCAGGTTGTCGGCCTTCGATCCGTCGCGGGTGGTCGCGATGTAGAGACCCGTCGGGTTCGCGTTCGAGACCCAGTGCTTGAAGACCTCGACGTCCGAATGGCTGCCGTCGGCGCCGGCGACGCCGAAGCGCTTGCCCTGCTGCAGGAACTGGATCACCTGGTCGCGCGTCATGCGCCAGTTGCTGCCGTTGTAGACGCCGCCGACACGCTCGATGTGATGCGCCTCGACATTGCCCGAGGGCTTGTGGATGCAGCCTATCGTCAGCTCGTCGATGACGGCGCTGGCGCTGCCGGTGATGAGCCAGTCGCCTTCGTTCTCCCACTCCTGCGAGATCGGGATGCCGCTGTAGGCCGCCGCGTCGAGGTCGGCCTGCGAATAGCGCAGCACGGCCGAGCCGATCTTGTCGTCCATGTTGCCGAGTGCGCCGAGCCAGTCCCAGATGCTGACTTGGTCGCTGATCGCGTCCTCGACGGCCTTGCCGATCTGCGCGGTCATCGCGTCCAGCTCTTCCTGGGTCGGCGCGGTATGCAGGACGTTGAGCGTCGGAATCATCGTGTCGAGCGCGTCCTGCACGGCCGATGTCAGCGCGGCGCGGCCGGCGGCCACCGCGTCGTCGGACGTCGAGTCCTGCTCGAGCAGCACGATGATGCAGCCGACCGTGCCGGGGAAGTCGACCAGGCTGCCGATCGGCACGTCGAGCGGGATCGGCTTCACCGTCGTCTCGAAGCGGCCGAGGCTCGCGGGGATCGGGATGTCGTCGCCCGCACCGACGCCGCCCGGTCCGATGTCGCCGTGGTTCCCGACCGTCGCGACGACCGTCGCCGTGCCGCGCAGCGTCAACGTGTTGTCGATGTGGACGCTGTCGCCATCGATCTTGAAGAACACCGTCCAGAGGTAGGGCTCGGCGCTGCCTATGCTGTCGCCCTCGTCGTAGCAGTGCAGGTTCGTCAGCTCCAAGATGACCGGGGTGGCGTCCATGAGGGGTTCCTTTTTTCGGTGCGCATCATCGTGCGCATCCGCGGCCGCCAGACATCCCTAACTCGGGCGACTTCGCTGGCGCAGTTCTGGTAGTCGGGCGCGAGGTCGTGCGTGGCCTGCAGCGTGCCGTTCGCGTCGCGAAAACCGAGGCCGAAGAACAGGCCGTCCGCGTTCGGCACCCAGCCGAGCAGGTGATCGAACGAGCGGTTCTCCATCATCACGACGACGAAGTGATCGATGCCGGACTGCGTCGGCGGCGGCAGCTCGACGTCGGCCACGGTGCGTGCAGCCGCCGAACTTGCGCTGCCGAGCGCCACGCCGGTGGCGGCGATGCCCGCCAGCAGCCGGCGGCGCTCCGCATCGATCGGAGACGTGTCGTCGTCGGCCTGCGTCGGGATGCTCGGTTCGTTCATCATCGCGTCGGTGGTGATCGGGTGGACGGCGCAGCATCGGCAGCCGCCGTGTCGTGGCGATGACGCCGCTGCGCGAATTTAATGGTTTGCAAGCGGTCGTCGGCGAAGCTTGCGACGTTTCATCGTCAAGCCAGGAGGTTTCCATGTCCCGACTTTGGCGCTCGCTCGCGGCATGCGCCGCCGCCGCTTGCTGCATCGCCGCTCACGCCCAGGCCGAATATGCACCGCCGTCCGGCAAGGGCCGCGTCGTCGTCGTGCTGTCCGGGCAGCTCGGCGCCGGCCACTACATCGCTGCAGCCAGGCAGATCGCCGAGATGGGCTACGACGTCACCTTGCTCGACGGCAACGACTACCGCGGCGAGCAGGGCGAGGCGATCAAGGACGCGATCGCGAAGGCCACGCAGTCCGCGCACGCGCTGCCCGGCAAGGTCGCGGTGGTCGGCTTCTCGCTCGGCGGGGGCGAGGCGATCGGCCGCGTCGCGCGTTGGCCCGACCTCGTGGCCGGCATCGTCGTGATGTATCCGCTGACGGCTTTCGTCGAGCATCCGGACCGCTTCGTCGCGAGCCTCAAGGTGCCGGTGCTGATGCTGGCCGGCGAAGCCGATACCTACAAGGACTGCTGCCGGATCGAGAAAGCGCGCGCGATCGCCGATGCGGCGAGCACGTCGCAGCACCAGCCGCCGTTCGAGCTCGTCACCTATCCGCGCGCCGACCACGACTTCATCATGCCCGGCCGGTCGTACAACGGCGCTGCCGCGGGCGATGCTTGGAAGCGCACCGAGGCGCGCCTGCGCGAGTACTTCGCGGGATCGTGATCTCAGGCGAACAGCACGGCGGCCAGCGCGACGGCCGCCGGCAGCGCCTGCACGTAGAGGATGCGCCGCGATGCCGTGATCGCGCCGAATACGCCGGCGACGATCACGCAGCCGAGGAAGAAGATCTCGACCGCCGGACCGGCCGATGCCAGCCCCCAGATCAGGCCGGCCGCGAGGAAGCCGTTGTACAGGCCCTGGTTGGCGGCGAGGATCTTCGATTCGGTCGCGAACGCCGGCGTGGTGCCGAACGCGCGCCGGCCGCGCGGCGTGTCCCACAGGAACATCTCGAGCACGAGGATGTAGAGATGGATCGCGGCCACCAGGCCGACCAGTATGTTGGCGATCGTCGTCACGCATCCTCCTCGTCGTCGTCGTTCGATGCCTGGCGCTCGAGTGCTTCGATCTCGCGCGCCCGGTTGCCGCGGGCGCGATCTTCCCATGCGGCGTGCAACTCGGGCATGCGGTGGATCGCCGGGCGGGCCATCACCAATCCTCCTTCACCGACAGCGCCGCTTGCCGGCCCGCGGCGCCGCGGCCGGCGATCCACGCCGTGAGGGTGCCGCACGCGACGACCGCGGCGCACAGCAGCGCGAGGCGCGGCCAGGGCAGCAGCAGATCCATCGTCCAGTGGAAGCTCTGCGGGTTGACGACCTTCACGAGCACGATGCTGACGGCGATGCCCAGCGCGAGGCCGAGCAAGGCGCCGGCCGCGGTCCAGGCCGCGCCTTCGCCGGCGACGATGCCGAGCACCTGCGCGTGCGTCAGGCCGAGGTGCGCGAGCAGCCCGAACTCCTTGCGGCGCGCGAGGACCTGCGCCGAGAAGCTCGCCGCGATGCCGAACAGCCCGATCGCGATCGCCACCGCCTGCAGCCAGTAGGTCACTGCGAAGCTGCGGTCGAAGAGACGCAGCGATGTGGCACGGATCTCCGTAGCGGACGCGAACTCGAGCAGCGCGCCGTCGGCGCCGAGCGCACTGGTCGCGCGGCGCAGCATCGATTCGAGTGCCACCGCGTCGGTGCCGGGAGCCAGCCACAGCGCCAGATCGTCGATCCGGCGGTCGCCGGTGAGGCGCCGGTAGTCGTCGATGTCCATCAGCACCGCGCCGTGCTGGCGCGCATAGTCGTGCCACAGCGCGCGCACGAAGACCTCGCGGCGGGTGCCGCCCGGCAGCGGCAAGGTCAGATGCGTGCCCGGTTGCGCGCCGTACAGCGCGGCCATCGCTTCGCTGGCGTAGATGCCGATGGCGCCCGACGGCAGCGCTTGCGGCGTACCGACCAGCGGCAGCGCGCGCGCCGGGTCGGCGATCGGCCGGGCGATCAGGGTCACGTCGGGCAGGTCGGCATTCAGGCGCAAACCGACGATGCGTTGAGCCTCGATCCGCCGCACGCCCGCCATCGTCGCGGCGCGCTCGGGCAGGTCGCGTGGCAGCCCGCCGGCATCGCCGCGGGTCGGACCGGCGACGGTGCGCACGTAGAGGTCGGCCGGCAGCACGACGTCGAGCCAGCCGCGCACCGCTTCGCGGAAGCTCGCGACCATCACGGTCAGCGCGACGGCGAGGCTCAGGCTCGCGACGACGCCGGCGACCGCGACCGTCGCCGTGTGGCGCTGGCGTCGGGCGCGTTCGACGGCCAGCAGCAGCGTCGGCGAGCGTGGTGCGCCGATCGGGGCCAGCAGCCAGCCGATGCCGGCCGGAATCGCCGCCATGCCGCCGAGCAGCAGGCAGGCCACCGACAGGTAGGCGGCGAGCGGTATGCCGGCGACCGGCGGCAGGCAGGCGAGCAGCGCGGCGCAGGCGACGAGGCTCGGCCCGATCCAGACGCGCTGCACGGCCGTGTCGGTGACGAGGCCCTTGAGGGCCTGCGCCGGCGCGAGGCTGGCGGCTGCGCGTGCCGGCAGCCAGCCGCCGACGAGCGCCGCGGCCACGCCGAGCAGCCCGTAGACGAGGGCCGCGCCGCCGCTGAACTGCAGGCCCGGCGTGACGCCCGGAAAGTAGCCGCCGCCCAGATCGCCGGCGAGTTGCCGCAAACCGAGCGCCGCGAGGCCCGTGCCCAGCGCCAGGCCGAGCAGGCTGCCGATCGCGCCGAGCAGCGCCGACTCGATCAGCACGAGGCGCAGCCGCGTCGCCGCATCGAGGCCGAGCACGCCGAGCAGTGCGAGTTGCGGCGTGCGCTTGGCGACCGACAGCGCGAGGATCGAGAACACCAGGAACGCGCCGGTGAACAGCGCCACCAGCGCCAGCACCGTGAGGTTCACGCGATAGGCGCGCGAGACGTTCGAGACGCGCTGCTGCGCATCGGCCGGCGTGGTGGCGTGCAGGCCGGCGGGCAGTGCGAGGTCGCGCAGCACGCGTTCGCGGTCGGCACCCGGCACGAGGCGAACGTCGATGCGCGAGAGGCGGCCGAGCCAGCCGAACGCGTCCTGTGCGCCCGCGATGTCCATCACCGCGAGCGGTGGGCCGGCTGCGGCGATGCGGCCTCGCACCTCGAGGTCGACGCTGCCGCGCGTCGTCTGCAATCGCAGTGTCGCGTGCCGGCCGAGGCGGCGCGCGAGGGCTGCGTTGACGTACACCGCGTGCGGGTCGAGCACCGACAGTCGATCGCTGCCCGCATCGGGTCGCGGGACGATCTCCGGTGACATCGCGCCGGCAACGAGCGCGTCGATGCCGAGCAGCTTCAGCGCATGGCGTTCGCCGTCGGCGGCCAGGCCGTAGGTATCGATCTCGATGACCGGACTGGCGAGCGCGACCTGCGGATGCCGTGCGACGCGTGCGTAGAGCGCTTCGTCGAAGCCGTCGCGCTGGCCGCGGATCTCGAAGTCGGGCGTGCCTTCGATCGCACGCGTCGCGGCGCTGAATTCGCCGAGTGCCGAGCGGTTGATGAGCTCGACCGAAAAGGCGAGCGCGACGCCGAGTGTCACCGCGATCAGCGCGGCCAGATGGCGCCACGGATGGTGGCGCCATTCGGGCCATGAGACGAAGCGGAGCAACGACAGCATGGCCCGAACGTCAGACCGGCGCCAGGCCGTCGGCCGACAGCCGGAGCACGCGGTCGGCCTGCGCCGCCGCGTGCGCCGAATGCGTGACGAGCACGCAGGCCGCGCCTTCGTGATGCACCTGCGCGAACAGCGTGTCGATCACCTGCTGCGCATGGCGGGCGTCGAGGTTGCCGGTCGGCTCGTCGGCGAGGATCAGCGCCGGGCGATGGACCAGCGCGCGTGCGATCGCGACGCGCTGCAGCTGACCGCCCGACAGCGTCTGCGGCAGCCGCCCGGCGAGGCCGGCCAGGCCGACGCTCGCGAGCACCGCATCGACGCGCGCCGCGTCGGGCCGATGCAGCAGGAGCAGCGGCAGCGCGACGTTGTCGCCGACGCTCAGGTGCGGCAGGATGTGGAAGGCCTGGAACACGAAGCCGAGCCGCTCGCGGCGCAGCTTCGCGCGCTGCGGCTCGGTCCGCGTCGCGACATCGACGCCGTCGATCAGCACGCGGCCGGCGCTGGCGTCGTCGAGCCCGGCGATGCAGTTCAGCAAGGTCGATTTGCCGACGCCCGAGTCGCCGACGATCGCGACGAACTCGCCGGCGGCGACGTCGAGATCGACGTGCTCGAAGATCGGCGTGGCGTCGTAGCGCTTGGCGAGGCCGGAGAGGTGCAGCAGCATGCGGAGGTGTTCGGCAACGCCGGATTGAACCATGCATGCGCGGGACGGCTCGTTGCAGAGGCCGGCGCCGCGCCGCGTGCGCCGTCGTCGAGCGGAAATGCAAACGGCCGCCCGAGGGCGGCCGTTCGATGCGGGGCGCCGGCGTGGCTGATCAGCCCTTGCGGCTGCGCCGCAGCTTCAATGCTCCGAAGGCAGCCAGGCCGGCCGCCATCAGCGCATACGTGCCCGGCTCCGGCACCGGCGACGTGAACACGCGGATGTCGTCGCCCGGATCGAGCGCGGTGAAGTGGATCGTCATCTGGTTGCTGCCCGGGGTGTAGGCAAACCAGTCGGTCGGCGACTCGAGCCCGATGTAGCGGCTCGTGCCGTAGGTGATGCCCGTGGCGCCGTAGGTGGCGTTGGAGGCGTCGAGATCGGTCTTGGTGGAGAACACGCCGGTGATCGGCGCGTCGAACGTGATCGTCGCGTTGACCGTCTTCCCGCCCTGCGGGTCGAAGAAGATGTACCACGACTTGCCGAGCGGGCCGGTCTGCTCATCGATGTAGAAGAGTTCGTCGGTCTCGACCTGGCCCACGCCTACCGGCATGCTGCCGGTGTATTCCCCGAACGAGATGCCCGGAGTGGAGACGACGCCGACGGGATCGGCCGCGTAGGCGCTGGTGGCCAGTGCGGCCGCGGCGATGGCGGTGATGACGCGGATGTTCATGTTGACGACTCTCCTTGGTACGACTTTCGCGAGCAGATGTCCGGCATGTCCGGCACAAGACCCTCTACATCATAGAGCATCGATCCTATCGATTGGATGTTGCATCGCAACGCCCTGATCGGGGGGGCGATCAATTGAACCGTTGCAAGGAAAGTGCCAACGTGCGCCCGATTTCGAGCAGCCTGTCACGCGTGTCGGGGGCGTCGCACTCGACCACGTGACGTGCCGGCATGCCGCGCAGCCAGGTGAGCTGGCGCTTGGCGAGCTGGCGCGTGGCGGCAATACCACGCTCGGCGGCGGCGTCGAGCGCGCCGCGATCCAGCGCTTCCCAGACCTGCCGATAGCCGACGCAGCGCATCGACGGCAGCCCGAGATGCAGGTCGCCGCGTGCCCGCAGCGTCCGCACTTCGTCGACGAACCCGTCGTCCAGCATGGCCGCAAAACGCCCGGCGATGCGGTCATGCAGCCAGCCGCGCGAGCGCGGCTCGAGTGCGATCAGCGGCGGCGTCTCTGCCTGCGCGGGGCGGGCGCGATGGAACGACGAGATCGGCCGTCCGGTGATGCGGTAGACCTCGAGCGCGCGCTGGATGCGCTGCGCATCGGTCGGGGGCAAGCGCGCTGCGCTGACCGGATCGACCTGCGCGAGCAGGCCGTGCAGCGCGGGCCAGCCGCGCTCGGCGGCCTCGGCGTCGAGCGCAGCGCGCACGACGGGGTCGGCTTCGGGCATCGCGTCCAGGCCTTCGAACAGCGCCTTGAAGTACAGCATCGTGCCGCCGACCAGGAGCGGCAGGCGGCCGCGTGCGGTGATCCCGGCGATCAGCCGCTGCGCATCGGCAACGAAGCGCGCGGCCGAATAGGCCTCGGCCGGATCGAGGAGGTCGATCAGGTGGTGCGGCACCTGCGCCCGCTCGGCGCGGCTCGGCTTGGCGGTGCCGATGTCCATGCCGCGATAGACGAGTGCCGAATCGACGCTGACGATCTCGACCGGCCGTTGCGTGGCCAGATCGGCCGCGAGCGCCAGCGCCGCAGCGGTCTTGCCGCTGGCGGTCGGGCCGGCGATGCAGAGGTACGGCGCCTGCGTCACGGTCGGGCAGCGCGGTCGACCGGGCCGGCCGGGCCCGGATCAATCGAAGTGCTCATCCTCATGCAGGTAACGCCAGCGACCCGGCGGCAGGTCGCCGAGCATGACGGCGCCGATGCGCACCCGCTTCAGTCCGACGACCTTGAGGCCGACCGCCTCGCACATGCGGCGGATCTGACGCTTGCGACCCTCCCGCAGCACGAAGCGCAGCTGGTCGGCGTTGAGCCATTCGACGCGCGCCGGCCTCAGTGGGACGCCATCGAGCTCGAGGCCATGACGCAGGCGCGCCAGGTCGGCATCGGGGAGCGGCCCGGCGCCTTCGGTGCGCTCGACGCGCACCAGGTACTCCTTCTCGATCTCGCTCGCCTCGCCGATCAGCTTGCGCGCGATGCGGCCATCCTGCGTCAGCACCAGGAGGCCGACCGAATCGATGTCGAGGCGCCCGGCCGGCGCCAGGCTGCGCAGGTGCGCGCGCTGAAAGCGCAGCCCCGACCGGTCCCCGCGCCACTGGTTGTCCGGCGTGACGAGCGCGATGGCCGGCGTGTAGCCGTCTTCGGCCTGTCCGCTGACGTAGCCCACCGGCTTGTGCAGCAGTACCGTGACGCGCTGCGCTTGCTGGTCGCGCGCCGGGCGGTCGATCGTCACGTGCTGGCCGGGCAGCACGCGCGAGCCGAGCTCCGCGACGACGCGGCCGTCGACGCGCACCCAGCCCTTGGCGATCCATTCGTCGGCCTCGCGGCGCGATGCCAGGCCGAGTTCGCTGAGGCGCTTGGACAAGCGCATGCTGCCCGGGGCGTGCGGAGCGGCCTCCGCGGCAGGCGCGGCGGGGCGCGTCGCGACGTTCTGCGATACCGGTGACGGACGGGTCGACGAGCGCGTGGCCGGCCGTGGAGGTGGTCGCGAGGAGGGTTGCGTCGATGGACGCGCGGGCGGATGGGCCGCCTGTGGACGGGGTGATGCCGTGCCGGGCCGGGACGGGCCTCTGCCCGATTCCTGCTCATGGCCGTGCGCAGGCCGAGCCCGGCGCGCCGCGCGCTCGGCCTCCGCTTCCGCTTGCGTCGGCCGCTTCCGCGGGGCACCGCCGCGCAAGGGCGGGCGGTCCGTCCTGGCGCCCGGTCGAGCCGCGCCTTTCTTCAGCGTGATCGTCGCCATCGCCTGCGCGCCGTCATGGCCAGCCGAACAGGTCGTGCAGCGCCTTGCGGTACTGCGTCTGTCCGAGGCCATTGGTGGTGTAGTGGTTGCCGTCTTCGATCAGCACGAAGCGCTTCGGCGAAGTCGCCCGATCGAACAATGCGCGGCCGAGCCTCGGCGGGATCAGCCGGTCGAGCGCGCCGTGCACGACGAGCACCGGTGCCTTGACGCGCGCGATGTAGTCGCCCGCCTCGAAGCGCTGCGTGATCAGCGGCGTGATCGGCAGCCAGCCGAAACGGAAGGTCTGGAACACCGCGGCGATCGACGGAAATGCGCCTTCGACGATCAGGCCTTTGGCGTCGCTCACTTCGCTCGCGAGCTGCACCGCGATCGCGCCGCCCAGCGAGTGACCGAAGATGTAGCGGTCACGGCCGGGATAGCGTTCGGCCAGCCAATGCCAGGCGGCGTGCGCATCCTCGTCGGCGCGCGCCTGCGACGGCAGCTCGTCGGTGCTGCGCCCGAAGCCGCGGTAGTCGACCGCGAGCACCGAGAAGCCGAGGTCCCGCATGTGGCGGATGCGAAAGGCGCTGCCGCCGACGGTGCGCCGCGCACCATGCAGGAACAGCAGCACCGGCGCGTCCGGATCGGCATTGGCGTCCCACAGGCCATGCAGCTTCACGCTGCCGTCGCCCGCCTGGTAGGCTATCCAGACATCCTGCATGCCGGCCGCATCGTTCGGGCCGCTGCGGCCGTAGGCGATCGATGCCTGGAAGATCCAGCGCCGCTGCTGGTCGTCGAGCGTCGCCGCGCCGGCGCCGAGCAGCAACGCACCGACGAGCAGCGCCGCGATCCAGCGGCTGCGCCGGCGCACCTGACCGATCAGCGTCGTCGCCGTCATCGCTTCCGTCATCACTTCAGCGGCCACGCCAGAACAGCGCATCGAGCTCGCGCCGCGTGATCTGGCGCCAGGTCGGCCGGCCGTGGTTGCACTGGTCGGCGCGCTCGGTGCGCTCCATGTCGCGCAGCAGCGCGTTCATCTCGGGCAGCGTGAGCTGGCGGTTGGCGCGCACCGCGCCGTGGCAGGCCATGGTCGACAGGATCTCGTGGCGGGCCCGCTCGATCACGCTGCTCGCGTCGTACTGCGCCAGCTCGGCCAGCACCTGACGCGCCAACTCGACGACGTCGCCGCCCGCCAGCGCCGCCGGCCGCGACCGCACCGCCAAGGTCACGGCGCTGAGCGGCGCGATGTCGAGCCCGAGCCGGCGCAGGTTGTCGGCCTGCGCTTCGGCGGTCGCGATCTCTTCGGCGGTGGCCGCGAACGTCGCGGGGATCAGCAGCGGCTGCGTCTCGATGGCCGCGCTGTCGAGGCCGGCCTTGAGGCGCTCGTAGACGATGCGCTCGTGCGCGGCGTGCATGTCGACGATCACCAGCCCGTCGGCGTTCTCGGCCAGCACGAACGCGCCGGCCACTTGCGCGAGCGCGCGGCCGAGCGGCCATGCCGCAGCGTCGCCGGAAGTCTCTGCGGATGCGGGTGCGGATGTCGGTGCGGCGGCCGATGCGGGCCGGGCCGTCCCGTCGGGCCAGCCCGGGCGCGGCTCTGCGGCATAGAGCACCGCAGCCTGCTGCAGGCCGAGCGACGACTGGCGGCTGAAGTCGGGGCGCCACGACGATGCGGGCGCAGGCCAGGCAGGTGCCGGCGCCTCACCGGCGTGCGCGTCGGCAGTGCCGCCGGCTGCGGCCGCCATCGAGTCCTCGGCCGCACCGGCCCGCGGCACCGCCAGTGCCGCTTCGATCGCGTGCCGCACCGCCTGATGCACCTCGCGCGCATCGCGGAACCGCACCTCCACCTTGGCCGGGTGCACGTTCACGTCGACCCGATCGGGCGCGACCTCGATGAACAGCACGTAGGCCGGCTGGCGGCCGCCGTGCAGCACGTCCTCGTAGGCCGACCGCACGCCATGCGCGATCAGCCGGTCGCGCACATGGCGGCCGTTGACGAAGAGGTACTGCTGGTCCGCCCGCGCGCGTGCCGATTCGGGCGTGCCGGTGCGGCCGCGGATGCGCAACGGTCCGAGGTCGAGCGCGACCTCGCGGCTGTGCTCCACGAATTCTTCGCCGAGCAGCTCGCGCAGGCGTGTCGCGTCGTCCGACGCGCGCCATTGCTGCACCAGCCGCCCGTCGTGCCAGACCGTGAACCCGACGTCCGGCCGCGGCAGCGCATGCCGCCGCACTGCTTCGACGCAGTGCGCCAGTTCGGTGCTCTCGGTCTTCAGGAACTTGCGGCGTGCCGGCGTGCTGAAGAACAGCTCGCGCACCTCGACGCTGGTACCGACACCGCGCGCCGCCGGCATCAGCTCGCCCGAGCGTGCGTCGAGCCGCTGGGCATGGGCGGCGTCGGGCGTGCGACTCGAGAGCGTCATGTCGGCGACCGACGCGATCGCCGCCAGCGCCTCGCCGCGAAAGCCCATCGTCGCGACGCCTTCGAGCTCGGCGAGGCTCGCGATCTTGCTCGTCGCATGGCGCCGCAGCGCGAGCGCCAGCTCGCCGGGCGGGATGCCGAGCCCGTCGTCCTCGACCAGGATCGCACGGATGCCGCCGCCGCCGAGCTTGACGCCGATCTCCGTCGCGCCGGCGTCGAGCGCGTTGTCCACCAGCTCGCGCACCACCGACGCCGGCCGCTCGACGACCTCGCCGGCGGCGATCTGGCTGATCAACTCGTCGGGCAGCTCGCGGATCGGCCGCCGCGGCGCGGCGTGGAGGACGGCACTCATGGCGCGCATTCTAGGAATCTGCGCGGACCGGTCCGCCGGCCTGGGGGCTTTCGCGAACGCGAGAGACCGGCATCGATAATCGCGCCCCATGCCATTTATCGCCGCCCTGATCGACTTCGTCCTGCACGTCGACGTGCACCTCGCGACCTTCGTGCAGGCCTATGGCGCCTGGGTCTATGCGCTCCTCTTCCTGATCATCTTCGTCGAGACCGGCGTCGTCGTGATGCCGTTCCTGCCGGGCGATTCGCTGCTCTTCGTCGTCGGTGCGATGTGCGGCCTCGGGCTGATGAGCCTGCCGCTGACGCTCGTGCTGCTGATCGTCGCGGCGATCCTCGGCAACCAGAGCAACTACACGATAGGACGCATGATCGGACCGCGCGTCTTCCACTGGGAGAACTCGCGCTTCTTCAACCGCCGCGCGTTCGACCAGGCACATGCGTTCTACGAGAAGTACGGCGGCATCACGATCGTCGTGGCGCGCTTCATGCCGTTCCTGCGGACCTTCGCGCCCTTCGTCGCCGGCGTCGCCGAGATGACGCGCCGCAAGTTCACCGTCTACGACGTCGTCGGCGGCGTGCTCTGGGTCGGCAGCGTGACGGTGGCCGGCTACCTGTTCGGCAACATCCCGTGGGTCAAGGACAACCTCGACAAGATCATCTGGGCGGCGATCTTCGGGCCCGGAGTGATCGTGCTGTTCGGGGCGTGGCGGGCGCGGAGGAAGCGGGCCGCGGCGTGACGGCGGCTTGTCGGTGCAGACCGCCTGCACGGCAGCGGTGAAAGGCGGCGGGCGCCGCGCTCGGCGCGCCGCTACCGTGCCGGCACGCGCGCCTCGAGCGGTCCCGGCCGGTACCCCGGCACGACATGGCAGGCGCTGCCGAACGCCGGGACGAGCGCCATGCAGCGCTCGGCGATGCGCTCCGGCGTCGGCTTGTCGCCGCGGCGCACCCAGGCGAGCAGCGCTTCCATCGATGCGACGTATTCGGGATCGCTCTCGTAGCTGTGCTCGTGCTCGTCGGTAAAGGTCTGCACGAGGTTGCGGCCGTGTCCGGCCGCCGTCATCGTGTCGCGAAAAGTGCTTTCGAGCTCGACGAAGGCCACCGGATCGTCGATCGCATGCAAGGTCAGCACCGGCACCGCGATGCGGCCGTTCGGGTCGGCGTCCGCGGCGAAGCGTGCCACCGCTCGCGGGTCGGCGCGGTAGCGCGCGACCTCGGCGTTGAGCGCCGCGTCGTCCGGCGAGCCGTGGTAGCGCGCGCCGATGTTGCCGAACGGATTCGCGCCGCCGAGTCGCTCGAAGACGATGTCCTGGAAGTGCCACGTGGCCCAATCGAGATGGCCTTGCAGCGAGCGCTCGGGGATGCGGATCACCGCGAGCAAGGTGTCGAGCTTGCGTTGCTGCGTCGCGCTGCGCTGCTCGCGCGGCGTGTGCAGGCCGGTGCAGGCATCGACGCGTTTCTTCAGTTCGGCGCTCGTCAGCGACGTGCCTGGCGGCAGGCCTTGCCACAACGGATATGGCGGCTCGTCGGACCGCGGATGGTTGCCGCACACGGCTTGATAGACCACGCGCAGGTCGAGCCGGAAGTCGTACGAGCGCGTGCCGCCGCCGAGCACGCCGCTCGTCAGCAGCACGCCGTCGTAGCTGTTCGGATAGGCCTCGGCTTCCTTCGCCGCCACGCTCGCGCCCCAGCTCTGGCCGTGCAGGATCGTCAGCTCGGGCTTGCCGATCGCGGCGATCGCGATGCCGCGCAGCCGCTCGGTATCTTCGCCCGCCGCGCGTACTGCGACGCCGCTTGACGATAGGTCGAGCCGGCCCAGGCGTAGCCGGCCTTCACCATCACCGCCCAGCGCGTCAGGTCCTGCGCGGTGCGCTCGGCACGCGGCGGTCCGAGCTCGGGGCCGCCATGCGCGTGCAGCACGAGCACGTGGTTCCACGGCTGCGGCACGGCGATCCAGTAGTAGGCGCCGGCCTCGTCGCGGCCGGTCATGCAATGCGTGCCGGCCGGGATGGCGGCGGGGCAGGGCGCATCGGCCGGCGGCGCTGCCGTCGGTTCGGCGCAGCGGGCATTCGAGGTGGCTGCGATGAGCGCGGCGGCGAGGATCCAGTGCTTCATCGTCGTATCGTCGCGGTTGAGGATGCGGGAGGGCGCAGGATCGCGAAGCATAGGGCCGAGCGGGGCGCGCGATCGTGTCGCGGCCGGCGATCTGCCCTGCAGGAAAGTTGGACTGCCGCCCCTCGACCGGAGGTCATGCGATGAAGATCCGTCAGGCAGCCGGCCGGCTGTCCTTCCTTGCTGCCGGCGCATGGATCGCCTGCGGCGCCGGCGCGGCCCATGGGCAAGCGCGCTACCGCTTCGACGCCACGCCCGGCTTCCTGCCGAAGACGGTCGTGCCCGCGCGCTATGCGCTGCACTTCGACCTCGATCCCGCGCGCGACGATTTCACCGGCCGGGCCGCGATCGAACTGCGCGTGCGCGAGCGTGTCGATGCGATCGTGCTGCATGCCAAGCGCCTCGAGGCGCTCGACATCCGGCTCGTCGCCGCCGGGCGCGCCGCGCGGTCGCTCGCGGCCACGGCCGACGAACCCACCGAGAGCTGGCGCCTCGTCGCGTCCGACGGCAAGCCGATCGCGCCGGGCCGCTACACGCTGCGCATCGCCTACCGCGGCAAGGTGAACCGCTCCGACGAGGGCCTCTTCCGCGTCGATCACAAGGTGGGCGACGCGCCCGTGCAGATGCTCGCGACGCAGCTCGAGTCGGCCTATGCGCGCATGCTCTTCCCGGGCTTCGACGAGCCGTCGTTCCGTGCGCGCTTCAAGGTCGAGATCGCGGCGCCGCGCGGCTACCTCGTCGCCTCCAACATGCCCGAGCAGACCGCGAGCCCGCAAGGCGATGCGCTGCTGCACCGCTTCGCCGAGACGCCGGCTATGCCGACCTACCTCGTCGCGCTGACCGTCGGCCGCCTCGAGGCCGTGACCGGCCGCGCGGCCGGGGTGCCGCTGCGCATCCTGGTGGCCGAAGGCAAGCGCGACGAGGCACGCTATGCGCTCGAAGTCACCGAGCAGGTGCTGCCGTACTACGTCGACTACTTCGGCGTGCCGTTCGCGCTGCCCAAGCTCGACCAGCTCGCCGTTCCCGGCGTGCGCGGCGGTGCGATGGAGGACTGGGGGCTGATCTCGTACACCGAGCCGGCCATCCTGTTCGATCCCGCGCGCAGCAGCGAGGAGACGCGCCGCGGCGTCTATTCGGTGATGGCGCACGAGATCGCGCACCAGTGGTTCGGCGATCTCGTCACCGCGTCGTACTGGGACGAGATCTGGCTCAACGAAGCCTTCGCGACCTGGATGGCCAACAAGGCCACCGACCGCCGCAACCCGGCCTGGCACGTCGGCCTGCACCATCGCTTCGACGTCGACCGCGCGATGACGACCGATGCCGGCGCGGCGACGCGTGCGATCCGCTCCGGGCCGGTGACCGAGTCCAGCGTCTACGAGGTGTTCGATCGCATCACCTACCAGAAGGGCGGCGCGGTGCTCGGCATGCTCGAGCAATGGATGGGACCCGATCGTTTCCAGCGCGGTCTCGCCGCCTACATCGCCGGTCGGAAGTTCTCGAACGCGACCGCCGGCGATCTCTGGCACTACATGGCCGGCGCTTCGCAGCAGGACGTCGCCGCGGTCGCCGCGAGCTGGACCGACCAGCAGGGCTTCCCGCTGGTGCGCGCGAGCTGGCGCTGCGAGGCCGGCAGCACGCACCTCACGCTGAGCCAGGCACGCTTCCGGCTGGACCGAGCGGCGCCGGCCGATGGCGCCGCGCAGCGCTGGAAGATCCCGGTGCGCGTGCAGCGCGGCGCCGACGCGCAGACGCTGCTGCTCGACGGCGCCGAGCAATCGCTCGCCTTGCCGGGCTGCAGCGACGCGCCGCTCGTCGTCAACGCCGGCAGCGTCGGCTACTACCGCGTCGCCTATGCGCCCGACCAGCCGAACGCGCCGGCCGCACGCTACCTCGAGCTCGCGCCGGCCGACAAGGTCGCGCTGCTCAGCGACACCTATGCGCTCGGCCAGGCCGGACAGCTGCCGATGGGCGCGACGTTCGCGCTGCTCGCGCAACTGCCGAAGGTGCAGGACGAGAGCCGGCCGGTGCTGTACTCGATGGCCGGCAGGGTGCTCGCGTTCCTCGACGAGGCCTATGCCGGCACGCCGTTGCGCGAGCCGGTGCGTGCCGCCGCTCGTGCGCTGCTCGCACCCGAGCTCACGCGCCTGGGCTGGGACGCGAAGCCCGGCGAAGATGCCGAGCTGCGCGAGTTGCGCTCGACGCTGATCCGGCGGCTTGCCTACTTCGACGATGCGGCCGTGGTCGCCGAGGCGCTGCGTCGCTACGACCTCGACGAGACGCGCCGCCGGCCGCTCGATGCGTCGATCCGCGAAGCCGTCGTGCAGGCGACCGGCATGCATGCCGACCGCGCCCGCTTCGATCAGCTGTTGGCGCGCCTGAAGGCGGCGCGCGGCGAGGAAGACCGCTGGATCTACGCCCGCGCCCTCGCGAGCGGCCGCGACGAGGCGCGTGCGCGCGACCTGCTGGCGCTCGCGCTGACCGGCGCGCTGGCGCCGAACGTCTCGGTGGAGATCAGCGGCATGGTGGCCGAGGAGTCGCCGTTCGGCGATCTCGCGTACCGGCATGTCCTCGAGCACTGGGACCAGCTGGCGTCGCTCGCCGGCATCGGCGCCTTCGGCGGCAGGAACTGGCTGCTGCCGTCCGCGCTCGGCGCTTCCAACGACGCGGCGCGTGCATCGCAGATGGAGTCCGACCAGCGCGCCAAGGCCGGTGCGGACGGCAACTCGGCCGCCGCGCGCGTCGCTGCCGACGTGCGGCTGCGCGCGCAGGTGAAGCAGGACGGCGCCGCGTCGCTGGCCGAGGTACTGGCGGGGTGGCAGCCGGGCTGACGACTCAGGCGGCCAGCGCTCGCCGAAGCTCCGCGGCGCACTGCGCGACCGCCGTGTTCGCCTCGCCGAGCACGCGACCCATCAGCACGAAGCCGTGGATCATGCGGTCGTAGCAGACGTAGCCGCAGCGCACGCCGGCGGCCGACAGCCGATCGGCATATTCCAGGCCTTCGTCGACCAGCGGATCGAAGCCTGCGGTCAGCACGAATGCGGGCGGCAGCCGGCTCAGGTCCGGATGCAGCAGCGGCGAGGCGCGCCAGTCGAGGTCCTGCGCCGGGTCGGTGATGTAGTGGTCGTGGAAGTAGCCGATCGTGTCGCGCGTCAGCAGGTAGCCTTCGCCGTTCGTGGCGTGCGAAGCCGCGCCGCGCCGCATGTCGGTCGCCGGATAGATCAGCAACTGGAACGCGATCGGCAGGTCGCCCGCATCGCGCGCCGCGATGCTGACGACGGCCGCGAGGTTGCCGCCGGCGCTGTCGCCGCCGACCGCCAGCCGCTTCGCATCGATGCCGAGCTCGCTCGCGTGGTCGCGCACCCAGCGCGTCGCCGCGATGCAATCGTCGACGGCGGTCGGGAAGCGGTGCTCCGGCCCCATCCGGTAGTCGACCGCGACGACCGCGCAGCCGGCGTCATTGGCGAGCTGGCGGCACAGCACGTCGTGCGTGTCGAGATCGCCGATGACCCAGCCGCCGCCGTGGAAGTAGACCAGCACCGGCAGCGCCCGCGGCGCATCCGGCCGGTACAGGCGCAGCGGGATCGCGCCGTGCGGGCCGGTTGCCGCGAGATCGCGCACCTCCGCGACCGGCGGCGGCTCGGGCTGCGTGACGGCGCGCCGCTCGCGGTAGTAGCGGCGCGCGTCGTCCGGCGTCAGCGTGTGGGTCGGCGGCACGCCGCGCTCGGTCATCAGGTCGAGCAGGGCGCGGGCCTCGGGGTGCAGCATCGCCATTCCCTCAGCGTGCCGACAGCCCGGCGCGCAGCGACTCCATCGCTTCGACGAGCTTGGACTTCGCGAGCGCCCGGCACTGCTCCGGCGATGCGTCGGCTTGCGAACCGAACGTCGTCGCCGATTTCTCGGGGCGGAACACGAGGTTCTTGCCGGCACGCGGCAGCAGCAGCACGCGGGCGGTGACGACGCAGACCTTGGCGTCGTCGAAGCCGCCGGACACTTCCGACGCGAAGCCCCACTTGCCGACCGGATAGAGGCGCTTGAGCGCCGGCGGCAGGTGGTCCTTCCACAGGCCTTCGGCGGTCGGCGCATCGATCAGCGCGGTCGTCGAGTGGTCGAAGATGATGTAGCTCGCGGGTGCCGCTTGCGCGACGGCCGCGCCGGCCAACAGCAAGGCGGCGGCGAGACGGTTCAGTGCCATGGTTCTCCTTCAGGAAGACGCGGGTGTGCGGGGTCGCGGGAGTCGGTGCAACCGATTGTATGAACCGCGCCGCCTCGGGAAAGCCCGAGGTACCTCGGGCGCGCGCTTCGGCCGGGTGTCGTACGCTCGCCGACCATGCGAGCAGCGCATGACGATAGAACCGCGATGAAGCAGCGCTACCGTGCGGTACAGATCACCCGGCCCGGCGTCCTCGAACTCGTCGAGCGCGAGACGCCGGCGCCCGAACCCGGCGAGGTGCTGATCCGCGTCGAGGCCTGCGGCATCTGCGGCGCGGATGCCGGTGCCATCGAAGGCGAAGAGCGCGGCATCGTCTACCCGCGCGTGCCCGGCCATGAGGTCGTCGGCCGCATCGCGGCGCTCGGCGCCGGCACGCCGTCGATGTGGACGCCGGGCCAGCGCGTCGGCGTCGGCCGGCTCGGCGGTCACTGCGGCGAGTGCAGCGAATGCCGGCAAGGGCTGTTCCATCTCTGCATGAAGCAGCCGGTCACGGGCAGCTCGCGCGACGGCGGCTATGCCGAGATGATGCTGGCGCGGAGCAGCGGACTGGTCGCCATACCCGCCGAGCTGAGCCCGGTCGAAGCCGCACCGCTGCTGTGCGCCGGCATCGCGACCTTCAATGCGCTGAAGAAGTCCGGCGCGCAGGCCGGCGACCTGGTGGCGATCCAGGGAATAGGCGGGCTCGGGCATCTGGCGCTGCAGTACGCACGCAGGATGGGGTTCCACGTCGTGGCCGTCGGGCGCGGCAGCGACATCGCCGACGACGTGGTGCGCCTCGGCGCTCATGTGTACGTCGATTCGAATGTCGACCAGCCGTCTGCGGTGCTGCAGCGGATGGGCGGCGCGCGGCTGATCCTGACGACGATCACCGACAGCGCCGCCGCTTCCAGGCTCCTGCCGGGCCTGGCGCCGCAAGGCAAGCTGCTCGTGGTCGGCGCGGGGAAGGATCCGCTTGCCGTCTCGCCGGGCTTCATCGTGCGGGGCGAGCGCCTGATCCAGGGCGCCGTCACCGGCACGCCTTACGAGGCGGAGCGGACGCTGGCCTTCAGCGTGCTGGCCGACGTGCGACCGCGCATCGAGACGATGCCGCTGGCCCGCGCCCGCGAGGCCTGCGAGCGCGTCAGATCCGGCGACGTGAAGTTCAGGATGGTCCTGACGATGGACGACGCGGCGGTCGCGAGGGGCGCCGCATGAGGCCGAACCGCTCGGTCTTGCGTCTGGCCACGGCGCAGGCGCTCGCCGGCGCGAACTCCACCGTCGTCTATGCGACCGGCGCGATCATCGGCCACCTGCTGGCGCCGTCGCCGGCGCTCGCGACCTTGCCGATCTCGGTGTTCGTCGTCGGCATGGCGCTGGCGACGTTGCCGGTCGGCGCGATCGCGCGCAGGCACGGGCGCATGACGGCGCTGATGACCGGCAACGTCTGCGGCGTCCTCGTCGGCCTGCTCGCGTCCGCCGCGATCGTCATCGGCTCGTTCGCGCTGTTCTGCTTCGCGATGCTGTTCGGCGGCGCCTACCAGGCCGTCGTGATGACGTTCCGTTTCGCGGCCACCGAGTGCGTCGCGCCCGAGGCGCGGGCACGCGCGCTGTCGACCGTGCTGGCGGGCGGCATCGTCGCCGGCGTGCTCGGCCCGGAACTGGTCAACGCGACGATGAACCGGTGGCCGCCGCATGTCTATGCGGTGACCTACCTCGCGTCCGCTGCGGTCGCGGTGCTGTCCGCCGCCGTCCTGCGCGGCGTGCGCTTCGAGTTCCAGCCGCCGGCGGCGCTGCGGGCGACCGGCCGGTCGATGGCCGAGATCGTGCAGCAACCGCGCTTCCTCGTGGCGATCCTGTGCGGCATCGTGTCGTACATGATGATGAACTTCATCATGACCGCCGCGCCGCTCGCGATGGCGTTGTGCGGCATCTCGCGCCTGGACAGCAACCGCGGCATCGAGCTGCACGTGATCGCGATGTACGCGCCGAGCTTCGTGACCGGCCGGCTGCTCGTGCGCTTCGGCCCGAAGCCCATCGTGCTGGTCGGCCTCGCATTGACTGCGCTGTCGGCGGTGGTCGCTGCGAGCGGCCTGACGGTCGGCCACTTCTGGCTCACCCTGGTGCTGCTCGGCCTCGGCTGGAACTTCGGCTGGCTCGGCGCATCGGCGCTGGTGCTCACCTGCCACAGCCCGAACGAGGCGACCAGGGTCCAGTCGATCAACGACTTCGCGGTGTTCGGCTCGATGACGGTCGGCTCGTTCCTGTCGGGCGGCTTGCTGTCGATGTTCGGCTGGAACACCGTCGCGGCGCTGATCCTCGGGCCGGTCGCGATCGCCGCGGCCGCGCTGCTGTGGCTGCGCGCATCGCCTGCGGCGAGCGCGCAGCGCGCTTGATCCCTCAAAGCTGGCGCGAACGCGCAGGCCGTCAAAGCTGGCGCGAACGCGCCAGCGGCGGATTGCGCGCGAAGTAGCGCTGGATGCCGATCGCCAGCGCCTCGACGAGGCGCGCCTGGTAGTCGGGGTCGCGCAGCTTGGCTTCTTCCTCCGGATTGGAGATGAACGCCGACTCGACCAGGATCGACGGGATGTCGGGCGCCTTCAGCACCGCGAAGCTCGCCTGCTCGACGCTGCCCTTGTGCAGCTTGCCGACCTTGCCGATCTGGCCCAGCACTTCGCCGCCGAGCTTCAGGCTGTCGCGGATTTGCGCCGTCGTGCTCATGTCGAGCATGGTGCGCAGCACCGTCTCGTCCTTGTTGGCGATGTTGACGCCGCCCACCGCATCGGCGGCGTTCTCGCGGTTGGCCATCCAGCGCGCCGCCGCGCTCGACGCGCCGCCCTGGCTGAGCGCGAACACCGATGCGCCGCGCGCCTCGGGCGTGAAGAACGCGTCGGCGTGGATCGACACGAAGAGGTCGGCCTGCACGCGCCGCGCCTTCTTGACGCGCTCGCCCAAGGGCACGAAGAAGTCGGCATCGCGCGTCATCATCACGCGGATGTTGGGCATGCCGTTCAACCGGTCGCGCAATTGCAGCCCGATCTTCAGCACGACGTCCTTCTCGTGCAGGCCGCTCGGGCCGGTGGCACCCGGATCCTCGCCGCCGTGGCCGGGATCGAGCGCGATCACGATCAGCCGGTCGATCTTGTTCTGCAGTTGCGGCGGCAGCGGTCCGGCCGGGCGCGGCGCAGCGGGTGCGGGCGTGGGCGGCGGCATGGTCGGCGGCGTGGTCGGCGACACCGTAGGCTGTTGCGGCAGCGGCGTCGCGGCGGGCGGTGCCGGCGGCTTGTCGCCGATCTTGCCGATGAACTCGCCGAGCGCGTCCCGCACCGACTTGGCGGCTTCCTGCTCGGCCTTCTCCTTGTCGAGCACGAGGGCGAGCAGGGGATCGCGCTCTTCGCTCGGATAGAGGTCGAAGACGAGGCGATTCTGGTAGGCCGCCACCGGCCCGAGCGTGAAGACCTGCGGCTTGGTCGCCTGCTTCAGGTCGATCACGAGGCGCACGACGCGCGGCGTGTTCTGGCCGACCCGCACGCCGGCGATGTAGGGATCGTCGGGCCGCACCTTGCCGACCAGTTCGCGCAGCGCCGGACTCAGCTCGAGCCCTTCGATGTCGATCACGAGCCGGTTCGGGTTCTCGGCCATGAAGTTGTTCTGCGTCAGCGCGGTATCGGACTCGATCGTCACCCGCGTGTAGTCCGACGCCGGCCAGACCCGCACCGCGACGATGGACGCACCGTACGCGATCTCGCGCGCGCCGAGCGCGAGCACCAGCGCGCCCATCGAGCGCAATGCCCGGCGCCGACTCGAGATCAAGGCAGCAACTCCATTCCGTGGGCCGTGTACGCCGCACAGGTCGCGGCACGCCGGTCTTCGTCGTCGATCGCGATCGTCAGCACGAGGTCGGGCAGCGGCATCAGCCCTTCGGCCTTCTCGGGCCATTCGACGAGCTTCAGGCCCGGGCCGGCGAAGACGTCGCGCAGGCCGGCGTCCTCCCATTCCTGCGGATCGTCGAAGCGATAGAAGTCGAAATGATGAACCGGCAGCACGCCCAGCGGCGTCGCGATCTCGTAGGACTCCATCAACGCATAGGTCGGGCTCTTGACGCGCCCTTCGACGCCGAGCGCACGCAGCAGATGGCGCACGAACGTGGTCTTGCCGGCACCCAGCGGCCCGCGCAGCTCGACGAGCGCGTTGAAGAGGGCGGAACGCGACGCCAGCGCCACGGCACTGGCGGCGCAAGAGGCCTCATCGGGCCAGAGCTGGCGGCGCGTTTCTAGAATCGACGACAAATGGCAGACGCTTCGACGTTGGCTGCCCGGCCGGATGGCCAGGCCATGCTGGAACAACTGCGGGCATGGGCCACGGCAGAGGGATTCTCACAGATCGGTGTCGCCGATGTGGATCTCTCGACCGCCGAAGCGGGCTTGGTGGCGTGGCTACGCAACGGTTTTCATGGCTCGATGGACTACATGGCCGCGCACGGATTGAAGCGCGCGCGTCCGGCCGAGCTGGTGCCGGGCACGGTCCGCGTGATCACGGCGCGCATGGACTACCTGCCGCAAGCCCTGCCCGAAGGCTGGCAGCAAGTCGAATGGGATCGCCTGGCGCGGCCGCACGACGCGGCGCTGTCGCTCTATGCGCGCGGCCGCGACTACCACAAGGTGCTGCGCGCGCGGCTGCAGCGCCTGGCCGATCGGCTCGCCGATGCGGTCGGGCCGTACGGCCATCGCGTCTTCACCGATTCGGCTCCGGTGCTCGAGGTCGAGCTCGCGTCGCGCAGCGGCATCGGCTGGCGCGGCAAGCACACCTTGCTGCTGAGCCGCGAGGCCGGCTCGATGTTCTTCCTCGGCGAGATCTACGTCGACCTCGCGCTGCCGCTGACCGAACCGGCGAGCCCGCATTGCGGCAGTTGCAGCGCCTGCATCGAGGTCTGCCCGACGCAAGCGATCGTCGCGCCTTACCGGCTCGACGCGCGGCGCTGCATCTCCTACCTGACGATAGAGCACGACGGGCCGATTCCCGAGGAGCTCCGGCCCGCGATCGGCAACCGCATCTACGGCTGCGACGACTGCCAGCTCGTCTGCCCGTGGAACAAGTACGCGCAGCGCAGCGCGTTGCCCGACTTCGACGAGCGGCTCGGCTGGTCGACGGCGACCTTGGCCGAGCTCTGGTCGTGGACCGAGGCGCAGTTCCTCGAACGCACCGCCGGCACGGCAATCCGGCGCATCGGCTATCTGCGATGGCGGCGCAACCTGGCGGTGGGGATCGGGAATGCGCTCGGCGCCGACGATGACCCGGCGCTGCGCACCGCACTCGCCGCCGCACGCGATGGCGCGCCCGACCTCGTGCGCGAGCACATCGACTGGGCACTCGACGGGCTTGCACCGCCAGCCGCAGCACGCTGAGCATCCCGGGCATGGATCGAGCATGGATCGAGTGTGCCAGCCCCTACACTGCGGCCTCCATCCCGTCGCCCACCGGAGACCGCACCGCCATGCAGCGCCGCACCTTCCTCGCCTCCAGCCTTGCCTTGACCGGCGCCGCGGCACCCGCCTGGGCGCAGTCGGGCTATCCGACGCGCCAGGTCCGCCTCGTCGTGCCGTTCGCGCCGGGCGGCACGACCGACATCGTCGCGCGCATCGTGGCCGAACGTCTCGGGCCGGGGCTGGGGCAGCCGGTGATCGTGGAGAACAAGGCGGGCGGCGGCGGCATCCTCGGTGCGACCGACACCGCGCGTTCGGCCCCCGACGGCTATTCGCTCGGCGTGGCCACCGTGTCGACCGTCGCGGCCAACCCGGCGATCAACCCGAAGACGCCGTACAACCCGCTGACCGACTTCACGCCGATCATCAACCTCGCGGCCACGCCGAACGTGATCGCGGTGCATCCGAGCTTTCCGGCCAAGGACTTCAAGACCTTCCTCGACGTCCTGAGGAAGAACCCCGGCAAGTACAGCTTCAGCAGCTCGGGCACCGGCGGCATCGGCCACCTGCAGATGGAGCTCTTCAAGAGCCTGTCGCACACCTACGTGCTGCACATCCCGTACCGCGGCGCGGGCCCGGCGCTGAATGACACCGTGGCCGGCCAGGTGCCGATGATCTTCGACAACCTGCCGTCGGCGCTGCCCTTCATCAAGGCCGGGCGGCTGGTCGCGATCGTGGTCGCCGCGCCCGAACGGCTCGCGGTGCTGCCCGACGTACCGACCTTCAAGGAGGTCGGCTACGAGCCGGTGAATCGCATGGCGTTCTACGGCATCTTCGGTCCCAAGGGCCTGCCGAAGGAAGTGGTCGACAAGGTCGGCGCCGCGGCCAAGGTCGCGCTCGCCGACCCGAACGTCAAGAAGCGCATCGAGGACACCGGTTCGCTGATCGTCGGCAACACGCCCGAGCAGTTCGGCCAGCAGATCGCCGCCGAGTTCGAGGTCTACAAGAAGGTCGTGCAGACCCAGCACCTCACGTTGGAGTGAGCGCGGCGCGGCCGATACCGGGAGCGCCGCGATGAGTCGCCTGATGATCGGTGTCGACATCGGCACCACGAGCACCAAGGCGGTCGCCTACACGCCGGCCGGCCAGGTCGTCGCGCACCATGCGGTCGACTACCCGCTGCTGCGCCCGATGCCGGACGCGGCCGAGCAGGACCCCGAGGTCATCCTGCGGGCGGTCGTCGAGGCCTTGCGCCAGGTCGCGCAGGCCGGCACGGTCGTCGGCGTGTCGTTCAGCGCCGCGATGCACAGCCTGATCGCGATCGACGCCGACAGCCGCCCGCTGACGCGCAGCATCACCTGGGCCGACAACCGCGCGGCAACCTGGGCCGAGCGCATCAAGGCGGATGCCGACCCGCGCACCGGCGGCAACGCGATCTACCGCCGTACCGGCACGCCGATCCATCCGATGTCGCCGCTCGTCAAGCTGGCCTGGCTGCGCCACGACGAGCCGGCGCTGTTCGAGCGCGCGGCGCGCTTCGTCGGCATCAAGGAGTACGTGTTCTTCCGGCTGTTCGGCGGCTGGTGGATCGATCATTCGATCGCCTCGGCGACCGGCCTGCTCGAATCGTCCAGTCTCGATTGGGACGACGGCGCATTGGCCGTGGCCGGCGTGCGGCGCGAGCAACTGTCGGCGCTCGTGCCGACGACGCACCGCGTCGAAGGCCTGGGACCCGACATCGCGCAGGCGACCGGTCTTGCGCCCGACACGCCGTTCATCGTCGGCGCCAACGACGGCGTGCTGTCGAACCTCGGCGTCGATGCGATCGCGCCCGGCGAAGTCGCGGCGACGATAGGCACCAGCGGCGCGCTGCGCGCCGTGGTCGGCCGGCCGCTGACCGATCCGTCGGGCCGCACGTTCTGCTATGCGCTGACCGAACGGCATTGGGTCGTCGGCGGGCCGGTCAACAACGGCGGCGTGATCCTGCGCTGGCTGCGCGACGAACTCGCGAGCAGCGAAGCCAAGACGGCCGGCCATGGCGATCAGGATACGTACGAGGCGCTGAGCCGCATCGCCGAGCGCGTGCCGGCCGGCAGCGCCGGGCTGCTGTTCCATCCGTACCTCGCCGGCGAGCGCGCGCCGCTGTGGAACGCCGACCTGCGCGGCTCCTACTTCGGCCTCGCGATGCACCACCGCAAGGAGCACCTGATCCGCGCCGTGTTCGAAGGCGTGATGTGCAACCTCTACAGCATCCTGCCGGCGGTCGAGTCGCTGGTCGGCACCAGCACGGCGATCAAGGCGACCGGCGGCTTCGCGCGTTCGGCGATGTGGCGCCAGATGATGGCCGACGTGTTCGACCGCGAGGTCGTCGTGCCCGCAAGCTTCGAGAGCTCGTGCCTCGGCGCCGCGGTGCTCGGCTTGCACGCGCTCGGGCTGGTGCAGTCGCTCGACGTCGTCTCGACGATGGTCGGCGCGACGCACCGCCATCGGCCGGACGCGAAGAACGCCGCGGTCTATCGCCGGCTGCTGCCGATCTTCCTCGCGCTGCCGGGCAAGCTCCAAGACGAATACCGCGCGATCGCTGCGTTCCAGCGCGAGACCTCGGCGCACGATGGCGCGGCGTGAACCAGCGGTGCTCGACGCACCGCCCGCCGACAGCGCCGCGGCGCGCGCCAGCCGCGCGTCGATCGACCGCTTCATCGATGCCTTGTGGATCGAAGACGGCCTCGCCGCCAACTCGCTGGCCGCCTACCGGCGCGACCTGAGCCTCTACGCCGATTGGCTCGCCCGCACGCACGAGCGCGCGATCGATGCGACCGGCGAGGCCGACCTGCTCGCCTATGCGCTGGCGCGCCATGCCGGCAGCAAGGCGACGAGCGGCAACCGGCGCCTGACGGTGTTCAGGCGCTACTTCCGCTGGGCGCTGCGCGAGCACCTGACGGTGGCCGATCCGACCCTGCGCCTGCGTGCCGCGCGCCAGCCGATGCGCGTGCCGAAGAGCCTGAGCGAGGCGCAAGTCGAGGCGCTGCTCGCCGCGCCCGACACCGACACGCCGCTCGGCCTGCGCGACCGCACGATGCTCGAGCTGATGTACGCGAGCGGCCTGCGCGTCAGCGAGCTGGTCGAGCTGAAGAGCGTGCACCTGAGCCTGACCGACAGCGCGCTGCGCGTCACCGGCAAGGGCGCGAAGGAGCGCCTCGTGCCGTTCGGCGAGGAAGCCTATGCGTGGCTGCGCCGCTACCAGGCCGAAGCGCGCGCGGCCATCCTCGAAGGCCGGGCGAGCGATGCGCTGTTCGTCACCGCGAGGGGCGGCGCGATGACGCGCCAGCGCTTCTGGATGATCATCAAGGCGCATGCGCGCGCTGCCGGCGTCGAGGTACCCTTGTCGCCGCACACCTTGCGTCATGCGTTCGCGACGCACCTCCTGAACCACGGCGCCGACCTGCGCGCCGTGCAACTGCTGCTCGGCCATGCCGACATCTCGACGACGACGATCTACACGCACGTCGCGCGCGAGCGGCTGCGCGTGCTGCACGAGAAGCACCATCCGCGCGGCTGACCGCGCATGTCGGAGGACGCGACCATGATTCGAAGCTCACGCGCAGATCTCCGGCAGAACGTCCACCGTCGCATCCGGGCGGGGCTGGGTTGCGCGCTGCTCGCCTGCGCGGTCCGCGGGCCGGCACTCGCGGCGGCCGACGCAGCGAGCGCACCCCCCGATGCCGCAGCCGTCGCGGCCTCCACTGCATCGGCCGCATCCCCCGCATCGGCTGCATCGCAAGCGCGTGCGCCGATCCCGCTGACACGCTTCTTCCGCGGCACCGGCGTCCACGACGCGACGCTGTCTCCGTCGGGTCGCTGGCTGGCGCTGACGAGCGTCAACGGCAACCGACGCGTGCTCGCGATCGTCGATCTGACCGACAAGGAGCCGCCGGCCGTCATCGCCAAGTTCGAAGACGGTCACGTGGAGTCGCCGTCCTGGATCGACGACGACTGGCTGGTCTTCTACATCCGCGATCTCGACAACCTCGCCGCCGGGCAGCGCCACGGCACGCGCGCCGCGCTGATCGACCGCAACGGCAAGCACTACCGCCTGCTGAGCGGCGCCGTGCTCGCCATTCCGTCGAGTGCCGAGCCGGCGGTGATCACCGCGACGACCAAGTACTCGCTCACCGCCGAGCCGCTACAGACGTCGCCGTGGCGACTCGACGTGCGCAGCGGCGAGAACCGATCGCTGGCGCGCGGCGCGCCGCCGCATGCGCTCGGCTGGCTGTTCGATCCCGCCGGCGAGCCGCGCGTCGTGACGAGCCTGAACGACGACCAGACGGAGATCTACTGGCGCGCGCCCGGCCGGGAGCAGTGGGTCCGGATCGCCCGCTTTCCGATGCTGCGTCCGGCCTTTCAGCCGTTGTTCGTCGACGGCGCCGGGCAGCTCTACGTCGCTGCGAACGACGACCACGGCTTTCGCGTGCTGCAGAAGTTCGACTTCGCGCGCGGTGCGCCCGACCCGACGCCGATCGTCGACACGCCGGGTTTCGACTTCAACGGCCAGATCGTGATGGACGTCGCTCGTACCAAGGCCTACGGCGTGCGCGTCGCGACAGACGGCATCTCGACCGTGTGGTTCGGCGCGCGCATGAAGGAAGTCCAGGCCGCGGTCGACGCCAGGCTGCCGGGTCGCAACAACATCGTCTCGTGCCGGCACTGCGACGATCCGGACGTGGTGCTGGTCGATTCGCGCTCCGATCACGACCCCGGCAGCTTCTGGATCTTCCGTCCGACCGCCAACGAATGGAAGCCGGTCGGCCGGCGCTGGTCGTCGCTGGACACGGCGCGCATGGGCGACGTCGATTTCGAGCGCATCCGGGCGCGCGACGGCGCAGACCTGCCGGTCTGGATCACGCGGCCGCCGGGCCGGCCCGAAACGCCGCGGCCGGCGGTCGTGCTCGTGCACGGCGGTCCGTGGGATCAGGACCCGAACTGGGGCTGGCACATGGAGACCCAGTTCCTCGCATCGCGCGGCTACGTCGTGATCCAGCCCGAGTACCGCGGCAGCACAGGCTACGGCGACGCGCATTTCAAGGCCGGCTGGAAGCAGTGGGGCGGCGCGATGCAGGACGACGTGGCCGATGCCGTGCGCTGGGCGGCGAGCCGCGGCCTGATCGATCCGTCGCGCGTCTGCATCGCCGGCGGCAGCTACGGCGGCTATGCGGCACTGATCGGGCCGATCCTCTATCCCGGGCTCTACCGCTGCGCCATCGCCTGGGTCGCCGTCACCGATCCGCGTCTGCTCTATGTCGCCGACTGGACCAGCGACCAGTCGGAGACCTCGCGTCGCTACACGCTGCCCGAGATGGTGGGCGATCGCGACAAGGACGCCGCGCTGCTGGCGCGCGCCTCCGCCGTCGATCGCGCGGCCGAACTCAAGGTGCCGGTGCTGCTGGCCTACGGCGCCCTCGACCGCCGCGTGCCGCTGCAGCACGGCGAGCGCATGCGTGACGCGTTGCGCAAGGCCGGCAACGACCCCGAGTGGGTCGTGTACCGCGACGAAGGGCACGGCTGGTTCAACAGCGACGACGCGATCGACTTCTGGAGCCGCGTCGAGCGGTTCCTGGCGAAGAACCTGTCGGCGCGATGAGCGCGAGACCTGGAGCGCACCCCGCCGATGACCACCGCCCAGGCTACGATCCGCGCCCATCGACGCCCCTGCGGAGCCCTCCATGCCCATCCAACTCTGGCTCGCCTTCGTCGCCGCCTCGGCCGTGCTGCTCGTGATCCCGGGACCGACGATCCTCACGGTGATCAGCTATTCGATGTCGCACGGCCGGCGCGCCAACGTGGCGCTGGTGGCTGCCGTGGCGCTCGGCGATTCGACCGCGCTGGTGCTGTCGCTGCTCGGCCTCGGCGCGCTGCTCGCGACATCGGCGTTCTGGTTCACGGTCGTCAAGTGGGTCGGCGGGCTCTATCTCATCTTTCTCGGCATCAAGCTGCTGCGCGCCGGCGCGACGATGGCCGAACTCGCGGCGCCGGCGGCGCCGTCGTCGCGCTGGAGGCTCTTCTTCAACACCTGGCTCGTCACCGCGTTGAACCCGAAGGGCATCATCTTCTTCGTCGCCTTCCTGCCGCAGTTCATCAGCCCGGCGATCGCGGTCGGGCCGCAGCTCTGGGTGTTGGCGCTGACCTTCGTCGTGATGGCGACCTTGAACGCGACGCTGTATGCGGTCTTCGCCGCAGCGGCGAGCCGCTTCCTGGCGTCGCCGCGCGCACGGCGCGGCTTTCACCTGACCGGCGGATCGCTGCTGTCGATCGCCGGCGTGTGGGCGTTGCTGGCGCGGCGTGCGGCTTGAGCGGCAGACCCGGGGCGCGGCTCAGGGGCTTCACGGCGTGCCGTGCGGCAGGCTGCGGAAGACCAGCGTCTGCGTCCCGAACGAGTAGGCCGGATCGGTGGTGGTGATGACGCGCATCGAGTCGCCGGACGTCGCAAGCTGGCCCGGGGCCTGACCGGACTGGAAAGTCGAGTTCGACGCCGGTACCGTGCCGAGCGTATAGCCCTGCCGGTTGTAGACGTAGACGTCGGAAGCATCGCTGAAATACGGGTTGTCGATCGCGCCCACCAGGTCGCCGTTCGAATCGACCGCGGTGCTGACCGCGTTGTAGTTCGCGGGCAGGGTCTGGATCTGCTGGGCAGTGCGCCAGTCGTAGGTGTCGAACTCGGCGAGGCCGCATCCCGCATAGAGGCGCGAGCTGTCGCTGGTGGTCGCCACCGACGCGCAGTAGCCGTTGCTGTTGATGCCCATGCCCCACAGCAGCGGCGTCACGCTGAGTTGCCCGTCGGCGGCGGACACCGACAGCGTGTCGAGGGAAGGATAGAAGCCCGCGTTGCGCTCGAGTACGGTCAGCCGCGTGCCGTCGGCCGATGCTGCGATGTACGGATCGTTGAAGTAGCCGTACGGCGACTGGATCGGCGCGGACACGGCCTGCCCCGAGGCCACGTCGATGGCCGGCTGGCCCGGCGCGTACAGCGTCTCGTTGCCGGCCGGCCGCGCATAGGCGAAGCTGAAGTCGGATGCGATCGGGCCTTGCAGCCGGATGCGCTGCAGCAGCTTGCCGCTGCGGGCGTCCAGCGCGAGCAGGCGGTAGTTGGTGCGGTCGACCGTGAACAGCTTCGTGCCGTCGCTGCTGACCACGAGCCGGCCGACCGACGGTGCGACCTTGTCGAGGGTGCGGACGAGCGCGCCGCTGTAGACGTTGTAGACCTGGATCGTCTGGCCGCCGTCGCTGACGTAGGCCAGCGGCTCGACCGGGTTGGCGGCCATCGACGCCACGTTCTGCGCGACCTCGACGACGTCCGGATCGGTCGAGCCCTTCCAGAACGAGACGCGCATGCGTTCGGTGTCCTGCACCGACGACGAGGCCGGTGTGGCGACGACGACGTTGGCAATGTAGAGCGTGTCTTCGGCCAAGCTCGACGGATCGGCCTGCAGCTTCAGTGCCGTGCCGGTGGCGCCGGAGGACGTGACGGTGAGCCACGCCGAGTCCGAACGGGCCAGCCAGGGGAGGGTCACGCCGGGGCGGGTCAGGTCGATCTTCACCGTCGTCGACAGGCGGCTGGTCGACGGGAACTGCGACAGCGCGACGCCGTTGGTCGCAATGAAGAGCTTGACGTCGCTGGCTTGGGCCGTGGCGCCGGCCGGAGCCGCGGTTGCCGTCTCGGCGGCGGATGCGGCGAACGACGCGCAGGCCAGCAAGACTGCAGCAGCGATCGCGGAGGCAGGGATCGCGGAGGCAGGGATCGTGAGGCGATGGTTCATGGCGCTTCCCCAGGAGGGTTGGGTTTGAGCAGATGGCGAAGGGGCGGGCGGATGCTAGGTTTGCGCGACTCGCGCGGCATCATCAAGATCGTTGAGGGCCGTGTTCGCGGCCGAGCCGGTCAGCGCAGTTCAGTGCCGTGATCGCGCGGCCGCGCACCGGCTGCACGGGCACGGGCCGTGGCGGCGCGCGTCGACGACGGCGAACGACCGCCACCCCGGCAAACCCCTAGCCGCGCCTCCTTGCCAGCCGGCCCGACGCCGCCTAGAGTCCGCAAACGTTTGCGCAAACGTTTGCGCGCCGTCCCACGACGAGCTCCTTCGCTGCGCGTGGGCCACCGAGACCATCCACAGGAGACCGATCCATGACGAAGACACCGAGGCGTACCCTGCTGGCCGGCGCGGCCGCCGTCGCCGCGGCCTGGCTGCTGCCGCTGGGCGCTGCACAAGCGGCCGATGCGCCGCGCGTCGCGCTGGTGATGAAGTCGCTCGCCAACGAGTTCTTCCAGACCATGGAAGACGGCGCCAAGCAGCATCAGAAGGCGCATGCCGCCGAATACACGCTGATCGCCAACGGCATCAAGGACGAGACCGACACCGCGGCGCAGATCAAGATCGTGCAGCAGATGGTGGTCGAGCACGTCAACGCGATCGTCATCGCGCCGGCCGATTCGAAGGCGCTGGTGCCGGTGCTGAAGGACGCGGCCGACAAGGGCATCATCGTCGTCAACATCGACAACAAGCTCGACGACGCGGCGCTGAAGGAGAAGGGCCTGGTCGTGCCGTTCGTCGGCCCCGACAACCGCAAGGGCGCCAAGCTGGTCGGCGACTACCTCGCCAAGCAGCTCAAGGCGGGCGACAAGGTCGGCATCCTCGAAGGCGTGTCGACGACCTTCAATGCGCAGCAGCGCACCGCCGGCTTCCAGGATGCGATGAAGGCCGTGGGCGCGAACGTCGTCGGCGTGCAGTCGGGCCAATGGGAGATGGACAAGGCCAACACCGTCGCGAGCGCGATGCTGCGCGAGCACCCGGACCTGAAGGCGCTGCTCTGCGGCAACGACAACATGGCGCTGGGCGCGGTCGCGGCGGTGAAGACCGCGGGCAAGACCGGCCAGGTCAAGGTCGTCGGCTACGACAACATCTCGGCGATCAAGCCGATGCTGGCCGACGGGCGCGTGCTCGCGACCGCCGATCAGTTCGCCGCGAAGCAGGCGGTGTTCGGCATCGAGACGGCATTGAAGGCGCTGAAGGACAAGAAGGCGCAGAAGGACCTGCCGGCCGTGGTCGAGACGGACGTGGTGCTGGTCACGAAGTAGAAGGCGCGCGGCCCTCGCCCCGGCCCTCTCCCAGCGGGAGAGGGAGTTTCGGGGTGACTCGGGGCCGTGGGCCGTCTCCGTCCGTCCATCGATGCCCGCATCCGCGCCGCTCTTCCGCGCCATCGGTCTCGGCAAGCACTACGCGACGCCGGTGCTGGCCGATGTCGACCTCGACCTGCAGGCCGGCGAGGTGCTGGCGCTGACCGGCGAGAACGGCGCCGGCAAGAGCACGCTGTCGAAGATCGTCGCCGGCCTGGTCCAGCCGACGACGGGCACGATGACGCTGGGCGGCGCGCCGTATGCGCCGGCCTCGCGCACCGCGGCCGAGCGCGCCGGCGTGCGCATGGTGCTGCAGGAGCTGAGCCTCGTGCCGACCTTGACGGTGGCCGAGAACCTGCTGCTCGAGCGGCTGCCGAGCCGGCTCGGCTTCATCCGGCGCGATGCGCTGCGCGCGAGTGCGCTGAAGCACATGGCCGCGCTCGGCCTGCACGACATCGATCCCGATCGGCCGGTCGGCAGCCTCGGCGTCGGTCATCGGCAGATGATCGAGATCGCGCGCAGCCTCGTCGGCGAGTGCCGGCTGCTGATCCTGGACGAGCCGACCGCGACCTTGACGAGCCGCGAGATCGACCACCTGTTCGCGCAGATCGCCGAGCTGAAGGCGCGCGGCGTCGCGATCGTCTACATCTCGCACCGGCTCGACGAGCTGCAGCGCATCGCCGACCGCGTGATGGTGCTGCGCGACGGCCGCCACATCGACACGCAGCCGATGAAGTCGTTGAGCCACGAGGCGATCGTGCGGCGCATGGTCGGCCGCGACGTGCATGAAGCCTTCGACCGGCCGCGCCGCACGGCCGGACCGGTCGCGCTGCGCGTGCGCGGGCTGGCGCGCGGGCAGGCCGTGCGCGACGTCGACCTCGAGCTGCGCCGGGGCGAGGTCTACGGCCTGGCCGGCCTCGTCGGCTCGGGCCGCACCGAACTGCTGCGGCTGATCTACGGGGCCGACCGCGAGGACCGCGGCGAGGTCTACCTCGACGCGGGCGACGTGCCGGCGCGCATCGCGTCGCCGATGCGGGCGGTGCGGGCCGGCATCGGCCTCGTCACCGAGGACCGCAAGGCGCAGGGCCTCTTGCTGCCGCTGTCGATCCGCATCAACACCACCTTGGCGAACCTCGAGGCCATCGCGCGCGCCGGCTGGCTGCGCACCGGCGACGAGCAGCGTGCGGTCGAGCGCCTGCGCGGCGCGCTGCGGGTGCGCAGCCTCGGCACCGAGCAGCCGGTCGGAGAGCTCTCGGGCGGCAACCAGCAGAAGGTCGTCTTCGCGCGCTGGCTGCACCGCGATTGCCGCGTGCTGCTGCTCGACGAGCCGACGCGCGGCGTCGACATCGGCGCGCGCGCCGACATCTACGCCGAGATGGACAAGCTCGCCGCCGCCGGCAAGGCATTGCTGATGGTGTCGTCCGACCTGCGCGAGCTGATGATGGTGTGCGACCGCATCGGCGTGATGAGCGCCGGACGGCTGGTCGCCACCTTCGAGCGCGGCGCGTGGACGCAGGAGGCGCTGCTCGCGGCCGCGTTCAGCGCGTATGCGCAGGCCGCGTGACGCGAGCGCCCGTAAGGATCGAAAGCCCGACATGAACGACACGACCTCGGCGCCCGCGCCGGCGCCCACCGCCGGTCCCGGCAAGCCCGCGCCGCTGACCTCGACCGTGCCGACCACGCGCGGCGCGTTGGCCGGCACGCTCGCCAACGTCGGCGGCCTGCTGGTCGCGCTGATCCTGATGTGCGTGCTGTTCGGCAGCCTCAGCCAGTACTTCTTCACCGCCGAGACCTTCGTGACGATCGCCAACGACATACCGGCGATCGCGGTCACGGCGGTGGGCATGACGTTCGTGCTGATCATCGCCGGCATCGACCTGTCGGTCGGTTCGGTGATGGCGATCTCTGCAGCGACCGCCGGCATCGCGATGCTGCAATGGCATTGGCCGCTGGTGCCGGCGACCATCGTCGCGATGGTCACCGGCCTCGTCGCCGGCACGATCAACGGCTCGATCAGCGTGGCGTTCCGGCTGCCGTCGTTCATCGTCACGCTCGGCATGCTCGAAGTGGCGCGCGGTGCCGCGTACCTCGCCACCGGCTCGCGCACGCAGTACATCGGCGGCCCGATCGAATGGCTGAGCGCGCCCAAGCTGTTCGGCCTGTCGCCGGCCTTCGCGATCGCGATCGTCATCATCGTCGTCGCGCAGGTCGTGCTGACGCGCACCGTGTTCGGCCGCTGCATGATCGGCATCGGCACCAACGAAGAGGCGATGCGGCTGGCGGGCGTCGATCCGCGGCCGATCAAGATCGCGGTGTTCGCGCTCGCCGGGCTGCTCGCCGGACTCGGCGGCGTGTTCCAGGCTTCGCGCCTCGAGGCCGCCGATCCGAATGCCGGCATCGGCGCCGAGCTCGTCGTGATCGCGTCGGTCGTGATCGGCGGCACGAGCCTGATGGGCGGCCGCGGCTCGGTCATCAACACGCTGTTCGGCGTGCTCGTGATCTCGGTGCTCGAAGCGGGCCTGGCGCAGATCGGCGCCAGCGAGCCGACCAAGCGCATCATCACCGGCTGCGTGATCATCGTCGCGGTCGTGCTCGACATGCTGCGCGAGCGGCGCGCGAAGCGATCGGCGGCGTGAGCGTGCGCACCGCTGCCGCCGGCCGGGCGAGAGCCAGCATCCACGACGTCGCGCGGATGGCCGAGGTGTCGGTGACGACGGTGTCGCACGTGCTCAACGAGACGCGCCGCGTCAGCGACGACGCGAAGGCGCGCGTGCAGCAGGCGGTGCGCGCGCTCGGCTACGTGCCGAGCGCGGTCGCGCGCAGCCTGAAGCACCGTTCGACGCGCACGCTGGGCATGCTGGTGCCGAACAGCTCGAACCCGTACTTCGCCGAGATCATCAAGAGCGTCGAGCGCCAGTGCTATGCCGAGGGCTACAACCTCGTGCTGTGCAACTCCGAGGACGACACCGAGCGCCAGGCCGACCACCTGCGCATGCTGGCCGAGCGGCGCATCGACGGCTTGGTGCTGGTCGCCTCGGGCGAGGATGCGCATGTCAGCGAGGCGCTCGCCGAGCTGCGGCTGCCGGTCGTGCTGGTCGACCGCGAGATCGACGGCGTCGCCGATGCCGACCTCGTCGAGGCCGACCATGCGAGCGGCGGCGAGCTCGCGACGCGCCATCTGCTCGAGCTCGGCCACGAGCGCATCGTCTGCATCGGTGGGCCCGAGGCCTTGCGGCCCAGCCTGCAGCGCGAGGCCGGCTGGCGCCGTGCGCTGGCCGCGGCCGGCGTCGCGGCCGGCCGCGCCGACCTGATCCGCGGCGACTTCACGCCGCAGGGCGGCTACGCCGCATTGCACCGCCTGCTGGACCGCAAGCGCCGGCCGAGCGCGCTCTTCGTCTGCAACGACATGATGGCGATCGGCGCGCTGCATGCGGCCCACGAGGCGGGCATCGCGGTGCCGCGCCAGTTGTCGGTGGTGGGCTTCGACGACATCGACCTCGCGGCCTATACGATGCCGCCGCTGACCACGGTGGCGCAGCCCAAGGACGCGATCGGCACCGGCACCACGAAGCTGCTGCTCGAACGCATCCGCGGCACGCGCAGCAAGGCGCGGCGGCTGATCCTGCAGCCGGAGCTGCGGGTGCGATCATCGAGCGCACCGCCGGCCGGAAAACGGGGAGCATGAGCAAAGCGATGAACAACCACGGATCGTCATCGCCGACGATGGACCGGCCGGTCGTCGTGATCGGCAGCCTCAACATGGACCTCGTCGTCCGCGTGCCGCGCATGCCGGCCGCCGGCGAGACCCTGACCGGCGACGGCTATGCGACCGCACCCGGCGGCAAGGGCGCGAACCAGGCCGTGGCCGTGGCGCGCATGGGCGCGCCGGTCGCGATGGTCGGCTGCGTCGGGCGCGATGCGCATGGCGCCGAGCTGCGCGCGGGACTCGAGGCCGACGGCATCGACACCACGCAGGTGCGGGCGCACGACGATGCGCACAGCGGCGTGGCCGTCATCGTCGTCGAGGCGACCGGGCAGAACCGCATCGTGCTGGCGCCGGGCGCCAACGCGCTCCTCGACGCGGTCGCGATCAATTTCGCCGGCGCGATGATCGAGCGTGCCGCGCTGGTCGTGCTGCAGCTCGAAGTCCCGCTGCCGACCGTGCTGCACGCCGCCAAGCGGGCACGCCGCGTCGGCGTGCCGGTGCTGCTCAACGCCGCGCCCGCCGTCGCGCTGCCCGACGACTTGTGGCAAGCGATCGACATCCTCGTCGTCAACGAGAGCGAAGCGGCGCTGCTGGCCGGCACCGACGTCGTCGATGCCGACAGCGCGGTGCGCGCGGCCGGCGCGTTGCGCGAGCGCGGGCCGGCGACGGTGATCGTGACGCTGGGCGCGCTCGGCGTCGTGCTGGTCGATGCGCACGGCGTCATCGTGCAGCCGGCGCATGCGGTGACCGCGATCGACACCACGGCCGCCGGCGACACCTTCATCGGCGCCTATGCCGCGGCACGCCGCGAGGGCTGGTCCAACGCCGACGCGCTCTCGCTCGGCCAGGCCGCGAGCGCGCTGTGCGTGACGCGGCGCGGCGCGCAGCCGTCGATCCCGTATCGGCACGAGCTGACCGGCGACTACACGCCGCGTCCGGCGGGGGTGCCGCAACCGTTCACGCAGGGGTCGCGATGAAGCGCACGGCTTTGCTGCACGTCGAACTGTCGGCGTTGATCGCGAGCCTCGGGCATGGGGATGTCGTCGTGATCGGCGATGCCGGATTGCCGGTGCCGCCGGGTGTGGCGCGAATCGATCTGGCGGTGACGGCGAACTTGCCGCGCATGCATGATGTGCTGGGCGTGGTGCTGCAGGAGATGGCGGTCGAGGGGGCGGTGGTTGCGGATGAGCTGGCGCAGCGGAATCCGGAGGTCGAGGGGCGGGTGCGAGAGCTGCTGCTTGGCGTGGCAATCGAGACCATTTCCCATGCAGCGTTCAAGGCTGCCTGCGCAACGGCACGCGCGGTCGTGCGGACGGGCGAGTTCTCGCCGTATGCGAACGTGCTGTTGCGGGCGGGTGTGGTGTTCTGAATAGGTGGTCTAACGGCTGCGTTGGCATAATCGCTCATTTGCTGCAGGCCTGTGCGCGCCGACTTAGGCAACGGCGCCGCGTAGAATCCGTGCGGCCTAATTGACGTTAGGCCCTTGCTTATCTCTATGACCCGGCCACTGCACAGTCCTCACCTTACACGCTTCTGGTTCCCGGCGACACGCGGCATTGGCGTCGGCGTCACTGCTTACTCACTTGAGCAAGCGCGGGCTTGGGCCGAACAGGCGCTGCCGCGCTTGCCCCCTGACGCAGCGCTCGGCGCCCCTGTGTTGAACGTCGATGTCCGAGAACTCGACCAAGATCACGTCGTGCCGAATATGGGTCCTTGCAATCTGGAGGGCGTGTGGTATCCGGCCGTCCCGCGGTAGCCATGCCAAGGCCTAACCCGGATATTTCACCGTCCC
>JAFEEF010000052.1 GCA_018241265.1 Pseudomonadota bacterium | reverse complement strand
GGGATCGGCCGGCGTACCCGCCGGACGAGGGGCTCCATCAGATCACTCCCAATCGAGCGCGCCCTTCTTCCACTCGTAGGCAAACCCGACGACGAGGATCGCCAGGAAGACCATCATGGCCCAGAAGCCCACCGTACCGATGTCGCGCAACGCGACAGCCCACGGGAAGAGAAAGGCGATCTCGAGATCGAACAGGATGAACAGGATCGCGACGAGGTAATAGCGCACGTCGAACTTCATGCGCGCATCCTCGAAGGCTTCGAAGCCGCATTCGTACGGCGAGTTCTTGGCCTTGTCGGGACGCCGCGGTCCGAGCAGGAAGCCAAGCAACTGCGGTGCCACGCCTACCGCCGTGCCGACCAGGATGAACAGGATGACGGGCAGGTAGGCTTCGAGGTTCATCGTCGCAAGCGGAGGGACCGCGTTTTCGCGCTCGCCGCAAGGCCCGCAGAGGGCCTCGTCAACCAGCGTTTGGTGCCGTCGGCGAGACTCGAACTCGCACAGCTTTCGCCACTACCCCCTCAAGATAGCGTGTCTACCAATTTCACCACGACGGCGGCGTACCGCACTAACACCAAGCTCACCAAACTGCCCGAGTGGCATGAGGAGTAGCTCCCCGGACAGCTTTGCATTCTAGCCTCAAAGCCCACGCCAGCTCCGTGCCGGCGGGTGAAGCGCGCCATGCGCAGGAGCGTATGGCGAAGACCCGCTACTTGTTCGGGATCGCGGCTGCGCCCGAGGCCGCCGGGGCCGGCGCGGGCGCCGGCGCAGTACCGCTGGCCGCGCCTGGCGTACCCGGAATCAGCGCCGCGCCGCTGGCCGGACCGCTCGCTGCAGGCGCCGCGACCACGGGCCGGTCGAGCACGCTGCCGCCGGTCGACGGATGCACGCGGTCGCCGGTCGAGAAGTAGGCCAGGGTCAGCGTGCAGGCGAAGAACAGCGCCGCGCAGACGGCCGTCGAGCGCGACAGGAAGTTCGCGCTGCCGGTCGCACCGAACAGGCTGCCGGACGCGCCGCTGCCGAACGAGGCGCCCATGTCCGCACCCTTGCCGTGCTGGATCAGCACCAGGCCGATCATCGCGAGCGCCGCGAGGATCTGGATCGCCACCACCAAGTTCATCACCCAGGTCATTCTTCTTGCTCCGAATGTCTTCAGCTTGCCGCGCGGCAGACGGCGGCGAAGTCGGCCGCCTTCAACGACGCGCCGCCGATCAGGCCGCCGTCGATGTCGGCCTCGGCAAACAGTTGCGCGGCGTTGTCGGCCTTGACGCTGCCGCCGTAGAGGATCTTCATGTCATCGGCGCGCTCGGTCGCAGCCTTCAGCTGCTTGCGCAGCAGGGCATGCACCGCCTGCGCCTGGTCCGGCGTCGCGGTACGGCCGGTGCCGATCGCCCACACCGGCTCGTAGGCCACGACGACCTGCGAGATGCAGTGCCCGAGCGTGTGGATCACGGCCGACAGCTGACGCTTGACGACCGCATCGGTCTGCTCGCCTTCGCGTTCGGCGAGCGTCTCGCCGACGCAGACGATGGGCACGAGCTTGTGCGCGAGGGCGATCCTGGCCTTCTCGGCGACGATCTGGTCGCTCTCGCCATGCAGCGCGCGGCGCTCCGAATGGCCGACGATGACGTAGCGGCAACCGAACTCCGCGAGCATGGGCACCGCGACCTCGCCGGTGTAGGCGCCCGACGCATGGGCCGAGCAGTCCTGCGCGCCCCAGGCGATCGCCTCGCCCTGCAGCGACAGCGCGACCTCGCCGATGTACGGGAACGGCACGCACACCGCGACGTCGGCATTCCACGGTCCGGCCGCCTTCAGCTCGGCGAGCAGGTCCGCGTTGGCCACGCGGCTGCCGTTCATCTTCCAGTTGCCGACAACGAGCTTGCGACGCATTCCCTGCCCTTCGTTCACCACGTGAGTACGAGCTTGCCGATGTGCTGGTTGGATTCCATCAGCTCATGCGCCCTGGCCGCATCGGCCGCCGCGAAAGTCCGGTGGATCACCGGCCTGACCTGGCCCGACTCGAGCCACGGCCAGACCTTGGCACGCAGCGATGCTGCGATCGCGCTCTTGAACGCGACCGGACGCGGCCGCAAGGTCGAGCCGGTGACGACGAGCCGGCGCCGCAGCACGAGACTCGCGTCGAACGACGCGTCGACGCCGCCCTGCACCGCGATGATCACGAGCCGGCCGTCCTCGGCGAGGCTCTGCACCTCGCGCGCGACATAGTCGCCGGCGACCATGTCGAGGATCACGTCGACGCCGCGCCCATCGCTGATGCGCTTGACCTCGGCGACGAAGTCCTGCGACTTGTAGTTGATCGCATGATGGCCGCCGAGGGCGCGACAGGCATCGCACTTGGCATCGCTGCCGGCCGTCGCGATGACCGTCGCGCCGGCGGCCTTCGCGAGCTGGATCGCGGTGACGCCGATGCCGCTCGTGCCGCCCTGCACCAGGAAGATCTCGCCGGCCGAAAGCCGCGCCCGGTCGAACACGTTCGACCAGACGGTGAAGAAGGTCTCGGGCAGGCTCGCCGCCTCGATGTCGGTCAGGCCCTTGGGCACCGGCAGGCATTGGCCGACCGGCGCGACGCAGAGCTCCGCATAGCCGCCGCCGGCGACGAGCGCGCAGACGCGGTCGCCGACCTTCAGGCCGGCCGCCGCCATCGCCGCGTCGTCACCGCGCACGATCTCGCCGGCCACTTCGAGGCCCGGCAGATCGGAGGCGCCGGGCGGCACCGGATAGTGGCCCTTGCGCTGCAGCACGTCGGGCCGGTTCACGCCGGAGGCCGTGACGCGGATCAACAGCTCGCCGGCGCCCGGCACCGGGTCGGGCCGGTCGACGAGCTTCAGCACCTCGGGCTTGCCGTAGGTCGAGATCTCGATCGCCTTCATCGCGTACCGCCTGTCGTGTACGTCAGTTCTGGGCCGCCGGCTGGACCTGCGGCGCATCGCGATCGAGCAGCGCCTTCATCGACAGCTTGACGCGGCCCTTCTCGTCGGTCTCGAGCACCTTGACGCGGACGATCTGGCCTTCCTTCAGGTAGTCGGTGACCTTCTCGACGCGCTGGTGCGCGATCTGGCTGATGTGCAGCAGGCCGTCCTTGCCCGGCATCAGGTTCACGAGCGCGCCGAAGTCGAGGATCTTCGTGATCGGCCCTTCGTAGATCTTGCCGACCTCGACCTCGGCCGTGATCTCCTCGATGCGCTTCTTCGCGTAGGCGGCCTTCTCGCCGTCGGTCGACGCGATCGTGATCGTGCCGTCCTCGGCGATGTCGATCGTCGTGCCGGTCTCTTCGGTGAGCGCACGGATCGTCGCGCCGCCCTTGCCGATCACGTCGCGGATCTTCTCCGGGTTGATCTTCATCGTGTAGAGGCGCGGCGCGAACTGCGAGACCTCGGTCTTCGCGCCGCCCATCGCCTCGATCATCTTGCCGAGGATGTGCAGGCGCGCTTCCTTGGCCTGCGACAGCGCGACCTGCATGATCTCCTTCGTGATGCCCTGGATCTTGATGTCCATCTGCAGCGCGGTCACGCCGGTCGTCGTGCCGGCGACCTTGAAGTCCATGTCGCCGAGGTGATCCTCGTCGCCCAGGATGTCGGTCAGCACCGCGAAGCGGTTGCCTTCCTTGATCAGGCCCATCGCGATGCCGGCGACGTGCGCCTTCATCGGCACGCCGGCGTCCATCAGCGCGAGGCAGCCGCCGCACACCGACGCCATCGACGACGAGCCGTTCGACTCGGTGATCTCCGAGACCACGCGCATCGCATACGGGAAGTCGGCCTTGCTCGGCAGCACCGCGACGAGCGCGCGCTTGGCCAGGCGCCCGTGGCCGATCTCGCGGCGCTTCGGGCTGCCGACGCGGCCGGTCTCGCCGGTCGCGAACGGCGGCATGTTGTAGTGGAGCATGAAGCTGTCGGTGAACTCGCCCGACAGCGCATCGATGCGCTGCGCGTCGCGGTCGGTGCCGAGCGTCGCGGCGACCAGCGCCTGCGTCTCGCCGCGCGTGAAGAGCGCCGAGCCGTGGACGCGCGGCAGCACGCCGCTGCGGATCTCGATCGGGCGCACGGTGCGCGTGTCGCGGCCATCGATGCGCGGCTCGCCCGACAGGATCTGGCCGCGCACGATGCGCGCCTCGATGTCGAACAGCATCGCCTCGAGCTTGACCTCGTCGAACTCGGCGCCTTCGGCCTTCAGCGCGGCCTTCGCATTCGCATAGGCCTCGCGCGTGGCCTGGGTGCGCGCCTGCTTGCTGCGGATCTGGTAGGCCGCGCGCAAGGCCTCTTCGGCGACGCCGTTGACCTTCGCGATGAAGGCCTCGTCCTTCGCGGGCGGCGTCCAGGTGCCGGCCTCGAGCCAGGCCGGCTTGCCGGCATCGCGCACCAGCTCGTGGATCGCGTTGATCGCGATCGCGCCCTGCTCGTGGCCGAACACCACGCCACCGAGCATCACTTCTTCGCTGAGCTGCTGCGCCTCGCTCTCGACCATCAGCACGGCGGCTTCGGTGCCGGCGACGACGAGATCCATCTGCGACTCGGCGATCTGCGCCTTCGTCGGGTTCAGCACGTACTGGCCGTCGATGTAGCCGACGCGCGCCGCGCCGATCGGGCCGTTGAACGGGATGCCGGCGATCGAGACCGCGGCGCTCGCGCCGATCAGCGCCGGGATGTCGGCCGGGATCTCCGGATTCAACGACAGCACATGGATGACGACCTGGACTTCGTTGAAGAAGCCGTCCGGGAACAGCGGGCGCAGCGGCCGGTCGATCAGGCGCGAGGTCAGCGTCTCGAGCTCGCTCGGGCGGCCTTCGCGCTTGAAGAAGCTGCCGGGGATCTTGCCGGCGGCGTAGGTCTTCTCGATGTAGTCGACCGTCAGCGGGAAGAAGTCCTGGCCCGGCTTGGCCTTCTTCGCGGCGACCACGGTCGCCAGGATCACGGTGTCCTCGACGTTCACGAGGACGGCGCCGGTGGCCTGACGGGCGATCTCGCCGGTCTCCAGCACGACCTGGTGCTGGCCCCATTGGAAGGTCTTGGTGACTTTATTGAACATGCTCATGCGGGTCTCTCCGGTGGTTGGCGCGTGCCCTCGACGGGACACGTCCTTCTGCAACCTCGTGACGCCGGCGGCGCGATGCCATTCCAGGGCGGTTCGTCCGAACCTCCGTGGAATGACACGACAGCGCCCGCTCGTCGCCCTCTAGCTGCCAACGACAAAGAGCCTGTGCTGGCGAATTCCAGACAGGCTCTTCGTTGCCGTATCGCCTTTACTTGCGCAGGCCAAGCTTGTGGATCAGCGCGGTGTACCGCTCGGCGTCGCGGTTCTTCAGGTAGGCCAGCAGGCTCTTGCGCTTGTTGACCATCTTCAGCAGACCGCGGCGACCGTGATGGTCCTTCAAGTGCGTCTTGAAGTGCGGCGTGAGGTCATTGATGCGCGCCGTGAGGATCGCGACCTGGACTTCCGGCGAGCCGGTGTCGTTGGCGCTGCGCGCGTTGGCCTTGACGATCTCGGCCTTGTCGATGGTGTCTGCGGACATGGACTCTCGTTTCCTTTGTGTGAAACCGAGCGTCCGCACCGGGAGTAGCGCTCCTAAGACGGCTGCCGCGGTTTCTGCTTTCACTTGCGGTCACCGGTGAAACCGACCGATGCCGTGCGCTTGTTCCGCCGAGGAAAGCGACCCCGCTCGACGAAAGCCGGTGATTATAGCCCGAGGGCCCGTTCCAGGCGCTGCACCCCGGAGACGAGCCGCTGCGGGTCGCGCGACGCGTAGCACCAGCGCAACCACCCTTCCGCCTCGGCGCCGAACGCGACGCCGGGCGCGAGGCCGAGGCCCACCTCCGCCACGAGGCGCTTGGCCAGGCCGAGCGAATCGTCCTCGCCGCGCACCCGGAAGAACGCGTACATGCCGCCGTCCGGGATGGCGGTCTCGATGCCGGGCAGTGCCATCAGGCGCGGCAGCAAGGTGTCCCGGCAGATCCGCATGCGCTCGACGAGCCCGGGCACGAAACGGTCGGCCTCGGCCAGCGCCGCCAGGCCGGCGCGCTGCACGAACACCGGCGCGCACGACGTGTTGAACTCGATCAGCTTGCCGAGCGCATCCATCAGCGCCGCCGGCGCGACGATCCACCCCAGGCGCCAGCCGGTCATCAGGAAGCTCTTGGAGAAGCTGTGCACGACGACGAGGCGGTCGTCCGGCTCGGCGATGTCGAGGAAGCTCGGCGCCGACCTGCCCGCGCCGCCGAAGTAGATGCGCTCGTAGACCTCGTCGGCGAGGATCCAGGTGCCGGTGCGTCGGCAGTGCTCGAGCAGCGCCTGCTGCTCGGCGCGCGTCAAGGTCCAGCCGGTCGGATTGTTCGGTGCGTTGACCAGCAGCACTTTCGTCGCCGGCGTCACCGCGGCAAGCAGCCGCTCGAGGTCGAGCCGCCACGCACCGCCGCTCGGCCGCAGCGCGACCCGCGTGACATGCGCCCCGAGGATCGCCGGCTGCGCGGTCAGGTTCGGCCATACCGGTACGACCGCGACGACCTCGTCCCCTGCGCCCGCGAGCGCCTGCGTCGCGAGCATCAGCGCGCTGACGCCCGACGACGTCACCGCGATGCGGCCGGCGTCGACCGGCCGGTGCAGGCCGCTCGCGTAGCGGGCGATGGCCGCACGCAGCTCCGGCAGGCCGAGGTTGTGCGCATAGAAGGTCTCGCCGGCATCGATCGATGCCTTGGCGGCCGCGCCGACGAAGGCCGGCGTCGTCTCGTCGCTCTCGCCGAACCAGAACGCGAGGACGTCGTCGCGGCCGATGCCGGCGTTGGCGACCTCGCGGATCTTGGACGCGGGCAGTTGTTCGACGACGCTTCTCATGGACGCTCCATCTGGCAGGTGGTGGGCAACGCGGTGGCTTCGGCCGGGACGGCCCGGACGGTCCGAAAGCCGTAGCCCGAGCCCTCATTGTCGTGCGCCGCGCCGGGCGTGCCGGCGCGCTCCATCACGCTGACGTAGAGCGGCTGGATCAGCTGATGATCGGTGCGCCGCATCGTCGCGACCTCGAGCCCGCCGAGCGTCGCGCCGTCGTAGCGCATGCCTTCGAGGGCACGTGCCACCGCGGTGGCCTCGGTCGTGCCGGCGCGCTCGATCGCCGCCGCGAGCATCTCGATCATCACGTGGATGCGCGCATGGACGTAGTCGTCGCGCGGATCCGGGAAGCGCGCCTCGTAGGCATAGACGAGCGCCCGCGAGGCCGCGCCGTCGACATTCGGATGCCACTCCGCGACCGCCAGCACGCGGCCGATGCCGGCATCGCCGATCGCCGCCGGCGTGCCGAGCGCATTCGCATAGAAGGTATAGAAGCGCGCATCGACGCCGGCCTCGCGCGCTGCCTTGACGAGCAGCGTCAGGTCGTTGCCCCAGTTGCCGGTCACGACGGCCTGCGCGCCGCTCGCCTTGATCTTGGCGGCATACGGCAGGAAGTCCTTCACGCGGCCGAGCGGATGCACCTCGTCGCCGACGATGCGGATGTCGGGCCGGCGCGCCGCGATGCCCGCGCGCGCCTCGTCGAGCACATGGCGGCCGAAGCTGTAGTCCTGGCCGATCAGGTAGACGCTCTTCACGCTGCGATCGTCCTTCAGGACGTCGAGCAGCGCGGCCATGCGCATGTCGGCGTCCGCGTCGAAGCGGAAGTGCCAGTAGCTACACTGCGCGTTGGTCAGCGCCGGATCGACCGCGGCGTAGTTGAGCAGCAGCGCCCGTGCATACGGCTCACGCTCGTTGTGCTTGTTCAACGCGTCGATCAGCACCGCCGCCGTCGACGAGCTGTTGCCTTGCAGGACGAACGACGTGCCGCGGTCCAGCGCCAGGCGCAGCATCGCAAGCGCCTCGTCGTTGGTCCCTTTGCTGTCGTAGCGCACCAGCTCCAGCGGCCGCGCACCCTGCGGCAGCTTGACGCCGCCGCGCGCGTTGACGCGATCGACGGCAACCACGAGGTTGCGGTAGACGGCCTCGCCCGCATTGGCGAAGCTGCCCGATGTCGCTTCGACCAACGCGAGCCGGATCGGCTCCGGCGCTGCGAGCGCCGCCGGCCGAACCGAGGCCGACAAGGCCAGCGCCGCGACGCCGATCAGGCGTCCGAACAAAGACTTCTTCCCCTTGCCGTGCATCGAATTTCAAGTCCCTTGAAAACAAAAATGCCGCTCCAAATTCGGCGGCATGGTTGCTGCGTGGTGCAGCAGCGAACTGCGATTCTAGGAGGCCATTCATGTTTGTTCTTGCCCGCCCTGCCGCCCATCGTGCCGCCCTCGCCCCGAGCTTCGGCCTGGCGTTCGACCGCCTGCTCGACCAAACCTTCGACCGCGTGTACAGCCGCAGCGACGTGCGCACGCCGGCGATGGACGTGAGCGAAACCGACCAGGCCTATGTCGTCGCCTTCGACCTGCCCGGCGCGTCGCGCGACGAGCTGAAGGTCTCGGTGCTGGGCCGCCGCGTCACCGTCGAGACCGCACAGGACAGCGCGCAGACCGAGCCGGCGAAGGCCGATGCCGAGCCGGCGACCGACACCGCCGTCGTCGAAGCCGCGCCGCGCGCGCTCTATCGCGAGCGCACCGTGACGCGCTATGCGCGCACCGTGAGCCTGCCGGCCGAAGTCGACGAAGCCCACTCGGATGCCAAGTTCGAGAACGGCGTGCTGACGCTCACCCTGGCGAAGAAAGTCCCGGCCGGCGCGACGCGCCTCGCGATCCGCTGAACGGGCAAGACTACGCGTCGATGAGCGGCCAGCGCGGCCGCACGTCGAACGCATAGTCGGTCGACAGCGCGGCCTTGCCGCGCTGCACGCGCATCGCGGCAGCGAGCGCGATCATCGCGCCGTTGTCGGTACAGAGCGCGAGCTCCGGGTAGTGGACCCGGACCTCGCGCCTTGCGCATTCGGCGTTCAGCTGTTCGCGCAGCCGCGCGTTGGCGCCGACGCCGCCGGCCACGACGAGGCGCGTCAGGCCGCTCTGCTTCAACGCGGCGACAGCCTTGCGCACCAGCACATCGACGATCGCCTGCTGCGTCGAGGCCGCGAGATGCGCGCGGTCCTGCTCGCAGACGTTGGTGCCGAACTTCATCAGTTGCGTGCGCACCGCGGTCTTCAAGCCGGCGAACGAGAAGTCGAGGTTGGCGCTGGCGATCAGCGGCCGCGGCAGCGCGATCGCATCGGCGTCGCCGAACTCCGCCAGCCGCGCCAGCGCCGGCCCGCCAGGATACGGCAGGCCGAGCAGCTTGGCGGTCTTGTCGAACGCTTCGCCGGCGGCATCGTCGATCGTCTCGCCGAGCAGCACATAGCTGCCGACGTCGTCGACGCGCATCAGTTGCGTATGGCCGCCCGAGACGAGCAGCGCGATGAACGGAAATTCCGGCGGGTCGCTGGACAGGAACGGCGACAGCAGATGTCCTTCGAGATGATGGATGCCGACCACCGGCCGTTCGAGCGCCGCGCCGAGCGCGCACGCGACACCGGCACCGACCAGCAGCGCACCGGCAAGACCCGGGCCGCGCGTGTAGGCGACGACGTCGACTTCGGCGAGCACCGCGCCGGCATCGCCGAGGACTTGGCGGACGAGAGGCACGACACGTCGTATGTGGTCGCGCGACGCGAGCTCGGGCACGACGCCGCCGTAGGCCTGGTGCATGTCGACCTGGCTGTGCAGCGCCTGTGCCAGCACCTGCGGCACGTGCGCGCCGGCGGCACGCACCAGCGCCACGCCGGTCTCGTCGCAGGAGGATTCGATCCCGAGGATGTTCATCGTCTTTGCGCGAAGTGTAGGCAGCATGCGCGCCGATGCTCGCCGCGGGGGCTCGACACTCAACGCGCCAGCGTCCCCGGCACGCTGCGCAGGTCCTGGGCGACGCGCCCGTCGCCGATCACGATGACGCGGCTTGCCGATGCGATGGTCTCGGGCCGGTGCGCAACGACGATGCGCGTCAGCGGAAGCTGGCGGATCGCCTGGTTGACTTCGCGTTCGCGCTCCACGTCGAGCGCGCTCGTCGCCTCGTCGAGGAACAGGAAGCGCGGCTGCTTGTAGAGCGCGCGCGCCAGCAGGATGCGCTGGCGCTGGCCGCCCGACAGGCTCGTGCCCATGTCGCCGATCAAGGTCTGGTATCCCATCGGCATCGCGAGGATGTCGTCGTGCACCGCGGCGAGCTTGGCGCAATGCTCGATCCGATCGCGGTCGAACCCGACGTCGAAGAAGCCGATGTTGTCGATGATCGAGCCGGCGAACAGGTGGTCGTCCTGCATCACGGTGCCGATCAGGTCGCGCCAGGTGCGCATGCCGAACTGGCGCTGCGGCACGCCGCCGATGCGGATCTCGCCGGTCTGCGGCGTGTGGATCCCGAGCATCAGCTTCAGCAGCGTCGTCTTGCCGCAGCCCGACGGCCCGACGATCGCCACCGATTCGCCCGGTTCGATGGTCAGCCGCAGGTGGCGGATCACCGGCGGCTCGTTGTCCGAATAGGCGAACGACACGTCGCGCAGCTCGAGGGAGAGCGGTGCATCGGCGGCCGGCTGGACGACGCCGATGCCGTCGCGCTCGGGCTCCGCCAGCACGATGTCGGCAAGGCGTTCGCCTTCGAGCTTCAGCATGCGCAACTCGACGAGCTTGTCGACCAGGCTCGCGAGCCGCATCGCGAACTGCTCCTTGTAGGCGATGAATGCGAACAGCATGCCGACCGAGAAGCTCCGGTCGAGCACCGCCAGCGCGCCGACCCAGACGATCGCGACGCGCTCCAGCCCGAACAGCAGCTTCTTCAGCACGTCGAACATCAGGTCGAGCTTGCGCGTCGTGATGCCGGCGTTCATCGCGTCGACGACGAGGTTCATGTGATGCGCGCGCCGCTCGTCCTGGCGGTTGAAGAGCTTGATCGACTGCACGCCGCGCAGCGATTCGAGGAAGTGGCTGGAGCGTCGCGCCTCGAAGATGATCGCTTCCTCGGTGGCGTCGCGCAGCGGCCGGAAGAACGCCGCGCGCAGCAGCGCATAGCCTGCGACGCTCGCGAGCGCGATCGCGGTCAAGGTGCCGCTGTAGACCAGCATCATCGCGAAGGTCACGACGACCAGCAGCCCGTCGAGAACGGCTTCGATGAAGCTCGTCGTCAGCGTCTGCTGGATCTTCTGGATCGCACCGAAGCGCGACAGCACGTCGCCGGCATGGCGCTTCTCGAACCAGGCCACCGGCAGTCCCATCAGGTGCGCGAAGACGTTGCCGAGCCACTGCAGGTTGAGCGACGACGACAGGTGCAGCACCGCCCACGAGCGGATCGCGCCGGTGCCGACCTGCAGCAGCACCAGCAGGCCGAAGCCGAGGCCGAGCGTGACGAGCAGATCGCGGTCGGCGCTGACCAGCACGCCGTCCACCACCCATTGCAGGTAGAACGGCGCGAGCAGCATGAAGCCTTCGAGCGCGAGCGCGAGCGCGAAGATCTGCAGCAGCGAACGCCTCAACCCGCCGACGCGGCCGAGCAATTGGCGCAAGGTGACGGTCTGGCGCTCGCGGCGCGGCCGGAAGTCGGCCTGCGGCGTCAGCTCGAGCACGATGCCGGTGAAGTGGCGCGACACCTCGGCGAGCGGCAGACGCCGCGCACCGCGCGCCGGATCATGGATCAACGCGGTGCCGCGCCGTACCTCGACGAGCACGACGAAATGATTCAAATCCCAATGCAGGATGCACGGCATCGCCAGTTCGGGCAGATGCGACATTTCGGCGCGCAGCGCCCGCGCGGTGAGCTGGAGCTGGCCGGCCATGCGCACCAGGTCGGCCATCGTGACGCCCTTCAGCGACAGCGAGAAGCGCTGGCGCAGGGTCGGCAGATCGGTCGCCAGGCCGTGGTGCGACGCCACCATCGCCAGGCACGCCAGGCCGCATTCGGCGGCTTCGGTCTGCAGCACGACCGGCGTGCGCCGCCGCGACCAGCCCCAGCGCAGTTCGCCCGCGGCGCGATCCATGGTCAGACCCGGCCGGCGATGCCGAGCACCGGCTCGAAGATCCACTCGATCAGGCGGCGCCGGTCGAGCAGCACGTCGGCATCGAGCTGCATGCCCGGCGCCAGTGCCTGCGCCTGACCATAGGCTTCGACCGTCTGGCGATCGAGCCGCACCGTGATCCGATAGAGCGGCTCGGCGCCGGCGACGATCCCCGGCAGCGAGAGGCCCGCGAGTTCCGACGCCTGCAGCGGCGAGCGCGACACCTGCACCACTTCGCCGGTCTGGTGGCCGAACTTCTGGTACGGGAAGGCCTGGTAGCGCAGCAGCACGTTCTGGTGCGCGCGCACGAAGCCGACCGCGCTCGACGGCGCGAAGAGCTGCGCTTCGAGCCGGGCATCGGCCGGCACCAGACTCGCCATCGCGACCGCCGGCGAGACGCTCTGCCCGACCTCGGCGAGCACGCCGGTGACGATGCCGTCGCTCGGCGCACGCATCACGATGCGCCGGCGCGCCTCGTTCTCGGCGGACTGCTGCGCAAGGGTCGCGAGGTCGCGCTGCAATTCGTCCTCGCGCGCCTTGCTGCGCAGCGGCAACTCGGCACGCTGCGCTTCCAGGACGGCGATCTGCCGCAGGTGCGCGGCACGCTCGCGCTCCAGCGACTGCTGCTGCGCCTTCAGCCCGAGCACCTGCTCGGCCTTGGTCTGCACTTGCGCCGACGACACGAAGTTGTCGTTGCGCAGCGACTCGAAGCGCGCCATGTCCTGCTGCGCGAGCTTCAGTCGCTGCGCCTGCAGGTCGCCCTCGCCGGCCATCGCGGCCAGCTCGCGGTGCATGTCTTCGATCTGCCGGTCGAGCGCGGCGGCCTGGGACCGGGCGAGCTCGGCCTGCTCGCGCTGCGTCGCCTCGAGGCTGCGCTGGCGCTCCGCCAGACTGGCCTGAACGGCCGCCTGGGTATCGCCGTTCAGCGTGGCCTGGCCGACCGCCAGGACGAACAGCACGTCGCCGGCATGCACCATGCGTCCCTCGGCGACATGGCTCTCGACGAGCGTCGCCTGCTGCGACGGCAACAGCCGGATGACGCCGCGGTCAGGAACGAGATAGCCGGCGACACGCGCCTTGCGCGTGTAGTGGCCGAAGCTGACGAACAGGCCGACCGCGATCACTGCGACGACGACGAACGTCGTCAACCACGCCAGCGACGGCGGCCGGATGAGCTGGATGCTGCCCAGCCAGTCGCGACGTTGGCTTTCGAGAGCCTCGGGTCGAAACAGGCCGGACACGGAACCCCGATGCGCGCTTACCAGCCGCCGTTCGGGCCGGCCAGGCTGCTCGACCAGCCGCCGTTCGGGCCCGCGTTCGTGCTCCAGCCGCCGTTCGGGCCGGCGTTCGTGGCCCAGCCGCCGTTCGGACCGGCGTTCGCAGCCCAGCCGCCGTTCGGGCCGCCGCCGGCCACTTGCTCGAGGACGTCCAGATCGAGCACCTGCGGCGCGCTGTGAAGGTTGGTCGATTCGGACGACTTGCTTTGGGCTTTCTGCATGCTCTGCTCCTGACGCTGATCGATGGGTACACGCGATCTCGTGCACTGGCATCAATTTCATCAGGCCGAGCGTTGCTCCGTAACTGTCAAGTCTTACAGGGTGGGGATGGTCACAACATCGCAGATGCGCTCGCCTTGACAGCGATGCGCAGCCATGTGTACGGACGGGCGGGCGGTGTCGGCTCGATCCGATTCAACGGATCAGGCCGAGGCGCAGCGCCTTCAGCACAGCCTGGTGCTTGTTGACGCAGCCGAGCTTGTGGGTCGCGTTGTTGACGTGGAGCGCTGCGGTGCGTTCGGTGATGCCGAGCACGTTGCCGACCTCCCACGCGGTCTTGCCTTCCATGGTCCAGCGCAGCGTCTCGAGCTCGCGCGGCGTCAATGCGGGCAGCCCGGGCGCCGAGGCCGTCGGCAGCAGCAGCCTGAGCGCCGCCTCGTGCGCATGCACCGCGAAAAGCTGCAGGTCGGCGACGACACGGGTCAACTCGCCCGCATCCATGGGCACCGGCTGGTCGCGGTCGACGCCGAAGAAGAAGTGCCGTCCTTCGGGCAGGTGCAAGGCGAGCGCGATGCCGTGGCGGTAGCCGAAACGCGCCTGCTCCTCCCACTTGTCGCCCATGCCTTCGCGCACGTACGTGTCCTGGCTCCAGATGATGGGCATGCTCTGGTGCTTGCAATGCTGCATCACCGGATCGCGCCGCCAATTCTCGCGGTTCTGGAAAGCCTGGATGTAAGCCTGAGGCGTGTTGTCGATCGTGATGAACTCGGCCTCGCCCAGCAGGTGGTCGATCACGACGGTGGCGGACACGGTGTCGAAGCCCAACCGCTTCGTGAACGCGATGATCTCGCCCTGGAACTCCTCGCGGCTCCTGGACTTGAGAACCTCTGTGTATCCGCCCTGAAGCATTCCGCTCCCCGACTCCCTGTCCGAACCTAGTCCGCCAGCGCACCGGGCGCAGCGGCAATCGGGCAACACCCTGGCAAGGTTGACAGATGGCAACGGCGCCTAGCCTTGCCACACTGCCGCATCGCCAACTGTCCAGAGGGATCTGCCATCAACCTACGCGACACATCGATGACGCCTGCCTGGATTGTCTACGCTTGGCCTACGGTATTGTGGCAGGCCAGTTCTACGCCGGAACTCCAACTGGTGCACCTCGGCACGCGGGTGTTGAATTTTGGCGACTCCGACTGCCTGTGCAGCGGCCAGACCCTGTGGGGCGCGGCGGCTCAGGAGCGCTCGGCGGGGGTGGCCTGGGACTGGGTCGAACTTCAGGAAGGCGTGGTCGCGATGGCCGATCCGTTGGGTCTGATCACGAACCTGAAACTGCTGGACTCGCGCGGCGAAGCCTTGAGCAACCTCCAGGTAGCCGTTCAATTGCATCAGATCGTCCATCAACTGCCGTGGCAAACCGAGGTCAATCGCGTATTGCACCTCGCAGCATGATCACTTACGCACCCCACGGTAGCACCCGGTAACGAAAGACAAGTTTATCGAAGGAGCTATTACTTCCCCGGAGCACTCTTGGTCACGCAAGCCGGCTAGTCTGGCGACCGATATCACGACAGCGCACCGCGCTGCAAAAACATCAAGGTCGTTGGACAACCGATGAAACAATACCGCCTGACCGCGTGGCCGGATTTGCGCGCCCCTTTCCAGCGCACAGCATACCGTCGAATTCTGAATGACATGTCGCAGCGTTATGTGACTTTGTCGGAACTTGCAGGCACCAGTGGGCTGCGCCGGCGCGATGTGCGCCAGTTCGTCGACATGCTGTGCGACCGAGGCATGGTCGGCGAGCGCAAGGCGGACGCGCCGTCACGCCTCGCCGCCCTGCTGCCGATGTTGCGCCTGCGCCGCCCGGCGCTGCTCGACCCGACGCCGCACTTCTGACTGCCGCACTCCTGATTGCCGCGCGTCGACGCCCAGCAGCCTCAGTGCTGCTCCTTGGCGTGGTTGATCGAGTATTTCGGGATCTCGACCGTCAGGTCGCTCCGCGCGACGATCGCCTGGCATGACAGCCGCGAGTTCGGCTCCAGCCCCCAGGCTCGGTCGAGCAGGTCTTCCTCTTCCTCTTCCATCTCGTTGAGCGAGGGGAAGCCCTCGCGCACGATCACATGGCAGGTCGTGCAGGCGCAGCTCTGCTCGCAGGCGTGCTCGATCGGCACGCCGTGCTCGAGCAGCGCCTCGCAGATCGACGTGCCGGCGGGCGCCTCGATGCGCGCACCTTGCGGGCAGTATTCAGGGTGCGGCAGCACCTTGATGATCGGCATCGTCAGACTTCCTCGACTTTGCGGCCTGCCAGCGCCAGCCGGATGCCGCGGTTCATGCGCTCGGCGGCAAACGCCTCGGTACCCTGCGCGAGCGCCTCGACAGCGGCGTCGATGGCGTGCGCGTCGTCGCCGGCTTGCCGCTCCTGCAGCGCAGCGCAGAGGGTCTCGATGCGCGCCTTGGCGTCGTCGTCCAGCAGGTCGCCGTCGGCGGCCAGCGCCGCGCGCGTCGCGAGCAGCATGCGCTCGGCCTCGACGCGCGCCTCGCGCAGCGCCCGCTCCCGCATATCGGCCTCGGCGCTGCGGAAACCCTCGCTCAGCATGCGCGCGATCTCGTCGTCGGTCAGGCCGTAACTCGGCTTGACGGTGATCGCGGCCTCGACGCCGGACGTCTGCTCGCGCGCGCTGACGCTGAGCAGCCCGTCGGCATCGACCGCGAAGCTGACGCGCACGCGCGCCGCGCCGGCGACCATCGACGGGATGCCGCGCAGCTCGAAGCGCGCCAGCGAGCGACAGTCGGCGACGACGTCGCGCTCGCCCTGGACGACGTGGATCGCGATCGCGGTCTGGCCGTCCTTGAAGGTCGTGAAGTCCTGCGCGCGCGCCGTCGGGATCGTGCTGTTGCGCGGAATGATACGTTCGACGAGGCCGCCCATGGTCTCGAGGCCGAGCGACAGCGGTATCACGTCGAGCAGCAACAGCTCCTGCGCACCGGCATTGCCGGCCAGAGCGTGCGCCTGCACCGCGGCGCCCAGCGCGACCACCTGATCGGGATCGAGGTTGACGAGCGGCGCTTGGCCGAAATAGTCGGCGACGGCAGCGCGCACCGTCGGCATCCGCGTCGAGCCGCCGACCAGCACGGTGCCGCGCACCTCGGACTTGTCGGTGCGCGCGTCGCGCAGCACCTTGCGCACGCCGGCCATCGTGCGGGCGAGCAACGGCGCGGCGAGGGATTCGAACCGCGCGCGGTCGACGCGCACCGAAAGGTCACCGGCATCGAGCGGGCAGGCGACGCTGGCATGCTCCGAGCTCGACAAGCGCTCCTTCGCGGCACGCGCCGCGACCAGCACGGCGCGGCGATCTTCCGGGCTCTCGGCGACGAGGCCGGCCTCGTCGAGCGCCCATGCAGCGAGCGCGGCGTCGAAGTCGTCGCCGCCGAGCGCCGAGTCGCCGCCGGTCGCGACGACTTCGAAGACGCCTTCGGACAGGCGCAGCAGCGAGATGTCGAAGGTGCCGCCTCCAAGGTCGTAGACGGCGTACAGCCCTTCGGCACCGTGCTCCAGGCCGTAGGCGATCGCCGCGGCGGTCGGTTCGCTGATCAGGCGCAGCACGTTCAGGCCGGCGAGTTGCGCGGCATCCTTGGTCGCCTGGCGCTGCGCATCGTCGAAATACGCAGGGACCGTGATGACCGCGCCGAAGATGTCGTCGTCGAAGGTGTCCTCGGCGCGCCGGCGCAAGGCGGCGAGGATCTCGGCCGAGACCTCGACCGGCGACTTCGCGCCGTCGCGCGTCATCAGGCGCACCATGCCGGGCGCCTCGACGAAGTCGTAGGGCAGCTTCGCGCGGCCGGCGATATCGTCGAGCCCGCGCCCCATGAAGCGCTTGACCGACACGATGGTGTTGCGCGGATCGAGTGCCGCCTGTTCGGCCGCCGCTACCCCGATCTGGCGCGCGCCGCCGGGCAGATAGCGCACGGCCGACGGCAGGATCACATGGCCGTCCGCATCGGGCAGGCATTCGGGCACGCCATGGCGGACCGCGGCGACGAGGGAATGCGTGGTGCCGAGGTCGATGCCGATCGCGATGCGCCGCTGATGCGGATCGGGCGCGCCGCCGGGTTCTGAAATCTGCAGCAAGGCCATGGCCGTCTATTGTCCCAGCGCCTCGAGCCGGCGCTCGATGTCGGCGGCAAAGCGCTCGACGAACATGAGGGCTCTGACCTGCTTCGCCGCATCCGCGTAGTCGTGCGCTTCGTCGAGCGTGCGGGCCAGCCGCGCCAGGGACGCGCTGCGCTGCTGCGCCACGTCGGCCGCGATCGCTTCGACCGCCGCGACGCCGCGCGCGTCGTCGAGCGCCTCGCGCCACTCCATCTGCTGCATCAGGAAGGCCGGCGGCATCGCGGTGTTGTCCTCGGCCGCGATCGGCACGCCGTTCAGCTCGCACAGGTAGGCGGCGCGGCGCAGCGGATCCTTCAGGCGCAGGTGCGCCTCGTTGACGCGCACGGCCCATTGCATCGCCACACGCTGTGCCGCCGCGCCCTGCGCGGCATGGCGATCCGGGTGGACCTCGGCCTGCAGTTCGCGCCAGCGCTGGTCGAGCGCGGCACGGTCGAGCGCGTATCGGCGCGGCAGGCCGAAGAGCTCGAAATCGTCGCTGTCCAGTCTCATGTGCAGACAAAAAGAAGGGCGCGGCCTCGGCCGCGCCCCGGCGTCTTCGGTGGCGGTCGCGTCTAGACCCGGAACGATTCGCCGCAGCCGCAGCGATCCTTTTCCCTCGGGTTGTGGAACTTGAAGCCCTCGTTCAGACCTTCGCGGACGAAGTCGAGCTCGGTGCCGTCGAGGTACGGCAGGCTCTTCGGGTCGACCAGCACCTTGACGCCGTGGCCTTCGAAGACGATGTCCTCCGGCGCCAGTTCGTCGGCGTACTCGAGCTTGTAGGCCAGCCCCGAGCAGCCCGTCGTCTTGACGCCGAGCCGAACGCCGACACCCTTGCCGCGCTTGCCCAGGTAGCGGGTGACGTGACGCGCCGCCGCTTCGGTCAACGTGATCGCCATGTCGTCAGTGCGCCGCCGTCGTCTGGGCAGCCGTGGTCTGGGCGGTCGTCTTGGCCTTGTAGTCGCTCACCGCCGCCTTGATCGCATCCTCGGCGAGGATCGAGCAGTGGATCTTCACCGGCGGCAGCGCCAGTTCCTCGGCGATGTGGGTGTTCTTGATCGTCAGCGCCTCGTCGAGCGACTTGCCCTTGACCCATTCGGTGACCAGCGAACTCGACGCGATCGCCGAGCCGCAGCCGTAGGTCTTGAACTTCGCGTCCTCGATCAGGCCGGTCTCGGGGTTGACCTTGATCTGCAGCTTCATCACGTCGCCGCACGCCGGCGCGCCGACCATGCCGGTGCCGACGGTGTCATCGCCCTTGTCGAACGAACCCACGTTGCGCGGATTCTCGTAGTGGTCCACGACCTTGTTGCTGTATGCCATCTTGCTACTCCCAAACCAGAGCCCGCGCCCGCCGCGTCAATGCGCCGCCCATTGGATCTTGCTGATGTCGACACCGTCCTGGTACATCTCCCAGAGCGGCGACAGCTGGCGCAGCCTGGCGACGCGATCCTTCAAGGTCGTCACGACGTAGTCGATTTCTTCCTCGGTCGTGAAGCGGCCGATCGTCATGCGCAGGCTCGAATGCGCCAGCTCGTCGCTGCGGCCGAGCGCGCGCAGCACGTAGCTCGGCTCGAGGCTCGCCGACGTGCAGGCCGACCCGGACGACACGGCGATGCCCTTGATCCCCATGATCAGCGACTCGCCCTCGACGAAGTTGAACGACATGTTGACGTTGTGCGGCACACGCTGCTCGGGGTGGCCGTTCAGGAACGTCTGCTCGATGTCGGCCAGACCGTCGACGAGGCGCTTGTGCAGCATGCGCACGCGCTCGATCTCGGTGCCCATTTCCTCGCGCGCGATGCGGAACGCCTCGCCCATGCCGACGATCTGGTGCGTCGGCAGCGTTCCCGAGCGCATGCCGCGCTCGTGGCCGCCGCCGTGCATCTGCGCCTCGATGCGGACGCGGGGCTTGCGCCGCACATAGAGGGCGCCGATGCCCTTGGGGCCATAGGTCTTGTGCGACGCCAGGCTCATCAGGTCGACCGGCAAGGTCTTCAGGTCGATCGCGACCTTGCCGGTGGCCTGTGCCGCATCGACGTGGAAGATGATGCCGCGCTCGCGCAGCAACGCACCGATCGCCGCGATGTCCTGGATCACGCCGATCTCGTTGTTGACGAACATCACCGACGCCAGGATCGTGTCGGGGCGCAACGCCGCCTTGAAAGCCTCGAGATCGAGCAGGCCGTCTTCCTGGACGTCCAGGTAGGTCACCTCGAAGCCCTGGCGCTCCAGCTCGCGCATGGTGTCGAGCACGGCCTTGTGCTCGGTCTTCACGGTGACGAGATGCTTGCCGCGCGTCTTGTAGAACTGCGCCGCGCCTTTCAGCGCGAGGTTGTTCGACTCCGTCGCACCCGACGTCCAGATGATCTCGCGCGGATCGGCGTTGATCAGCGCCGCGACCTGCTCGCGCGCCGTCTCGACGGCCGCTTCCGCCTCCCAACCCCAGGCGTGGCTGCGCGACGCCGGGTTGCCGAAATGCTCGCGCAACCATGGAATCATCACGTCGACGACGCGCTGATCGACCGGTGTCGTCGCGCCGTAGTCCATGTAGATCGGGAAATGCGGAGTCATGTCCATGAGGGATACGGCGCGCGGCGGCGCCCTTCGGCGGATTACTTCGAGAACGCGGCGCCGAGCGCGAACACCGAGTTCGGCGCGGTGATCTTGATCGGCTTGACGACCGGCTGCGTCGAGATCGCGCGCTTGACCGGATGCTCCTCGATCGACACGCCCTTGGCGATCTGCTCCTCGACCAGCTTCTTCAGCGACACCGAGTCGAGGAACTCGATCATTTTCGAGTTCAGGCTCGCCCACAGGTCGTGCGTCATGCAGCGACCCGAGTCGTCGCCCATGCAGTTTTCCTTGCCGGCGCAGCCGGTGGCGTCGATCGGCTCGTCGACCGCGACGATGATGTCGGCGACCGTGATCTCCTCGGCCTTGCGGCCGAGCGAGTAGCCGCCGCCCGGACCGCGCGTGCTCTCGACGAGCTCGTGGCGGCGCAGCTTGCCGAACAGCTGCTCGAGGTACGACAGTGAAATCTGCTGACGCGCGCTGATGGCGGCCAACGCGACCGGACCGGTGTGCTCGCGCAGGGCGAGGTCGATCATCGCGGTCACCGCGAAACGGCCTTTGGTGGTCAGACGCATGGAAATCTCTCCTTTTGATGCGGGGGGCGAGTAGCGCAAGCAGCGGCTTCCCGTGACCCTCGCCCGGACTCGACCCCGGGGAAACCCTGGGTTTATTCCGAGTAGTTCGGTCGAGTATACAGGAAGCTGACTAATTCGGTCGAGATTGGCGCCCGAAGTTCCCCGGTCGGGACCGCGGGCTTTGGGCCGCCAAACGCGCCGCTGCAGGAACTCAGGTCGCCTTCCCGGACTTTCGTTCCGTCGCCGACGGCGGCGCAGCCACGCGATCCGACACCGCAGCGCCGAACGCCTGCTCGCGCAGGTGCGCCAGTTCGTCGCGTACCCGCGCGGCCTTCTCGAACTCGAGGTTGCGGGCGTGCTCGAGCATCTGCTTCTCGAGCGCCTTGATGCGCTTGCTCAGATCCTTCTCGCTCAGGTCGAACATCGTGTCTTGCGCCACCGCGCCGCCGCGCCGGTCGCCACGGCCGCCGCTCTTCTCGGCGTAGACGCCGTCGATCAGTTCGCGCACCTTTTTCGTCACGCTGCGCGGCGTGATGCCCTGCGCTTCGTTGTACTCGATCTGGCGGGCACGCCGGCGCTCGGTCTCGCCGATCGCGCGGCGCATCGAGTCGGTCATCTGGTCGGCATAGAGGATCGCCCGGCCATTCAGGTTGCGCGCCGCGCGCCCTATCGTCTGGATCAGGCTGCGCTCCGAGCGCAGGAAGCCCTCCTTGTCGGCATCCAGGATCGCCACCAGCGACACCTCCGGAATGTCGAGGCCCTCGCGCAGCAGGTTGATGCCGACCAGCACGTCGAAGGTGCCGAGCCGCAGGTCGCGCAGGATCTCGACCCGCTCGACGGTGTCGACGTCGCTGTGCAGATAGCGCACCTTGACGCCGTTGTCGGTCAGATAGTCGGTGAGCTGCTCGGCCATGCGCTTGGTCAGGGTCGTGATCAGCACGCGCTCGTTGGCGTCGACGCGTTCGCGGATCTCCTGCAGCACGTCGTCGACCTGGGTCGACGCCGGCCGCACGTCGACCGGCGGGTCGACGAGGCCGGTCGGCCGCACGAGCTGCTCCACCGTCTGGCCGCCCTCCGCCGTCTTCTCCTGCTCGTAGTCCGCCGGCGTCGCCGAGACGAACGCCACCTGGCGCATCTTGGACTCGAACTCCTCGAACTTCAGCGGCCGGTTGTCGAGCGCCGACGGCAGCCGGAAGCCGTATTCGACCAGCGTCGACTTGCGCGCCCGGTCGCCGTTGTACATGCCGCCGAGCTGGCCGATCATCACGTGGCTCTCGTCGAGGAACATGATCGCGTCCTTCGGCAGGTAGTCGACCAGCGTCGGCGGCGGCTCGCCCGGCGCGGCGCCGGACAGGTGCCGCGTGTAGTTCTCGATGCCCTTGCAGTGGCCGATCTCCTGCAGCATCTCGAGGTCGAAACGAGTGCGCTGCTCGAGGCGCTGCGCTTCGACCAGCTTGCCTGCCTCGACCAGTTCGGACAGACGCCAGCGCAGCTCTTCCTTGATCGTCTCGATCGCGGCGACGACGCGCCCGCGCGGCGTCACATAGTGGTTCGCCGGGTAGACGACGAAGCGCGGAATCCTCTGCCGCAGCTGCCCGGTGAGCGGATCGAACAAGGTCAGCGACTCGATCTCGTCGTCGAACAGCTCGATGCGGATCGCGAGCTCGGAGTGCTCGGCCGGAAACACGTCGATCGTGTCGCCCCGCACCCGGAACGTGCCGCGCCCGAAATCGGTCTCGTTGCGCGTGTACTGCATGCGGATCAGGTGCGCGATCGCATCGCGCTGGCCGAGCTGGTTGCCCTCGCGCAGGATCATGCGCATCTCGGTGTAGTCGTCGGGCGCGCCGATGCCGTAGATCGCGCTCACCGATGCGACGATCACGACGTCGCGCCGCTCCAGCACGCTCTTGGTCGCCGACAGCCGCATCTGCTCGATGTGCTCGTTGATCGCGCTGTCCTTCTCGATGAAGAGATCGCGCTGCGGCACGTAGGCTTCGGGCTGGTAGTAGTCGTAGTAGCTGACGAAGTACTCGACGGCGTTCTTCGGGAAGAACTCGCGGAACTCGGCGTAGAGCTGCGCCGCCAGC
>JAFEEF010000051.1 GCA_018241265.1 Pseudomonadota bacterium | reverse complement strand
GCTGCTGACCGAAGGCTGCCGCGGCGAAGGCGCGATCCTGCGCAACAGCGACGGCGAGCGCTTCATGGAGCGCTATGCGCCGACCTTGAAAGACCTCGCGCCGCGCGACTTCGTGTCGCGCTGCATGGACCAGGAGATCAAGGAAGGGCGCGGCTGCGGTCCCGACAAGGACTACATCGTCCTCGACATGACCCACCTCGGCAAGGAGACGATCCTGAAGCGCCTGCCGAGCGTCTACGAGATCGGCCACAACTTCGCGAACGTCGACATCACCAAGGAGCCGATCCCGGTCGTGCCGACGATCCACTACCAGATGGGCGGCGTGCCGACCAATGTCCACGGGCAGGTCGTCGTGCCCAAGGACGGAGAACCGAACGCCGTGGTCGGCGGCCTGTATGCGGTCGGCGAGTGCTCCTGCGTCAGCGTGCACGGCGCGAACCGGCTCGGCACCAATTCGCTGCTCGACCTCCTGGTGTTCGGCAAGTCGGCGGGCGACCATGTCGTCGCCAGCGACCTGCGCAACCGTCCGCACAAGCCGCTGCCGGCCGACGCGGGCGACTACACGATGGCGCGTCTGGCCAAGCTCGATGCGACGACCGGCGGCGAGTACGCGCAGGCGGTCGCCAACGACCTGCGCAAGTCGATGCAGAAGCACGCCGGCGTGTTCCGCACCCAGGCGATGCTCGACGAGGGCGTCGAGCAGATCAAGGCGATCGCCGGGCGCGTCAAGAACATACACCTGGCCGACAAATCGAAGGTGTTCAATACCGCGCGCGTCGAGGCGCTCGAGGTCGACAACCTGATCGAGGTCGCGCTCGCGACGATGGTGTCGGCCGCGGCGCGCAAAGAAAGCCGCGGCGCGCACACCGTGAACGACTACGGCGACACGCCGCAGCATCCGAACGGCCGCAACGACGAGGAATGGCTGAAGCACACGCTGTGGTATTCCGAAGGCAATCGCCTCGAGTACAAACCGGTGAAGCTGACGCCGATGTCGGTCGAATCGATCCCGCCGAAGGTGCGGACGTTCTGAACAAACAAGGACAGCCATGACCAAGCGGGTATTCCAGATCTACCGCTACGACCCCGACAAGGACGACAAGCCGCGCATGCAGACCATCGAGGTCGACCTCGACGGTTCCGAGCGCATGCTGCTCGACGCGCTGATGAAGCTGAAGCAGGTCGACCCGTCGATCAGCTTCCGGCGCTCCTGCCGCGAAGGCGTGTGCGGCTCGGACGCGATGAACATCAACGGCAAGAACGGGCTGGCCTGCCTGACCAACATGCGCACCCTGTCGGGTACCGTGGTGCTCAAGCCGCTGCCCGGCCTGCCGGTGATCCGCGACCTGATCGTCGACATGACGCAGTTCTTCAAGCAGTACCACTCGATCAAGCCGTACCTCGTCAACGACGAGATGCCGCCCGAGAAGGAACGGCTGCAGACACCCGAGCAGCGCGACGAGCTGAACGGCCTGTACGAATGCATCCTGTGCGCGAGCTGCTCGACGAGCTGTCCGAGCTTCTGGTGGAACCCCGACAAGTTCGTCGGCCCGGCGGGTCTGCTGCAGGCCTATCGGTTCATCGCCGACAGCCGCGACCAGGACACCGGTGCGCGCCTCGACAACCTCGAAGATCCGTACCGGCTGTTCCGTTGCCACACGATCATGAACTGCGTCGACGTCTGCCCGAAGGGCCTGAACCCGACGCGCGCGATCGGCAAGATCAAGGAACTGATGGTGCGGCGCGCCGTCTGACCGGGACAGCAACCGTGCAAGCCGCCGCGCTGCTCGACGAACGCTCGATGAGCAAGCTGCGCTGGCGTTGCCGGCGCGGCTTGCTCGAGAACGATCTGTTCATCGAACGTTACTTCGAGCGGCACGGCGCGACGCTGAACGTAGATCAGGCACAGGGCTTGCTGGCCCTGATGGACCTGTCGGATAACGACCTGCTGGACCTGCTGCTCGCGCGGCAGGAACCGACGGGCGATCTGGAGCGAGACGATGTGAGGCAGGTGCTGCGCGACATGCGTGCGCCGGCTTGACAACCGATGGTCAAGCAACTCTCGACCCTACAAGGACAAAGCCCATGACACCGTCCGACGTGAAAGCCACCCTGTCGTTCTCCGATGGCAGCCCGAGCATGGAGCTGCCGATCTACAAGGGCACCATCGGCCCGGACGTGATCGACATCCGCAAGCTCTACGCCCAGACCGGCAAGTTCACCTACGACCCGGGGTTCCTGTCGACGGCATCGTGCAACTCGACGATCACCTACATCGACGGCGACAAGGGCGAGCTGCTGTACCGCGGCTATCCGATCGAACAGCTCGCCGAGAAGTGCGACTTCCTCGAGACCTGTTATCTGCTGCTGAACGGCGAGCTGCCGAACCAGAGCCAGAGGACGGCGTTCAATCAGCTCGTGACGCATCACACGATGGTCAACGAGCAGATGCAGTTCTTCCTGCGCGGTTTCCGTCGCGATGCGCATCCGATGGCGATCATGACGGGCCTCGTGGGCGCGATGTCGGCCTTCTATCACGACTCGACCGACGTCCATAACCCGCAGCACCGCGAGATCTCGGCGATCCGCCTGATCGCGAAGATGCCGACCCTGGTCGCGATGGCCTACAAGTACAACGTCGGCCAGCCGTACGTCTATCCGAAGAACGACCTCAGCTACGCCGGCAACTTCATGCGGATGATGTTCGCGACGCCGTGCGAGGAGTACCAGCAGAACGACGTGCTGGTGCGCGCGATGGACCGCATCTTCATCCTGCACGCCGACCACGAGCAGAACGCGTCGACGTCGACGGTGCGGCTTTGCGGCTCGTCGGGCACCAATCCGTTCGCCGCGATCGCGGCCGGTGTCGCCTGCCTGTGGGGCCCGGCGCACGGCGGCGCCAACGAGGCCGCGCTGAACATGCTCGAGGACGTTCAAAAGATGGGCGGCGTCGAGAAGATCGGCGAGTTCATCCGGCAGGTCAAGGAGAAGAACTCGACGGTGCGGCTGATGGGCTTCGGGCACCGCGTCTACAAGAACTACGACCCGCGCGCCAAGCTGATGCGCGAGACCTGCCACGAGGTGCTGGATGCGCTCGGCCTGCACGACGATCCGATCTTCAAGCTCGCGATGGCGCTCGAGAAGATCGCACTCGAGGACGAATACTTCGTCGCGCGCAAGCTCTATCCGAACGTCGACTTCTATTCGGGCATCGTGCAGCGCGCGATCGGCATCCCGGTGAGCCTGTTCACCGCGGTCTTCGCGCTTGCGCGCACGGTCGGCTGGATCGCGCAGCTCAACGAGATGATCGGCGACCCCGAGTACAAGATCGGCCGGCCGCGCCAGCTCTTCAGCGGCGCTGCGCCGCGCAACGTCAAGCCGATCTCCGAGCGGGCCTGACGCTCGTCGACTCCTCTTGATGCAGCGCCTTCGACGGCAGACGTCGAGGGCGCTGCCGCTTTGGGCGATCCCCCGACCGCCGTGCGCGGGGATACCCTGAGAGGTGCGGTGGTTCAACTCGTTTTCCCCGGGGTTACGGGGGTTGCCCAGGCCGCGCGCAGAAGATAGCCTCGTTTGGATCTGTGAAGAAGCATTGCTCTTTCGCAAAGGCTTCTCGCACGGATTGACCTCATGGCCTTTCTTGCGCAGTTGCGGCTACCGCCCGATTGCGTACGGAGGGGCGGATGCAGCCAACCGCTGCCGCCGCCTTTCCTCACCGCGTCGGACTACGCCGAGACTCGCGAGAAGGTTGCTTCGTCGTTTCAACCTCAAAGGGTTCTCCATGTCCATTCGAGATTCCGAAGCCAAGCCGGCGGCGCTGCGCGCTGCACGGCTCGGGTTGGCCGCGGCATTCGCCGTCGCCGCCGTTGCCGCGCCGCCCGCCGCGCAGGCCCAGCAGGAAGGCCTGCGCGTCTTCAAGGATCCGGTCACCGGCCAGCTCCGTGCGCCGACGGCCAAAGAAGCCAAGGCCCTCGAAGCCGCGGCAGCCAAGCAAGGCCAGCCGCGCGGCCTGCTCACCGGCAAGACGAATCCGCAGCAGCTCCGCCATGCCAACGGCACGGTCGAGCTCGAGCTGACCGACAGCAACACGATGTACTCGGTCGCCACGCGCGCCGCCGACGGCTCGACCGGCATGTATTGCGTCCCTGGTTCGGCCGAGGCTGCCAAGGTCATGAAGGGCGAGAAGACGGCCGCGAAGGTCGAGCAGATCGGGAAGGGACACGAGCATGAATAAGAACCACCTGAAGGCGGTCGCGCTCGGCGTTGCCCTCGCCGGCGGTCTGATCGGCGCGGCCGGCAATGCCTATGCCGGCGCGCAGATCGTCATCAACAACATCAACGCACCGGGCGTCGGCTTCAACGACCCGACGCCGGCCGCGCCGGTGGGCGGCAACCCGGGCACGACGCTCGGCGAGCAGCGCCTCTACGCGTTCACCTACGCGGCCGACCAATGGGGCGCGACGCTGACCAGCACGATACCCATCGTGATCAGCGCGCAAATGACGCCGCTGAGCTGCACGTCCACGTCGGCCGTGCTCGGCAGCGCCGGCGCGACCAAGGTGTTCCGCAACTTCCCGAACGCGCCGAAGGCCGACACCTGGTATTCGTACGCACTGGCCAACAAGCTGTCGGGCACCTACCAGGGCACGCTGAACGATCCGCAGATCAGCGCGAACTTCAACTCCAACCTCGGCCAGACCGGCTGCCTCGACGGCCAGTTCTTCTACCTCGGCGTGGACGGCCAGTTCCCGACCGGCTCGATCGATTTCGTGACCGTGCTGCTGCACGAGATGGGCCACGGCATCGGCTTCCAGACCTACACCGACGGTTCCACCGGCCGCTTCAACGCCGGCTTCCCGTCGATCTGGGACTGGTACCTGATGAACGGTTCCACCGGCAAGCTGTGGAAGGACATGACCAATGCCCAGCGCAAGGCGTCGGCGATCAGCGTCGACAAGCTGGTCTGGTCCGGTCCGCTGGTGACGGCGGCGCTGCCGGGCGTGCTGACGCAAGGCCAGCCGAAGCTGACGGTGGCCGGTCCGAACGCCGGCTCGGCGGCAGGGCGCTATGACGTCGGTACCGCTTCGTTCGGACCGCCGATCGCCAGATCGCCGCTGAGCGGCCAGATCATGCCGGTCGTGGACCAACCCGACGGCGTGACCGGCCTGGCGTGCAATCCGCTCGATGCGGTCAACTCGCTGGCGGTGCGCGGCAACATCGCGCTGATCGACCGCGGCACCTGCGCCTTCACGATCAAGGTGAAGAATGCGCAGAACGCCGGTGCGATCGGCGTGATCATCGCCGACAACGCGCCCGGCTCCCCGCCGGCGGGTCTCGGCGGCAGCGATCCGACGATCACGATCGCCGCGGTGCGCGTGACGCAGACCGATGGTCAGACGATCAAGGCCGCGCTGGCATCGCGCACCGCCCGCAAGTCCGGCGTCATCGGCAGCCTCGCGCTGCTGGGCACGCAGTACCAGGGTGCGGATCGCGCGGGTCACATGCTGATGTTCGCGCCGAACCCTTACCAGAGCGGCTCGTCGGTGTCGCACTATGACGTGACGGCGTTCCGCAACCAGCTGATGGAGCCGGCGATCAACGGCGACCTGACGCACTCGGTGACCCCGCCGGAAGACCTGACCTTCCCGCTGCTGCAGGACATCGGCTGGTAAGCCGACGTTTCGATTCCTGTGCCTGAAGGGGCGCGGCGCAAGCCGCGCCCCTTTTTCGTCGGTGCGCGCGAAACGCGGCCATGCAAGGGCATCCGGCCGGTCCTGGCAGGCGCCGTGGGTCGCGCCCGTAAAATCGGTGTTCCGCTCCACCGGCGGCCTTCCCGCGGACCACCATGCCACGCACGCTCTACGACAAGCTCTGGGACGACCACGTCGTCCACACCGAAGACGACGGCACGGCCGTGCTCTACATCGACCGGCACCTGCTGCACGAGGTCACCAGCCCGCAGGCGTTCGACGGCCTGGAGATGGCCGGCCGCAAGGTCTGGCGGCTGTCCGCCAACCTCGCGGTCAGCGATCACAACGTGCCGACCACCGACCGCACGCACGGCATCGCCGATCCGATCTCGAAGCTGCAGGTCGACACGCTGGACGCCAACTGCGACCGCGCGGGCATCACGCAGTTCAAGATGAACGACAAGCGCCAGGGCATCGTCCATGTGATCGGGCCGGAGCAAGGCGCGACCTTGCCCGGCATGACGGTCGTGTGCGGCGACTCGCACACGTCGACGCACGGTGCGTTCGGCGCGCTCGCGCACGGCATCGGCACGAGCGAAGTCGAGCACGTGCTGGCGACGCAGACCTTGCTGGCGCGCAAGGCGAAGAACATGCTGGTTCGTGTCGAAGGCCAGCTGCCGCGCGGCTGCGGCGCCAAGGACATCGTGCTGGCGATCATCGGCAAGATCGGCACCGCCGGCGGCACCGGCCACACGATCGAGTTCGCCGGCGGCGCGATCCGCGCGCTCAGCATGGAAGGCCGCATGACGGTCTGCAACATGGCGATCGAGGCGGGCGCGCGGGCCGGCCTGGTCGCCGTCGACGACACGACGCTGGCCTATGTCAAGGGCCGGCCGTACAGCCCCCAAGGGCTCGAATGGGAGCAGGCGGTACGCTATTGGCGCACGCTGCATTCGGATGCCGGCGCGCAATGGGACACGGTCGTCGAGCTCGACGCGTCCGAGATCCGGCCGCAGGTGACCTGGGGCACGTCGCCGGAGATGGTGGTGTCGGTGCAGGACCGCGTGCCCGATCCCGAGCGCGAGAAGGACCCGAGCCGCCGCCAGGCGATCGAGCGCGCGCTCGAGTACATGGCGCTCGAGCCGAACAAGGCGATCGCCGACATCACGATCGACAAGGTCTTCATCGGCTCGTGCACGAACTCGCGCATCGAAGACTTGCGCGAGGCCGCTGCGGTGGTGCGCCGCCTCGGCAGCAAGGTCGCGGCCAACGTCAAGCTCGCGATGGTCGTGCCGGGCTCCGGCCTGGTGAAGGAGCAGGCGGAGCGCGAAGGGCTCGATCAGGTCTTCAAGTCGGCCGGCTTCGAGTGGCGCGAGCCGGGCTGCTCGATGTGCCTCGCGATGAACGCCGACCGCCTCGAGCCGGGCGAGCGTTGCGCATCGACCTCCAACCGCAACTTCGAAGGCCGCCAGGGCGCGGGCGGCCGTACCCATCTGGTCAGCCCGGCGATGGCCGCCGCGGCCGCGATCGAAGGGCACTTCGTCGACGTACGGCGGATCGCCTGAGTCGCGCTGGAAACCACGATGAATCCGTTTCGCATCCACAAGGGCCTGGTCGCACCGATGGACCGGGAAAACGTCGATACCGACGCGATCATTCCGAAGCAGTTCCTGAAGTCGATCAAGAAGTCGGGCTTCGGTCCGAACCTGTTCGACGCCTGGCGCTACCTCGATCCGGGCGAGCCGGGCCAGGATCCGGCGTCGCGCCGGCCGAACCCCGACTTCGTGCTGAACCAGGCGCGCTACCGGGGCGCGTCCATCCTCCTGGCGCGCAAGAACTTCGGCTGCGGCTCCTCGCGCGAGCATGCGCCGTGGGCGCTCGACCAGTACGGCTTTCGCGCGCTGATCGCGCCGAGCTACGCCGACATCTTCTTCAACAACTGCTTCAAGAACGGCCTCCTGCCTATCGTTCTGCCCGAGCGTCAGGTGGCGGCGCTGTTCGACGAGATCTACGCCTTCGTCGGCTACGAGCTGACGATCGACCTCGAGCGGCAGGTCGTCATCAAGCCCGATGGACAGACGCTCGGCTTCGAGATCGATGCGTTCCGCAAGCATTGCCTGCTCGGCGGCTACGACGACATCGGCCTGACCCTGCGCCATGCCGACAAGATCCGCGCATTCGAGTCCGAACGGCTGCTGCGCCAGCCATGGCTCGCGAATCACGCCTGAACGCCCACCTGGAAACTCGACGATGAAGATTGCGATCCTACCCGGCGACGGCATCGGACCGGAGATCATGGCGCAGGCGCGCCGCGTGCTCGATGTGCTCGACTTGCGCTTCGAGTTCGAGGAAGCGGCGGTCGGCGGCGCGGCCTACGATGCGCACGGCCATCCGCTGCCCGAGGCGACCTTGGCGCTGGCGCAGGCGGCCGATGCGGTGCTGTTCGGCGCGGTCGGCGACTGGAAGTACGACATGCTGGAGCGCGCGCTGCGGCCCGAGCAGGCGATCCTCGGCTTGCGCAGGAGCCTGGGCCTGTTCGCCAACTTCCGTCCGGCCATCTGCTATGAGCAGCTCACGCACGCATCGAGCCTGAAGCCCGAGCTGGTTGCCGGACTCGACATCCTGATCATCCGCGAGCTCACCGGCGACATCTACTTCGGCCAGCCGCGCGGCCGCCGCACGTCGCCCGATGGCGCGTTCGCGGGTGCGCCCGAAGCCTTCGACACGATGCGCTACACGCGGCCCGAGGTCGAGCGCATCGCGCGGGTCGCGTTCGAGGCGGCACGCAAGCGGGCGAAGCGGCTGACCAGCGTCGACAAGGCCAACGTGCTCGAAACCTCGCAGTTCTGGCGCGATGCGGTGGTGGCGGTGCACGCCGACTATCCCGACGTGCAGCTCGACCACATGTACGTCGACAACGCGGCGATGCAGCTCGTCAAGGAGCCGAAGCGGTTCGACGTCGTCGTCACCGGCAACATGTTCGGCGACATCCTGTCGGACGAGGCGGCGATGCTCACCGGTTCGATCGGCATGCTGCCGTCGGCGTCGCTGAATGCATCCGGCAAGGGGCTGTACGAGCCCAGCCACGGCAGCGCGCCCGACATCGCCGGGAAGAACGCGGCGAACCCGCTCGCTACAATCCTGTCCGCTGCCATGATGCTCCGCTATTCGCTCGACCAGGCCGAAGCCGCCGCACGGATCGAATCCGCGGTGCAGCACGTGCTCGCGTCCGGGCTGCGCACGGCCGACATCTGGTCTGCCGGCACGACCAAGGTCGGCACCGTCGAGATGGGCGACGCCGTCGTGGCGGCCCTCGGCGGCACCACCAAGAAGGCGATCAAGAGCTGATCCGGCTCGGTTCGTCTCGCCCTGTCCCCGGCGAACGAGCCGGGGAACGAAAGGGGTACTTTTCGCGAAAGGGCGAGCGATGACGACGAGACTGACGGGATTGGTGGGCTGGCGCGGGATGGTCGGCTCGGTCCTGATGGACCGCATGCAGGCCGAGGGCGACTTCGACCACATCGAGCCGCTGTTCTTCAGCACCAGCAATGCCGGCGGCACCGCGCCGGCCTGGGCGAAGAACGAGACCAGGCTCCAGGACGCCTACGACCTCGACGCGCTGAAGCGCTGCGACATCATCGTCACCGCGCAGGGCGGCGACTACACGAGCGACGTGCACGCCAAGCTGCGCCGTGCCGGCTGGGCCGGCCACTGGATCGACGCGGCATCCACCCTGCGCATGAAGGACGACGCCGTCATCGTGCTCGACCCGGTGAACCTGCCGGTCATCCGCAGGGCGATGGCGGCCGGCGGCCGCGACTGGATCGGCGGCAACTGCACCGTCAGCTGCATGCTGATGGGCGTCGGGGCGCTGTTCAAGGCCGGTCTGGTCGACTGGATGAGCACCATGACCTACCAGGCGGCCTCGGGCGGCGGCGCGGCGCACATGCGCGAATTGCTGACGCAGTTCGGCGCGCTCAACGCCGAGGTGCGCGCGCTGCTCGACGACCCGAAGAGCGCGATCCTCGAGATCGACCGGAAGGTGCTCGGCCGTCAGCAGGCGCTCGGCGGCGCGGAGATCGAGAACTTCGGCGTGCCGCTCGGCGGCAGCCTGATCCCGTGGATCGACAAGGATCTGGGCGTCGGCAAGCGCCCGGACGAAGCCGGCTGGGGCACGAGCCGCGAGGAGTGGAAGGGCGGCGCCGAGACCAACAAGATCCTCGGCCAGGGCGCCGGCTTCGGCACGGCGGCGGTGCCGGTCGACGGCTACTGCGTGCGCGTCGGCACGATGCGCTGCCACAGCCAGGCGCTGCTCTTCAAGCTCAAGCGCGACGTGCCGCTGGCCGACATCGAAGCGATGATCGCGAACGACAGCGCCTGGGTGAAGCTGGTGCCGAACACGCGCGAGGACACGATGCGCGACCTGACGCCGGTGGCGGTGACGGGCACGATGACGATACCGGTCGGCCGCCTGCGCAAGATGGCGATGGGCCCCGAGTACCTGGGCGCCTTCACGATCGGCGATCAACTGCTGTGGGGCGCCGCCGAGCCGTTGCGTCGGATGTTGCGCATCCTGCTGGAAGCTTGAGATCCGCTGCCGGCCCCGCGCTTGCGCGACTTGGTCGTCGTTGGCCGGTGCGTTGCGGGCCGGCGACAATCGTGGCGATGCTTTTCGTTACTTTGTAGGCATCGCAAAGCTCGTCAGCTTTTGCATTAGCTTGTCGGTGTATCTTCTTGATGTTAATGTGAATTCAGCCGACGATGACCGGTGTTCCGGGGCCCGGTCGCCGGGGCCCTGATGAGAGTCCTGTTGGGAGACGCCTTGAGCAAGAAACTGTCTGGTCCTGGACGCTACGCGCTGACCGGCGTGGCCGCGGCGCTGTGCCTGGTGGCGCCTAGCGCCTGGTCTCTCGGTCTCGGGCGTTTGTCGGTGCAATCGGCGCTGGGCGAATCGCTGCGCGCCGAGATCGACATCACCAGCCTGACGCCGGAAGAGGCCTCCAATCTCTCGGCCCGGATCGCGGCACCCGAGGCGTATCGCACCGCCGGTGTCGACTACAACGCGGTGTTGCCCGCGACCAATGTCAGCCTGCAACGTCGCGCCGATGGCCATCCTTACCTGCGGCTCACCAGCGACCGCGCCGTCCAGGAGCCTTTCGTCGAGGTGATCCTCGAGATCAATTGGGCGAGCGGCCGGCTCGTACGCGACTACACGCTGCTGTTCGACCCGCCGACCATGGCACGCGCCACGCCGGTCGCGCCGACGACCGCGCCCGCGATTGCAGCGGCGCCCCCGGCGCCCCCTGCGCCGATGGTCACGACGCCCGCTCCATCGACTGCGTCGCCGCCACCGCCGCCGCAGGTCGCCGAAGCACCGCCGGCTCGTCCGCCGGCAGAACGCCGCGCCGCCCGCCCGCCCGCCGAACCGCCTGCCATCGCGACGCGACCAGCCAAGCCGCCCGAGGCCACCGCCTCCGCCGCGCCTGGCGACGTCGGCGCCGACACCTACAAGGTGCGCTCCGGCGACACCTTGTCGCACGTCGCGTCGCGCACCCAGCGCACCGGCGTGTCGCTCGACCAGATGCTGGTCGCGCTGTTCCGCAGCAACCCGCAGGCGTTCATCGACAGCAACATGAACCGGTTGAAGGCCGGCGTCGTGCTGACGGTGCCGAGCGCCGATGCCGCCAAGGGCGTGCCGCCGGCCGAGGCGCGCCAGGTGATCCAGGCACAAAGCGCCGACTTCGGCGCCTACCGTCAGCGTCTGGCGGGCGCGGTGCCGGCCGCGAAGACCGAAGGCAACGCGCGCCAGGCGAGCGGCCAGGTCCAGGCCAATGTCGACGACCGCAAGCGCACCGCGGCACCGACGCCCGACAAGCTGACCCTCAGCAAGGCCGGCGCGGCATCTGCGCCGGAAGACAAGATCTCGCGCGACCGCGAGCGCAAGGACGCCGCTGCGCGCGTCGCCGAACTCTCGAAGAACGTCGCCGAGCTGAACAACCTGCGTGGCGCGACCGCCGCGGCGGCAGGTGCCAGCGCGGCGGCTGCCAAACCGGGTCCTGCACCGACGCAGGTGGCTGCCGCGACACCGCCGGCGCCGGCGGCGGCGCCTGCCCCGAAGGTCGCACCGCCCGTCGTTGCCGCGGTTCCCGTGCCGAGCCCGGTTCCCGCCTCGGCGCCGAGCCCGGCGCCGGCCGCCAAGCCGGCGGCATCGGTTCCGGCCGCATCGATCGTCACGATGGGTTCGGCGAGTGCACCGACCCCTGTCGCCGCGGCGACGCCCGCGCCCGCAACTGCGTCGTCGCCCACGCCCATCGCGGCGGCGCCGAAGCCTGCACCTGCCAAGCCGCCGGTCGTCGCCAAGGCGCCGGCTCCGCCGCCACCCGAAGAACCCGGCTTCTTCGCGTCGATGTTCCAGGACAACCCGCTGCTGCTCGGCGCGGGCGGCATCGCGCTGCTGCTGCTCGCGGGCTTCGGCGTCTATCGCTATACCCGCAAGCCCAAGGTCGACAGCGGCGAGACCTCGTTCCTCGAAAGCCGCCTGCAGCCCGATTCGTTCTTCGGCGCCAGCGGCGGCCAGCGCATCGATACCCGGGACGCCGGCGGCGCGTCGTCGTCGATGAGCTATTCGCTGAGCCAGCTCGATGCGATCGGCGACGTCGATCCGGTCGCCGAGGCGGACGTCTACCTTGCCTATGGCCGCGACCTGCAGGCCGAGGAAATCCTCAAGGAGGCGATGCGCGCCAATCCGGAACGGATGGCGATCCGCACCAAGCTGCTCGAGGTCTACGCCAAGCGGCGCGACACCAAGGGATTCGAGCTGCTCGCGACGCAACTCTTCGCGCTGACGCGCGGCGAGGGCGAGGACTGGGCGAAGGCGCAGGAACTCGGCGCGCAGATCGATCCGGAGAACCCGCTGTTCCAGCCGGGCGGCGCGCCGCCGGTCGTGGCGCAAGGCGAGGGCGGCCAGATCGTCGAGGTGCTGGGCGCCAGCACGATGCCGCAGTCGGTGCTGCCGGGTGCAGCGCAGCAGTTCGGCGCATCGGTGAGCGGCCCGATCCCGCTCGACGGCGGCATCGACCTCGACCTCAACTCCCCCGACATCGGCACGCCGACCGCGCCGGGCGCGCTCGAGTCGACCCAGGCTTTCGCGACGCCGCAGATCCAGGTGCCGCCGGTCAGCGCCCCGCCGCCGGCGCACCATGTCTCCGACGACGCGATGTCGCTGGACTTCACGCTGCCCGACCTGCCGCCGGCCGCGCCGGCACCGCGGCCCGCGGCGCCGAGCTTCGATCCCGGCTCGATGTCGCTCGACCTCGACCTGCCGGACCTGACGCCGTCCGCGCCCGCGCCCCTGGCGTCTGCGCCCGCGCCCCTGGCGTCTGCGCCGGCGGCCAGCGGGTTTGGCGATTCCGACCTGCCGGCCATCGACGATGCGGGCGCCGACCCGTTGGCCCGCAAGCTCGAGCTCGCCGAGGAGTTCCGCCAGATCGGCGACACCGACGGTGCGCGCGATCTGCTCGAGGAGGTCGTCGCGAAGGCGAGCGGCGCGCTGAAGTCGCGCGCGCAGAGCATGCTCGACAGCCTGGGCTGACGGGACGAGCGCCGAGCGAGATTCGACCAGCGTGAGGTTGGCGCTCGGCCTGGCCTATCGCGGCCAGCACTACCACGGCTGGCAGAGCCAGCCGGACGGCCGCACCGTGCAGGATGCGGTCGAAGGGGCGCTGGCGCGTTTTGCCGCGCAACCGTTGCGCACGATGTGCGCCGGCCGGACCGACACCGGCGTGCACGCCCTCTGCCAGGTCGTCCATTTCGACACCGACCTCGTGCGCGAGCCGTTCTCCTGGGTGCGCGGCACCAACCGCTATCTGCCGGACGACATCGCGATCCAGTGGTGCCGGCCCGTGCCGGGCGACTTCCACGCGCGCAACAGCGCGCTCGGCCGGCGCTATGCCTATGTGCTGCTCGAATCGCCGGTGCGGCCGGCGCTCGAGAGCGGCCTGGCCGGCTGGAGCTTCCGGCCGCTGGCCGGCGACGCGATGCGCGATGCGGCGGCGCTGCTGGTCGGCACGCACGACTTCAGCGCGTTCCGCGCCGCCGAGTGCCAGGCGGCCTCGCCGGTCAAGACCTTGCGCCGGGTCGCCATCGAGCGGCGCGGCGCCTACTGGCGCTTCGAGTTCGAGGCCGACGCGTTCCTGCACCACATGGTGCGCAACCTGCTCGGCTGTCTGGTCGCGGTCGGTGCCGGATCGAGACCGGTGGCCTGGATCGGCGAGGTGCTGGATGGACGCGATCGCCGCGCTGCCGCCCCGACGTTCTCCGCCGCGGGCCTCTACTTCATCGGTCCGTACTACGATGCCCGATGGCAGCTTCCCGAAGCGCCGGTCCAGCTCGATTGGCTTCCTTGATGGCGACGCCATGCACCGTACCCGCATCAAGATCTGCGGCCTGACCCGCGAGGCGGATGTCGATGCCGCCGTGGCGGCGGGTGCCGATGCGGTCGGCTTCGTGCTCTATGCGAAGAGCCCGCGGCATGTCGACGCGGCGCGTGCGGCCGAGCTGGCGCGCCGGCTGCCGGCGTTCGTGATGCCGGTCGGCCTCTTCGTGAATGCGGCACGCAGCGCGATCGACGCCGCGCTGCGGGCCATGCCGCAGCTGCTCCTCCAGTTTCACGGCGACGAGACGCCCGAAGCCTGCCACGCCTGGGGACGCCCCTACATGCGGGCCGCGCGGATGACGCCGGAGTTCGATTTGCTAGACTTCGCCACCCGCTATTCGGACGCTCACGCCCTGCTGCTCGACGCGCACGTCGAAGGCTACGGCGGCGGCGGAAAGGTCTTCGATTGGTCGCTCGTCCCTGCCGCCGTGCCCCGTCCGGTCGTTTTGTCTGGTGGGTTGCATGCTGCAAATGTGGGGCAAGGGATCCGGCAGCTGCGGCCTTGGGCCGTTGACGTGAGCTCCGGCGTCGAGTCCGCCAAGGGCATCAAGGATGCCGAGGCGATCCGCCGGTTCTGTGCCGCGGTGCGCGAGGCCGATGCCTCGGTCGCCGTGGACGCTGTCCGAGATCCCTGACCATGCGCAACTACCAGCAACCCGATGACCGCGGCCATTTCGGTCCGTACGGCGGCAGCTTCGTCGCCGAAACCCTCGTTCATGCGCTCGACGAGCTGAAGCGCTGCTACGCCGAGGCCCAACAGGACCCGGCGTTCGACGCCGAATTCCGCGACGAGCTCGCGCACTTCGTCGGCCGGCCGAGCCCGATCTACCACGCAGCGCGCCTGAGCCGCGAACTCGGCGGCGCGCAGATCTACCTGAAGCGCGAAGACTTGAACCACACCGGCGCGCACAAGGTCAACAACACGATCGGCCAGGCGCTGCTCGCGCGCCGCATGGGCAAGCGCCGCGTGATCGCCGAGACCGGCGCCGGCCAGCACGGCGTCGCCACCGCGACGATCTGCGCCCGCTACGGCCTCGAGTGCGTGGTCTACATGGGCAGCGAGGACGTCAAGCGTCAGGCGCCCAATGTCTACCGCATGAACCTGCTCGGCGCGACGGTCGTGCCGGTCGAATCCGGCAGCAAGACCTTGAAGGACGCGCTCAACGAGGCGCTGCGCGACTGGGTGACGAACGTCGAGTCCACCTTCTACATCATCGGCACGGTCGCCGGTCCGCATCCGTATCCGGCGATGGTGCGCGACTTCCAGCGCGTCATCGGCGACGAATGCCTCGTGCAGATGCCGGAGATGACCGGTCGCCAGCCCGATGCGGTGATCGCCTGCGTCGGCGGCGGCAGCAACGCGATGGGCATCTTCTATCCGTACATCGAGCATGCGGGCGTGCGGCTGATCGGCGTCGAAGCGGCCGGCCTCGGGCTGGACAGCGGCAAGCATGCGGCGTCGATCTCGGCCGGCAGCCCGGGCGTGCTGCACGGCAACCGCACCTACCTGCTGCAGGACGCGAACGGCCAGATCATCGAGACGCACTCGATCTCGGCCGGCCTCGACTATCCGGGCGTAGGCCCCGAGCATGCGTACCTGAAGGACATCGGCCGCGCCGAATACGTCGGCATCACGGACGACGAAGCGCTCGCGGCGTTCCATCGTCTGTGCCGCACCGAAGGCATCATCCCGGCGCTCGAATCGAGCCATGCGGTCGCGCACGCGATCAAGCTGGCGCCGACCCTGGCGAAGGAGCAGTTGCTGCTCGTCAATCTCTCGGGCCGTGGCGACAAGGACATCGCGACCGTCGCCGAACTCGACGCGGCACGCGCCGTGCAAGGGGGTGCGCGATGAGCCGCATCCAGAGCCGCTTCGCGACGCTGCGCGCACGGAGCCGTCGTGCGCTGATCCCGTACATCATGGCCGGCGATCCGTACGCCGACGCCACCGTCGACATCATGCTCGCGATGGCGCAGGCCGGCGCGGACGTGATCGAACTCGGCGTGCCGTTCTCCGACCCGATGGCCGACGGTCCGGTGATCCAGAAGGTGGGCGAACGCGCCTTGGCGCGCGGCATCGCGCTGCCGCAGATCCTCGCGATGGTGCGCGACTTCCGTGCCCGCGACGCGGCGACGCCGATCGTCCTGATGGGCTACGCGAATCCGGTCGAGCGCTACGGCACCGAACGCTTCATTGCCGATGCGGCCGATGCCGGCATCGACGGCGTGCTCATCGTCGACTACCCGCCCGAGGAGTCCGAGGCGTTCGCGCAGGGCTTGCGGGCGCGCGGGCTCGACCTGATCTTCCTGCTCGCGCCGACGTCGACCGACGAGCGCATGAAGCGGGTCGGCCGTCTGGCGAGCGGCTACGTGTACTACGTCTCGCTCAAGGGCGTGACGGGCGCCGGCCACTTCGACATCGCATCGGTCGCGGCCGCCGTGCCGCGCATCCGCCGCCATGTCGATCTGCCGGTCGGCGTCGGCTTCGGCATCCGCGACGGCCGGACTGCACGTGCGGTCGCCGAAGTGGCCGACGCCGTGGTGATCGGCACGGCACTCGTGCAGCGGCTCGAGAGCCAGTCGCGCGACAATGTGGCCTTGGCGGCGGGCGAGTTCATCGCATCGATCCGCGCGGCAATGGATGCTTGAAAGGAACTGATCCATGATGTGTCCGAAGGCAAAGCAGCAGCGGGCCGAGCGCCGGGCCGCTCCCAAGCCGGCCCGCACCCCCTCGGGGGGCCGGACGGCGTACTCGCCGGACGGGGGGTTGTCATGAGTTGGCTCGAGAAACTGCTGCCTCCGAAGATCCAGCCGAACGATCGCAACGAACGGCGCGCGACGGTCCCCGAAGGCCTGTGGATCAAGTGCCCGGCCTGCGAGACGGTGCTCTACAAGACCGACCTCGAGCAGAACGTCAACGTCTGTCCGAAGTGCGCCCACCACCATCGCATCGGCGCGCGCGCCCGGCTCGACCACTTCCTCGATGCCGAAGGCCGCTACGAGATCGGCCAGGAAGTGATTCCGGTCGACGCGCTGAAATTCAAGGACAGCAAGAAGTACCCCGAGCGGCTGAAGGATGCGCTCGAGAGCACCGGCGAGACCGATGCGCTGATCGTGATGGGCGGCGCGGTGCACAGCGTGCCGGTGGTCGCGGCCTGCTTCGAGTTCGACTTCATGGGCGGCTCGATGGGCTCGGTGGTCGGCGAGCGCTTCGTGCGCGGCGTGCAGGCGGCGCTCGAGCAGAAGACGCCCTTCATCAGCTTCACCGCGACCGGCGGCGCGCGCATGCAGGAGGGTCTGCTGAGTCTGATGCAGATGGCCAAGACCAACTCGGTGCTGACGCATCTGGCGAAAGCGCGGCTGCCCTACATCAGCGTGCTGACCGACCCGACGATGGGCGGCGTGTCGGCGAGCTTCGCGTTCGTCGGCGACGTCGTGATCGCCGAGCCGAAGGCGCTGATCGGCTTCGCCGGTCCGCGCGTGATCGAGAACACGGTGCGCGAGAAATTGCCGGAAGGCTTCCAGCGCGCCGAGTTCCTGCAGAAGACCGGTGCGGTCGACATGATCTGCGACCGGCGCGAGCTGCGCAGCGTCATCGCGCGGCTGATCGCGATGCTGCAGCGGCAGAGCGCCGACGCCGTCGCGTGAGCCGGGCAATTCGCTCACAGCTTCTGTCGGTATTCCGCGGTCGCGTGAAGGACCTCACGCGAGGTCCGCTGCCCGGAGCCGGTCGGCCCCCGGGGCACGGGGTGCGCACTGAAGATCGCTTGGTTAGAGTCGATTCCAGCAAAGGGTCGCCGTCATGCGGCCCTTCTTCAACGACTCTTCCCGCTTCAGGACCATCGGAATGCAACGGCTCGTCCAGACTGCAATCGCCAGCGCCGCCATCGTCTTCGCCGCTTCGGCGGCGCACGCCGACGTCGTCAAGCTCGACGCCTACACCTACGGCAGCCCGACGTCGGTGTCGGTCAGCGCGCCGTCGTATTCGGGCGGTGCAGGCCAGTTCTCCGGCACGCTCAACGGCCAGAGCTTCACGACCTATTGCACCGACCTGCTGCAGTACTTCTACTTCGGCACGACCTATAGCGACTACAGCGTGGTCAGCGGCGCCAGCGCCTGGGGCGTGAGCGGCTCGCAGGAGATGGACCGCCTGATGTCGTACCTGATGGGAGCCGGCGCGCCGCAGGACGCCGCCGGCTCGGCGGCGGCCCAGACGATGATCTGGGAAGTGATCTACGAGAACAGCGCCAAGTACAACCTGTCTACCGGCACGTTCAAGGCCTCGTCGACCAACAGCGCGACGCAGACGGCGATGAACGCGATGAGCTGGGCGGCGATCGATGCGACGCCGATCACGTACCACGTCGACAAGCTCTACAGCCCGAACGAGCAGGACTTCATGGTCGTCTCGCGCGTGCAGGCCGTGCCCGAGCCGGCGAGCATCGCGCTCGTGGGTGCCGCACTCGCCGGTCTTGCGGTGGTCGGACGGCGCCGCGCCGCACGCGGCTGAGCCGGCTTCGACCAGGATGAAACGGGCGGCTTCGGTCGCCCGTTTCCATGGGTGCGGCCGCCGGCTCGCGCGTGGACGCGTGCGGCCCTGGCTTACCATCCCGCCATGTCCGATCCGCACGCCGCATTGCCGACCACCTTGCTCGACTGGCTGGCGCGCTGCGAACGCCTGCATCCCAAGGACATCGACCTCACGCTGGACCGCGCGCTGACGGTACGCCAGCGCCTCGGCTTCAGCCATGCGGCACCGGTCATCAGTGTGGCCGGCACCAACGGCAAGGGTTCGACGTGCGCGATGCTCGAAGCGATCGCGCTGCAGGCCGGCTACCGCGTCGGCCTGTATTCGAAGCCGCACCTCGTGCACTTCGAGGAGCGCTGCCGCATCGGCGGCCGCATGGTCGAAGCCGCGACCTTGCTCGAGCACTTCGAGGCCGTCGAAGCGGCGCGCGGCGATGTCAGCTTGACGTACTTCGAGTTCACGACGCTCGCGATCGCGCGGCTGCTCGCGTCGACGCCGCTCGACCTCGTGATCCTCGAGGTCGGCCTCGGCGGCCGCTTCGATGCCGTCAACACGATCGATGCCGACGTCTCCGTCATCACCAGCATCGACATCGACCACACCGAATACCTCGGGCACACGCGCGAGGCGATCGGCTTCGAGAAGGCCGGCATCATGCGCAGCGGCCGGCCGGTCATCGTCAGCGATCCGGTGCCGCCGCAAAGCATCGTCGATCGCGCGCGCGAGATCGGCGCCGACCTGTGGCTGTTCGGCCGCGACTTCAGCTGCTCGGGTGACCGCCAGCAATGGAACTGGGCCGGTCGCGGCCGGCGCTACAACGGCCTGGCCTATCCGGCGCTGCGGGGTGCCAATCAGCTGCTGAATGCGGCCGGCGCGCTCGCGGCGTTCGAAGCGCTCCGCGCGCGGCTGCCGATCAGCGCGCAGGCGGTGCGCGCGGGCCTGGCGAGCGTGGAGCTGCCGGGGCGCTTCCAGATCGTGCCCGGCCAGCCGACCCTGGTGCTCGACGTCGCGCACAACCTGCATGCGGTCTCGGCGTTGGCGCAGAACCTCGACCAGATGGGCTACTACCCGCGCACCCATGCGGTGTTCGGCGCGATGCGCGACAAGGATCTCGCGGCGATGCTCGCCCGCCTCGCGCCGCTGGTCGACGCCTGGCACTTCACCGACCTTCCGCTCGGGCGTGCTGCACGCGCCGAGCAGCTCGCGCGCACCTATGAAGGCCTCCTCTCGACGGAGGCCCGTGCGGTCACGGTGGCATGCCATGCGGACCCTGCTGCAGCGCTCGATGCGGCCCTGGCCGAGGCAGACCCCGCTGATAGAATCCTCGTCTTCGGATCCTTTCACACCGTCGGGGGCGTGCTGCAGCATGGCCTGCCCCGTCGCAGCGGCAGACAGACCGGTGACGGGGCGTGATCGGCGGGCGCTTCGCGACGTTGCGGCCGGGCGGCCGCCCTCCGCTCATCGGCATTCGGTATCACGCATCGCATGGGTCTGCTGAACATCTTCAAGCGCAAGGCTGATGCGGCTGCGCCGGCGGCCATCCCCGAGGCCGCGGGCGACGTGGCGCGGGCGCGCACGCGGGCGCGGCGCCGGCTGATCGGCGCGGTGGTGCTGGTGGCGGTCGGCGTGGTCGGCTTTCCGCTGGTCTTCGAGACCCAGCCGCGTCCGATACCGCTCGACATACCGATCGAGATACCCCGCAAGGACGCCGTACCGCCGCTCGCGATCCCGCCGGCGCGCGTCGCGCTGAACGGTGCTTCCGGCGCGACGGCCATACCCGAGCCCGAGGTGCCGGCGACCGCCGACACCCGGACCGAACCTTCGGCCGCGGACGCAGCGCCTGCCGGTTCCCAGCCGGACGGCGACAAGCCGGTGGCCGTCGAGAAACCGGCCGCCGAGAAGCCGGCCGCCAAACCCGTCGACAAGCCCGCCGACAAGCTCGCGGAGCGCGTCGCCGCCAAGCCCGCCGATGCACCGGCCGAACGGCCGCGCGGCGCTGCGAACGACGACGGGGCCCGCGCCGCCGCGCTGCTCGAAGGCAAGGACGCGCCGAAGCCTGCGGCCGCTGCCGATGCGTCGCGCTTCGTCGTGCAGATCGGTGCCTATGCCGAAGCCAGTGCGGCGCAGGAGACGCGCCAGAAGGTCGAGAAGCTCGGCTTGAAGACCTACACGCAAGTGGCCGAGACGCCGAACGGCAATCGCATCCGCGTGCGGCTCGGTCCGTTCGCGTCGCGCGACGATGCCGACAAGGCGCTAGCCAAGGCCAAGTCCGCCGGCCTGAGCGGCGTGATCCTGACACTGTGATGCCGGGCGATGCAGGTCGGCAACCTCGGCTGGATCGACATCGCGCTGCTGGCGTTCCTGCTGCTGTCGGTGCTGTTCGGATTGGTGCGCGGGCTGGTGTTCGAGGTGCTGTCGCTCGTCGGCTGGGTCGTCGCCTGGTTCATTGCGCAGGCGATCACGCCGGCGCTCGCGCCCTATGTCCATTTGGGCACCGCGGGCTCGCCCTTGAATCGCATCGTGACGTTCGCATGTGCGTTCATCGTCGTGCTGGTGCTCTGGGGTCTGGCGGCGCGGCTGCTGCGCATGGTGGTGCGCGCGACCCCGCTCAGTCCGGTCGACCGGCTGCTCGGTGCCGGCTTCGGCCTGGCGCGCGGGGTGCTGGTGCTGATGCTGGTCGCGATCGGCGTGGCACTGACGCCGCTGCGCGAAGCGCCGGCGTGGCAGGCATCGGAAGGTGCGACGTGGTTGTATGCGGCCATCCAGGGACTCAGGCCCTGGCTGCCGCCCGATTGGTCACTGCATCTGCCGGCATAGGTCGAAGCATCGTGCGCGGCGGGCGCTGAGTCTGGGGTAGTCATCATGTGCGGCATCGTCGGCGTCATCTCCGAGACTCCGGTCAATCAGCTCATCTACGATGCGCTGCTGCTCTTGCAGCATCGCGGGCAGGACGCCGCCGGCATCGTCACGATGCAGGGCACCAAGTGCTTCATGCACAAGGCGCGCGGCATGGTGCGCGACGTCTTCCGCACGCGCAACATGCGCGGGCTTCCCGGCACGGTCGGGCTCGGCCAGGTGCGCTACCCGACGGCGGGCAACGCCTACAGCGAGGAAGAGGCGCAGCCGTTCTACGTCAATGCGCCGTACGGCATCGTGCTGGTGCACAACGGCAATCTGACGAACGCGTCGGCGCTGAAGCGCGAGCTGTTCGACATCGACCGGCGCCACATCAACACCGAGAGCGACACCGAAGTCCTGATCAACGTGCTCGCGCACGAGCTCGAGCGCGCGGCGAGCGCCGGACGGCTCACCCCCGACGAGATCTTCGACGCGGTGCGCGCGGTGCACAAGCGCATCCGCGGCTCGTACGCGGTGGTCGCGCTGATCGCCGGCTACGGCCTGCTCGCGTTCCGCGATCCGTACGGCATCCGGCCGCTGTGCTACGGCGTCGGGCGCGACGGCGCGAGCGGCGACGTGATGGTGGCGAGCGAATCGGTGGCGCTCGAAGGCACCGGTCATCGCATGGTGCGCGACGTGGCGCCCGGCGAAGCGATCTTCGTCGACCTCGACGGCAAGGTGCATGCGCGGCAGTGCGCCGAGCGCCCGACGCTGAATCCGTGCATGTTCGAGTTCGTCTACCTGGCGCGGCCCGACTCGATCATGGACGGCGTCTCGGTCTATCAGGCGCGTCTCAACATGGGCGAGACGCTCGCGCAGCGGCTGATCTCGACGATCCCGCCGAACGAGATCGACGTCGTGATCCCGATCCCGGAGTCGAGCCGGCCGTCGGCGATGCAGCTGGCGCAGCGCATCGGCAAGCCTTATCGCGAGGGCTTCGTGAAGAACCGCTATGTGGGCCGCACCTTCATCATGCCGGGACAGGGCGTGCGCAAGAAGTCGGTGCGCCAGAAGCTCAACGCGATCGGCGTCGAGTTCAAGGGCCGCAACGTGCTGCTGGTCGACGATTCGATCGTGCGCGGCAACACCTCGCGCGAGATCGTGCAGATGGCGCGCGAGGCCGGCGCACGCAAGGTCTACATGGCCTCGGCCGCGCCGCCGGTGCGCTATCCGAACGTCTACGGCATCGACATGCCGACCAAGGAAGAGCTGATCGCGCACGACCGCAGCGTCGAAGAGATCCGCGAGTTCATCGGTGCCGATGCACTGATCTACCAGGACGTCAACGCGATGAAGCGTGTCGTCGGCGCGCTCAATCCGAAGCTGAACGGCTTCGAGGCATCGTGCTTCGACGGCCACTACATCACCGGCGACGTCAGCGCGGCCGACTTCAGCGCGATGGCCGAGCAGCGTACGCGCGCGCAAGCCGATGACGAGGACGGCAGCGCTCGCTCGCGTCTCGCGCTGCAGAGCGGAGAAGCGGCATGACGACGTCGAGCGACGACGAAGCCCGGCGCATCGCGCGGGCCCAGCTGCCGCCCGGGCTGCGGCCCGAGACGCTCGCGGTGCGCACCGCGCTCGCGCCCAGCCAATACGGCGAGAACTCCGAGGCGCTGTTCCTGACCAACGCCTACGTGCAGCCGGATGCGGCGACGATGGCGCGGCGCTTTGCCGAGTCCGAGGACTTCACGTACACGCGCACCAGCAATCCGACGGTGCGCAGCCTCGAAGCCCGTCTGGCGGCGATGGAAGGCACCGAAGCCTGCATTGCCGCCGGCAGCGGCATGGGCGCGATCCTGCTGCTCGGGATGGGGCTGCTGAAGGCCGGCGATCACGTGATCTGCTCGCGTTCGGTGTTCGGCTCGACGATCAACCTGTTCGCGAAGGAGTTCGCGAAGTTCGGCGTGCGCACGACCTTCGTGTCGCAGACCGACCCCGGCGCATGGCGCGCCGCGCTCGAGCCGGCGACGCGATTGCTGTTCGCCGAGACGCCGACGAATCCGCTCACCGACGTCTGCGACATCGCCGCGCTGGCCGAGATCGCGCACGGCGCCGGCGCGCTGCTGGCGGTCGACAACAGCTTCTGCACGCCTGCGCTGCAGCGGCCGGTCGAGTACGGCGCCGACGTCGTGATGCATTCGGGCACCAAGTACCTCGACGGACAGGGCCGCGTGATGGCCGGCGCGCTGTGCGCGTCGAAGAAGCTGGTCAAGGAAGTGTTCGGTCCGATCGTGCGCACCGCCGGCATGGTGCTGTCGCCGTTCAACGCCTGGGTCGTGCTGAAGGGGCTGGAGACGCTCGATCTGCGCATGCGGGCGCAGAGCGCCAACGCGCTGCAGGTCGCGCAGTGGCTGGAGCAGCAGCCCATGGTGGCGCGCGTCTACTACCCGGGCCTCGCATCGCATGGGCAGCATGCGCTGGCACTGCGGCAGCAGTCGGGCGTCGGCGGCGCGTTGCTGTCGTTCGACATGCGCGCCGACTCGCCCGATGCGGCGCGTACGGCCGCCTTCCACGTGATGGACTCCACCCGCGTGCTGTCGATCGCGACCAACCTCGGCGATACCAAGTCCATCATCACGCATCCGTCGACGACGTCGCATGGCCGACTGACCGAGGCGCAGCGCAGCGCGGCCGGCATCGGTCAAGGCCTGGTGCGGCTCGCGGTCGGGCTCGAGCATCCGCTGGACGTGATCGACGATTTGCAACGGGGCCTCTCCACGCTGACCTCCTGACCGATCGATGACTTCCACCGTACGCACCCGTATCGCGCCTTCCCCGACCGGCTTCCTCCATCTCGGCACCGCACGCACCGCGCTCTACTCATGGGCCTACGCGCGCCACTACGGCGGGCAGTTCGTGCTGCGCGTCGAGGACACCGACGTGTCGCGCTCGACGCAGGAGTCGGTCGACCAGATCCTCGCCGCGATGCACTGGCTCGGCCTCGACTACGACGAGGGCCCGATCTACCAGATGCAGCGCCTCGACCGCTACCGCGCCGTCGTCGCGCAGATGATCGAGGAGGGCACGGCCTACCGCTGCTATTGCACGCCGGAGGAACTCGACGCGATGCGCGAGGCGCAGCGCGCGCGCGGCGAGAAGACCCGTTACGACGGCCGCTGGCGACCCGAGCCGGGCAAGGTGCTGCCCCCGCTGCCCGCAGGCGTGCAGCCGGTCGTGCGGTTCCGCAATCCGCCCGACGGCGAAGTGACGTGGGACGATCTCGTGAAGGGACCGATCACGATCGGCAACCGAGAGATCGACGACCTCGTGATCGTGCGTGCCGACGGCATTCCAACCTACAACTTCGCGGTCGTCGTCGACGACTGGGACATGCGCATCACGCACGTCTTCCGCGGCGACGAGCACGTCAACAACACGCCGTGGCAGATCAACATCTTCAATGCGCTGAAGGCGCCGTTGCCGCTGTTCGGCCATGTACCGGTGATCCTGGGCGACGACGGCCAGAAGCTCTCGAAGCGGCGCGGCGCGGTCAGCGTGACGGCGTACGAGGACAACGGCTACCTGCCCGAAGCGATGCTGAACTATCTGGCGCGCCTGGGCTGGAGCCACGGCGACGAGGAGCTCTTCAGCCGCGAGCAGCTGGTGCAGTGGTTCGACGGCCAGCACCTCTCCAAGAGCCCGGCGCAATGGGATGCGGCCAAGCTCGCATGGGTCAACGGCCACTACATCAAGCAGGCCGACAACGCGCGCCTCGCGGCGCTCGTCGTGACCCAGCTCCAGCGTCGCGGCATCGTCGCCGAGGACGGCGATCGGCTGCAGCGCATGTGCGCGCTCTACAAGGACCGCTGCGCGACGGTCGTCGAGCTTGCGGACTGGCTTGCGATGTACTTTGCCGATGTGACCCCGAGCGCCGAAGACCTCACGGCCCATGTCACCGCAGCGGTGCGGCCCGCCCTCGCCACGCTCGCCGACCGGTTCGCGACCATCGAGTGGACCAAGCCGGCGATCGCCGCGGCGTTCAAGGAGACGCTGACGCAGCACGGCCTCAAGATGCCGCAGCTCGCGCACGCCGTACGCGTGCTGGTGTGCGGCCGTGCACAGACGCCATCGATCGACGCGGTGCTCGAACTGTTCGATCGTGCGGAAGTGCAGGCGCGGTTGCGGGCCGCTTCCGAAAACCCTCTATAATCATAGTCTCGCCTGATACTTGCGAACGTTGTACGAACACAAGGGCTGGTGCGGAGGCTGCTGGTGAGAGGGCCGAGGCACTGTGATCCGAGAGGGGGTATAGCTCAGCTGGGAGAGCGCTTGCATGGCATGCAAGAGGTCAGCGGTTCGATCCCGCTTACCTCCACCAAAAATGCCGTACGACGCCCGCGGTTCAGGTAGCGAAGGTCACGCGGTCCCCTTCGTCTAGAGGCCTAGGACACCACCCTTTCACGGTGATTACAGGGGTTCGAATCCCCTAGGGGACGCCAAGTTGGTGGCACTTGCGCAGCGCGGTTCTCTTGCAAAGAGAGGCGCGAAGCGGAAGCCACAGGAGTGGTAGTTCAGTTGGTTAGAATACCGGCCTGTCACGCCGGGGGTCGCGGGTTCGAGCCCCGTCCACTCCGCCAACATTCAAAGGCCACCGCGCAGCGGTGGCCTTTTTCACTGGAAGCCCGGCGGCGTGCGGGCGCCAGGTCCCTCACTGTTGTCGTGGGACGAAGGTGGAGAGTCGCGAACCTGCTAGGCAAGTACTCCAGAGCACGGCTACAGCGACCCCGAGCAGCGACGCCCTCCCAGAAACGAGCAAGAGGTGCGTGCGCCCCTCGCTCATCGCGAGACCGTCCTCGCCGTCCTATCGCTCGAACCCCAGCACCTTCCTCTGCTCCTGCCAATCCATCGGCAACGGTCCCAGCGCCAGCAGCCGCTTCACACCGAGCCCGATCGGTTGCTCGCCCCGAGCGATCGCCTGCACCAGGTCCGGTGCCAGGAAGGCCAGTTAGACGATGCAGATCACCTCCGCGCTCGCCATCCCTTGCTCCTGCGCAAGCGACAGCACACTGCGGTGTGTCCCGCTGGCAAGAGTCCCGACGCGCCTTCAGTGGGAGGCGGGATTTGCTGCGAAGGGGCGTCGCCAATGTGTGGCCCTTGCGTCGCGCATAGGAGTCGCATCGGCGTCAGGGCACGAACACGAGCCGTGCCTCGCTGCCGGCCTCCCAGCACGACGCCACTTCGGACAGCGGCCGGACGGCCGTCGGCAGCGACAACGTGCCCGCCGCCGCTGCGTCGAGCACGCCGGCGATCGCCCTCAATAGGGCGGGCAGCGCAATGCTGCGCATGCCGCTGCCCATGAGCTCGAGCGCCGACGAGCGCAGTGCGGCGCTCGGCAGCATGAGCGTCGGACCGCTGGCGGCACCGATCTGCACGAAGCGGATCGGGCGGCCCTCCTCGGTGCCCTGGGCCGCCGCCACGATCACGCGCTCGGCGCTGGCGCCCCAGAGATAGTCGAGCACGACGTCGATGCCGCGCTCGAAGTGCGCCTGCAGTTCGCGTTCGAATGCGTCGCCGACGTCGCCCAGGCAAACGGTCGCGTCGGCGCCCTCGGCCTCGAGCGCCTTCAGGATCGCGACGTTGCGCCCGGTCGCCACGACGCGCCCGGCGCCCAGCAGCCTCGCAACCTGCACGGCAAGGCGTCCGGAAGACCCCGTGGCTCCGTTGACCAGCACGGTCTCGCCGCGCACCAGCCGCGCGCGCTCGGTCAGCGCAGCCCAGGACGACATGCCCGGAATCGCGATGGCGGCTGCCGTCGCGTCGTCCACGCCGTCGGGCACGTCGAGCAGACGATTCCCGTCGACCACCGCGCGCTCGGCCATCGAGCCGAACGGTGCGTCCGGCTGCACGAAGTACACGCGCCGAGCGCTGCCATCGATCACGCCGACGCCGTCGACACCGGCCACGAACGGTTCGACACCGCGACCGCTGTAGTGCGTGCCGGCCGAGCGGCTGCGCGTGACCTGGCTCAGCGCCGCCGCCGTCACCCGCACGGCAAGCTGGCCCGGCCCCGGCTCGGGAGGATCGCGGAAGTCGGCGTAGGCCGGCACGCCACCCGGCGGGCTGACAACGGCCGCCTTCATGCTGCTGCGCCGACCACGGTCGAGCCGCTCTCCACCAGCGCGCGCACGCGCGCGTCGCGCACTGCCAGCACGTCGAACAAGCCGATCGCACGCAGCGCCGGCAAGGCGTCGGCGATGTCGCGCTCGGCCACAGCCCTGGCCGCGGGGTCGGAGCGCGCGTCGGCGACGACCTTGGCGTTGGCGAGGAAGGCTGCGATCGTTCCCTTGCGGATCGTCACGCCTTCGATCGTGGCAGCATTCAGTTGGTCGGGCAGGGCATCTTCGGCGCGCATGGCGGCTCCGGGGAGTGGCGATGAGCCACGATAGGCGGCACCATGCTCAGCCGCTCCGGCGCCGGCGCCATTTGATACGCTTTTCCTGCCATGCCACGCCTACCGTTGTCCGCCGCTCCCGTGTTCGACGATGCCGACGCGCGCCTGGTCTTCGCGCTGCGCGGCGCACAAGATGAAGCTCGCGTCACGGATGCACACCGTCACGGCCATGGCCAGTTGTTCGGCGCCGACACCGGCCTCGTGACCGTCGGCACGCGGCATGGCCAGTGGGTGGTGCCGGCGACGCATGCGGTCTGGGTGCCGCCGCGCGAGGAGCATTCGATGCGGTCGCACGGCCCGTTCTCGGGCTGGAGCCTGTACGTCGCGGAGTCCGCTTGCGCGGCGCTGCCGGCCGAACTGCGCACGCTCAAGACCAGCGCTCTGCTGCGCGCCGCGGTAGACCGCGCGGCATCGTGGCCCGACGCACCACTGGACGATGCGCAGACCCGTCTGGCCGGGGTGGTGCTCGACGAGATCGCGGCGTCGCACGACGACGGCTTCGGCCTGCCGATGCCGCGCGATGCGCGGCTGCTGCGCGTGACGCGCCCGCTGGCCGCGACACCCGGTGACCGGCGCTCGCTAGACGAATGGGCCGCGGTGGCGGCCGTGTCGCCACGCACCCTGAGCCGCCGCTTCGTCGAGGAGACCGGGTTCAGCTTCAGCCAGTGGCGCCAGCGCGCCCGGCTGATGCGGGCTGTCGAACTCCTGGCGGCAGACCAGGCGGTGACCGCGGTCGCCCTCGAGCTGGGCTACGAGGATGTGAGTGCCTTCATCGCGGCGTTCAAACGCATGTTCGGGGTGACGCCTGCACGATTCGTGGCCTCATCGAGCTGAGCCTGCCTTCGGCAACCCGCGCCGTTCGCGCCTGACGACTACGCCGCTGCGCCGAGACTTGCGCGGAACACGCGCGCGTAGTTGCCACCGAGGATGCGTCGCACGTCGTCGGCGTCGAAGCCTCGCTGCAGCAGCGCGCCGGCCAGGGCCGGCAGGTCGCGATACGAGTCGAACGTCGAGGGCCCGACCAAACCCCGCATGTCCGTGCCGAGCGCCACATGCTCGACGCCTACGACATCCGCCATCCTCGCCATGCCGGTCGCTAGCGCTGCCATGTCGGGGAAGATCGAGGCGGGTGGCCAGATTCCGATCACGCCGCCGGTGTCCGCGACAACGCGGGCATGATCCTTGGAGATCAGGCGGCTGTAGGGCTTGGGTGCAGTCGACAGCGATGTGTGAGAGAGCACGAGCGGCCGGTCGGTGATGGCCGCAACCTGACGGACCAGATCGTAGGTGCCATGCGCGACGTCGACCACGATCCCGAGCCGGTTGCAGCGCCGGACCACCTCGGCACCGATCGGCGTGAGGCCACCGTGCACGGGCGGCTCGGTCTGGATGTCCCCGAGCTCGTTGACGCGGTAGTGCGTTTCGACGAGAACGACGCGCAGTTGAAGGCGGAACAGCAGATCTTGGTGGAACGCCAGGGAATGGTGCTGGAAGTTACTGGCCGCCTTGATGGGGATCTCCAGCGACTCCGAGTGCTATGGAAGACACGAGCCGTGGGTAGTTGACCGCGGCCCGGCTTTCGAGAGCGACTCAGGCTAGTACGCTGCCCAATCGGTCTCCCGCTTGGGAAGCAGGTATCGCACCGCCCTGACATGGAGTAGCTGGACCAGGCTGTCAACCTGGTCGTCATTGCTGCCGTCAGGGAAGTTCATGAACTCGTTGAGGTAGGGCTCTCCCCAGTCGTTGGAGCCGGGGACACTGACGATGTTGATCCCCGCTTCGAACTCTTGCATCACCCGAATCGCTCGGCCGGCTCGACCGTGCGCAGATCGAGTCGGCGGCGCCCGCGACGGCGGAGGCGTGCCTGATAGCCGACGCCAGGTTCCCTGATACCGGGGGTGGGTTCCCTGTTGTTTGCGGACTGCTGGCCTTGGAACGTCGCCATACGCTCAAGACTGCCTGGGACGGCGGGTGGTCCTTGGCCGCTGAGCTGAAGGCAGCGGCTGACGCCTCGCTGCTGTTTTCCCCTGTTTCAGGGAATTTGGGCTAGGGAAACGGAGACGGGTTCGCCCGTGCCTCCACCCACCGCCAACATTCAAAGGCCACCGCGTAGCGGTGGCCTTTTTCATTGAAGTGCCCGCGCGGCGCGGGCTTCCGATTGTTGTATCCCACCGTGGCCTTTTGGCCGTGCTCGGCGTTCTCGGTTCGCCCGTTGTCGCCGGACTCCCATGCTCGCCGCGGGCGATGGTCTCGACGATGCCGGGCGCCAGGAAGGCGAGATACATGGTGCGTGTGATGTCCCGACCGGCGTGCCTTTGCGCAATTCGGCGGGGAGGCGTGACGTCCGGTTGACCCGCGGCTACTTTCCGCGCCCGAAGTTGCCCTGGAAATCAACCAACACGCTGCGCTCTCGAGTTAGCTCATCCAGTTCCCGCCGTCGACGTTCAGTGTTTGAGCGGTGATGTACGCCGCCTCGTCGCTGGCCAGGAAGATGGCCGCGCCGCACATGTCGCCCGGGCTGCCCATCCGGCCGAGCGGCACTGCCTCGCCGACGGCCTTCTTCTTCTCCCCGATGGCCAGGCCCTCGTACTTCGCGAACAGGGCATCGACCGTCGCCCACATCGGCGTGTCGACCACGCCCGGCGCGATGCCGTTGACCCGGATGCCGTGCGGCGCCATCGCCAGCGCGGCCGATTGCGTGTAGCTGATGACCGCGGCCTTGCTCGCGCAATAGTGCGCCACCAGCGGCTCGCCGCGCCGGCCGGCCTGGGACGCCATGTTGATGATGCTGCCCCGGATGCCGTTCTCGACCATGCGCTTCAGTGCCGCCTGCATCACGAAGAACATGCCCTTGACGTTCACCGAGAAGACCTGCTCGTACTCCTGCTCCGTGGCCTCGAGGATCGGCTTCAGGTTGAACACGGCGGCGTTGTTGAAGAGAACGGAGACCGGTCCGAACCGGCGCTCCGCGGCTGCGATCATGGCCGCGACACTCGCTGCCGACGTCACGTTCGCGCCGACATAGTGGAGGGTGTCGGGGAAGCGCTGCAGCAGCGCCTGGAGGCCCGCGGAGGGCGCGTCGGCCAGGTCGACCGCGGTGCAGCGCGCACCTTCTTTCAGGTACGCCTCCGTGACGGCAAGACCGATGCCGCCGCCGACACCGGTCAGCAGAGCGTGCGAATTGGCAAGGCGATTGAAGCTCGACATGATGAAGTCCTCGAAGCGTAGATTGGTTGGCGAGAGGGTCAGGTGAAGGAGGGCAGCACGCGCCCCTCCCGATCGAAGTAATGCAGCGCAGTCGCATCGATCGTC
>JAFEEF010000050.1 GCA_018241265.1 Pseudomonadota bacterium | reverse complement strand
CCGACGCGGCGGTGGCGTCGATGAGGGTGGTGCCGTTGCCGGCTTCGACCAATTGCCAGCGCGCCCGCAGCGTGCGCCGTTCGCGCGTCACCGCATCGTCCGCGCGCACGCCATAGCCGCTGATTGAATCGTCGAGGCGCACCTCGATGCGGTAGCGGGCGGTTCCGTCTGCACTATCGCCATGCGCGCCGCTGCCAACCGCGCTCAACCGGTCACGCAGCGCGGTGCGCACCAGCCAGCCCGCCTCCCCCTCGATCGGCGCGACGCTGACCGAGGCGAGCGTCGCGCCCACCGGGCCGCCAGCGCCACCGGCATAGAGCGGGCGCAACCCGCAGCCGCCAAGGCCGAGTGCAAGCGCGGCGATTGCGGCAATCAGGTGCGGGCGGCGGAGGCGGATCACAGCACGATATTGACCAGCCGGTCGGGAACGACAACCACTCTCTTCGGCGTCGCGCCATCGAGTGCGCGCTGCACCTTCTCGCTCGCCAGCGCCGCGGCCTCCAGCACCGCCTTGTCGCTGCCGCGCGGCAGGGTCAGCGTGTCGCGCAGCTTGCCCATCACCTGCACCGCGATGGTCGCGCTCTCGTCGACCAGCAGCGCCGGGTCTGCGACCGGCCAGGCGGCATCGGCGATCAGGCCGGCCTCGCCCCAGAATGCCCAGATTTCCTCGGTGATATGCGGCAGCATCGGCGCGGCGAGCAGCACCAGCGTGCGCGTCGCGGCACGGCGGCTGGGGCCGGCGGGCGCCTTGTCGATCGCGTTGGTCAGGGCATAGAGCCGCGCCACCGCCTTGTTGAAGGCGAGCGCGTCGATGTCCGCCGTGACCCCGGCGATGGTGCGCGCGGCGAGCCGCTCGAGCGTAGGGTCGGCAGGGGCGTCGGCGGGAGCGGCGGGCGGCTGGGTCGCGACACGCCACAGCCGCTGGACATAGCGCCAGCACCCCTCGATCCCGCTTTCGGACCATTCAAGGTCGCGCTCCGGCGGGGAGTCGGACAGCATGAACCAGCGTACCGCGTCCGCGCCATATTGGTCGATGATGCCGTCGGGATCGACGACATTCTTCTTCGACTTGGACATCTTCTCGATGCGGCCGGTGGTGACGGGAAGGCCGCCATCAATGGTGACGAGCGCGCCATCCGCCTCGCGCACTGCCGTCGGATCGAGCCACGCGCCATCGGGGCCGGTATAGGTCATGTGCGTGACCATGCCCTGCGTGAACAATTGCGCGAAGGGCTCGGCAAGGTCGATCATCCCCAGCCGTTCGAGCGCGCGTGTCCAGAAGCGGGCGTAGAGCAGATGCAGGATCGCATGTTCGACCCCGCCGATATACTGGCCGACGGGGAGCCAGCGGGCGATGTCGCCCGCATCGAACGGCGCGTTGGCCGGCTGGCTGGCGAAGCGCAGGAAATACCAGGACGAATCGACGAAGGTGTCGAGCGTGTCGGTCTCCCGCCGGGCGGGTTCATGGCAATTGGGGCAGGGAACGTGACTCCACGTCGGGTGCCGGTCGAGCGGGTTGCCGGGCGTGTCGAAATCGACATCCTCGGGCAGCATCACCGGCAGTTGCGAGCGTGGCACGGGGAGCGCGCCGCAGAAGTCGCAATGGATGATCGGGATCGGCGTGCCCCAGTAGCGCTGGCGCGAGACGCCCCAGTCGCGCAGGCGCCAGGTGGTCTTCTTCTCGCCCAGGCCCTTCTGCTGCAGCGCATGGGCCACGGCGTCGACCGCCTCCTGGTAGCGCATGCCGCTGAAGTTGTCGGAGTTGATGGTGATGCCGCGTTCCTTGTCGGCGTACCAGTCCTGCCAGCGGTGGTAGTCGAAGTGCGGCTCGTCGTCGACCAGCACCACCTGGATGATGTCGATGCCGTACTTGTTGGCGAAGGCGAAGTCGCGCTCGTCGTGCGCCGGCACGCCCATCACGGCGCCATCGCCGTAGCTCATCAGCACGTAGTTGCCGACCCAGACCTCGATCGGCTCGTGCGTCAGCGGATGCGATACGTGCAGGCCTGTCGGCACGCCCTTCTTCTCGAGCGTCGCCAGTTCGGCCTCGGTCGTGCCGCCGCTCTTGCATTCCTCGATGAAGGCGGCGACCGCGGGCCGGCTCGCCGCCGCATGCGCGGCCAGCGGATGCTCGGGCGCGACCGCGCAGAAGGTCACGCCCATGATCGTGTCGGCGCGCGTCGTGAAGACCCAGAGCCTGCCGTCCTGGATCGGATGTCCAGCGGCATCCTTGATGTCGTGCGTGAACGCGAAGCGCACGCCTTCGCTCTTGCCGATCCAGTGCTCCTGCATCAGCCGCACCCGCTCCGGCCAGCCGGCCAGGTACTCGGGCCGCTTCGGGTCGACGACGTTGGCGAGCAGCTCGTCGGCGTACTTCGTGATCGCGAAGTAGTAGCCCGGGATCTCGCGCTTCTCGACCAGCGCGCCGCTGCGCCAGCCGCGGCCGTTCTCGACCTGCTCGTTGGCGAGCACGGTCTGGTCGACCGGATCCCAGTTGACGATCTGCGTCTTGCGATAGGCAACACCCTTTTCGAGCATCTTCAGGAAGAACCACTGGTTCCAGCGGTAGTACTCGGGGTCGCAGGTGGCAACCTCGCGCGACCAGTCGAACGCCAGACCGAGCGGCTCGAACTGCGCCTTCATGTCGGCGATGTTCTCGCGCGTCCACACGGCCGGCGCGACCTTCTTGTCGATCGCCGCGTTCTCGGCCGGCAGGCCGAAGGCGTCCCAGCCCATCGGCATCAGCACGTTCATGCCCTTCATGCGCAACTGGCGCGCGAGCATGTCGTTGATCGTGTAGTTGCGCACGTGCCCCATGTGCAGCTTGCCGCTGGGGTACGGCAGCATCGAGCAGGCGTAGAACTTCTTTTTCTTCGGGTCCTCGACGACCCGGTAAGCATCCGCGGCGGCCCACGCGGCCTGGGCGGAACGCTCGATCTCGTCGGGTTTGAATTCGGGGTTCATGGAGTGGCGCCGGACGGTGGCGGACGATTATAGGAAGCGGGTTGCTGCATCGCCGCATCGGGTCGGGCCTCGGGGCCGTCGCCCCTCTTCGGAGGGACGCAACGAACGGGCGGACGCCCTCGCGAGACGGATGGCGCGTGCTCACGAGCGGCGCGACGATGCGCCACCTTCCGCACCGCCGCCGCCATGTCCGTCACTCGCCGCCTGCTCGTCCTTTCCGCCCTTGCCCTGCCGTGGCTGCGCGGCCATGCCAAACCCGCGCCCGACCTCGTGCTGCCGAGTCTCTGGTCGGATGCCTTGGACCCGACCGGCTACCTCGTGAGCGAGAAATACGACGGCGTGCGCGCTCATTGGGACGGCGCGCAACTGCGGTTTCGCAGCGGCCGCGCCGTGCCCGCGCCAGCGTGGTTCACGCAACGCCTGCCGCGCCGCCCTCTCGATGGCGAACTCTGGCTCGGACGCAGCCGCTTCGATGCGCTGTCGGCGATCGTGCGCCGCGAGACGCCGGTGGATGCCGCATGGCGCGCGCTGCGCTACGTGGTCTTCGAGCTGCCGGAGGCCGACGGGCCGTTCGCTGATCGGGCCCGCCAACTCCGCGAGATCGCGACCGAGGCCGACTGGCCGCAGCTCGTCGCCGCCGAGCAGACGCGCGTGGCGGATCGCGCCGCCTTGCAGCGGCGTCTGACCGAGACGGTCGCCGGCGGCGGCGAAGGACTGGTGCTGCATCTCGCCTCGGCGCCCTACCGCACCGGCCGCAGCGACGTCGTGCTGAAGCTCAAGCCCTACCTCGACGCCGAGGCGACCGTCGTCGGCCACCATCCCGGCAAGGGCAAGTACGCCGGCCAGCTCGGCGCGCTCGAACTGCGCGATGCCGGCGGCCGGCACTTTCTCGTCGGCAGCGGGCTGCCCGACGCGCTGCGCCGCCGGCCGCCGCCGATCGGCAGCGTCGTGACCTATCGCTACCGCGATCTCACCTCGACGGGCTTGCCGCGATTTGCGAGCTTTCTGCGCGTCTACGCCGGCTGACGACACTTCACAGCACGCAGGCGTACTGCGCGCGCGCATCGGCCGCGGCTTCTTCGGGATCGTCCTCGAATCCCGACACGACATCGACGATCTCGAACCACGGCGCGCCGAAGAACGGCTGCTCGTAGAGCGCGTCGATCGCGGCGCGGTATTGCTCCGCGTCGGCCGACTCCCAGACGATCACGTCGCTGCAGCGTCCGTGCTGCGGATCGGCCGCGTAGTGGCTCATGCGCAGCGCCGGATAGCCGTTGAAGATCAGCATCAGGATCTCGTCGAGCGCCGCGCGCTGCGCGTCGGGCCCGAGCGTGCGCCAGCGCGCGGTCGACTTGAGGAGCATGAAATAGGTGTGGAAGCGGGACATCGTCGGATTCCTCTCGCACCGGGCCGGCGCAGGCCGGCATTGACGGCCGATACGGGTTGGGCCACACTATGCGAGCTTTTACTCGCATTGGCTACTCGCATTCATGGCGCACACGACCCAACCGGCCCACACCGGGCTCGCCCCGCGCAAACGGCCGAGCCAGTCGCGTTCGGCGCACACCGTCGACGCGATCCTCGATGCCACCGCTCGCATTCTGGTCGAGCGCGGCTACGCCGGCACGAGCACGAATGCGGTGGCCGAGCGCGCCGGCGTCAGCGTCGGCTCGCTCTACCAGTACTTCCCGAACAAGGACGCGCTGATCGCCGCGCTGCACACGCGCCACATCGAGCGGATGAAGGCGGTGATCGAGGCCGCGCTGGCACGCGCGATGGACACGAATCTGGACGATGGCCTCGCCGGCCTGATCGAAGGCGCGGTCGAGGCGCACCGCGTCGAGGCCGACCTGCATCGCGTGCTCGACCAGCAGATGACGGGGCTGGGCGTGGTCGACGCGCACGACCAGTTCGATGCGGTGCTCGAAGATCGCATCGTCGCGCTGCTGCAGCGCCATCGCGACGCGATCACCGTGGCCGACCTGCGCCTCGCCGCCTACATGCTGAACCACAGCACGCACGCGCTGATCCATACGGTGGTCGCGCAGCGGCCGCGCGGCGTGACGCTGGCGGCCGCCGGCGCCGAGATCGTGCGGATGATGCGCGCCTACCTGACGGCGCCCGCCGACGCGTCGTGAACGACGCGGAACGCGCGATCGCGCAAACGCGCGCCTGGGTCGAGTTGGCGGTCGTCGGACTGACGCTCTGCCCGTTCGCGAAGGCGCCGTTCCAGCACGATCTGATCCGCTATGTGCTGTGCGACAGCGCCGATCCGCAGGCCGTACTGAATGCGCTGACCGACGAAATGGACCGCCTGGTGCGCACCGACCCGGCGGTCGTCGAAACCACGCTGCTGATCTTGCCGAACGCGCCGGCGGACTTCCGCGCGTTCAACGACTTCCTCGAGATCGCCGATGCGGCGCTCGAAACGGCCGGTCATGTCGGCGTGCTGCAGATCGCGAGCTTTCATCCGCAGTACCGCTTTGCCGGCACGCGCTCGCGCGATCTCGGCAACGCGACGAACCGGTCGCCGCATCCGGTGCTGCACCTGCTGCGCGAGGCGAGCGTCGATCGCGCGGTGGCCGCGATTCCGGATCCGGCGACCGTCTACGAAGCCAATCTGCGCACCTTGCGGGCACTCGGCAGCAAGGGCTGGGCGGAGTTGCAGGCACGTGTCGAGGAGCGCGCCGCCGGTTGACCACCTGTTATGGCGGTTTTCCAAGCCCGGCGCACTTCAGCCCTTGGAGTTTCGGGGTGGGCTCGGTAGGATCGTGCCTTCGTCCATGCCGCATACTCCCCATGCTTGCTCGATATCTTCTTCCGGCTCTGCTGATTGCCGCCGGCTGCAGCACCACCAACCAGCAGCAGACGGTCGACACCTCGTCCGCTCAGCAGGTCACTTGCCAGCAGACCTATCGGGTCGGATCGAACATTCCCGTCAAGACCTGCGATGCGGCACTGAGCGAGGCGGACCGCCAACGTATACGGGACGAGATGCAGCAATCCATCCGGCCGACGGCGACCCAGCCGCCCGGCAAGGGCGGCTGACGTTCGGTCAAGGCCGCGGCGCCGTCTCGGCGACGAAGCCGATGCGGCTCAGACCCGCCTTCTGCACGACACCGATCAGCTCGGCGACGCGCCCGTAAGGCACGCGCCGGTCGGCGCGCAGTTGGACTTCGGTCTGCGGGTCGCGGCGCGCCGCGGCTGCGATGCGCACCTGGAGTTCCGCCAGGTCGACGCGCTCTTCGCCGACGTACAGCGTGCCGTCCTGGTCGATCGCGACGCTGACGAATTGCGGCGTGTCGCCGGGCCGTGCAGCGTCGCTGCTCGGCAACTCGAGCTTCAGGCTCGACGCCATCAGCGGCGCCGTGACCATGAAGATCACGAGCAGCACCAGCATCACGTCGATCAGCGGCGTCATGTTGATGTCGGCCATCGGCGTCGCGCCGGCACTGCGTTCGAGACGTCCGAAGGCCATCGTCGGTTCCTTCAGGCAGCGGCGTCGCGTGCCAGATCCGCGACCATCTCGCGCAGGTCGTGCGCATAGCCTTCGAGCTCGGCCTCGCAGGCCGCGACCGCCTTGCCGAATACGTTGTAGGCGAGCACCGCCGGTATCGCGACCGCCAGGCCGGCGGCCGTCATCACGAGCGCTTCGCCGACCGGTCCGGAGATCTTCTCGATCGTGAGCGCGCCGGCCGTCGAGATCGTGACGAGCGCGTGGTAGATCCCCCAGACCGTACCGAACAGGCCGATGAACGGCGCCGTGCTGCCGATCGACGCCAGCAGCACCTGACCGAACTGCAAGTTGCGGAGCACGCCGTGCAGCGCGTCGCGCAGGCGCCGGGTGAGCTGCGAATCGACGTGGCCGGAGCCGCCGAGCGTGCCTTGCACCGGTGCGGCCATCGCGGCTTCGAGCAACGGCAGCAGCACGGCCTCGCGGTCGAAGCCGGCGAGTTGCGCCCGACCATCGGCCAGCGTCGCGGCCGACCAGAACGCCGGCACCGCGCGCGCGATGTCGCGCCGCACGCGGCGCAGCAGCCAGCTTTTCCAGAAGATCACGACCCAAGCGCTGACCGACATCGCCAGCAGCAGCCCCGCGACGCTGCGCGTGATCAGGTCGCCGCGCGACCAGAAGTCTTCGAAGCCGCCCATCGCCTCGCCCTCAAGTCAAGCCGAGCACGTCCTTCATGTCGTAGAGGCCCGGCGCCCGACCGGCCACGAAGCGTGCAGCGCGCAGCGCGCCGTGCGCATAGGTCGTGCGACTGGACGAGCGATGCGTGATCTCGATGCGCTCGCCGGTCCCGGCGAACAGCACGGTGTGGTCGCCGATGACGTCGCCGCCGCGGATCGCCGAAAAGCCGATCGTCGCCGGATCGCGCTCGCCGGTGACGCCTTCGCGCGCATAGACCGCGCAGGCGGCGAGATCGCGCCCGAGCGCGGCCGCGATGACCTCGCCCATGCGCAGCGCCGTGCCGCTGGGCGCGTCGACCTTGTGGCGGTGGTGGGTCTCGATGATCTCGATGTCGTAGCCTTCGCGCAGCCCGCGCGCGGCGACCTCGAGCAGGCCGAACACGACATTCATGCCGACGCTCATGTTCGGCGCCAGCATGATCGGCAGGTGCCGCGCATGCGCACCGATCTCGGCCTTCTGCGCGGCATCGAAGCCGGTCGTGCCGATCACGATCGCGACGCCGAGCCGGCGGCAAGCTTCCAGATGCGCCAACGTGCCGGCGGGCCGCGTGAAGTCGATCAGCACCTGCGCGTCGCGCAGCGCGGCTGCCGGATCCGAAGCGATCGCAACCCCGAGCGCACGTCCCAGCGCAGCACCGGCGTCCTGGCCGCATGCCGGGCTCCCGGCGACGTCGAGCGCACCGACGAGTGCGACGTCCGTCGTCTCGAGGATCGCCTCGATGATCATCCGGCCCATGCGCCCGGATGCCCCCGCGACCGCCAGGCGCAACGGACTGCCGGAGGCGACCGAACCGGTCATCAGCCCGGCTCGAGCGGCGGGTAGTCGCGGGCCGGCCCGACGGGCTCGGCCGCAGGCGCCGCCTCGGGCGGCTTCTGCGGCGCCGGCAACGCCTTCATCTGCTCCTCCGTGAGGACGAGCTGCGGCGCCTCGCGCTTGGGCTTGAACGTGTCGATCGCGGCGACGAAGTCGCGCTCCCACGGCAGTTCACCGCCCGTATCGACGGTCGCCATCTTTTCGCCATCGAACAGCACGACGACGCGCCGTAACTGCGGCTCGGCGCCTTGGCGGCGGATCGTGAACACGTAGTCCCAGCGATTCGCGTGGAACACGTCCGTCAGCAGCGGCGAGCCCAGTGCGTCGCGCACCTGCGCACGCGTCATCCCCGGGCGAAGCTGCGCCGCCTGCTCGCGCGTGATGACGTTGCCCTGCACGACCTCGACCTTGTACGGCGTGATCACACCGAACAGGCTGTCCGAAGTCTGCAGCTGCCGTTGCAGCGACTGGCATCCCGCCAGCAGCGTCGCCGCGCTCCCGATGGCCAAGCCGATCAGCGCCCTGTTCGCGCGCGAATAGCCGCGCTGTCGCATCTGCTTGCACCCGGCATGGGGGGCGTCGGTAGCCGAGCTCGATATCATTCGACGATTCTAGCGGCAGGCCTACCGGACCGACCATGACGACGCACGCCGACGAACTCAAGAGCAGCGGCCTGAAGGCCACGTTGCCGCGCATCAAGGTGCTGGAGGTGTTTCAGAAGTCGACGCAGCGCCACATGAGCGCGGAGGACGTGTTCAAGACCTTGTTGGCCGACGGCTCCGACGTGGGCCTCGCCACGGTCTACCGCGTGCTGATGCAGTTCGAGCAGGCCGGCATCCTGTCGCGCAACCACTTCGAAAGCGGCAAGGCGGTCTTCGAGTTGAACGAAGGCAAGCACCACGATCACCTCGTCTGCCTCGACTGCGGCCGCGTCGAGGAATTCTTCGACCCCGAGATCGAGCGCCGCCAGCGCAGCGTGGCGCAGTCACGCGGCTTCGAGCTGCAGGACCATGCGCTCGCGCTGTACGCGGCGTGCACGAAGAAGAATTGCGAGTTCAGGCACAAATAGGCGTCGCGCCCGTCTTGCTCGCCCCGCCCTACGCCGCGCGGCCTATTCCGGCTTCGTCATCGCCCTGGCGTGGCGTTCGATGAATTCCTTGTAGGTGTCGATGCCGCGGAGCTGGAGGATGGTGTTGCGCACGGCGGCCTCGACCAGCACCGCGAGGTTGCGGCCGGCGTCCACCGCGATCACGGTCTTGCGCACCGCGACGTCGAGGATCTCCTCGTTGAGCGGCTCGTACGGCAGCCGCTCGAACTCGCGGTCCATCGTCTCCTTGCGCACGAGGTGCACGATCAGCTTGAGCCGCATCTTCCGGCGCACCGCCGTCTCGCCGAAGATCGCCTTGATGTCGAGGAGGCCGATGCCGCGCACCTCGAGCAGGTTGAGCAGCAGCTCCGGGCAACGACCTTCCAGCGCGGTCTGGGACACGCGATAGAGGTCGACCGCGTCGTCGGCGACCAGGCCATGGCCGCGCGAGATCAGCTCGAGACCGAGTTCGCTCTTGCCGAGACCCGATTCGCCGGTGATCAGCACGCCGACGCCGAGAATGTCCATGAAGACGCCGTGCCGCGTGGTCCGCTCGGCGAAGTGCTGGCCGAGGTAGCCGCGCACGACGTCGATCACATGGCCGGCCGATTCGCTGGTCGCGAAGAGCGGGATGTCGGCGCGGTCGCACAGCGCCACCAGCTTGTCCGGCGGCACCTGGCCGTCGGCGACGATCAGCACCGGCGGCTCCAGCGTCACGATGCGCGAGACGCGGCGCTCGGCGACTTCGGAGCTGCTCTCGTTCAGGTACGCCACCTCGCGCCGCCCGACGATCTGCACGCGGTAGGGGTGGATGTAGTTCAGGTAGCCGACCAGATCGGCGGCCGACTGCGCGTTGCGCACCGCGGCTTCGTCGAAGCGCCGCTCCGGATGGGCGTGCCCGGCGATCCACTCCCAGTGCAGGATCTGCCGGTGCTCCTCGAACAGCGCTTCGGCGCTGATGACGCTGGGTTTCACGGCGCTCTGCGATGCGGAATTCGCGCGCTCGAGCGGCCCGGCGCGCTCACGCCACCGACTTCAGCGGTTCCCAATCGGCGATGAGACGATGCACCGTGGCGGCGTCACCCTCGACCTTCAGGCGCTCGCGCAGCTCGCGATCGGAAAGCATCTCGGCGATCTCGGACAGGATCTCGAGATGCCGCTGCGTCGCCGCCTCGGGGACCAGCAGGAAGATCAGCAGACTGACGGGCTCGTCGTCCGGCGCATCGAACGGAATCGGCTGCTGGACCCGCAATACCGCCGCCAGCGGATTCTTCAGGCCCTTGATGCGTCCGTGCGGGATCGCGACACCGTGGCCCAGGCCGGTCGAGCCGAGGCGTTCGCGCGCGAACAGGTTGTCGGTCACCGTGGCACGGGCGATCGCGTGCTGGTTCTCGAACAGCAGACCGGCGTGCTCGAACGCGCGTTTCTTGCTCGTGGCATCGACGTCCACGAGGACGTTGCTGGGCGGCAGGATGGCAGCAAGGCGGTTCATCGGCGGCACGATACGACGGTCGGCTATCCACGCCCGCCATCGTTGGCTTGATTGACAGAGCGATGAATTATGGGTGCTGCACCACGCAGGTGGACGCCCCATGCGCCGGCGACGTTGCGATTGTGCACAGGCTGCTGCGTCGCAGCAACGCATATCCGCCCCCGGGGTCGCGGGGGCGCCGCCGAACCCGTCGCCACGCGCGGTTCGGCCCGCCGCGCGGCGTCAGCTCGCGACGCCGTCGATCCGTTTCGGCGCGGTGTGGTGATGGTCCTGGACCTTGTCCTTGTACCGGCAAACCTGGCGATCGAGCTTGTCCATCAACTGGTCGATCGCCGCGTACAGGTCCTCATTGCATTGCTCGACGAAAATGTCACGACCTTTCACGTGCAAGGTCACCTCGGCCTTCTGTCTTCGTTCCTTTTCCTTCAACTTCTCGACCGATAGCAGCACGTTGATGTCGACGACCTGATCAAAGTGGCGGGTGACTCGATCCAGCTTGTTAACCACATACTCACGCAGGGCTGGGGTCACTTCAAGGTGATGGCCACTGATCGTCAGATTCATCGGTGTCCTTTCGGAGTTGGGAACGGTCGAGACCTCCGCGGGCCTCGAATTCAGCGTACCAACCTTCCCCCCACGTGACAAGCATGTGTCAACAACGTCGACAGGGTGCGCAAGCCCGCGCCGCGACAGCAGATTTCCGCTGCGTCGCCACACCCGGGAGCCGATGCCATAATGCCTGGCTGCCTGCTCGCAGCCCCGTCGAATCCAGCACGCGATCGCCCGACTCGCGCGGTCTCGCTACCCCGAGCCCGAGCCCGATACCGAGCCCATGCTGAATGTCTTCACGCTGGCCAACGGCCGGCTCTTCCAGGAAGAGATCGCCAGCTTCGACGCCCTGACCCGGGTACGGCCGGTATGGGTCGATCTCGATGCGCCGACCGCCGAAGAGAAGGAGTGGATCGCCCGCCACTTCGGCGTGACGATCCCGGCCGACGCCGTCGACGACGACCTCGAGGAGTCGGCGCGCTTCTACGAGGAAGACAACGGCGAGCTGCACATCCGCTCCGACTTCCTGATCGACGACGACCGCACGCCGCGCAATGTGCGCGTGGCCTTCATCCTGTTCCGCAACGTGCTGTTCTCGGTGCACGCCGAGGACCTGCCGGTGTTCCGGCTGCTGCGGCTGCGGGCGCGCCGGATCCCGGCGCTGATCGAGGACTCGAAGGACGTGCTGCTGAAGCTCTACGACGCCGACGCCGAGTACAGCGCCGACGCGCTCGAAGGCATCTACGACAGCCTCGAGCAGGTCAGCGCGCGCGTGCTGAAGCAGGACATCGACGACACCGCCGCCGGCGAGGCGCTCGGCGCGATCGCGCGCGAGGAAGACCTGAACGGCCGGATCCGCCGCAACGTGATGGACACGCGCCGAGCGATCAGCTTCATGATGCGCAGCCGGATGCTCAACGCCGAGCAGTTCGAGGACGCGCGCCAGATCCTGCGCGACATCGATTCGCTCGACAGCCACACGACGTTCCTGTTCGACAAGATCAACTTCCTGATGAACGCCACCGTCGGCTTCATCAACATCAACCAGAACAAGATCATCAAGATCTTCTCGGTCGCGAGCGTCGCGCTGCTGCCGCCGACCTTGATCGCGAGCATCTACGGCATGAACTTCCACGCGATGCCCGAGCTCGACTGGGTGCTCGGCTATCCGTTCGCGCTCGGGCTGATGCTGGCGTCGGTGGCGGCGCCGTTCCTCTATTTCCGCCGCAAAGGCTGGCTGCGCTGAACGGATTCGCCCCTCGGAAAAAAGATCGGGACCGCATCCGGCGGTCCCGAGTCGAGAAAAAGAGAGCTGCGAAGCGCCCCCGGGCGAACGAGGGAGGGAGGAGGGAGGAGGAAATGAGCCCGGGGATTTCAACCCTTCGCGGGAGGCTTCGCAACGAAACACTGCACACGGCGTCGCTTGAAACAACGTCGACGGCCGTCTGAGGGACAACGATAAACCCGAGTTCCTGGCTTTGAATATGTTTACATTGGACCGTGGTGTCGGCGTCACCGAATCGGCCGGCATCCGCAAGCGCCCCACGGCGAGAATCGCAGGATGGAACCGCCTTTCCTCCGCAAGCTCTGCGCGCGCGGCGCGCTGACGGCACGTGTCGCCGAACTGCCGCGGCCGGTCGTCTTCACCAACGGCGTCTTCGACATCCTGCACCGCGGCCACGTCAGCTACCTGGCGCTGGCGCGCGCGCAGGGCGCGAGCCTGGTCGTCGCGGTGAACAGCGACGCGTCGGTGCGGACGCTCGGCAAGGGGCCGGACCGGCCGCTCAACGGCGAGCTCGACCGCGCCTGCGTGGTCGCCGCGCTCGAAAGCGTCGATCTGGTGCTGCTGTTCGACGAGCCGACGCCGGTCGACGTGCTCGAGCTCGCCCGGCCGGACCTCTACGTCAAGGGCGGCGACTACGACATCGAGCAGCTCGAGGAGACCCGCCGCATCCGCCGCTGGGGCGGGGACGCGCGCGCCATCGCGTTCGTCGACGGCTACTCGACGACCGCGCTGGTGCGCCGGATCCGCGGCTGAACGCCGTTGACCAGCAGGATGCCGGCGGCCACCGCGGCGAGCGCCACGACGTGGCGCACGGTCACCGCCTCGTCCAGCAGCAGCGCGCCCATCACCAGGCCGAACACCGGCGTCAGCAAGGTGAACGATGCCAGCCGCGTCGCCTGATAGCGCCGGATCAGCCAGAACCACACCAGGTAGCTGGCGAACGTCACGACGATGACCTGGAACAGCAGCGCCGCCCAGGCCACGTGCGAGAGCGTCGCGGGCCAGCTCTCGCCGCGCGCGGCCGTGCCCGCCGCAAGGAGCACGCCGGAGATCGCGAGCTGGTAGAACAGCGTCTTCTCGGCCGACGCGCTGGACAGCCGGGTCGCCCGGATCGCCAACGTCGTCGCACCCCAGATCACGCCGGCGGCGACGCCGAGCGCATCGCCCAGCCATTGCCGGTCGCCCGCCGTCGGCCGCGTGAAGCCCTCGGCGAACGCCCAGGCCACGCCGCCGAACGCCAGCACGAGCCCGCCGAACTGCGCCGCCGAGAGCCGCTCGGCATGTGCGATGAACGGCATGCCGAGCGCGACGACGAACGGCGAGATGTAGATGAAGACGACCATGCGCGACGCCGTCGTGTACTGCAGGCCGACGTAGATGCAGACGAACTCGACGGCGAACAGCAGGCCGGCGAGCAGGCCGCCGCGCAAGGTGCCGTCGCGAGCGAACAGCGGGATGCCGCGCCACAGCGACCAGAGCCACACGAGCGCCGCGGCCCCGACCGAGCGCGCCGCTGCCTGCACCAGCGCCGGGACTTCCGGCAACGCCGCCTTCGCGGCCACCTGGTTCAGGCCCCACAGCACGCAGCAGCCGACGATGGTGCAGACGGCGAGCGGATCGAGATGGGTCTTGCGCTGATGCATGGGAGGTTCGATTCGGGCGCCATCAACGGCGGCGCAAGGATCGCCAGGGCAGCAGGAGCAGCGCGCAGCCGATGCCGGCGACGAACCCGGTCAGGTGGGCGAACGGCGCAACCGCGATGTCCCAGCCCGGCGGATGGCGCAGCGGCCCTTGCCATGGTGCTTCCAACGTGACCTTGACGGCCAGGCCGGCGAGCAGCGCGGCGCCGATCACGCGCCGCGGACCGCGCTCGTACGCCAGCAACTCGACGCCGACCACTGCAACACCGGCGTGCAGCACGCCCGACAGCCCGCCGTAGTGCGTCAGCGCCGGCTGTGCCAGCAACCCGAGCTGGGTCAGCGGCCACGCGGCGGCCCACGCGACGGTCGCACGCCAGGACACCGGCACCGCCCAGCCGAGCGCGCCGACGAGCAGCGTCCCGGCGAGGTTGGCGGCCAGATGCAAGCGGCTGTAGTGCACCGCCACCGCCGTCAGGGCACGCCACGGTTCGGCCGCGGCGCGGTCGGGCTGCCAATCGATGGAGGTGGGCACGGCGCCGTGCGCGAGCACGGCGGCCAGGCCGAGCAGCAGCGCCATTCCGAGCCAAGCCAAGGCGCCCGGCGTGACGACGCGATGCTGCTTCAAGACGCCGACGCGGTACCGAAGACGGCCTGCCACAGCGCCACCACCGCGGCCGCCTCGCCGGCCACCGTGTCGGGTTCGACCTGGGTCGGCCGCTCGTCCAGGCGCGCGCGGTGCTGCATGCGACGCAGCTCGCGGTAGGCATCCGCGGCGGCGCGGCCGAGCGGCGCCGGCACCAGCCCGGCGTCCTCGGCGCGCTGCAGCAGCGCGATGTTGCCGGCGTCGTCGAGCAGTTCCGGATGGTGCCGAGCCTGCGCCAGCACGAGGTACTGCACCGCGAACTCCGCGTCCATCATGCCGCCCGGGCTGTGCTTGATGTCGAAGCGGCCGCTGCCGATGCGCTGGGCGCCGCGCACTTTCTCGCGCATCGCCTGGATCTCGGCACGCAGCCCGGCGTCGTCGCGCGGCGTGCAGATCACGGTGCGGCGCACCGCATCGAAGCGCGGCGCGAGGTCGGCCGCGCCGGCGCACCAGCGTGCGCGCGTCAGCGCCTGGTGCTCCCAGGTCCAGGCGGTGTTGCCGCCGCGCCCGGTCTGGTAGTTCTCGAACGAGGCGAGCGACGTGACCAGCAGCCCCGAGTTGCCGTTCGGACGCAGCGCCGTGTCGATCTCGAACAGCTCGCCGGCTGCGGTGCGCAGGGTCAGCCAATGGATGACCTTGCGCACGAAGCCGCCGTAGACCTCGGCGGCGCGGTCCGGGTCGGCTTCGTCGGCCGCGTCGTAGACGAACACGACGTCGAGATCGCTGCCGTAGCCGAGCTCCTTACCGCCGAGCTTGCCGTAGGCGATGATCGCGACGCGCGGATCGTCGCGGTGCGCCGCCTTCACGTGCTTCCAGGCCCACTGCAAGGTCTTCGCCAAGGTCGCGTCGGCGAGCGCCGACAGGTCGTCGGCCACCTGCTCCACCGTGATATGGCCTTCGACGTCGCGCACCAGCGTGCGGAACACTTCGGCGTGGTGGGCACGGCGCAGGGTGTCGAGCAGCGATTCCTCGTCGGCCTGGCCGGAGCGCTCCCACGCTTCGTGCCGGTCCTCGAGCTCGCGGTCGAAGGCGGCCGGATCGAAGCGCTGGTGCAGCAGGCGCTCGTCGGCGAGCTCGTCGATCACGCCCGGGTGCAGCATCAGGTAGCGCATCGGCCAACGCGCCAGGCCGAGCAGGCGCAGCAGCCGGCTCTGCACTTCGGGCCGCTCGACCAGCATCGCGAGGTAGCTTTCGCGCCTGAGCAGCGGCTCCAGCCAGTCGACGAAGCGCACCGCCGCCTCGACCGTGCAGCGTCCTTCGGCGACCGCATGCGCGGCGCGCTTGACGAGGCGCGCGAGGCGCTGCTTGCTGTCGTCGCGCAAGCCGCGGATCTTGGCCTGGCCGGCGAGCGGCCGCACGCGCTCGGCCAGCTCGGCCGGCAGCTGCGCGAGGAACGCTTCGTTGTCGACCGCGAGCGGCGTCTGCCCGCAAGTCTTGCAGCCCGACGCGCCGTTGCCGGGCGCAGGCGGCCGGCCGTCGTGCAGCAAGGCGTCGAACTCGGTCGCGACGAACTCGCGGATCTCGCCGAGCCGGTCGATCAGCGCGCAGCCGTCGGCCAGCGCAGTCTCCGGCGCGAGGCTGGCGGCGATCCAGTCGAGGTCGCCGTCGTGGGTCGGCAGCAGATGGGTCTGCTGGTCGTCGAGGTACTGGATGCGATGCTCGACGCGCCGCAGGAAGCTGTACGCCTCGTCGAGCCGGCGCGCCGTTGCCGCCTTCATCAGTCCGCCGGCGGCGAGCTTGGCGAGCGCCTTGCGGGTCGAGCGCGTGCGGATCTCGGGGAACTGACCGCCGCGCACGACCAGCAGCAACTGCACGATGAACTCGATCTCGCGGATCCCGCCGCGCGACAGCTTGACGTCGTTGGCGCGCTCGGGCCGGCCGGCGGCGCGCCGCTGCGCTTCCTCGCGCACCTTGGCATGGAGCTGGCGCAGGCCTTCGAAGACGCCGTAGTCGAGGTAGCGGCGATAGACGAACGCCGTGACCATGTCGCGCAGCACCAGCGCGCGGCCGGTGCGGATGGCGCTCTGCGGCGCGACGACACGGCTCTTCAGCCAGGCGAAGCGCTCCCACTCACGGCCATGCGACTGCAGGTAGTCGTCGAGCATCGGCAAGCTGACCGCCGGCGGACCGGAGTTGCCGTGCGGCCGGAGCATCAGGTCGACGCGGAACACGAAGCCGTCCTCGGTCGTCTCGCCGATCAGCGTGTACAGGCCCTTGGCCACGCCGGCGAAGTACTCGTGCGCGCTGACCGGCGCAGCACCGTCGGTCGTGCCGTCCTCTTCGTAGAGGTAGATCAGGTCGATGTCGGACGAGACGTTGAGCTCGCGCGCGCCGAGCTTGCCCATGCCGACGACCCAGAAGTCGATGCGCTGCCCGGCCGCATTGCGCGGCACGCCGTGGCGCGCGTCCTGGTCGGCCAGGGCCTGCGCGAGCGCGGCCTCGAGCGTCGCTTCGGCGAGTTCGGTCATCGCGCGCGTGACGTCCGGCATCGCCGCGCCCTGCTCGACGTCGAGCACCGCGAGGCGTTCGAGCACGAGCTGGCGCGTCACGCGCAGTGCGGCGCCGAGCGGCCGGCCGCGACCACGCAGCGCCGCGATCGTCGCGGTGATGACCTCGCGCGTCGGCAGCCCTTCCGGCAGCAGCGCGCGCTCGTCGACATAGCGGCGCCGGATGCGCTGCACATAGCGGCTGTGGTCGGCGCCCGCGGGGCGCTGCGCATCGATGGACAGGGACGGCAACGAGCTCGCGGAACCCATGGAACGGCAGCCGGTCTGTGCTAGATTGGTCCGACGGTCCGGGCACCCGGCAACAGGGTGTCGCGGCCATGCGCCTTGCGCCGTCCCGCGGCGTTGCCAACCCACCTTTCCAGACCCTCAGCCTGGCGCACCGATGTCTTCATGTCCTTGAACTCGCCCGTCAAAGCCGCTGCCCCCCTGCAGCGTGCCGCGCCGACCGTGCGATGGGCCGCCCTGCGCTGGGGAGGCCGCGTGCTGCTAGGCCTGATCGTGGCGGCGTGGAGCTTATTGCTCATCGCCTGGCTGATACTTCAATGGGGAATTCTGCCGCACATCCAGCAATGGCGCGGCCCGATCGAGGAACGGGCGAGTGCCGCGCTCGGCGTACCGGTGCGCATCGGCTCGATCGACGTGCGCTCCCGCGGCTGGGCGCCGTCGGTCGAATTGCGCGACGTGGTGCTGCTCGACCGCGACCAACGCGAAGCCGTGAGACTGCCGCGCATCGTCGCCGCCGTGTCGCCGCGCTCGCTGCTGTCGATGACCCTGCGCTTCGAGCAGCTGCTGATCGATGGCCCGAACCTCGAAGTGCGGCGCGATGCGCAAGGCGTGATACGCGTCGCCGGCCTCGACTTCCGCGGCGGCACCGGCACGGGCGCCAACGACCATGCCGCCGCCGACTGGTTCTTCGATCAGCGCGAGTTCGTGATCCGCGGCGGCACCTTGCGCTGGGTCGACGAGCGGCGCCAGGTCGAACCGCTGGTGCTGAGCGACGTGCAGTTCATCGTGCACAACAGCCTGCGCGCGCACGCGATCCGCATCGACGCGACGCCGCCGCCCGAGTGGGGCGATCGGCTCACGCTGACCGGACGCTTCACCCATCCGCTGCTCGGCCGGCGCGGCGACTGGCGCCACTGGAGCGGCAGCCTCTATGCCAGCCTGCCGCGCGCCGACGTGCGCCTGCTCGGCCGGCACCTCAGCCTGCCGGTCGAGGTCGGCGAAGGCGACGGCGCATTGCGCGGCTGGCTCGACGTGCACGACGGCGAGCCGCAGGCGGCGACCGTCGACCTGGCGCTGCGCGCCGTCTCGGTCAAGCTCGACGCGGGCCTCGAGCCGCTCGCGCTCGAGCAGGTGCAGGGCCGGTTGCGCGCCGAGCGCCACGGCGACAGCACGACGCTCGGCCTGCAGCACTTCAGCTTCGTCACCGGCGACGGGCTGCGCTGGCCGCAGGGCGATGCGAGCCTGACGTGGCAGCGCCGTGGCGATGCGCCCGCGACCGCGGGCGAGTTCAGCGCGCAGCGACTCGACATCGGCGTGATGGCGCAGCTGGCGTCGCGCGTGCCGCTCGGCGACGCGTTGCGCAAGCTGCTCGCCGAACTCGATCCGAAGGGCCAGGGGCGCGGCATCAAGCTGCGCTGGGACGGCCCGATCGATGCCCCGCGCCACTACCGCGCGCAAGCCGAACTGAGCGGCGTGTCGCTCGCTGCGCATGCGTCGATCGAAGCCGGCGGCATCGGCCGGCCGGGCTTGCACAACGCGAGCCTGGTACTCGACGCGAACGAAGCCGGCGGCACGGCACAGATCGGCATGAGCGATGGCGCGATCGAACTGCCCGGCGTCTACGACGAGCCGCTGGTCCCGCTGCAGCGCCTGGCCGCGACCTTGCAATGGACGATCGAGCCGGCGGGCGGCGACGCGCCGCCGAAGATCACGGTGCGCGTGAAGGACAGCAGCTTCGCGAATGCAGACGCGCAAGGCACGCTGAGCGCTGCCTGGACCACCGGTCCGGGCACCGGCTTCGGACGCGAGGGCCGCTACCCCGGACGGCTGGAGCTCGACAGCACCTTGAAGGACGGTCAGGCGAAGCGGGTCGGCCGCTATCTGCCGAACGGCCTTCCGCGTGCGGTGCGCGAATACGTGACGAACGCCATCCGCGGCGGCACGCTGCGCAGCGGCAGCTTCCACATCGACGGGCCGCTCTGGGACTTTCCCTATGCGAACCCGCACACCCGCAAGGCGGGCGTCTTCCGCTTCGCCGCCGACCTCGACGACGTCGAGTTCGCCTATGTGCCCGATCAAACGGCCGAAAGCGGCCCGGCCGCCTACGTCTCGCCGTGGCCGGCGATGCAGCACCTGCGCGGCCAGCTCGTGATCGACCGCACGACGCTCGAGGTGCGGCAGGCCGAGATGCTGCTCGGCGGCGTTCAGTGGAAGGATCTCAAGGCCGGCATCCGCGACCTCGACAACGCGGTGCTGACAGTCGCCGGCAGCGGCAGCGGGCAGCTCGCCGACATGCTCGGCTTCGTCGCCAAGTCGCCGGTCGGCGGCTGGCTCGACGGCGCGCTGGCGGAGGCCGAGGCGAGCGGCACCGCCGAGCTGAAGCTCGACCTCGCGATCCCGATCCCCGACACCGGCGCCACGCGCGTGCAGGGCAGCGTGACGCTGGCCGGCAATACGCTGCGGCTGGTGCCGGAGGCGCCGCAGATGACGGCGGCCAAAGGCCGCGTCGACTTCACCGAACACGGCGTCACGGTGGTCGGCGCGAGCGCGCGCGTGTTCGGCGGCGATGCGCACTTCGACGGCGGCACGCAGGCCGATGGCACGCTGCGCTTCAGCGGCGCCGGGACGGCGACGGCCGACGGCCTGAAGCGCGCCGTCGCCAACCCCGAGGTGATGCGCGCAGCAGAACTGCTGAGCGGCCAGGCCGCCTACAAGCTGAGCCTGGGCTTCGTGCACGGCAAGCCCGAGGTCGCCCTCACCAGCGACCTCGTCGGCATGGCGATCAGCCTGCCGGCGCCGCTCTGGAAGAACGCCGAGGCGACGCTGCCGCTGCGCTACGAGTCGGCGCTGGTGCCGGAGTCGCTCGCCGCCGGCCAGAGTCCGCGCGACCGGCTGCGCTTCGAGCTCGGGTCGCTGGTGCAGGCGATCTACCAGCGCGATCTGTCGGGCCCGGCGCCGCGCGTGCTGCGCGGCGGCATCGGCGTGATGGACACGACGCCGAATCCGGCCGACGGCGTGGCCGCGAACGTGAACGTCGCAACGCTCGATCTCGATCCGTGGCGCAAGCTCTACGACCGCCTGTCCGGCAACGACGACAGCCATGCGGCGACGAGCAGCTACATCCCCGAAACGATCGCGCTGCGCGTGCAGCGGCTGGACGCCGGCGCGCGCCACCTCGACAAGCTGGTGGCCGGCATCTCGCAGTCCGATGGGCTGTGGCGCGCCACGCTCGATGCCGAACAGCTCGACGGCTATGTCGAATACCGGCCGCCGCGCGGCAACGTCGGGGCGGGCCGGGTCGTGGCCAAGCTGTCGCGGCTGTCGCTGCCGAAGACCGACGGCGAAAACGTCGAGAGCCTGCTCGACGAAGCGCCGACCAGCATCCCCGCGCTCGACATCGTGGTCGACGAGCTGAACCTGCACGGCCATGCGCTAGGCCGGCTGCAGCTCGAAGCGCTGAACCGCGGCGACATCAAGGAAGCGGCGCGCGAATGGCGCTTGACGCGCTTCGTGCTGACGACGCCCGATGCCGAGTTCAACGCCACCGGCACCTGGGGTGCCGCGACGGCCGGCGCGCGCCGCACCGCCATGGACTTCACGCTCGACATCGCGGACAGCGGCGCTCTGCTGGCGCGCTTCGGCACGCCCGGCGCGATCCGCGGCGGCAAGGGCAAGCTCACCGGCCAGATCTCGTGGCAGGGATCGCCGTGGTCGATCGACTATCCGAGTCTCGCGGGACAGATGAAGGTCGCGATCGACAGCGGCCAGTTCCTGAAGGTCGACCCCGGCGCCGGCCGGCTCCTCAGCGTGCTGAGCCTGCAGTCTCTGACACGCCGGCTGACGTTCGATTTCCGCGACCTGTTCCAGCAGGGCTTCGCGTTCGACAACATCTCCGGCGACGTGACCATCGCGCACGGCGCGGCCGAGACCAACAACCTGCGCATGCGCGGCGCGCAGGCGGTCGTGCTGATGGACGGCCGCGCCGACATCGACCGGGAGACCCAGGACCTGCGCGTCTGGGTCGTGCCCGACGTCAACGCCGGCGCCGCGTCGCTCGCCTATGCGGTGATCAACCCGGCCATCGGCCTCGGCACCTTCCTGGCGCAGGTGGTGCTGAAGAAGCAGCTCGCGGCGGCCGGTACGCGCGAGTTCCATGTGCACGGTTCGTGGGCGGATCCGAAGGTCGACACGGTCGATCGCAAGTTGGGGGATGATGTGCCGCACGTCGATGCTGCGCCGCCCGCGGCGGCGGCCGCATCGTCACCGGTCATCAGATGAGGTACGCATGAAGGTCGCAGCGATCCAGATGGTCTCGACGACGAGCGTAGCGCGCAACCTCGAAGCGGCGCGCCGGCTGATCCGCGAGGCCGCCGAGGCCGATGCGCAGCTCGTTGCGCTGCCCGAATACTTCTGCCTGATGGGCCGGAACGAGCGCGACAAGCTCGCGGTCGCCGAGGCGCCGGGCGACGGGCCGATCCAGGCGATGCTCGCCGAGGCCGCGCGCATGCATCGCGTCTGGCTCATCGGCGGCACCTTGCCGCTGCGCAGCGACGATCCGCAGCGCGTCCTCAACAGCAACCACGTCTATGCGCCCGATGGGACGCTGGCCGCGCGCTACGACAAGATTCACCTGTTTCGCTACGACAACGGCCGCGAGCGCTACGACGAAGGGGCCGCGATCCGCGCCGGCGATGCACCGGTGGCGGCCGCGCTGGCGGGGCTGCGCGTCGGGCTGAGCGTGTGCTACGACCTGCGCTTTCCCGAACTCTATCGGGCGCTGATGCATCCGCCGTGCGACCTGCTGTCGGTGCCGGCGGCCTTCACCTACACGACCGGCCAGGCGCACTGGGAACTGCTGCTGCGAGCCCGCGCGGTCGAAAACCAGTGCCATGTGATCGCTGCCGCGCAAGGCGGCCGGCACGAGAACGGCCGGCGCACCTGGGGCCACAGCATGATCGTCGATCCGTGGGGCGAGGTGCTGACCGTGCTCGACGAGGGGGAAGGCGTGGTCTGCGCCGAGGTCGATCCGGCGCGCATGGCCTCGGTTCGAGCCCAGCTTCCCGCGCTCGAGCACCGGCGGCTGTCGTAGGTCCACCCGCGACACCGCATTCGGGCGGCGGCCGCGCCTACCCGCCGGCTGGCACAGGCGATAGCATCGCCCGCGATGAGCATCGCCGCCGTCGCATCGATCCGCTTCCGCTTCGTCGCGCTGATGGTGCTGGTGCTGGCATTCGGCCTCGGCTCGTTCGGCGCCTGGAACTACGCCCTCGCGCGCGAGGAGCGGCTCAGCCAGTTCGACACCACGCTCGACCGCATCAGCCGGCGCCTGTCGGCCAGCCTCGCACGGTCGGTGCGCCAGGGCGATCGCGACGAGATCGGCGCGATCGTCGACGCGCAAATGGACGCCGCGTTCCTGACCGCGATCGTGGTCCGCTACGGAGACGGCCAGGCCTATGGCGTGCAGCGCGACGCCGACGGCAAGCTCGCGCCGACGCTGGCGCCGGCACCGGCCGATGCCGCGCGGCGCGTCGCCGTCGCGCTGCACGACGATGCGGCACAGCGCGCGATCGGCGAAGTGCGTCTGTATGCGACCGCCCGTCAGGTGCGCGAGGCGCTGCGCCGCGAACTGGCGCGCATCGCGCTGCAGACGGTCGCGCTCAGCCTGGCGACGATCGCCATCTTCTACATCGCGCTGTCGGTCGCGGTCCTCAGGCCGCTCGACCGCGTGCGCGCGGCGCTGCTGCGTCTCGCCGGCGGCGGCGCCGGGCTGGCACAGCGTCTGCCGGAAGAATCGACCACCGAGTTCCGCGCCGTGTCGCAGGGCTTCAACGCCTATCTCGACAAGCTCGAGCGGTTGATGGGCGGCTCGCTCGAGCAGGTGCATCGCGGCATCGAGACACTGTCCGAAGGCGACCTTGCCGCACCGCTCGACGTCGGCGCGGCGGGCCCGGGCAGCGTGCTCGGGCGGCTCGCCGCGATGCGCGACAAGTTGCTCGCGATCCAGCGTACCCAGGAACGCAGCGCCGACGCGTTCAGGCGCGCCAGCGATGCCGCGAGCCAGGCGCTCGAGCTGACGCGCTCCGGCGTCTGGCAGTTCCGCGCGAACGAGCCCGACGTGATCTTCTATACCGAGCAGGCCGCGCTGATCCTCGGCGAGCCGCTGCGTACCGGCCACGGCCGCTACGACATCGAAACCGAATGCTGGGAGCGCATGCAGGCCGGCGACCGGCAGCTCGCGGCCGAGACGCGGCAGTGCTTCGAGCATGCGCTCGCAGGCCGCGTGCCGACCTTCGACGCGACCTATCTGGTGCAGCGCCCTTGCGGCGGCGGTCTCGTGTGGATCCACAGCCTCGGGCGCGTCGAGCGCGACGCCCAGGGCCGGGCGGTCGCGATGAACGGCGTGGTGCACGACATCACGGCGCTGAAGGAAGCGGAGATCGCGACCGACAACGCGCGCCGCGCAGCCGAAGCGGCCAACCAGGCGAAGTCGGACTTCCTCGCCAACATGAGCCATGAGATCCGCACGCCGATGAACGCGATCATCGGCATGTCCGACCTCGCGCTCGCCACCGAGCTGACGCCGCGCCAGCGCAACTACGTGGACAAGGTCCACCTGTCGGCGGTCGGCCTGATGGCGATCGTGAACGACATCCTCGACCTGTCGAAGATCGAGGCCGGCAAGATGACGATAGAACGCGCCGACTTCCGCCTCGACGACGTCATGTCGCACCTGTCGGGGGCGATGGGGCCGAAGGCCGACGAAGGCCATGTCGAGCTGCTGTTCGACATCGCGCCCGACGTGCCGCAGGCGCTGGTCGGCGACCCGCTGCGGCTCGGACAGATACTGCTCAACCTCGTCGGCAACGCGCTCAAGTTCACGTCGCGCGGCGAGATCGTCGTCGGCGCCAAGCTGCATCACGGCGTGACCCGCCCGATGCCGCACCCCGACGAGGTCGAGCTCGAGTTCAGCGTGCGCGACAGCGGCATCGGCATGAGCCCGGAGACGCAGAAGTCGCTGTTCCAGGCCTTCATGCAGGCCGACAGCTCGACCTCGCGCCGATACGGCGGCACCGGCCTCGGCCTCGCGATCTCGCGCACCTTGACCGAGCTGATGGGCGGCCGCATGTGGGTCGAGAGCAAGCTCGGTGCCGGCAGCAACTTCCACTTCACCGTGCTGCTGCACCGCCAGCCGCGCCGCGAACCATCGGCCGTGCGCGCCGCGCCGCAGCGGCTGCGCGTACTCGTCGCCGACGACAACGAGAGCGCGCGCGAGATCCTGTCGAACATGGCCGGCGGCCTGGGGGCCGACGTCGACGTCACCGACAGCGGCATCGCCACCGCCGAACTGGTGCGCGCGGCGCAGCGCGACGGCCGGCCGTACGACCTCTTGCTGATGGACTGGCTGATGCCGGACCTCGACGGATTGGCGACCACGGCGCTGCTGAAGGCGGACCCCGAACTCGCGCTGCCGAAGGTCGTGATCGTCAGCACGCAGGCGCGCATCGACCGGCTGGCGACTGCCGGATCGACCACCGAAGGCATCCATGCGGTGCTGGCCAAGCCGGTCTCTCCGTCGACCTTGCAGCAGGTCTTCGCGCGCGTGCTCGACGTCGGCGCGCCGCCCGATGCGCCCGGCCCGGCAGCGCCGGCGATGCCCGATACGACGCCGCTGCGCGGCGCGCGCATCCTGCTCGTCGAGGACAACCTGATCAACCAGGAGCTCGCGGTCGAGCTCCTGACGAGCGCGGGCATGATCGTCGACGTCGCGCTGAACGGCGAGGAAGCGATCGCGATGGCCGAGGCCAGCGCCTACGACGGCATCCTGATGGATTGCCAGATGCCGGTGCTCGACGGCTATGCGGCGACGATGCGGCTGCGCCGCGATCCGCGCTTCGCGAACCTGCCGATCATCGCGATGACCGCCAATGCGATGGCGCGCGACGTGCAGCGCGCGCTCGACGCCGGCATGAACGACCATCTCGCCAAGCCGCTCGACGTCGCGGTGATGTACCGCTCGCTGCTGCGCTGGGTGCGGCCGGCGACGGCCGAGGTCACGTCGACCTAGACGAGGTCCGCGTTGAGCGCCGCGAGCGCGGCGGCGCCCGGGCAGAGCTCGCGCTCGGTCAGCCGGTTGAGCGGCGTGGCCGCGGTCTGCAGGTGCTCGTGCAGATCGCCGGCCGTGGCATCGACATAGAGCAGGCCGGTGAGGATCTCGCCGCGCGCCTCGTGTGCCGCGATGTGCGCCAGTGCGGCCACGCGATCGCCGGGGTCGTAGCCTTCGGCGAGCTTGCGCAGGCGCAGCAGGCTGCCGTCGTGCTGCTGCACTTCGACCACCTCGCCCGGCTCGTACATCGCGGTGATCGCATCGCGGCTGGGCATGAAGTCGAGCCGGTTCACCGCTTCGTTGTGGGCGCGCACGTAGTCGTAGCTCTTGGTGCTGCCGGCGTGGTTGTTGAAGGCGACGCACGGGCTGATCACGTCGATCAGCGCCGCGCCGCGGTGGCGCAGCGCGCCCTTGATCAGCGGCACCAGCTGCTGCTTGTCGCCCGAGAAGCTGCGCGCCACGTAGCTCGCGCCGAGCTGCAGGCCGAGCGCGACGAGGTCGATCGCGTTGTCGGTGTTGACGACGCCCTTCTTGCTCTTGCTGCCCTGGTCGGCGGTGGCCGAGAACTGGCCTTTGGTCAGGCCGTAGACGCCGTTGTTCTCGACGATGTAGGTCATGTTCACGCCGCGCCGCATCGCATGCGCGAACTGGCCGAGGCCGATCGATGCGGAATCGCCGTCGCCCGAGACGCCGAGGTAGATGAGGTCGCGGTTCGCGAGGTTGGCGCCGGTCAGCACCGACGGCATGCGGCCGTGCACGGTGTTGAAGCCGTGCGAGTTGCCGAGGAAGTAGTCGGGCGTCTTGCTCGAGCAGCCGATGCCCGACAGCTTGGCGACGCGGTGCGGCTCGATCTCGAGCTCCCAGCACGCGTGGATCAGCGCCGCCGAGATCGAGTCATGGCCGCAACCGGCGCACAAGGTCGAGATCTTGCCTTCGTAGTCGCGCCGCGTGTAGCCGAGCTTGTTCTGCGGCAGCGTCGGATGGCGGAGCTTGGGTTTGGCGAGGTAGGTCATGCGTGCGCCGGCGACCTCAAGCCGCCTGCCCCTTCTTCGTGATCGGCTCGACGTTGTGCGCCCGCACGTGCCCGGCGATCTCGCCGACGATGAAGCGCGCGGTGATCGGCGTGCCGTCGTAGTGCAGTACCGCCACGAGCCGCGCCGGGTCGACTTCCTGCTCGTTGACGATCAGCGTGCGCAGCTGCGCGTCGCGGTTCTGCTCGACGACGAACACCGTCTCGTGCGCCGCGATGAAGCGATCGACCGCATCCGGGAACGGGAACGCCCGCACCCGCAAGGTGTCGACATGGATGCCCTGCGCCTGCAGCGATTCGACGGCCTCGGCCATCGCCGGGCTGGTCGATCCGTAGTAGATGACGCCGAGGCGCGTCGGCCGCGCCGCGCTGCGCGCGACCGGCTGCGGCACCAGCGTCTTGGCGGTCTCGAACTTCTTCAGCAGGCGCTGGACGTTGTAGAGATAGTCCGGGCCGGCTTCCGAATAGCGCGCATAGGCATCGCGCGTCGTGCCGCGCGTGAAGTAGGCGCCCTTCTCCTTGTGCGTGCCGGGATAGGTGCGGTACGGAATGCCGTCGCCGTCGACGTCGAGGTAACGGCCGAAGTCGCGCCCGGCGTCGAGATCGGCCGCGGTCATCACCTTTCCGCGGTCGTAGGTCGTCGCGTCGTCCCACTCGAGCGGCTCGCAGAGGCGATGGTTCATGCCGATGTCGAGATCGGTCATCAGGAAGATCGGCGTCTGCAAACGATCGGCGAGATCCAGCGACTTCGCGGCGAACTCGAAGCATTCCTTCGGATCCTCCGGCAGCAGCAGCACGTGCTTGGTGTCGCCGTGCGACGCATAGGCGCACGAGATCAGGTCGGCCTGTTGCGTGCGCGTCGGCATGCCGGTCGAGGGGCCGCCGCGCTGCACGTCGACGATCGTCACCGGAATCTCGGCGAAGTACGCCAGGCCGATGAACTCCGTCATCAGCGACACGCCCGGGCCCGACGTCGCGGTGAACGCACGCGCGCCGTTCCAGCCCGCGCCGGTGACCATGCCGATCGACGCGATCTCGTCCTCGGCCTGCACGATGGCATAGCGGTGCTCGCCGGTCGCGCGGTCGGTGCGGTACTTGGTGCAGTACTTCTGGAACGCCTCGGCGACCGACGAACTCGGCGTGATCGGATACCAGGCGCACACCGTTGCGCCGCCGTACACGCAGCCGAGCGCGGTGGCCGCGTTGCCTTCAACGAAGATGCGTTTGCCGACGGCATCGCGCCGCTGGATGGCGAGGCCGAGCACGTCGCCGAGGTATTCCTCGCCGTGGTGCAGGCCCATCATGAACGCATCGAGGTTCGGCTGGATCAGCTTGACCTTGCCCTGGTACTGCTGGCCGAGCAGCGCCGCGATGACCTCGGGCTCGATGCCGAGCATCGCGGCGAGCACGCCGACATAGACGATGTTCTTCAACAGCTGGCGCTCGCGCGGATCGGTGTAGCGCGTCGCGCAGAGATCGGTCAGCGGCACGCCGAGCAGGTTGATGTCGTCGCGCTGCATCGATGCAGGCAGCGGCTTGCTGCTGTCGTACATCAGGTAGCCGCCGGGCTCTATCTCGGCGACGTCCTTGTCGAAGGTCTGCGGGTTCATCGCGACCATCAGGTCGCAGCCGCCGCGCCGGCCGAGCCAGCCGTGCTCGCTGACGCGCACCTCGTACCACGTCGGCAGGCCCTGGATGTTGCTCGGGAAGATGTTGCGCGGGCTGACCGGCACGCCCATGCGCAGGATGCTGCGCGCGAACATCTCGTTGGCCGATGCCGAGCCCGAGCCGTTGACGTTGGCGAACTTGACGACGAAGTCGTTGACGGCCTCGATGCGATGCTTGCTCTTGGCCATGTCACGCCGCCTTCGGTAGATGCGCGCGGCAGCCCCGCCCCGCTTGCGTCAGGTCGATCAGGAACTTCTGCATGTCCCACGCGCCCGTCGGACAGCGCTCGGCGCACAGGCCGCAGTGCAGGCAGACGTCCTCGTCCTTCACCATCACGCGGCCGGTCTTCAGCGCGCTCGAGACATAGAGCGACTGGTCGGCATGGCGCGCCGGCGCACGCAGGCGCGTGCGCAAGTCGGCTTCGTCGCCGTTGTCGGTGAACGTGATGCAGTCGGTCGGGCAGATGTCGACGCAGGCATCGCATTCGATGCACTGGCCGGTCGCGAACACCGTCTCGACGTCGCAGTTCAGGCAGCGCTGGGCCTCGTTCCACGCCGCCTTCACGTCGAAGCCGAGCTCGACCTCGACCTTGATGCTGCGCAGCGCCGCATTGACATCGCGCCACGGCACCTTGTGGCGCAGGTCGTTGCTGACGGCGTTGTCGTAGGTCCACTCGTGGATGCCCATCTTCTGCGAGACCAGCGTGACGCCGGGCGCCGGACGCTCGCGCACGTCCTCGCCGTGCAGGAACTTGTCGATCGAGATCGCCGCCGCATGGCCTTGGGCGACCGCCCAGATGATGTTCTTCGGGCCGAGCGCGGCATCGCCGCCGAAGAACACGTTGGGCCGCGTCGACTGCAGCGTGACCTCGTCGAGCACCGGCATGCCGTGCTCGTTGAAGTCGACGCCGGCATCGCGCTCGATCCACGGGAACGCGTTCTCCTGGCCGACCGCGACCAGCACCTCGTCGCATTCGAAGGTCTGCTCGGGCTCGCCGGTCGGCACGAGCCGGCGCCGGCCGCGCTCGTCGCGCACCGCCTTCACCTTCTCGAAGCGCATGCCGGTCAGCTTGCCGCTCGCCTCGTGCAGGAAGGCCTTGGGCACGAGGCAGTCGAGGATCGGGATGTTCTCGTGCGCCGCGTCTTCCTTCTCCCACGGCGACGCCTTCATCTCGTCGAACGGCGAGCGCACGATCACCTTGACGTCGGTGCCGCCGAGGCGCTTGGCGCTGCGGCAGCAGTCCATCGCGGTGTTGCCGCCGCCGAGCACGATGACGCGCTTGCCGATGTGCGTCGTGTGGCCGAACGAGACCGACGACAGCCAGTCGATGCCGATGTGGATGTGCGCCGCCGCCTCGTCGCGGCCCGGGATGTGCAGGTCGCGGCCGCGCGGCGCGCCGGAGCCGACGAAGACGGCGTCGTAGCCCTGGTCGAGCAGCGCCCGCATCGACTCGATGCGCGTTCCGCCGCGGAACTCGACGCTGAGGTTCAGCACGTAGCCGGTCTCCTCGTCGATGACTTCCTCGGGCAAGCGGAAGCGCGGGATCTGCGAGCGGATCATGCCGCCGGCCTTGGCGTCGCCGTCGAACACCGTCACCGCATAGCCGAGCGGCGCGAGGTCGCGCGCCACCGTCAGCGCGGCCGGACCGGCGCCGACGCAGGCGATGCGCTTGCCGTTCCTATGCAGCGCCGGACGCGGCAGGCGGTTCGTGATGTCGTCGTCCTTGAAGTCGGCGGTGACGCGCTTCAGCCGGCAGATCGCGACCGGCTCGGGCTTGGCGGCCTGCGCCTCCTCGACGCGACCGCGCCGGCAGGCCGGCTCGCACGGCCGGTCGCAGGTTCGGCCGAGGATGCCGGGGAAGACGTTGGACTTCCAGTTGACGAGATAGGCGTCGGTGTAGCGCCCGGCCGCGATCAGGCGGATGTATTCGGGAACCGGGGTGTGGGCCGGGCAGGCCCATTGGCAATCGACGACCTTGTGAAAGTAGTCGGGGTCTTTGATGTCGGTAGCTTGCAACGCGTTCTCTTCCGGACTCTCGGGCCGCCGGATGGGCAGCGCAAAGCCCGGGCGCGCGGGGCGCGCAACTGCGAGGCTTCGATGCTAGGCCGAGAGAGGCGGGAATGTCAGCGAGGGTTTGCGCCAGTCATCCCACGATCATGGGCATTGCCGTGACGTCGGTCACTTGACGGTGACGGTGTAGGTCACCGATTGCTCGGCCATGCCGACCTGACCGGCCCGCCGGTACTCGAAGCGCAAGGTCTGCTGGCCGGCCGCCTTCGGGCGGAACACCCAGACGTCGAAGCCGGCCGCGCCGAAGGTGTTGGTATCGATCCGCTCGCGCTCGAAGCCCGGGTCGCCTGAGCGCGCGCTCACCACGCCGCGGTCGGCATAGGCCGACGTGTTGTCGCGCTCCCAGCGCATGTTGCGTGCCGGCTCTTCGGGCAGGCGCACCATCAGCTGCTGGTCCATCGTCAACGTGACGGTGGTGCCGGCATTCTCCGGGGTCAGCGTGACCGTGCGGCCGAGCACCTCCGCGGGCTTGGGCCCGAGCGGCACGGAGGGATTGGACCCGCACGCCGCCAGCGCACCGAGCAGCGTCATGCCGGCCATGAGACCCGCGCGTCTTGCCGTAGCCATCGATCGATCTCCGCGTACTTCTGAATTCACTGGTCGGCATTCTGCCGCGTGCCTCGACCATCATCCGAGCATGTCGTCCCAGATCGCGTGCGCCCAGCCCCAGGCGATGCGCCCTTCGGCCGCGCTCGGCGCGCTCGACAGCCCGCCCGATCCCGCCACCGGCTTGTACGTGCGGTCGGCAGCGACGTACTCGTGCACGCTCGCGATGTGCACCGCCTCGTCCGGGTCGACGAAGCTGTAGCAGGTGTTGGCGAGCATCGGATGCGGGTCGGGCTCCCAGCCGGCCAGCTCGGCGACGATCGCCGCAGCCGCCGCCTTCGCGTGGCTGTTGGCCATGTGGCCGCTCTTGGGCATCAGCGGCGCGATCTGCAAGGCATCGCCCAGCACGTGCACATGGCGCGCCGCGGTCGACTCGAAGTTGAGCCAGTCGACGTTGCACCAGCGCTGGTTCGAGTTCGCGAGGCCCGCGGCCACCGCGACCCTGCCGGCGCGCATGTCGGGCAGCACGTTCAGGACGTCGGCCTTCACGTCGTCCTGCACCTCGAACCGGACGATACCGGCGGCCGCATCCACGCCGGTCGCCTTGTACTGCGGCCGGTACTCGACGATGCCGGCATAGCGCTCGGCCCAGGCGCGCTTGAAGAGCGGTCCCTTGCTCGTCACGTCCTCGTTGGCGTCGAGCACCAGCACCTTGGAGCGCGGCTTGGCACGCTTGAAGTAGTCGGCCACCAGGCAGGCCCGCTCGTACGGCCCGGGCGGGCAGCGGTACGGGATCTCGGGGATGGCGATCGCATAGACGCCGCCGTCGCGCATCGCTACGAGCTGGCGGCGCAACACCATGGTCTCTTCGCCGGGCGACCACGCCTGCACGATGCGGCCGGCGCGGTTCGCGGCCTGCAGGCCTTCGACGCTGTCCCACATCATCTCGACACCCGGCGCGAGCACCAGCTTGTCCCAGCGCAGGTCGTCGCCTGCCGCGAGACGCGCCACGCGGCGCTCGACATCGATCGCGGTCACGCGGTCGCGGACGCGCCGCACGCCATGCACGCGCTCGAGCGTGCCGTACGGCCGGCTGATGTCGGCGAGCGTCCGGCTGCCGTGGACGACGAGGTTGGACATCGGGCAGGAGACGAAGGTCTCGTCGGGCTCGACGAGCACGACCTCGATGCGTCCTTCGGAATAGAGGCGCAGGTACTTGGCAGCGGTCGCGCCGCCGTAGCCGCCGCCGACCACGACGACCCGCGTCCGCACCGGGATCGCGGGACGGCCCGCGCAGCCGGCGAGCGCGCCGCCCGCCAGCGCGGCAGCCAGGCCGAGCACGGTGCGACGCCGCGGTCCGCCGTGGCTCATGGACGCGCAGCGGGCCGGGCCGCGAAGTAGCCGGCGAGCGCGGCGATCTGCGCGTCGCTGTAGCCTTTGGCGATTTGCGGCATCACGGTGCCCGGGCGCGTGCCGGCCTTGAAGGCGCGCATGCGTTCGGCCAGCACCGCGGCGTCCATGCCGGCGAGCGCCGGCAGCGTCGCATCGGCCGCGGCGCGGCCGTCGGTGCCGTGGCAGCCGGCGCAGGTCGCGGCGAGGCTCCTCAGGCGCAGCTCGGCCGACCCGTCCGCATGCGCCGTCGCGACGACGCCGCCGAGCGCCGCCGCCAGCAGCGCCCGTCTCATCGCGGGCCGCTCTGCAGCATCGGCGCGTAGTGGCGCGCCAGGTCCGGCGGCAGCGGCGAGTCGAGCAGCGCGGCGGTCAGATACAGCGCGTCGGCGGCGCTGTCGAGCAGCCGGCCATGGCGCGCATGGCGCAGCGCCGCGCTCGTCCAGCCTCGCACCAGCGCAGGCCGCAGCATCCACGGCAGCGCCTGCAGCTCCTGCAACGCCTGGACCAGCGCGTCGGCATCCGGATAGCGCCGCTCGGGCACGATGCCGCGCGCCTGCCACGGCGCCATCACGCCGGCATACCAGTCGTCGCCGGCGTCGGGATCGTCGGTACCCGGCACCATGCGCGACAAATAGGCGCTGTAGCGCGCCACCGCGTGGACTTCGATCTCGCCGAGCTGGTCGAGGTCGGCACCCGAAGGTACGCGCGCACCGAACTGCGCACGCTCGCCGAGGCGCAACCGCATCACCAGCCAGTGCAGCCGATCGATGGGACGGAGCGTCCCGGTCGCGCGCATCAGGCGCCGGGTCGACTCGAGCAGCGTCTGGCGCACCGCGAGCGGATGCTTGGCCATGCGCTCGAGCAATTGCTCGAAACACGGCAGCCGCGCCGGCCCGCCGAGCGCGACGACCTCGTGGCGCAACGCGGTCGCGGTAGCGACGCCTTCGGTCTCGGTGTACCAGGCCTCGTTGGCCGACGCCGCCGGCGACAGCGGCAGCAGCAATGCGAGCAGCGCCGCATGCAGCTCGCCCGGCCCATGCACGCGCGACAGGCGATCGAGCGCTTCCCGTTCCCGCTCGCGCGATGCGGACAGCCCGGTCAAGGTATCGACCGCCATCACAGCGCGCCGGCGGCGCGAAACCCGAACAGCGCCGAGATCAGCCGCGTCGGAAACTGGCGCGCTGCATCGTTGTAGGCCTGCACCGCATCGTTGAACTGGCGCCGCGCGAAGACGAGCGTCGTGTCGACCTGCGCCAGGTCGCGGCTCAGCTCGGGCAACTCGGCGCCGACCACGCGTTGCACCGGCAACCGTGCGCGCGCCTCGGCCAGGATGTCCTCGGCCAGACGCAGACTGGTGATCGCGCCGGCCGCGCCGGGCCGCGCGCGCGCATGCTGGCAAGCCGCCTGAACCTGCAGGCAGGCGGCGCGCAGCGAATCGATGCGCGGCGTGGCGGCCGGCAGCACGGGCAGCAGCGCATCGACCTGCTGCTGCAGCAGCGCATGGCGCTGCGCGCACTGCTCGCTGAACGGGCCGAACTGCTGCACGAGCGCACTGCGCAACCGCACCAGCCGGTTGTGCGCCCCAACGGCCCAGAACACCAGCAGCGCCGCGATGGCGCAATAGGCGATCTGCGTCTTGCTCACCCCATTCCCCAACCCCATGAGCGCCGGATCATTTCGCCGGCGCAGCGCCACGCCCGGGACGCTTTCCCGTCGCGCCGCCACTCTACGCCAGAGCAGGGGAGGCAAGCCGCTACAAGACGTCACCGGCGTGCCGGCAGCGCAACGGCGCCCGCGACAGACATTACGCTGCGCAGCGTAACGTCGGCGCGCGGCGCGGGTCGACGATGGAGGCCCTGTATCACCTGCGTCTTCGGCCATGCTCAGCACGCCATTCCTCCATGCACTCTCGGTGGCCGCGGTGTTCGTGCTCGGCGGCTTCGTCAAGGGCGTCGTCGGCCTCGGGCTGCCGACGATCACGATGGGCTTGCTCAGCCTCGCGATGCCACCGGGTCAAGCCGCCGCACTGCTGGTGGTGCCGTCGCTCGTCACCAACGTCTGGCAGATCGGCGGCGCCGGCTTCTTCGCGCTGCTGCGCCGCCTGGCGACCTTGCTCGTCGGCATCTGCGCCGGCGTTTGGTGGGGCGCCGGCGCGCTCACCGCGACGCAGGGTACCGGCGCAGCGTGGGCCGGCGCCGGGCTCGGCGTGGCACTCGTCGTCTATGCGGTGCTCGGCCTGCTGCGCTTTCGCTGGAAGGTGGCGCCGGCGCACGAGCCCTGGCTGGCGCCGCTGGTCGGCGTATCGACCGGGCTCGTGACCGCCGCGACCGGGGTCTTCGTGATCCCGGCGGTGCCCTACCTGCAAGCGCTCGGCCTGGCGAAGGACGACCTGGTCCGCGCGCTCGGCCTCGCCTTCCTGGTCGCGACGGTCGCGCTCGGCGCCAGCCTCGGGCGCGGCGGTGCGCTGCCGCCGTCGACGATCGGCAGCTCGCTGCTCGCCCTGGTGCCGGCGCTCGCCGGCATGGCAGCCGGCACCCGGCTGCGCCGGCGCGTCGAACCGGAGACCTTCAAGCGCGTCTTCTTCTGCGGCCTGCTCGCGCTCGGAACCTACCTGGCACTGCGCGGTCTGGCCGCGCTCGCCTGATCCTTTTGGAGACCACGATGCCATCCCCTGCGCCCGAACCCCGCTTCGCGAAAGTCGCCGCGATGATCGGCGACCCGACCCGGGCACGCATGCTGGCCGCGCTGATGGGCGGGCAGTACCTCGCCGCGGGCGAACTGGCCGCGGCCGCCGGCATCGGCGCGTCGGCGGCGAGCGCGCACATCGCCAAGCTGATCGATGCCGAACTCGTCGTGCTGCGCAGCCAGGGGCGCCACCGCTACCTGCGGCTGGCCGACGCCGAGGTCGCCAAGGTGCTGGAGGCGCTGTCGTTCGTCGCCGAACGCAGCGCGCACGACGACAAATGGGCACGCGGCGCGTACCGGCCGCTGAAGGCAGCGCGCACCTGCTACAGCCATGTCGCCGGCGAACTCGGCGTGGCGCTGTTCGAAGGCCTGCTCGTGCGCGAGACGCTGGTGCCGAGCGGCGGCCACTATGCATTGAGCAGCCGCGGCCGCGACGAGCTCGCGGCGCTCGGCGTCGCGCTGCCGCAAGGCGACGACGCGACGGACACGCGCCGCTTCGCGCACGCCTGCTTCGACTGGTCGGAGCGGCGCGATCATCTGGCCGGCAGCCTGGCGGTCGCGCTGTTCGAGCTCGGCCTCGAGCGCGACTGGCTGCGCCGCACCGCCGGCTCGCGCGCGCTGCAGCTCACGCCGCCCGGCGCGCAAGCCTTGGAACCGTGGCTGGGCGCCGCCGCTCAGCGGTCCGCGCGCGCCGCCTGCCACTGCGCGTAGCCTGCGCGGCGCAGCTCGCAGGCCGGGCAGGCGCCGCAGCCGCGTCCCCAGGGGTGGCGCCGCGTGCGGTCGCCGAGATAGCAGGAGTGGGTGCGCTCGACGATCAGGTCGACGAAGGCCGCACCGCCGAGCGTGTCGGCGAGCGCCCAGGTTGCCGCCTTGTCGACCCACATCAGCGGCGTCTCGATGGTCATCGGCGCGTCGAGCCCGAGGCTGATCGCGACCTGCAGCGCCTTCAGCGTGTTGTCGCGACAGTCCGGGTAGCCGGAGTAGTCGGTCTCGCACATGCCGCCGACCAGCACGCTCAGGCCGCGCCGATGGGCGACCGAGGCGGCGAACGTGAAGAACAGCAGGTTGCGCGCCGGCACGAAGGTGTTCGGCAACCCGTTCGCGCTCATCTCGATCGCGCGCGCGTCGGTCAGCGCGGTATCGGAGATCCGGCCGAGCAGCGCGAGGTCGAGCAGGTGATCCTGGCCGAGCCGCGCGGCCCAGCGCGGAAACGCCGCGACCAGCGCATGGCGCACGTCGAGCCGGCATTCGAGCTCGACGGCATGGCGCTGGCGATAGTCGAAGCCGATGGTCTCGACATGCGCGTAGCGTTCGAGCGCCCAAGCCAGGCAGACGGTCGAATCCTGCCCGCCCGAGTACAGCACGAGGGCGCGGCGCGGATCGGCCATGGACTCAGGGGCTGAGAGGCATTCACTTCGCGGAAGGCCTGGAGGCCCCTGAGTCGAGTCGCCTGCGCTGCGCAATTTCATAGGCGCCTCGCTCCGGCGCCTCAACGGCGCACTTCGCCGCGTCCCAGCACGACCCACTTCTGCGACGTCAGCCCTTCGAGCCCGACCGGCCCGCGCGCGTGAAACTTGTCGGTGCTGATGCCGATCTCCGCGCCCAGGCCGTATTCGAAACCGTCGGCGAAGCGCGTGCTGGCGTTGACCATCACGCTGGCCGAGTCGACCTCGCGCAGGAAGCGCGTCGCGCTCGCATGGCTGTCGGTCAGGATCGCGTCGGTGTGGTGCGAACCGTAGCGGTTGATGTGGCCGATCGCCTCGTCGAGCGAGCCGACCACCTTCACGCTGATGATGGGCGCAAGGTACTCCTCGCTCCAGTCGCTTTCGGCGGCGGGCACCAGCCGCGCGCCCGGCACGTCGCGCAGCCACGCCAGCGCGCCCGGGTCGGCCCGCATTTCGACGTCCTTCGCAGCGAAGACCGCGCCGATGCGCGGCAGGAACGCCGGCGCGACGTCGGCATGCACGAGCAGCGACTCGGCCGCGTTGCACGGGCTGTATTTCTGCGTCTTCGCGTTGTCGGTCACGGCGAGCGCCATCTCGAGGTCGGCGCTCGCGTCGACGTAGACGTGGCAGTTGCCGTCGAGGTGCTTGATCACCGGCACGCGCGCCTCGCGCGCGATGCGCTCGATCAGCCCCTTGCCGCCGCGCGGAATGATCACGTCGATCGCCTCGGGCGCCGCGACCAGCAGGCCGACCATCGCGCGGTCGGTCGTCTGCACCAGTTGCACCGCGGCGGGCGGCAAGCCGGCTTCGGCGAGCGCGTCCTGCACGAGGCGCCAGAGCGCGAGGTTCGAGCGGATCGCCTCGGAGCCGCCGCGCAGGATGCAGGCATTGCCGCTCTTGATCGCGAGCGACGCCGCCTCGATCGTCACGTTGGGCCGGCTCTCGTAGATCATGCCGAACACGCCGAGCGGCACGCGCATGCGGCCGACGCGGATGCCGCTCGGCTGCTCGACGAGCCCGCTGATCTCGCCGATCGGATCGGGCATCGCGGCGATCTGCTCGCAGCCGGCGGCGACGGTCTCGATCGCGCGGTCGCCCAGGCGCAGCCGGTCGACGAGCGGCGCGGCCAGGCCGGCCGCTTCGGCGCCGGCGACGTCTTCCGCATTGGCGGCCTGCAGCGCGCCGCGCTCGGCGCGCAGGCGACGCGCCAGCGCATGCAGCGCGGCATTGCGCTGGGCCACCGACGACGCGGCCATGCGGGCGCTCGCGGCGCGCGCCTCGGCGCCCATGTGGGCGAGCGTGGCTTGCAGATCGTGTGCGGTCATCGGGCGATTGTCGCAAAAGCGTGCCGGCCGGGCGCGGGCCGGAACTTGCGCCGCGCTGCATCTCTCCTCAGTCATTTACTTGACGATTGAGTTAAATATTCTAAGATTCGCCAATCAACCAGTTGCAGGAGTCCGCGATGAAGCCCTCCCCCGCCGGCTGGCCGCGCCTGTCGGCCAGCCTCTACTACCGCGACGCCGGCCCGATGATCGACTGGCTGTGTCGCGCCTACGGCTTCGAGCTGCGCCTGAAGGTCGAAGGCGCGCCCGGCCGCATCGAGCACAGCGAACTGACCTACGGCGAGGCGGTCCTGATGGTCGCGTCCGAGAAGGCCGGGCCCGATGCGCGCTATGGCATCGACCGGCTCAGTCCTCTCGGCGCACGCTGCAACACGCAAGGGTTGATGCTCTACGTCGACGACGTCGATGCGCATTGCGAGGCGGCGCGCGCCGCCGGTGCGCGCATCGTCGACGAGCCGTCGGTGCACGACTATGGCGAAGACTACTGGGCCGACCGCAGCTACGGGGCGGTCGATCCCGAGGGGCATCTCTGGTGGTTCACCCAGCGCCTGCGCGACCCGCATCCGTGAAGCGTGCGCGGGCGCGGCCGGCCGCGCGCAGCGGCCATCACGAGACCTTCGCGGCGCTCTCCGACCCGGTCCGCCTCGCGGTCGTCGAACGGCTGCGCGAGCGGCCGCATCGCGCGGGCGAACTCGCCGAGGCGCTCGCGATGACCGCGCCGGCGCTGAGCCGCCATCTGAAGGTGCTGCGCAAGAGCGGCCTGATCGTCGATGACGCGGTCGAAGAGGACGCACGCGTGCGCCTTTACCGGTTGCGCCCCGAAGCCTTCGCGAACCTGCGCGACTGGCTGTCCGAAGTCCAGTCTTTCTGGGAAGATCAGCTTGCGTCATTGCAGGCGCACGCGCAGGCGACAACGACCGACAAGCAGCGGCGCTGAATCCGGCGATCGCGCAGGCCGCGCGCAACCGACGAGGGACAAACATGACCGGCAACCATGCGCCGGGCGATCAGGCGACCGTGACCGTGGCGCTCGCGGTGACACCGGCGCGGGCGTTCGAACTCTTCACCGAAGACATCGACATCTGGTGGCGGCGCGGCCCGCGCTTCCGCAGCAGCGCCAGCGTGCGCGGCATGCTGTTCATCGAGCCCGGGCCGGGCGGCCGCATCTTCGAATCCGAGGGCGACGGTGCGCACGAGACGGTGTTCGAGATCGGCCGCGTCTCGGTGTGGGAACCGCCGCATCGACTGGTGTTCAGTTGGCGCGCGGTCAACTTCGCTCCCGACGAGGCGACCGAGGTCGAGGCGCTGTTCGAGCCCGGCGCGTCGGGCGGCACGCGGCTGACCGTCACGCACCGCGGCTGGAGCCGCATCCGCCTCGACCATCCGGTGCGCCATGGCCACGCCGAAGCCAAGTTCATCCGCGTCACCGCGCTGTGGTGGGCCGACCTGATGACGGCGCTGCGCGAGTACGCGACGCGCGCGCCGCTCTAGCAAGCCTCAGCCGATCTCGCGCCAGCGATGGCAGGCGACGAGTTGCCCGTCGCCGCTGTCCTCGAGCAGCGGCACCTCGACCTTGCAGCGCTCGATCGCATGCGGACAGCGCCGATGGAACGCGCAGCCGGGCGGCGGCGCGAGCGGCGACGGCAGCTCGCCCGCCAGCATCAGGCGGGCGCGCCGCGCCTTCGCATCGATGCGCGGCGTGCTCGCGAGCAAGGCGCGCGTGTACGGATGGCGCGGCCTCGAGAACAGCAGCGGCTTGGGCGCACGCTCGACCGACTTGCCGAGGTACATCACCATCACGTCATCGGCGATCAGCTCGACGACCGCGAGGTTGTGCGAGATGAAGACGTAGCCGACGCGCGTCTCCTGCTGCAGGTCCATCAAGAGGTTCAGCACCTGCGCCTGGATCGACACGTCGAGCGCCGACACCGGCTCGTCGAGCACGACGAACTCGGGCTCGAGCATCAGCGCACGCGCGATCGCGATGCGCTGGCGCTGGCCGCCGGAGAACATGTGCGGATAGCGGTCGAGCTGCTCGGGCCGCAGGCCGACGCGCGCCATCATCGACCGCGCGCGCTCGCGCCGATCGGGCGCCGGCATGGGCGTGTTGATGACGAGCGGCTCCTCGAGCGCGCCGCCGATCTTCTTGCGCGGGTTGAGGCTCGCATACGGGTTCTGGAACACCATCTGGATGCGCTGGCGCAGGCGCCGGTCGGGCGTCGCACCCGCATGCAGCGTGACGTCGTCGCCGTCGAGCAGCAGGCGTCCGGCACTCGGCGCTTCGATCAGCACGAGCTGGCGCGCCAAGGTGCTCTTGCCGCAGCCCGATTCGCCGACCACCGCGAGCGTGCGGCCGGCGGCCAGCGTGAACGACACGCCATCGAGCGCGCGTACCGTGGCCTTGGGCTTGAAGTAGCCGGTCGAGACCGCGTAGTGCTTCGCGAGCGCCTGCGCTTCGAGGGTGCGATCGGCGACGGCGTCGGTCATCGTCCGGTCCTCATGCCACCTGCCCCGCCGCATCCACCGCGCGCAACGGGAAGTAGCAGCGCGCCTGCGCACCGGCATCGCCGTCGAGCGCGGGCCGTTCGGCACGGCACTTCGGCTGCACGTAGGGACAGCGCGGCGACAGCAGGCAGCCGGACGGCCGGTCGAGCGCGCCCGGAACCATGCCCGGCATCGAGCGCAGCCGGCGCCGGCCGAGGTTGTGCTCGGGCAGCGCGGCCAGCAGCGCCTCGGTGTACGGATGGCGCGGCGCGTCGAAGATCTGCGGCACGCCGGCCGTCTCGACCACCTCGCCCGCATACATCACGAGCACGCGCTGCGCGACTTCGGCGACGACGCCCAGATCGTGCGTGATCAGCACCAGCGCCATGCCGCGCTCGCGCTGCAGCTTCATCAGCAGCGCGAGCATCTGCGCCTGGATCGTCACGTCGAGCGCCGTGGTCGGCTCGTCGGCGATCAGCAGGCGCGGGTTGCACGCCAGCGCCATCGCGACCATCACGCGCTGACTCATGCCGCCCGAGAGCTGGTGCGGATAGGCGTCGAGGCGGCGCTCGGCATCCGGGATCTCGACCGCGCGCAGCAATTCGAGCGCACGCGCCCGCAGCGCCTTCGCCGAGCCGCGCTCGTGCAAGCGCAGCGCCTCGACGAGCTGGAACGCGACCGTGAAGCACGGGTTCAGGCTCGCCATCGGATCCTGGAAGATCATCGCGATGTCGCGGCCGAGCATCGCACGGCGCTCCTTCAGCGGCATCGCCAGCAGATCGCGACCGTCGAACGCGAGGCGCGCGGCGCGCACGCGGCCCGGCTCGTCGATCAGGCCCATCAGCGCGAGCGCGCTCACGCTCTTGCCCGACCCGGATTCGCCGACGATGCCCAGCACCTCGCCCGCATCGACATGCAGGCTGACGTTGTCGACGGCACGGAACGCGCCGAATTCGACGTTGAGGTCCTGGACTTCCAGCAGCGGCATGGCGGTCACCGCTTCAACCTAGGATCGAGCGCATCGCGCAAGCCGTCGCCCATCAGGTTGAACGCCAGCACCGTGATCAGGATCGCGAGGCCCGGCAAGGTCACGACCCACCAGGCGCTCTGGATGAACTCGAGGGCGCTCGCGAGCATCGAGCCCCATTCGGGCGTCGGCGGCTGCGCACCGAGGCCGAGGAAGCCGAGCGCCGCCGCATCGAGGATCGCGCTCGAGAAGCCCAGCGTCGCCTGCACGATCAGCGGCGCGGCGCAGTTCGGCAGCACGGTGTCGAACATCAGCCGCAACGTGCCGGCACCGGCGAGGCGCGATGCCTGCACGTAGTCCTTCGTCAGCTCGCCCACCACCGCGGCGCGCGTCAGGCGCACGTAGTGCGGCAGCATCACGATCGCGATCGCATACATCGCGTTCATCAGTCCCGGCCCGAGGATCGCGACGACCGCGACCGCGAGCAGCAGGCTGGGCAGCGCGAGCATGATGTCCATCAGGCGCAGGATCGAGAACTCGACCGCGCCGCGGTAGAAGCCCGCCGCCAGCCCGAGCAGCACGCCGCCGAACAACGACAGGCCGACCGCCACCAGCCCGATCAGCAACGACAGCCGCGTGCCGTGGATCAACCGCGAGAGCTGATCGCGCCCGACCGGATCGGTGCCGAGCAGGAACACATGGCCGGAGACCGGCTGCAGCGACGGCGGCTTCAGCGCCGACTCCTGGAACTGCTCGATCGGCGAATACGGCGCGATCACGTCGGCGAGCACGGCGACGAGCACCAGCGCCACGACGACGAAGAGCCCGAGCATCGCGCCGCGGCTGCGCTTGAAGTCGCGCCACAACTCGGCGAGCGGCGATGGCGGCGCTGCGGCGATCGTCCGGGCGGCTTCAGCCATGGTGGCGTATCCGCGGATTGATCAGCCCGTAGAGCAGGTCGACGACGAGGTTCACGCCGATGATCACGGTCGCCGACAACAGGATGCCGCCCTGCACCGCCGGATAGTCGCGCCGGTGGATCGCCTCGACCAGCCACTTGCCGATGCCCGGCCACGAGAAGATCGTCTCGGTGAGGATCGCGCCGGCGAGCAGCGAGCCCATCTGCAGGCCGATCGTCGTGACGACCGGGATCAGCGCGTTGCGCAGCGCATGGATGCCGACGACGCGCAAGGTGCCGGCGCCCTTGGCGCGCGCGGTGCGCACGTAGTCCTCGCGCAGCACCTCGAGCATCGACGAGCGCGTCATGCGCGCGATCACCGCGAGCGGGATCGTGCCGAGCACGATCCCCGGCAGCACGAGGTGCGAGCAGGCGCTGCGGAACGCGCCGGCATCCGACGACAGCAGCGCGTCGACCAGCATGAAGCCGGTGACGCGCGGTATGTCGTACTCGATCGCGATGCGGCCCGACACCGGCGTCCAGCCGAGCCAGACCGAGAACGTCAGGATCAGCAACAGGCCCCACCAGAAGATCGGCATCGAATAGCCGGTCAGCGACGCGCCCATCACCGAGTAGTCCCACACGGTGTTGCGCCTGACCGCGGCCAGGATGCCGGCCGGCAGCCCGAGGATCAACGCGAACAGGATCGCGACCAGCGACAGCTCGATCGTCGCAGGGAACAAGGTCATGAACTCGCGGAAGATCGGCTCCTGCGTGACGATCGAGCGGCCGAGATCGGCGTGCAGCGCCTTCCAGACATAGTCGCCGTACTGCACCGCGAGCGGCCGGTCGAGGCCGAACTCGTGCACCAGGCGCTGGTAGCGCTCGGGCGTCATGCCGCGCTCGCCCGACATCGCTTCCACCGGATCGCCCGGCAGCAGGCGGATCAGCGCGAAGACGAGCAGCGTGATGCCGACGAAGGTCGGCACGACGAGGCCGAGGCGCTTGAGGAGGAAGGTGAACACTGGGGTTGGCCCCCTCTCCCTCCGGGAAAGGGGGAAGGAGCGCGCGCTACTTGCCCGCCAGATCCACCTTGTCGAAGTAATGGTGCGCCGTCGCATCCATCTTGTAGCCGATGACTTCCTTCCTCACCGGATCGAAGCGCACCGAGTGCGCGATCGGGATCCATGGCGCCTCTTCATGGAAGATCACCTGCGCCTTCATGTAGAGCGCCGCGCGGTCGGCCTGCTTGGTCGTGGTCTTGGCCTTCTGGATCAGGTCCTCGAACTCCTTGTTGCACCAGCGCGAGACGTTGCCGCCGCCCTGCACCGCCGAGCAGCCGAGCAGCGGCACGAAGAAGTTGTCGGGGTCGCCGTTGTCGCCCGACCAGCCGAACATGATGGACTGCTGCTCGCCGACCTTGCTGCGCTTCCTGTACTCGCCCCATTCGAAGGTCACGAGCTTGGCCTTGATGCCGACCTTGTCCCAGTCGGCCTGCACCAGCTCGGCCATGCGCTTGCCGTCCGGGTTGTAGGGCCGCGTGACCGGCAGGTACCAGAGGTCGACCTCGGTACCGGCCGCGACGCCCGCCTTCTGCAGCAGCGCCTTGGCCTGCGCCGGGTCGTACGGATAGTCCTTGATCTTGTCGTCGTACGACCAGAGCGTCGGCGGGATCGGGTTCTTGGCCGGCTGGCCCGCGCCCTGGAACACCGTGTCGAGGATCGCCTTCTTGTTGACCGCCATGTTCAACGCCTGCCGCACGAGCTTGTTGTCGAACGGCTTCTTCTCGACGTTGAACGCGATGTAGCCGACGTTCAGGCCCTGCTGCGACAGGAGGTTGATCGCCGGATCCTTCTTCATCAGCTCCACGTCGGCCGGCTTCGGGAACGCCATCGCATGGCATTCGCCGGCCTTCAGCTTGGCGTAGCGCACCGACGCATCGGTCGTGATCGCGAACACGAGGTTGTCGATCTTCGGCCGGCCGCCCCAGTAGCCGTCGAAGGCCTTGTAGCGGATCACCGCGTCCTTCTGGTACGACGAGAACTGGAACGGGCCGGTGCCGATCGGCTCGCGGTCGATCACGTCGAGCGTGCCGGCCGCCTTCATCTTCTCGGCGTATTCGGCCGACAGGATGGACGCGAAGTCCATCGCGATGTCGGCGAGGAACGGCGCCTCCGGCTTCTTCAGCACGAACTTCACCGTCAGCGGATCGACCTTCTCGACGTGGTCGATGATCTCCTTCATCCCCATGTCGTCGTAGTACGCGTAGGTCGTCCCCGGCGTCGACTTGGCATACGGATTGTTCGGGTCGGCCATGCGATTGAACGAGAACAGCACGTCGTCGGCGTCGAAGTCGCGCGTCGGCTTGAACTTGTCGCTGCTGTGGAACTTGACGCCCTTGCGCAGCTTGAAGGTGTAGCTGAGGCCGTCGGGCGCCGCGGTCCAGCTTTCGGCCAGGCCCGGGACGATGTTGGTCGTGCCGGTGTCGAACTGCACGAGCCGGTTGAACATCGGCACCGACACCGCGTCGAAGGTCGTCCCGGTCGTGTAGTACTGCGGGTTGAAGCCTTCGGGGCTGCCTTCGGAGCAGTAGACGAGGGTCTTGGCCGCGTAGGCCGCCTGGGCGACGGCGAGCAGCGCCAGCGCGGTCAGCAGTGCCGTCACCGGCCGGTTGGGGAAGGATCCGCGTAGCGTCTTCATGGGTGGTTCCCGGAGGTTGCGAAACTGCCTGTCGTGCGGGCGGCGTGAATGATAGGCGCGCTCGTCCTCGCCGTTTCGCGCTGCGGCGGGATCAGCGGGGGCAAGGCCTCCGACACGGAGTCCACTCGAGTCTTGGGTCACCGGAGCCGCCGCAGCACACTGCCAGATGGACAGGCACTAGGACATAAAAGGTTACATTCTATCTCAATAAAACACCAAACGGAAATCTGAAGAAATATGTTTTCCACTATCGGCGTTTTTCTGCGCATATACCTCTTTCTGATTCCAACTTTGACCGCGAGGAAACTGCAATGCGCATCAAAAACGTTGTGGTGACGTTTGCTATAATATTTACCGTTCCTTTTGCTTATGCATCGTCGAACTCGAGATACACTTCACCACAAATGGCTCCCGACGCCATATCCCGAGATATTCTTAGTCATCCGATCAAGGCTTTCGAGGAAGGGGCAGTAAGCGCAAGCGATGTGCCGGCCGCAATCGAGCGAAACTATTCGAAGATCATTGAACAGAATGTCGCGAGCATGCCGCCCAATTCGGCGGCGGCATGGCTGGATCAATTAAGCGATCTGGAACTCGAACACACCGCCCAACTATACGTAAATTCGAATGCGACAGCAGGCAGGACCGGTAAGCTACTGCAAGTCTGGGCATCCCGGCTGGACGGCGCCCATCTCGCACATGTTGCTCGATACTTCGGCTATGACAACGTCTACAGCGCTATTGTGGAAGTTGCACCATTGAAGGCGCAATCTTTCGCTGCGAAAGTGTCCGTAGCATATCCTGGCCCAATTGCAGGCATGCCTTTGAGCGTGCCTCAACACATGGCGTCGGTCTGGGGATCTGGCGGCGCCATAATGGCTGGGTTTACCCCTCAGGTAAGTATGACTCTCGAGCAACTTTACTCGGGGTTCCGGTCCATGCAGGTCGGCGCTATGGCCAGTCAGGCGGCGGTATATGAGACCGGGATGTATGCCGGCAAGAACCTCATCGCCGCTTGGGGTATCGGGTACGGGTTTGGAACGGGCATTACCTACCTTATGCAAGAATACACGCCCGACTTCTACAACGACACCTTTGTTCCGGCCGTCGGTGGCACCATAAGCAGTGCCGTGAACTTTGTTCAAAATCTTGTCACGACAGTATATCATGACTATACACAGATGCAAACCGATCCCCTAGGGAACTACGAGAAATCTACAATACCCACATTCGGTGTAAACTCGAGCGCCCAAAATACCATGGGCATCACTGGTGGAGACTTTATCATGGAGTACGAATACGAGTCCGTTACAACGGGGGCCGGAGGCTGTCATCCAAATTGCTATCAAGCACACTGAACTTTTGCTAAGATCTTAATCTGAGCTACGCCCCTTAGGAGTCGTAGCTCGTTAATAAATGGAGCAGATGCCATGGTGTCGAAGGATCATCAGCCGACTTGGTGGTTATACTTGAATATTTTTATTATTCTGATCTCCGCTATTATTGTGCTTTCCCCCCCGTCGGGAGCATTTGCTCGATTTACTGTACTATTTGATGTCATATTCTTTCCGATCTACTTTGTTCTATATATTCGGCACGAGCGATCTACAGGAGATTTGGATATAACTCTTGGCGAACTTCATCGTCGGGTTCGAGCTGGTCGCCGCCTCAGAGTAAATACGATAGAGATCTGGGCAATCGTCGCACTACTATTGGCCACGTTACGCATAACACATCAATAGATCCCGTTGCCCCCGCTTGCTTTCGCCCCGAAACTCCCGAGGGAACGGCTACTAGTCATGTCCTCCTATCCTCAAGACAGCCGCGCCAGCACCGTCAGCCAGAGCGGCGCGCTGACCACGAACGCGAGCGTCGACAGCACCGTCGCCGCGGTGGTCTCGGCCTCGAGCGCGCGGTAGCGCTGCGCGAAGATCAGCGCATTGCTGCCGATCGGCAGCGCCGCCAGCATCACGACCACCGCGAGCGGCAGCCCGGCGAGGCCGAAGCCCCAGTGCGCCGCGGCCAGCACCAGCGCCGGCAGCACGACGAGCTTGAGGAGCGACAGCTCGATTGCCGTGCGCAGCGCGCCTTCGATGCCGTAGTACACCAGCGACATGCCGATCAGCACCAGACAGAGCGGCACGACCGCCTGGCCGAGCGTCTGCAGGATCTCGTCGGCGACCGTCGGCAGGCCGAAGCCTGCGAGGTTCCAGGCCAGACCGGCCAGCACCGGCAAGACGACCGGATGGATCAACGTGCGGCGCGCGGTCGTCATGAGCGTCGCCGCGAGGTGCGTGCCGGCGCCGCCTTCGGCGCGCTCGGCGCGAGCCAGGGCCGAGCTCGACCAGCGCGGTCGCCAACGTCAGCAGCGTCAGCGCATGCAGGCTGACGACCGCGAGGTGGATCGCGAGGCCCGCCTCGCCGAACAGCGCCGCCGCCATCGGGATGCCGACCTGCACGGTGTTGCCGAACGCCGCGGTGATCGCCCGCACGCTGGGCGCCGCGACCGGCAACCGGTCCGCCGTGGCGGCACGGCGCTGCCAGACGTAGACCGCCAGCAGCATCGCCGCGAGCGGCACGAAGACGGCGATCAGGATGCCCCACGGCATCGCATGCAGGTCGATGCGCGACGTGGTGCGGAACAGCAGGGCCGGCACGAAGATGTAGTAGGCCGCGCTCGACAGCGTGCGCGCCGGATCGCCGTCGCCGACGGCCGCGCCCAGCCAGCCGAGCCGGCCGACGATCCATCCGATCGCGACGATCACGAAGATCGCGAGCAGCTTGAGGAGCACGGCCGACGACATGGCATCGCAGTATGCGAGATCGCGTACTCCGCGAGTCGGTCAACTGCCCGCCCTTGTTCGGACCCGGTCGCAACGCAGATTTCGCGGCCTTTGCAGGACTGCAGCGCGAGATGCGTTCAGCTTTGCCGTTCCGTTCAAGACCTAGGGTAGTCCCACCCCCTAGATGACGCGTGGTCCACCCCTCGGGCACGGGGTATCGGGCATTCGACGCAGGCTCATAACATGCCTCACCCGTGATGCAGTTCGGGTCTTGTCTGCGACTTGAATGCAGCAGCGTGCGGGTTTCGCGCGACGCGAATGTCTTGGGCAACCACACAAAGTCGGAGGACGGTCGAATGAAATCCTTATTCAAGTGGCGGGTGGCGGCGCTGGCTGCCGCCGGAGCTGCCGTCATGGCGCCCGCTCACGCGGATCTCACGCTGACGGCCGACGGCATGAGCCTGGGCTTCACCCTCAGCAACTTCGCCACGGTGGTGCCGGGCAACAGCGGATGCTGCAGCGGACCGTTCGGCGTGGCCATGGACACCACCGGCGGCCTCAATACGGTGATCGTCAGCGCCGGGGTCGGGACGCGCTATACCTTCAACGATATGGATGGCCAGACGACCGCCACGGCGCTGACCAGCACACCGTCCAGTTCGAGCACCAGTGCCTATGCCACGGCCGGCGGCCTGGCCTACGGCGGTGACGGCAGCGGCCGGTTCGTGCAGTTCAACAAGGATGGCAGCGTCAACCATGCGCTGACCGGCGTCGGCGCATCCCCCTACCTGGGCATGTGGGGCAATCCGGTCAATGGTCACATCATTGCCACCAGCAGTTCCGGGCTGATCGACATCGACCCGCTGGCCAATGGCGGCGCGGGGAGCTTCCGCGTCATCAACGGCGCGTTCGGCGATGGCGTCTCGGTGTCCCCCGACGGCAAGACGGCCTACCTCGAGACCGGCGGTGGCTTCACCGCCTACGACATCGCCACCGGTGCGGTCGTCGCGTCGTACAGCGACGCCCTGCTCAGCACCGTCGACGGCAGCGGCGTGATCGCCAGCTCGAACAGCCTCAACGGCGACATCGTCGCGAACAACAACAACGGCACGATCGTCCTGATCGACCCGGATGCCGGCCCGGGCGGCACCGCGACGTACACGCTGATCGCCACCGGCGGCACGCGCGGCGACTACACCTCGCCCGACGTCACCAACGGCTCGTTGTTCCTCGACACGTCGGACATCGTGTATCGACTGTCCTGCGGCACAGGCTGCGGCATCGGCACCACGAACGGCATCCCGGAGCCCTCGTCGCTCGCCCTCGCCGCCGTGGCACTGACTGGCGCTGCGTTCGGCCTGCGGCGCCGGCGGAGCATGGTCAGCACGGGCGTAGCGGCCGCCTGACACGGCCAGGAGTTCTGTACGGACGACGGGCACCCTCGGGTGCCCGTCGTCGTTTCGGGTGGGTCAGAACTTGCCCAGGCTGGCGGCGAGCGCCGCCACCTCGTCGTGCCCGGGGAACTCGTTGCCGAGTTTGGCCAGCCGGTCCAGCTCGGCCTTGGCGCCGGCCTTGTCGCCCGCCTGCACATAGATGCGGGCCAGATCGAGGCGGTATTTCGGCACGCCCGGCAGCCGGGCGACGACGGTCTTCTGGATGTCGATCGCGCGGGCGTGCTGGCGCTCGTGCGACAGCACCATCGCCAGGGTGTCCTGGAACGCTGCCTGCCCAGGATCCGCCTTGACGGCCCGCTCGGCATAGGCAAGCGCGCCGGGCTTGTTCTCGCGCATCATCACCCAGGCGAGGTTGTTCAGCACGGCCGAGCTGTCGGGTTGCGCCCGCAGCGCGGCGAGGTAGTGCGCTTCGGCGCCGGCCAGGTCGCCCTGCGCGGCCGCGGCATCGCCGAGGTACATCGAGAACATCGCGTCCTGCGGATGGGCGCCTGCCCAGCTGGCCGCGAACTTGTCCGCCTCCGCGCGTCGACGAGCCTGCAGCAGCGTCGTGTGCAGCCGCGCCGCCGCATGGCTGGGCTCGGGCTTGTCGAGTGCCTTGCGGAACGCCGCGGCAGCGGCGTCCCAGTGCTTGGCCGCAAGCTCGACTTCACCTTCGGCCACATAGCCATAGGCATCGCCGGGTCGGGCGGCCTGCATTTGTCGGGCGACGACGAGCGCGTCCTGCGGACGCTGGCGGCGGACCGCCAGGGACGCCGTCAGCCGCGCGGCGGCAATGGAGTCCGGCTCGCGCTCGAGCGCCCTGCGCGCATCGCGCGCAGCGGTGTCGAGATCCTGCAACGCGAAGTGCGCCGACGCCAGTCCGATGTAGCCCAGCGCTCGGTCCGGCCGCAAGTCGACGATCTTGCTGAAGCTGCCGATCGCCTCCTCGCGGTTGCCCAGCGAAAGTTGCGCCGTGCCGACCCGGTACCAAAGATCGATGCTGGTCGGCACGGCGGCAGCGCCGGCCTGCGCTGCTGCCAGTGCACCGGCGGGATTGCCGGCCTCGACCAGGAAATCGACCTGGGCAAGCCGCGCGCTTTCGTCCACGGGGTTGGAGGCAACCGCGTCGCCGAACAGCTTGGCGATCTCGTCCGGCTTCGCGCCGGTGCGACGCCGCAGGTCCGCCAGGGAGACGAGGGCCTGGACGTTGCGAGGATCCTGCTTCAGCAGGGCCTGGTAGCGCTCTATCGCGGCTTCCGGCCGATGCTGCCGAACATCGAGTGCCGCCAGGCCGTCCGCGGCTGGCAGATAGCCGGGCGCCTTAGCGAGCGCTGCGTCGAAGCTCTTGCGTGCGCCGGCCTCGTCGTTGCGCGATAACAGCAACCGGCCCTGCAGCGTCGGGGCGAGCGGGCTGTCCGGTTGCTTGCGGGCGAGCGCGGCAATGGCCTTGGCGGCGCCATCGAAATCCTTCCGGGCCAGGTGAGCGCTGATCGCCTCCAGGTTCACGCTCGTGCCCGGATCGGCGGCCGCGATACGGTCGAGCGCAATCGAAGCCGCCTCTCCGTCCGCGCCGCCCCTGGCCGCTCCCGCCAATATCGCAGCCGCCTTCAGGTGGGGGTCCTGCGGCCGGAGTTGCGCAGCGCGCTCGAATTGCGCCTGCGCGACAGCCACGTTCCCCATCGCCACGTTGGCCTGCGCCGCGACCGACAGCACCGCGGGCGTGGGCCGACCGCCGTCGATGAGCGGACGCACGGCCGCGAGCGCGCCCGCCGGCTGGCGCTTGCGCAAGAGCACTTCGGCCAGCAGGCGTCTTCCGTCGCCATCGCCGGGAGCCAGCCGCACGGCACGGCCCAACAGCGACTCGGCGCGCTCCAGCCCCCCGAGCTGCAACTCGGCGGCCCCGGCAAGCTGCAGGCCTTTCACATGGTCTGGCTGCGCCCGCAGCAAGGGCTGCACGAGATCGCGCGCCTGAGCATAGTCGCCACGGTAGAAGGCGATCTGCGCTTCGCAAAGCCGGGTCTGGGGGTGATCCGGCAGCGCCGACTTCATGGCCGCGAGCTGCTTCTGCGCCGCATCCACGTCCTGGCCCGCCAGGTAGTGCGTGATGAGCCTGGCATGGATGTCGGGCAGGTCCTTGCGCGCGGCGAGCGCCTGCCGATACGAGGCGACGGCGGCAGCCGGATCGGCCTTGGCATACAGCTGGATGTCACCCTGCAGGTACAGCGCATCCACATCGTTGGGTGCTTGCGCGAGCAGCGCCTGCAACCGGCGAAGAGCCGCATCGGCATCGCCGCTCGCGGCCTCCAGGCGCGCCTTCATCACGATGGCCGTCGCATTGCCGGATTGCGCGGCGAGCGCCTTGTCGACCGCGGCGGTCGCCTCGTCGCGCTCGCCCAGCATCGCGTGCGCCGTGGCCAGCATCGCCTCCTGCTCGGCCGCCGCCGCGGGCTCGGCGGGCAGATGGTCGCCGAAGTCCTTGACCACCTGCGCATAGTCCCGGCGGGCCAGGAGCAGCCGGGACCTCACGAGGCCCGTCTCGGTCGGCGAATACTTCAGGTCGATCGCCCGACGCAGCTCGAGATCCGCCCCGTCGAGGTCGCCGGTCTCCAACAGCGCTCGACTCAGCAGGAAGTGCGCTTCGGCGAGCGCAGGCTTCTTCTGCACCACGTTCTTCAACTGAATGGCCGCAGCACGGAACTCCTGCTTGGCCATGTAGTCGCGCGCCGAAACCAGCAGCGAGCCGTCGTCGGGAACGCAGGCAGCCAGCGTCAGCACCAAGCCGACGGCGCCCAGGCGCATGCTGTGCGGAAGGGTCTTGTCCAACTCAGCTCCGGGCAATTCGGGGCTATCGACCCTCGACGGATTGACGAATGCGCGCGGCACCCATCCGGCGCATGGAACCCCGAAACATTGTGCCGTAGAAAAGCCCGAAGAGGCCCGGTCTCACGGGTGCGTTCGGAGCGCGGGCACCCTGCCCGCCAGGAAAGATGCGCCGGCTCGATGGAGGTCAGGGTTTTCCATTAAATAAATCAACTTGATTTATTAATCAGTCGCGCCAAGAATTGCGTACAGGATCCAGACGGATCTGGCACACCGACCGGCGCCCGCGAAAGCGCCGGCCCACCCCAACTCATCCGGAGACTCATCCATGCCGCAAGCCCGCCGCCTCGCCCGCTCAGCCGTCGCGCTGTCCGCCCTCGCCCTGGCCTCGTTCGCCGCCGGCGCGGCCGACCAGCCGGTCATCGGCCTGATCACCAAGACCGATACCAACCCCTTCTTCGTGAAGATGAAGGAAGGCGCGCAGGCCGCCGCGACCGCCAAGGGCGCCAAGCTGCTGACCGCGGCCGGCAAGGCCGACGGCGACAACGCCGGCCAGGTGACGGCGATCGAGAACATGATCGCCGGCGGCGCCAAGACCATCCTGATCACGCCGAACGACTCGAAGGCGATCGTGCCGTCGATCAAGAAGGCGCAGGGCCAGGGCGTGATGTTCATCGCGCTCGACAGCCCGGCCGACCCGCAGGACGCGACCGATGCCCTGTTCGCGACCAACAACTACACCGCCGGCGAGTTGATCGGCAAGTACGCGAAGGTCGCGCTGGCCGGCAAGCCGGCGAAGATCGTCACGCTCGACCTGTTCCCCGGCCACCCGGTCGGCGCGCAGCGCCACAACGGCTTCATGTCCGGCTTCGGCCTGAAGGCCAACGACGCGAAGAGCAACGAGCTGTCGAAGGCGCCCGAGGTGGTCTGCTCGGCGGACAGCTACGGCGATCAGGCCAAGGGCCAGACCGCGATGGAGAACTGCCTGCAGAAGAACCCCGACGTGAACCTCGTCTACACGATCAACGAGCCGGCCGCCGCCGGTGCCTACCAGGCGCTGAAGTCGGCCGGCAAGGAGAAGGGCGTGATCATCGTGTCGGTCGACGGCGGCTGTGCCGGCGTCAAGAACGTCAAGGCCGGCGTGATCGCCGCGACGTCGCAGCAGTACCCGCTGAAGATGGCGGCGATGGGCGTCGATGCCGGCGTCGAATACGCCAAGACCGGCAAGAAGGTGAAGGGCTACACCGACACCGGCGTGACCTTGATCAGCGACAAGCCGATGCAAGGCGTGGACAGCAAGGACACGAAGTTCGGCATGGACAACTGCTGGGGCAACAAGTAGCGCGCGGAGGCGCGAACCGCCCTCGCCCTGACCCTCACCCGCCGGCGGGCGAGGGAACGCCCGACTCCTCCCTTTCCCGCTTGCGGGAGAGGGCCGGGATGAGGGTTCGCCGGACGCAGTCAGTCCGCACCGGAGACCAACCCATGAGCACCACCCTGACCATGAGCACGACCAAGCCGTCCCGGCTGCCGCCCATCGCGACCCTCGGCCCGCTGATCGCGCTCGTCCTCGCGGTCGCCTTCTTCACGTCGCAGAGCGACCGCTTCCTGTCGGTCCAGAACTTCTCGCTGATCCTGCAGCAGGTGATGGTCGTCGGCACGATCGCGATCGGCCAGACGCTGATCATCCTGACCGCCGGCATCGACCTGTCGTGCGGCATGGTGATGGCGCTGGGCGGCATCGTGATGACGAAGCTCGCCGTGACGAGCGGCCTGAACCCGTATGCCGCGATCGCCTGCGGCCTGCTCGCCTGCATGGCCTTCGGCCTCGTCAACGGCCTGCTGGTGACGCGCATCAAGCTGCCGCCGTTCATCGTGACGCTCGGCACGATGAACATCGCGTTCGCGATCACGCAGCTCTACTCGGGCGCGCAGACCATCACCGACCTGCCGGCGCCGATGACCTTCTTCGGCAACACCTTCGCGGTCGGCAGCGCGGCGATCAACTACGGCACCGTGCTGATGGTCGTGCTCTACCTCGTCATGTGGTGGGGCCTGCGCGACACGCAGCCGGGACGCCATGTCTACGCCGTCGGCAACAACCCCGAGGCGACGCGCCTCACCGGCATCGCGACCGAGAAGGTGCTGCTCGGCGTCTACATCGTCGCCGGCCTGTTCTACGGCATCGCATCGCTGCTGTCGGTGGCGCGCACCGCGGTCGGCGACCCGAACGCCGGCCAGACCGAGAACCTCGACGCGATCACCGCGGTCGTGCTCGGCGGCACCAGCCTCTTCGGCGGGCGCGGCATCCTGCTCGGCAGCCTGCTCGGCGCGCTGATCGTCGGCGTGTTCCGCAACGGCCTCACGCTGATGGGCGTGGCCTCGGTGTATCAAGTGCTGATCACCGGTGTGCTGGTGATCCTGGCGGTGGCAACGGATCAACTCTCGCGCAAGGGAGCACGGTGATGGCAGCAAATCTGGTGATGGAAGCCCGCGGCCTCGTCAAGCGCTACGGCCAGGTGACCGCCCTCGACGGCGCCGACTTCGAACTGCGCGCCGGCGAGATCCTCGCGGTGATCGGCGACAACGGCGCCGGCAAGTCGTCGCTGATCAAGGCGCTGTCGGGCGCGACGATTCCCGACGAAGGCGAGGTCTTCCTCGACGGCAAGCCGATCCACTTCAAGTCGCCGATGGATGCGCGCCGCGAAGGGATCGAGACGGTCTACCAGGACCTCGCGGTCGCGCCGGCGATGACGATCTCGGAGAACCTCTTCCTCGGCCGCGAGGTCATCAAGGAAGGCTTCTTCTCGAAGCTCTTCCGCATCATCGACAAGAAGAAGATGCTCGAGGAGAGCGTGCGCCGCATGAACGACCTGAAGGTCGGCATCCGCTCGATGACGCAGGCGGTCGAGACGCTGTCGGGCGGGCAGCGGCAGTGCGTCGCGGTGTCGCGTGCCGCGGCGTTCGCGCAGCATGTCGTGATCCTCGACGAGCCGACCGCCGCGCTCGGCGTGAAGGAAGGCAACATGGTGCTCGAGCTGATCCGGCGCGTGCGCGACCGCGGCCTGCCGGTGATCCTGATCAGCCACAACATGCCGCACGTGTTCGAGATCGCCGACCGCATCCACATCGCGCGGCTCGGCAAGCGCGCCTGCATCGTCGACCCGAAGCACATCAGCATGAGCGACACGGTGGCCGTGATGACCGGTGCGATGCGGCCCGACGAATTGCCGGCGCAGGCGCTGGCAGGATAACGGCTGAAGCAGGCGGGCCCGGCAGCATCGACCCGCAGGGAGAGCGATCCATGACCACCGACGTCAGCGCCGCGCCGCCGTCCGGCACGGCGCGTACGCAGCCGCCTCCACGCGAGACGCAGCACCACGACAGGCTCAGGCCGCGCGGCTCCAACCAGCTCGGCATGCGCCAGTTCAACGAGCGCGTCGTGCTGCAGGCGATCCGGCTGCACGGCAGCCTGCCGAAGGCCGACATCGCGCGGCTCACGCACCTGACGCCGCAGACGGTGCAGATCATCATCGCGCGGCTCGAGGCCGACCAGCTCGTGCGCAAGCTCGATCCGGTGCGCGGCAAGGTCGGCCAGCCGTCGGTGCCGATGGCGCTCAACCCCGACGGCGGCTTCTCGATCGGCGTCAAGATCGGACGGCGCAGCATGGACATGCTGCTGCTCGACTTCGTCGGCCAGGTGCGCGAACGCGTCGGCGCGAGCTACGACTTCCCCGACCCCGACACGTTGTTCGACGACATCGAGCAGCGCCTCGCCGCGCTGACGCAGGCGCTGCCGCCGGCGCTGCGCGATCGGCTGCACGGCGTCGGCGTGGCCGCGCCGCTGTCGCTCGGCGGCTGGCAGAACGTGCTCGGCATCGCGCCGCAGCAGGCCATCAAGTGGAGCAGCATCGACATCCGCGAGCGCATCGCCGCGATGACCGATCTGCCGGTCGAGTTCGTCAAGGACACCGCCGCCGCCTGCGTCGCCGAGCTCGTCGCCGGGCGCGGCCGCAACCTGCCGAGCTTCCTGTACGTGTTCTTCGATACCTTCATCGGCGGCGGCCTCGTGATCGACAGCCAGCTCCGCTCCGGGCTCAACGGCAACGCCGGCGCGGTCGGCTCGATGCCGCTCGGCGTGGCGCGCAGCAGCCGCGACGGCGCGCCGCACCAGCTGCTGAGCGAGGTCTCGCTGATCAACCTCGAGGCGCGCTTTCGCGCTGCCGGCCTCGACGTCGGCGCCGCCTCCGACGTGCGCGCGATGCAGCGGCCGTGGTGGGCGCACACGTCGCACTGGCTGCGCGACGCCGGTCCGGCGGTCGCGTTCGCGGCCAACAGCGCGGCCTGCCTGCTCGACATCGACGGCGTGATCGTCGACGGCTCGATCAGCCGCGAGCTGCTGCGCGGCATCATCAGCGCGGTGAACCAGGCGCTCGACCACTACGATTGGGAAGGCGTCGCGCGGCCGCCGGTGCTCGAAGGCACGATAGGCTCCGATGCGCGTGCGATCGGCGGCGCGCTGCTGCCGCTCTACGCCAACTTCGCCCCTGACCGCGACCTGTTCCTGAAGCTTTCGGAGACTCCGCCATGAACGTGAAGACGATCGCCACCCGACCGATCGCGGGCCAGCGGCCCGGTACCTCGGGATTGCGCAAGAAGGTCACGGTGTTCGAGCAGACGCCCTACCTCGAGAACTTCGTGCAGGCGATCTTCGATTCGCTCGACGGCTACGCCGGCCAGACGCTGGTGCTCGGCGGCGACGGCCGCTACCACAACGCCGCGGCGATCCAGACGATCCTGAAGATGGCCGCCGCCAACGGCTTCGGCCGCGTGCTGGTCGGCCGGCGCGGCATCCTGTCGACGCCGGCGGCGAGCTGCGTGATCCGCAAGCACCGCGCCTACGGCGGCATCATCCTGTCGGCCAGCCACAACCCGGGCGGGCCCGAAGGCGACTTCGGCATCAAGTACAACACCGGCAACGGCGGTCCGGCGCCGGAGAAGATCACCGAGGCGATCTACGCCAACAGCGGAAAGCTGACGCGCTACCTGACCTTGGACGCGCCCGACGTCGACCTCGACCTCCTCGGCAGCACGAAGCTCGGCGACCTGCAGGTCGAGGTCATCGATCCGGTGGCCGACCATGCCGACCTGCTGGCGTCGCTGTTCGACTTCGACAAGATCGGCGCGCTGCTGCGCTCCGGCACGTTCCGCATGTGCTTCGATGCGATGCACGCGGTCACCGGCCCGTATGCGCACGAGATCTTCATCAAGCGCCTCGGCGCGCCGGCCGGCAGCGTCATCAACGGCGTGCCGTTGGAAGACTTCGGCGGCGGCCACCCGGATCCGAACCCGACCTATGCCGAGCAGCTCATCGCGACGATGTTCGCGGACGACGCACCCGACTTCGGCGCCGCGAGCGACGGCGACGGCGACCGCAACATGATCGTCGGGCGCCGCTTCATCGTGACGCCGAGCGACAGCCTCGCGGTGCTCGCGGCGAACGCGACCCTGGCGCCGGGCTATGCCGGAGGCCTGGCGGGCGTCGCGCGCTCGATGCCGACCAGCGCGGCCGCCGATCGGGTCGCCGAGAAGCTCGGCATCGGCTGCTACGAGACGCCGACCGGCTGGAAGTTCTTCGGCAACCTGCTCGATGCCGGCAAGGTCACCCTGTGCGGCGAAGAGAGCGCCGGCACCGGCTCGGACCATGTGCGCGAGAAGGACGGCGTCTGGGCGGTGCTGTTCTGGCTCAACGTCCTGGCCGAACGGAAGCTCTCGGTCGAGGCGATCCTGCGCGATCACTGGAAGACCTACGGTCGCAACTACTACTCGCGTCACGACTACGAAGGCGTCGACAGCGCGGCCGCGAACGGCCTCGTCGAGCACCTGCGCGCCCAGCTCGCCACCTTGCCCGGCCGACGCCTCGAGCTGCCGCAAGGCACGTTCCACGTCAAGAGCGCCGACGACTTCGCCTACACCGATCCGGTCGACGGTTCGGTCAGCACGAAGCAGGGCATCCGCGTCGGCCTGGCCGATGGTTCGCGCGTCGTGTTCCGGCTGTCGGGCACCGGCACCGAAGGCGCGACCCTGCGCGTCTACCTCGAGCGCTACGTGGCCGATCCGGCGCAGCACGCCATCGAGACGCAGCAGGCGCTCGGCGGCCTGATCGCACTCGCCGACCAGCTCGCCGGCATCCGCGAGCGCACCGGGCGCGACACGCCGACCGTGATCACTTGATGCCGGCGGTCCAGACCGTCACGCGGTTGCGCCCGCCCTGCTTGGACGAGCGGGCAGATTCAGCGGCTGCCGAACATCATCTGTCGCGCCAATGCCGATTTGAGCGGCCCGACCGCCTGCAGCGCGGCGATGCCGAGGCCGCGGGCCGCGCCGACACCCGGCAGCCGCCAGGTGAAGCTGCGGGCCAGGAAGTCGGTGGCGGCGATCATGGCCCAGCGGTCCGGGCCGCGCTGCCACTCGATGCGACGCAGCGCGGCGTCGATGTCGGCACCCCCGCGTTCCAGCTCGCGCACCAGCTCGAACGCATCGCGCAGTCCGAGGTTGAGCCCCTGCCCGGCGACCGGGTGCAGCGTCTGGGCCGCATTGCCGATGCGCACGGTGCGGCCGTCGGTCAGCGTGCGCTCGGCGTTCAGGCCGAGCGGAAAGCGCTTCAGCGGCGCGATCGATGCGATGCGGCCGACGTCCGGATGGAACACCGTGTTGAGCACCGCGACGCGCTGGACGTCGTCGAGCTCGGCCACCGGATCGTCGTCGCTCGCCACGCACCAGACCAGCGCGGCCTGGCCGTCGCGTAGCGGCAGCAGCGCCGCCGGCCCGTGGCGGGTGAAGCGCTCGTAGGCAACGCCGCGATGCCCGCGCGGATCCGCGAAGCGCACCTTGCCCACCCACGCGGTCTGCCCATAGTCATGCGCCAGCGCCTTGCGCGCCTGATCGGCGAAGACGCCGCCCTCCGCGACGACCGCCAGGTCGTAGCGCTCGGCGATCCCGGCATCGACCTCGACGCCGTGCTCCAGCGGCTTCAGCGCCGCCACCGGCGCGCCGAACCGGCTGCGCAACCGCCTCGGCTCGGCCTGTTCGGCAGCCTGCCAGGCCGCCTGCAGCGGCGCGACGATCTGCCCATAGCTCAGCACCGCGCCGAGCATCGGCACGCGCTCGTCGGCGGCGCGTATCGTCAACGCCGGCTCGTCCATCCAGGCCTCGAACAGCGGCGGCAGCGACGGTGCCTGCTGCGACACGTGGACTTCGAGGATGGGCTGTGCGACATCGGCCCGCCAGGCGCCGAGCCGCTCGAGCAGCTGCACGCTGCCGAGCGACAGCGCCAGCGCACGCGGATCGCCCGACACGTCCTTGTCGGCCGGGCGCGCATCGAACAGCGTGATCGCCGACGCGGGCAAGGCGCGCGCCGCATGCAGCGCGAGCGCCAGTCCGACCGGGCCGGCGCCGATCACGGCCAGGTGGATCTCAGGGTCTTTCATCGAGTCGGTCCCGGGGCTGACACAGCGAAGGTGCGGCGTATTATTTGCCGAGCCCGATCACCTTCCGGCCGACACGCGAAAGGCACGCCATGGCGCTGATGGATTTCCTGAAGAAGCAGTTCATCGACATCATCGAATGGGTCGAGCCGGCCGACGGCATCCTCGCCTGGCGCTATCCGATGGCCGATCGCGAGATCCAGAACGGCGGCTCCCTGACGGTGCGCGAATCGCAGATGGCCCTCTTCGTCAACGAAGGCAAGGCGGCCGACCAGTTCGGCCCGGGCCGCTACACGCTGACGACCGCGACCTTGCCGATCCTCACCTACCTGAAGAACTGGGACAAGCTGTTCGAGTCGCCGTTCAAGAGCGACGTCTACTTCTTCAGCACGCGCCAGCAGATCGACCAGCGCTGGGGCACGAGCCAGCCGGTGACGATCCGCGACAAGGACTTCGGCGCAGTCCGCCTGCGCGCGTTCGGCAACTACGCCTACCGCGTCGCCGACCCGCGGCTGTTCCAGGCGCAAGTGTCCGGCACGCGCGAGACCTACACCGCCGCCGAGGTCGACGGCCAGCTCCGCGCGCTGATGCTGCAACACATCTCAGATGCGGTGGCGGCGAGCGGCATCCCGTTCCTCGACCTCGCGGCGAACCAGGTCGAGTTCGCGACCCGGTTGAAGGCTGCCGCGGCGCCGGCGTTCGAGCAGCTCGGCCTCGCGCTCGAGACGGTGACGGTGCAGAACGTCTCGCTCCCCGAAGAGCTGCAGAAGATCCTCGACCAGCGCATCGGCATGGGCATGGTCGGCCAGGACATGGGCAAGTTCATGCAGTACCAGACCGCGCAGGCGATCCCGAAGTTCGCCGAAGGGTCGGCTGCGGGCGGCGGCATCGCCGGCGATGCGATGGGGCTGGGCGCGGGCGTCGCGCTCGGCCAGGTGCTGGCGCAGCAGCTCGGCCAGGGACTGCAGGGCGCGCCCGCCGCCGCGCCGGCAGCGGTTGCGATGAAGCCTGACGAGGTGATGGCGACGATCGAGAAGCTCGCGGACCTCAAGGCCAAGGGCATCCTGACGGCCGAGGAGTTCGATGCGAAGAAGGCGGAGTTGCTGAAGAAGCTGGTGTGAGGCCCGCGATTCACACCCCCCTTGGCCACTGAACCCACCCCGCAGCGCATCTACCGCGCCGCGTGCCCGAACTGCGGCGCGCCGGTCGAGTTCCGCTCGGCCGCGTCGGCGTTCGCGGTCTGCAGCTATTGCCGCAGCAGCATCGTCCGCGACGGCGACGCGCTGCAGAAGGTCGGCCGGAGCGCCGAGCTGTTCGCCGACCACACGCCGCTGCGCCTGGGCGCCAGCGGCCGCCATCAGGGCGCGCCGTTCACGCTCGTCGGACGGCTGCAATACGGCTATGCCGAAGGCACCTGGAACGAATGGCATGCGCTGTTCGATTCGGGCAGCCAGCAACGCTCGGCATGGCTGAGCGAGGACAACGGCCGCTACGTCATCGCGTTCGATGCGCCGCTGACCGAGCCGGCGCCGACGGCGGCCAGCCTGCGCGCCGGCGCGCCGGTGGTCGTGGCCGGGCAGCCCTGGACGGTCGCCTCCGTCACGTCGGCACGGCTGGTCGCGATCGAAGGCGAGCTGCCCGAGCCGCCGGCCTCGCGCGGCGAGTTCGTCGTGATCGACCTGCGCAACCCGCGCGGCGAGGTCGGCACGTTCGACTATGGCGACCCGGCGCGACCGCGCTGGTCGATCGGCCGCTCGGTCGCCCTCGCCGAGCTGGCGATGTCGGGCCTCGCGGATGCGAGCGAGAAGGGCTTGAAAGGCCGCAGCCTCGAATGCCCGAGCTGCGGCGCGGCGCTCGAGGTCAAGCTCGCGACGACGCAATCCATCGTCTGCCATCAGTGCCATGCAGTCGTCGATGTGTCGCAAGGCGTCGGCGCCGATCTCGCGCACTATGCGCAGGCCGCCGGCGGGCGCCAGCCGCAGATACCGCTGGGCACGGTCGGCCAGCTCGCGCTCTTCGCCCGCAACGGCGAACGGGCAGCGCTGCCGTGGCAAGTGGTCGGCTACGTCGAGCGCTGCGAGGTCGAGTCCGACCCGGGCGAAGCGCAGAGCTTCTGGCGCGAGTACCTGCTCTACCACCGCATCGAAGGCTTCGCGTTCATCGTCGATGCCGAAGACGGCTGGAGCTGGACCGCCCCCATCACCGGCGTGCCCGAGCGCTACGGCGACAGCGTCAAGCACGACGGCGTGCTCTACCGCAAGCTCTACGACTACGGCGGCCGCATCACCTACGTGCTCGGCGAGTTCTACTGGAAGCTCGAGCGCGATCAGCTCACCTGGAACACCGACTACCAGGGCACCGGCGGTGCGTCGGACAAGCGCCTGAACCGCGAGCGCACCGGCGCCGGGCCGAACGAGGAAATCGTCTGGTCGGCCGGCGAGACCTTGACGGCCGATCAGGTGACGAGCGCCTTTCGCCTCGCGCCGGCCGAGCGCGCCGGCCTGCAGCGCGACGCGCTGCCGACGTCGCTCGGCGGCGGCTCGCTGCTCGCCAAGGTGTTCCTCGCGATGTTCGTCATCGCGATCCTGCTGATGCTGTTCCGCTGCGGCGGCGACGATTGCAGCGACGTCCGCGCGACCTTCGGCGAGGCGTCGCAGGAATACCGCAACTGCGTGGCCAACCAGCGCGGCGGCGGCTTCATACCGTTCCGGACCGGCGGCGGCTCGTTCGGCGGTTTCTCGACCGGAGGCAGCCACAAATGAGCTGCGTCCGCCACCACGTCCTTCCAGAGGAGCATCGTCATGCTGGGTGTTGAATGGCTGAAGCCGGGCGTCGTGATCGGTTCGATCCTGTACGCGCTGATCGGCGTCGTGATCTTCTGGGTCTCGTTCGTCATCGTCGACAAGCTCACGCCCTACGACCTGTGGGGCGAGATCGTCGAGAAGAAGAACGTGGCGCTGGCGATCGTCGTCGGCGCGATGTGCATCGCGATCGGGATGATCGTGGCGGCGGCGGTGCACGGGTAGTGTCCGCGCGGCAGGCCTACAATATGGGTACCCATATTCCAGGTCCTCACGATGAAGACGACCCTCGACATCGCCGACCCGTTGCTCGAGCAGGCGCGCAAGGTAGCTGCACGGGACGGTGAGACGCTGCGCTCGCTGGTCGAGCAGGGACTGCGCAAGGTCCTGGCGGAGCGCACGACGAGCAGCAAGCCGTTCAAGCTGCGTCAGGTCACGGTCAAGGGCAAGGGGCTGCGACCGGAAGTGGCGCATCTGTCGATGCATGACATCATCCTCATGAGCTACGAGGATCGCGGCACGTGATCGCGGTAGACACCAACATCCTGGTCTACGCCCATCGCGAAGAGGCGCAGTTCCACGCCGTGGCGGCCGAGCGCATCGCCGAACTGGCCGAGGGACGCGCGACCTGGGCCATACCCTGGGCGTGCATGCACGAGTTCTACGGCGTGGTAACCAATCCGCGCGTCTTCAATCCGCCGACGAAGCCCGCCGTCGCGATGGACACCATCGACGGCTGGCTGGAAGCCCCGCGGCTGCAAATGTTGCACGAGTCGGCCGATCACTGGATCATCCTGACCCGCTTGCTCCGCGAGTCCAAGGCGGTCGGTGGACGCGTCCATGACGCACGCATCGCGGCAATCTGCCTCGGCAATGGCGTGCGCGAAATCTGGTCGGCCGACCGCGACTTCAAGCGCTTCGCGGGGCTTGCCGTGCGCAACCCGTTGCGCGACGGAGTCGCTTGACCACGCTCGCGTCGAACGACGAGCCCACGGCGCCCGGGGTACGTCCGGCCGAGCTGGCGCTGCTCGCCTCCGTCTTCGTCGTCGCCGCCTGCGGCCTGGTCTACGAGCTGGCCGCCGGCACGCTCGCGAGCTACCTGCTCGGCGACTCGATCCTGCAGTTCTCGACCGTCATCGGCACCTACCTCTTCGCGATGGGCGTGGGCTCGTACCTGTCGCGCTTTCTCGACCGGCAGCTCGTCGCGCACTTCCTGCGCATCGAGCTGATGGTCGGGCTCGTCGGCGGCTGGATGCCGGCCGCGCTGTTCGCGATGCAGGGCGCATCGACGCCGTCGTTCCGCTTCGCGCTGTATGCGTTCGTGCTGGCGATCGGCATCCTCGTCGGCCTCGAGATACCGCTCGTGATGCGCATCCTGAAGCGCCAGCTGCGTTCCGGCGGCGGACTCAAGACGCTGGTCTCGGAGGTGCTGACGTTCGACTACCTCGGCGCGCTCGCGGTGTCGATCGCGTTCCCGCTCGTGCTCGTGCCGCAGCTCGGGCTGATCCGCACCGGCGCGTTCTTCGGGCTGCTGAACGCCGGGGTCGCGGTGTGGACCTTGTGGCTGTTCCGCGGCCACCTTCGGCACTGGACATCGCATGCGCTCGCCTGCGCCGCGACCATCGCGACGCTGGTGCTCGCCTTCGTCGCCGCCGACCACGTCACGAGCTGGGCCGAAGACCGCTTCTACGCCGACCATGTGCTGTACGCCGAGACGAGTCCGTACCAGCGCGTCGTCGTCACCGCGAGCCGGTATGGCATACGGCTGTTTCTGAACGGCAACCTGCAGTTCCACTCGCGCGACGAATACCGCTACCACGAGGCGCTGGTCCATCCGGCGATGGCGGCGCACGGCGCGCCGAAGCGGATCCTGGTGCTGGGCGGCGGCGACGGCATGGCGACGCGCGAGATCCTGAAGTACCCGAGCGTCGAATCGGTGACCCTGGTCGACCTCGACGCGCACGTCACGAAGCTCTTCTCGACCGAGCCCCTGCTGCGCGAGCTGAACCACGACGCGCTGCGCTCGCCCAAGGTCCACGTCGTCAACGACGATGCCTACAGCTGGCTCGATGCGCATCGCGAGACCTTCGACGTGATCGTGATCGACTTCCCCGACCCGACCAACTTCTCGATCGGCAAGCTCTACACGACGACGTTCTACGAGAAGGTCGACGCGCATCTCGCGGCCTCCGGCTATGCGGTCGTGCAGACGACGTCGCCGCTGATCGCACGCAAGAGCTACTGGACCGTGGCCGCCACGCTGGAAGCGGTCGGCTTCACGACGACGCCGTACCACGTGCACGTGCCGAGCTTCGGCGAATGGGGCTTCATCCTCGCGAGCCACCGGCCGTACCGCATGCCGACCGCACTGCCGACGGGTCTCCGCTTCCTCGACCTCGCCGGGCTGCCGGCGCTGTTCGACTTTCCGCTCGACATGGCGCGCGTGCCGGCCGAGCCGAACCGGCTGTCGAACCAGGTGCTGGTGCAGACCTTCGACGACGAATGGGGCAAGGTGCGCTGATGCTGGACCGGCGCCGCCTCGTCGCGGCTTCGGCGCTGCTGCCGCTGGCCGCCTGCATGCGCGACGCGTCGCCGCACTACGACGGCGGCTGGGTCGGCGCGAGTGTCGATCGCGGGCACCGGATGCGCGACGCGAAGTCGGGCGCGCTGCCGGCCCCGGCGGTGACGCGCCGCGCCGGCGTCGTCATCGTCGGCGCCGGCGTTGCCGGCCTCGGCGCGGCGCGCGCGCTGATGCGCGCCGGCTTCGACGACTGTGAGGTCCTGGAGCTCGAGGACGAGTCCGGCGGCAACAGCCGCGGCCACGCGATGTCCGGCATCGCCTGTCCGCTCGGCGCGCACTACCTGCCGGTGCCGGGCGACGACGCGATCGAGGTCGCCGCGCTGATCGAGGAGCTCGGCCTGGCGCGCCGCGCGCACGGCCGCTGGGTCTACGACGAGCTGCAGCTCTGCCACAGCCCGCAGGAGCGGCTGTACATCGGCGGCGAATGGCGCGAAGGCCTGTTGCCGCCGCTCGATGCGTTGCCGCAAGCGGAGCGCGCGATGACGCTGGACCACTATCGGCGCTTCGCTCGGCGGGTAACCGATGCCGCGGCGGGCGCGGCCTATGCGATCCCGACGGCGCGTGCGCGCTGGACGCCGGCGCTGAGCGCGCTCGATGCGACCACCTTCTCCGCCTGGCTGGCGGCGCAGGGCCTGACCGCGCCGGCGTTGCGCTGGTACCTCGACTACTGCTGCCGCGACGACTACGGCGCCGGCGCCGCGCACGTATCGGCCTGGGCCGGCCTGCACTACTTCGCGAGCCGCCACGGCTTTCATGCGCCGGGGGACGACAGCGACGATCGCGACCTGCTGTTCACCTGGCCGGAGGGCAATGCATGGCTGGCGCGCCGGCTCGCCGCGCCGCTCGGCGAACGGCTGCGCGCCGGCCGCATCGTGCTGCGCGTCGTCGAAGGCCGCCGCGACGTCACGGTCGACGCCTGGGACGTCGCCGCCGGCCGCATCGAGCGGTGGACGGCCGATCAAGTCGTGCTCGCCGTACCGACGTTCATCGCGGCGCGTCTGCTCGAGTCGCCGCCGGCGGCGCTGACCGACATCGCCGCCCGCGTGCACCATGCGCCGTGGCTGGTCGCGAACCTCGCGCTCGGCGACCCGCCGGAAGATCGCCCGGGCGCCGCGCCGGCCTGGGACAACGTGATCTACGACGGCGATCGCGACGCGTCGCGCGGCGACAACCCCTCGCTCGGCTATGTCGATGCGGCGCACCAGAGCACCTTGCCGTATCGCGCCGGTCCGACGGTGATCACCGCCTACTGGGCGCTCGGCGGTGCCGACGCGGAACGACTACGGACGAACCGCGCCGCGTTGCTTGCCGAGCCGTGGCAGGCCTGGGCCGCGCGCATCGTGCACGACGTGGCGCGCGTCCATCCGGACCTCCCGCCCAAGGTGCGGCGCGTCGACCTGATGCGCTACGGCCATGCGATGTGCATCCCGGTGCCGGGTCTGCGCAGCAGCGCCGCCCTTGCCGCGCTGGCCGGGCAACAGCGCCGCGTTCACCATGCGCACACCGATCTGTCGGCCTACTCGGTGTTCGAGGAAGCGCTGTACCACGGCACGCGGGCCGCGGCGCAGGTACTGCGGTCCGCGGCCTGACGCCTACAGCGTACCCGGCTGCGTATTGCGCCGGTCGCGCTGCCCGGCATAGAAGATGCGCTTGGACTCGTACATCTGCGCGTCGGCGCGCGACACCGTGTTCTCGAGCCGCTCGCCCTTCGATGTCGCGGTCGCGCAGCCCATCGACAGGCTGAGCGGCACGCCCGGGTAGAACTGGTTGTTCAGCTCGACCAGCGACGTGATGCGGTCCATCATCTGCCGGCCCGCGTCCTCGTCGGCCGCAGGCATCAGCAGTACGAACTCGTCGCCGCCGATGCGCGCGGCGCAGACCTGCCGCTCTGCGAGCTTGGCCAGCACCTCGCCGGTCCGGCGCAGCAGCGCATCGCCCACCGCATGCCCGTGCTGGTCGTTGACCTGCTTGAGGCCGTCGAGGTCGACCACGACGACCGTCACCGGGAACGGGCCGCGCCGCTCGAGCCGGTTCAGCTCGTCCTCGAAGTAGCCGCGGTTGCGCAGCTGCGTCAGCACGTCGTGCTTGCCGAGGAACTCGAGATAGGCCTCGGCCTTCTTGCGCGCGGTGATGTCGGTCAGTGCCACCTGCACCAGGCTCCAGTCGTCCTCGGCGCCCGGCAGCACCGAGAACTGCAGGTGCACGTTCAGCAGTTCGCCGTCGAGCCTATGGTTGACGACCTCGCGCTGCTGGAACAGCTTGCCGTTCCACAGGTCGACGAGCTGCTCGGTGAAGTGCGGCCGCATCTCGTCGCGAAACACCTGGTCGAGGTTGCGCAGCAAGGTCGGCTTGTCGGGCGCGCGGAACATCGTCAGCGTGTGGCGGTTGACGTCGATGACGCGGATCTCCTGCATGCAGCGCTCGACGAACTCCGGATGCACGTTGGTGAAGACGCGGAAGTCTTCGATGCCGCGCTCGCGCAGGTCGTCGATCAGCCGCTTGATGACGCTGAAGTCCTCGACCCAGAGCGACACCGGCGAATGCTCGAACAGCCCCTGCGCATAGGCGGCGCTGCGGGCCGAAGCGCGCTCGGCGCGCACGCGGTCGCTGATGTCCTCGATCGCGACGAGCACGCGCGCCCAGTCGTCCTCGTGACCGGGCAGCACGCTGGCGTTGAGCTGGATGTCGAGGCGCTTGCCGGACAGCGTGTAGTTGACGGTCTGGCCGGAGAAGCGATGCGCGCCGTCCCACAGCGCAGCGAGCTCGTTGACGTGCTGCTCCGCAGTGTCGTCGCGCAGCACGCGGTCCATGTTGGCGACGAGCTGCTCGGCGCTGTCGGCCTCGAACAGCTCGAGCGTGCGCCGGTTCACGCCGAGCAGCCGGATCTCGCGGCTGCATTCGGCGACGCGGGCACGGTCGCCCTGCAAGAAGCCGCGCAAGTCGCTCACGCCGTCGGCGCGCCAGCGCGCATACAGCGCCTTCAACCCGCTGTAGTCCTCGAGCCAGAGCGAGACCGGCGCGAGCTCGAACATCGCCTGGAAGTCGCCGACGTCGTTCGAAGCCATGGTCAGCCCTCGCGCATCAAGGCTTCGATGCGGTCCGCATCCACCGGTACCGCACGGGTCAGCAGCTCGCAGCCGCTCGGCGTGACGACGGCGTCGTCTTCGATGCGAATGCCGATGTTCCAGTAGCGCTCCGGCACGTCCGGGCCGGGCCGCACGTAGATGCCGGGCTCGATCGTCACGACCATGCCGGGCTCGAGCCGCCGCGAAGGCCTGCGCACGATGCGGCCGCCCCTGCCGTCGGACTCCTCGGCCGCCGGCTCGTCGAGCGCGAGGTACAGGCCGACGTCGTGCACGTCGCGGCCCAGCCAGTGGCCGGTGCCGTGCATGTAGAACCGGCGATAGGCGGCGCTCTCGATCACCGCGTCCAGGTCGCCGACTTGGTCGCGCGCGAGCAGGCCGGTGTCGAGCATGCCCTGCGCGAGCACGCGCACGGCGGCATGGTGGGCGTCGCGGTGGCGCGCGCCGGGACGGGTCGCATCGATGGCGGCGGCCTGCGACGCCGCGACGATGTCGTAGAGCTCGCGCTGCGCCGGCGTGTAGCGGCCGTCGGCCGGAAAGGTGCGCGTCACGTCGCTCGCATAGCCGTCGAGTTCACAGCCCGCATCGATCAGGCACAGCTCGCCGGCGCGCAGTTCCGCATCGGCGGCCGCGTAGTGCAGCACGCAGGCGTTCGCGCCGGCCGCGACGATCGACGTGTAGGCCGGCCCCTGCGTGCCGTGGCGGCGGAACTCGTGCAGCAGCTCGGCTTCGATCTCGTACTCGCGCACGCTGCCCTGCGGATGCGCGCGGAAACGCTGCGCGCAGTAGCGCATCGCACGCGCATGCGCGCCGGCACTGATCTGCGCGGCGCGGCGCATCGTCTGCAGCTCGTCGGCATCCTTGTGCAGACGCATCTCGGCGAGCAGCGGGCCGAGATCGCGTTCGGCTTCGGGACAGGCCACGCCCGAACGCGAGCGCTGCCGCACCTTGGCGAGCGCCTCGTCGATCAGCGCCGGCAACTGCGCGTGCATGCCGAACGCGAACCACACCGCCGGCTGGTCGGCGAGCCGCTCGGGCAACAGGCTCGCGAGCCGGCCGACCTCGCAGGCGTCGTCGACGCCGAGCGCGGACGGCGCGGCCTCGGGGCCGAGGCGCTTGCCGTCCCAGAGTTCGCGCTCCGGGTTCTTTTCGCGGCACAGCAGGGTCGAGCGGCCGCTCGCATCGAGCAGCAGCCACGCCTCGGGCTCGTCGAAGCCGGTCAGGTAGTGGAACGTGCTGTCGTGGCGATACGGATGATCGCTGTCGCCGCTGCGCGGACGCTCGGGCGCGGTCGGGATCACGGCGAGGCCACCGCCGGCGTCCCGCAGGGCTCGTGCGAGGCGCTGACGGCGCTCGATGCAAACGGAGGTATTCATGTGCACACTGTAGCCTTCCGCGCGCCCGCGTCGGCGCCTCGCCACCTCTATCCGGAGCAAGCCCCCACATGGAATATCGACGCCTGGGCCGCAGCGGCCTGAAGGTCAGCGCACTGTCGCTGGGCTCATGGGTGACCTACCACAACCAGGTCGACACCAAGGCCGCCACCGAGATGCTGGCCGCAGCGATGGACGCCGGCATCAACTTCTACGACAACGCCGAGGTCTACGCCGCCGGCCGGAGCGAGATCGTGATGGGCGAGGCGTTCAAGGCGCTGAAGTGGCCGCGCCTGCACTACGTCGTCTCGACCAAGTTCTACTGGGGCCTGGCCGGCGACGGCAGCCCGGTGAACCGCATCGACACGCTGAACCGCAAGTACCTGATGCAGGCGATCGACGGCTCGCTGAAGCGGCTGCAGCTCGACTTCGTCGACCTCGTCTATTGCCATCGGCCCGACCCGCAGACGCCGGTCGAGGAGACGGTCTGGGCGATGAGCGACATGATCCGCCAGGGCAAGGCGCTCTACTGGGGCACGAGCGAATGGTCGGCTGCCGACATCCGCGCCGCCTGGGAGATCGCCGAGCGGCACCATCTGCACAAGCCGGTGATGGAGCAGCCGCAGTACCACCTGTTCCATCGCAAGCGCGTCGAGCAGGAGTACGCACGGCTCTACGAGGATCTCGGGCTCGGCCTCACGACCTGGAGCCCGCTCGCGAGCGGGCTCCTGACCGGCAAGTACAAGGACGGCATCCCCGACGGCAGCCGCGCATCGCTGCCGTCGATGGGCTGGCTCGCGCAGAGCCTCGACGATCCGAAGCGGCGCGCCGCCGTCGTCGCGCTGGAAGCCATCGCGAAGGACCTCGGCTGCACGCTCGCGCAGCTGGCGATCGCCTGGGTCACGAAGAACCCGCGCGTGTCGACCGTCATCACCGGCGCGTCGAAGATCGAGCAGTTGCGATCCAACCTCGGCGCCGTCGACGTCGTCGAGAAACTGACGCCCGACGTGATGGCGCGCATCGCCGCGATCAGCGACCCGGTGGCGGAGTGAGTCGCCGGAGCGAGGCGCCTATGCAATTGCGCAGCGCAGGCGACTCGCTCAGGACCTGTTCGGCGCTCCGAGCCGAGGATTTCGTTCACAGGTCCTGAGTCGCCGGAGCGAGGCGCCTATGCAATTGCGCAGCGCAGGCGACTCGGCTCGGAGGCTGGCCCGGCCTTACTCGCGGGCTACGCCTCTCCGCCTCAGAGCGTTCAGCGCGGCGAGTTGTTCGGGCGTGCCGATGTTGTCCCAGGGACCGCTGTACAGCTCGGCCGTGATGCGCCGCCGGCGCATGCCGTCGAACAGCAGCGGGCCGAGCGCCGCGCGGGTGCCGGGCGTGACGCCGGCAACCAACGCCGCGCGCCCGAGCGCGAAGTTCGCATACGTGTAGCGGGCACCCTCGGGCGCATCGGCCAGCCCGTGGCCGTCGGCATCGATGCCGAAGTCGCCGTGCGGATGGAACGGCGGATTCGGCACCAGCCACAGGTGCGCATCGGCCGGCGATGCCGCGTATCGCTCCACCGCTGCCGGTTCGAAGGCGAAGGCCGGCGCGTAGATGTCGGCCGAGACGATCCAGAAGGGATCTTCGGCGTGATCGACCAATAGCGGCAAGGCCGTGGCGATGCCGCCGGCCGTCTCGAGCGCGCCGCCGTGCTCGCGCCCTTCCATCGAGTAGCGGATCGCCACGCCGAACCGCGCGCCATCGCCGAGCGCCGCCACGATGCGCTCCTCGAGCCAGGCGGTGTTGACGACCACCTCGCGCACGCCGGCACGCGCCAGCGCGATCAGATGCCATTCGATCAGCGGCCGGCCGTGCACCTCGAGCAGCGGCTTCGGGATCTCGTCGGTCAGCGGCCGCATGCGCTCGCCGCGGCCGGCCGCGAGGATGATCGCGCGCGTCATGCGGCGGCACGGCCGCGCTGCACGGCGTGGCGCTCGGCATCGGCCGGCGCGAACAGCGTCTCGAGCCGCGCGAGCAGCGCGCGTGCCCGCTCGGCGTTGTCGCTGCCGCGGTTGCAGACGTAGACGTCGAGCGTGACGACGCCGAGCTCCGGCCAGGTATGCACCGCCAGGTGCGACTCGGCGAGCAGCACGACGCCGGTGACACCGGTCGCCGCGGCGTCGGCAAAGCGATGGAACAGATCGCCGACCGGATGCAGGCCGGACGCCTCGACGGCCGCGAGGCAGTGCCCGCGCAGCGCCTGCGCATCCGTCATCACATCGGCCGGCGCCGCGCAGCCGCGCAGCTCGGCCATCAGGTGCAGTCCTTGCATCGCGCGATTATCGGTACCGACGCAGCCGGTGCCCGATCCGTAGAATGACCAGCCCTCATCGCAGCCGCCACGAAAGCATGTCCAACTCCGCCCAGACCACCCTGATGGCCAATGCGATCCGCGCGCTCGCGATGGACGCCGTGCAGCAAGCCAACTCCGGCCATCCGGGCGCGCCGATGGGCATGGCCGAGATGGCGGTCGCGCTGTGGAGCCGGCACCTGCACCACAACCCGGCCGACCCGCACTGGCCGAACCGCGACCGCTTCGTGCTCAGCAACGGCCACGCGTCGATGATGCTGTATGCCGTGCTGCACCTGACCGGCTACGACCTGCCGATGAGCGAGCTGCGCAACTTCCGCCAGCTGCACAGCAAGACGCCGGGCCATCCGGAGCACGGCCTGACGCCCGGCGTCGAGACCACGACCGGCCCGCTCGGCCAGGGCTTCGCGAACGCGGTCGGCATGGCGCTGGCCGAGAAGCTGCTGGCGCACGAGTTCAACCGCGACGGCTATTCCGTCGTCGACCACCGCACCTACGTCTTCATGGGCGACGGCTGCATGATGGAAGGCGTGAGCCACGAGGCCGCGGCGCTCGCCGGCGCCTGGAAGCTGTCGAAGCTGACCGCGCTGTACGACGACAACGGCATCTCGATCGACGGCAAGGTCACGCCGTGGTTCATCGACGACACCGCCGAGCGCTTCCGCGCCTACGGCTGGCACGTCATCGCCGGCGTCGACGGCCAGGATGCCGATGCCGTCGACGCCGCGATCACCGAAGCGCAGAGCGCCGACCGGCCGACCCTGATCGTCTGCAAGACGACGATAGGCAAGGGCTCGCCGAACCGCGCCGGCAGCGCGAAGGCGCACGGCGAAGCGCTCGGCGCCGACGAGGTCAAGCTGACCCGCGAGGCGCTCGGCTGGACCAGCGAGCCGTTCGTGATCCCGGAGGACGTCTACGCCGCCTGGGACGCGCGCGCCGCCGGACAGGCCGCCGAGGACGCCTGGAACGAGCGGCTGCAGGCGTATCGCGCCGCGCATCCCGAGCTCGCCGCCGAACTGATGCGGCGCCTGGCCAGCGAGCTGCCCGCCACCTGGCAGCAGACCGTCGCCGAGACGCTCGCGGCTGCGGCCGCCCAGGCCGAGACGGTGGCGAGCCGCAAGGCCAGCCAGATCGCGCTCGAGGTCTACACCAAAGCGCTGCCCGAACTGCTCGGCGGCAGCGCCGACCTCACCGGCTCGAACCTGACGAACACCAGCTCGACGCCGCCGCTGCGCTTCGAAGCCGACGGCTCGAGCAACGGCGGCCGCCACATCAACTACGGCGTGCGCGAGTTCGGCATGGCCGCGGTGATGAACGGTATCGAGCTGCACGGCGGGCTGAGGCCCTATGGCGGCACGTTCCTGACGTTCAGCGACTACAACCGCAATGCATTGCGCATGGCGGCGCTGATGAAGCAGCCGGTCGGCTTCGTCTTCACGCACGACTCGATCGGGCTCGGCGAGGACGGGCCGACGCACCAGTCGATCGAGCATGCGGCGGCGCTGCGGCTGATCCCGAACCTCGACGTCTGGCGTCCGTGCGACACCGCCGAGACCGCGGTCGCCTGGGCGGCGGCGATCGAGAGCAAGACCCGGCCGAGCGCGCTGTTGCTGTCGCGCCAGAACCTGCCCTACGCGCAGCGCGACGGCTTCGACGGCATCGCGAAAGGCGCCTACGTGCTCGCCGAGCCCATGCGGGTCGGCCTGAAGAAGAAGGTGCAGGCGGTGATCATCGCGACCGGCTCGGAAGTGCAGCTCGCGGTCGGTGCGCAGCAGCAGCTCGCGACGCTGGGCATCGCGGTGCGCATCGTCTCGATGCCGTCGACCAGCGTCTTCGACCGCCAGCCGCGCGCCTACAAGGAAGGCGTGCTGCCGGCCGGCATCCCGCGCATCGCGGTCGAGATGGGCGTCACCGACTACTGGTGGAAATACGGCTGCGCCGCGGTCGTCGGCATCGACACCTACGGCGAATCGGCACCGGCGCCGGCGCTGTTCAAGTACTTCGGGTTCACGGTGGAGAACGTGGTCGACACGGTGCGGGCGGTGCTCGACCGCTGACGGCTTGCGGTCCAGCCGGATCGAGGTCATCCGCACCGGCCTTACATTAACGGAGAGACCTTCAGCGTGGCCGTCCCGTGCGGAGAGCTCGACTTGCTGTGATCTTTCTGCTGCAACCAACCGGAGTACCCACCCATGACCATCAAAGTCGCGATCAACGGCTATGGCCGCATCGGCCGCAACGTGCTGCGCGCCCACTACGAGGGCGGCAAGAAGCATGACCTGCAGATCGTCGCGATCAACGACCTCGGCAAGCCCGAGACGAACGCGCATCTGACGAAGTACGACACCGCGCACGGGCCGTTCCCGGGCAGCGTCAGCGTCGACGGCGACTCGATGATCGTCGACGGCGATCGCATCCGCGTGCTGGCGCAGCGCAACCCGGCCGAGCTGCCGTGGGGCGAACTGGGCGTCGATGTCGTGCTCGAGTGCACCGGCCTCTTCACGACGAAGGAGAAGGCGTCGGCACACCTGAAGGGCGGCGCGAAGAAGGTGATCATCTCGGCGCCCGGCGGCAAGGACGTCGACGCGACCGTCGTCTACGGCGTCAACCACGGCGTGCTGAAGGCGAGCGACACCGTGATCAGCAACGCGAGCTGCACGACCAACTGCCTCGCACCGCTGGTGCATCCGCTGCATCAGGCGATCGGCGTCGTCAGCGGGCTGATGACGACGATCCACGCCTACACCAACGACCAGGTGCTGACCGACGTCTACCACGAGGATCTGCGGCGCGCGCGCAGCGCGACGCACAGCATGATCCCGACGAAGACCGGCGCGGCGTCGGCGGTCGGCCTGGTGTTGCCGGAGCTGAACGGCAAGCTCGACGGCTATGCGATGCGCGTGCCGACGATCAACGTGTCGATCGTCGACCTGTCGTTCATCGCGGCGCGCGACACCAGCGTCGAGGAGATCAACTCGATCATGAAGGCCGCGTCGTCGAGCGGGCCGCTCGCCGGCATCCTGGCCTACAGCGATGCGCCGCTGGTGAGCGTGGACTACAACCACAACCCGGCGTCGTCGACCTACGACGCGACCTTGACGAAGGTGTCCGGCCGGCTCGTCAAGGTGAGCAGCTGGTACGACAACGAGTGGGGCTTCAGCAACCGCATGCTCGACACGACGGTGGCGCTGATGAGCGCGAAGTAGTCGGCACGCCTGGCCCCCACAAAAGCAGAAAGCCGCGCCCAGGCGCGGCTTTCTTGCATTCTTCTCGCATGCGCGAAGGCCGGCGGCAGCCGGCCCGCGTCCGCCTCAGTACCAGTAGCGGTGACGCCAGCCCCAGCCGACGTACGGCGTCACGACCACGGCCGGAGCGGGGGCGTAGACCACCGGCGCGGGCGGCACCGGGTAGCTCTGCACGTAGGCCGGCGGCGCGGGCGGCGCGACGGCCGCGGACGGGCTGCCGGCCGGACTCACGTCGATCGCCAGCGTGGGACCGGGATCGTTCGCCATCCGGGTCGTGTAGCGGCGGCCGGCGTATTCGTAGACGACGTCGTAGCCGACCGTGCGGTTCTCGTAGGCCGCCACCGGGCGGCACCGCTGCACGGTGACCTCGCCGGGCGGCTGGCCGTTGGCCTCGACCTGGTTGCCGATCACCGAACCGGCCACGACGCCGACGCCGGTGGCGGCAGCACGACCCATCCCGTGGCCGATCGTGTTGCCCACCACGCCGCCGAGGATCGCGCCGAGCAACGCGCCGCCGCCCGTCGTCGGCCCGCGCACGTACTGTTGCTCGTTGTTGCAAGCTTGTTGCGGCACGGCCACCTGGGCCATGACCGGCGTCGAAGAAATCACGGTCGCGGTTTCGGCGGCCTGCGCGCCGACCACCGGCGCGACGAGGGCGGCCAGCACCGCGGCATGGGTCGAGAACCTCATTCAAGCACTCCTTTCAGCTTGGACATCGCTACAACGTCCGAGATGGGATTCGAGCTTACCGGCACCAGGTCTCGGCACCCTGTCCGGCAGTAAAGATATATTGCAAGCCGCGGGGCTCCCCGTGAAGCACCATGAGGGGCCGGCCGGCATGCGATGATCGCGACCCGGCGCGGCGCCCGGATGGCGGGGTGCGCCAGGCCGTTGCGGCCGACGAGGAACATCAAGGCAAGGAATCGGACACGTGAAGAACTTCAGATGGTGGGGCGCGCTGGCGCTGATGATCGCCAGCGCGGTGGCGTTGTCGGGTTGCGGCGGCGGAGGCGGCGGCAGCGCCAATGTCCGGGTCGTGAACGCGACGCTGACGCACGCTTCGATCGATCTGCTGCTCACGTCCGACTCGAGCAAGGTCATCAGCGACGTCACCACCAATACCGTCAGCAGCTATGCGTCCGTCTCCTCGGGGAGCCCGTCGTTCCAGCTCGTCGATTCGGGTTCGACGACGTCGATCTACGGCACGACGCCCTCGCTGCCCGGCGGTTCGCACGTCGCGATCGTCGCCTATCAGATCGACGGCGTGATCCAGACGCAGTTGCTCAGCGAGGACGCCACGAACCCGACGGCAGGCTTCTTCAACTTCCGCGTCTTCGACACGGCGATCGACGCCGGCGCGCTCTATGTCTACCTCGTGGATGCCGGCGCGGCGGCACCGACGTCCAGCACGGCACCGTCGTATGTCCTCACTCCGAGCGGGCAGATCGCGGCGACCCCGTACTCCACGATCACGACCAAGAACTACGACATCTACGTGACCTCGCAGAGCGATCCGACCGACCTGCGCCTGAAGATCGCCAACTATGCACCGACCGACGCGCAGAACACGACGCTGGTGCTGACGCCGACCAGTGGCGGCGTACTGGTCAACGGCGGACTGCTGGTTCAGCAGGGAAGCTACACGGCAGCCCCCAGTTCGACCGCGCGCGTGCGGCTGGTCGGCGCGGTTCCGGGCACGACGATCGCCGCCAGCGTCGGCGGCACGTCCATCGGGTCGGTGGCGGCGCCCCGCGTGTCGGTGTATCAGACCGTTCCCGTATCGTCGTCGTCGACGGTGGCCGTCACGGTCAATGGTACGACGATCACGCCGCCCGCCGGCACGATCGCCGTCGGCACGGACAACACGCTGCTCGTCTACGGAACCGCAGGTGCTCCGAAGGCGACGCTGCTGGCGGACGACAACCACGGATCCCTGACGGTCGGCAACGTCAAGATCCGACTCGTCAATGCGATGAGCGGTACGTCCGCGACGAGCCTCACGTGGTCCTACGGCGGCGCGGCGCTGCCGACGCCGATCGCGGTCGGCGCGGCCTCGGCCTACTACGAGTCTTCGCTGATCACGCAAGCCAGCGTCGTCGTCCAGTCGGCCACGGACGCCACGACCATCTATTCGAATTCGCTGGTCAGCGTCCTGGGCAACCAGGTCTACACGCTGTTCATCTTCGGCAACGGGGGCTCGCCTTCGGGGATCACGCTGGACAGCGCCGACTAGCCTCTCCCCGTCGTCCGCAGCAGCGCGAAAAGGCAATACCGTGCACAGAATCCTGGCCTCCATCGCGCTGCTCTGCTTCGGGCTGCTCGCCGCGTCGTCGATGCAGAGCCGCCCGGCGAGCACCCCGACGGCGCGGGTGATCGTCAAGTACAAGGCCGATTCGCCTGTGCTGCGCCGGCAGGCCCAGGCCGCGTCGGACCGCCACATCGCGCGGGCACAGGCGCTGGGCAACCGGGTCGGCATCGAGCTCGCCGCGGGCCGCGGCATCGCGGCGCGCACGCAGGTCGTGTTCGCGCGCGGCCTGAGTTCGGAGGCGCTGGCGGCACGCCTCGCGCAAGAGGCCGACGTCGAGTACGCCGTGCCGGACCGCCGGCGGCACGTCGCCGCGCTGAGCCCGAACGACAAGTACTTCCTGCAAGGCCCGCCGATCAGCGGCCTGACCGGCGGCCCCGAGGTCGGCCAGTGGTACCTGCGTGCGCCCGGCGCTGCATCGGCGCCGGCTGTTTCGGCGATCGACGCCCAGGCGGCATGGAACGTCACGACCGGCAGCGCGAGCGTCGTCGTCGCGATGCTCGACACCGGCGTGCGCTTCGACCACCCCGACCTGCTGACGGTGGCCGCGGGCGGCAAGCTGCTGCCGGGCTACGATTTCGTCGGACCGGACCTGGCCATGGACGGCTCGTCGCTCGGCACCTACCTGATCGCCAATGACGGCAACGGCTTCGACAGCGACGCCTCGGATCCGGGTGACTGGATCACCCCAACCGAGGCGAACACCCCAGGCACCGTCCTCACTCATTGCGGCGAGCAGGACGACGCCGGCAACTACATCGGCGAAAACAGTTCCTGGCACGGCACGCAGACGGCCGGCATCGTCGGCGCGCTGACCAACAACGGCGAGGGCATGGCGAGCGTGGCGCCGGGCGTGCAAGTGCTGCCGGTGCGCGTGCTCGGCAAGTGCGGCGGATACGACTCCGACATCCAGGCCGGCATGTACTGGGCGGTCAACGCGGCCGATCCGAACGAGACCGGCGTGCCGGCCAATCCGCACCCCGCGCGCGTGCTCAACATGAGCCTGGGTACGGCGGTGGTCAACGACGCCGTCGAGTCCTGCAATGCGGCCTACGCCGACGCGATCCATGCAGTGACCGCCGCCGGTGCCGTGATCGTCGTATCGGCCGGCAACGACGAGGGGCTGCCGGTATCGGTCCCGGGCAACTGCACGGGCGTGATCACCGTCGGCGGTCTGCGCCACGTCGGCACCAAGGTCGGCTTCTCGTCGATCGGGCCGGAGGTGAGCCTCAGCGCGCCCGGCGGCAACTGCGTCAACACGGAGAGCGACCAACCCTGCCTCTATCCGATCCTGACGACGTCGAACGCCGGCACGCAACAGCCGATCGCCGACGCGGCTGGCGGGTCGATCTACACCGACGCGTTCAACGCGTCGGTCGGCACGAGCTTCTCGGCGCCGCAGGTGTCGGGCACCGCCGCGTTGATGCTGTCGATCCAGCCACAACTTGCGCCGTCGGAGGTGCTGAGCAAGCTGAAGGCGACGGTGCGCCCGTTCCCGACGAGCTGCACGTTCGGCGCGCCCGATTGTTCGACCGGCATCGCCCGGTGCGAGGCACCGCAGAAGGACGGCAGCGGCCACTACATCGCACAGGACGAATGCTTCTGCACCACGAGCACCTGCGGCGCCGGCATGCTCGATGCCGGCAAGGCGGTGGCATCGGCCGCAGGCGTGCAGGCACGCATCAGCGCCAGCACGACGACGGCGACCGCGGGTTCGCCGATGACCTTGAGTGCCGCCGGCTCCCTGCTGACGACGGGCCACAGCATCGTGAGCTACCTGTGGAACGTCACGTCGAGCGGCGGCGTTGTCACGGACTTCAACGGTGCGACGGATGCGTCCACGGCGTCGATCACGCCAAGCCGGGCCGGCACGTTCTCGGTGCAACTCACGGCCACGGACAACACCGGCATCACGTCATCGGCGACCCAAAGCATCACCGTGGCAGCGCCGTCCAGCAGCGGAGGCGGCGGCGCGATCGACCCGACCTGGCTGTTGCTGCTGCTGGCCGCGATCGCCGTGCTGCTGAGGCGCGCGCCGCCGCAGCGCTGAGTACGCTCAGCGCGCGGCCACCGCGCAAGGCACGAAGCCGCGGCCGAGGGCATCCGACTTCAGCGCCGCCAGCTTGCCGGCCAGCGCCGGATCGGCCTGGTCGACACGCAGCAGATGCCCGCGCGTCGCCGGCTTGAGTTCGACGATGCGCGCGGTATGGATGCCCTGCTGCGCGAGCTGCGCCAGCGTCGCGTCGGCCGCGGCGCGCTCGTCGAAGCGGCCGAGCGACAGGCCGAGTTCGAATTCGGCCGGCGTCGTCACCTCGTCGAAGTCGACCTTGCGACGCTTGAGCTCGTCTTCCTTTTTCGCGAGCGTGTCGCGGTTCGGATACTTGCCCATGTAGACCATCCAGCTGCCCGGCTTGTCGGCCGGTACGTCGGTCCAGCGGCCGGACGGCAGCGCGGCTTGCAGCGCCAATTCGGCCGCGCCCACATCGCTGCCGCCGAACGGGCCCGCCTCCAGGCAGGCGAGTGCGGCCGGCGGGGCGCTCGCCGCCGATGAAGCGGCCGCCGACGCGGCGGCCGGCGGCAGGATGCGCACCAGCTCCGGATGCACCTGACGCGCCAGCCGCTCGGGCTCGCGATCGCCGCGCGCGCGCACGCCGACCGCACCGTCCAGCCAGCCCTCGCTCCAGGCATAGAAGCCGAGGTTGGCCAGCGCCAGCACGAGCACGAGCGCGCGCAGCATCAGGAGGAACGATCCGACCCGGCGTGCGGCCGCACGCCGACCTCGCCGCTCGTCAGGTGCACCACCCCGGCGGCAGTCTCGACGCGCAGCGACCCGTCGGCCGCGACGCCGCGCGCCACGCCCTCGAGCGCGTCGCCGCGCGTGGTCCGGACCGGGCGATCGGCGAGCACGTCGAAGGCCGCGTAGCGCGCCTCGAACGCCTCGAAGCCGCGGCTCTCGAAGGTGCGGAGCGCCTGCACCAGCGGCAACGCGATGCGCGCCAGCACCGCGGACGGCTGCACGTCCGGCTCCACTTCCGCCAGACAGGCCACGCCCTGGCTCGCGTCCAGCGTCGGCAGCGGCCGGACGTTGATGCCGATGCCGATCGCCGCCAGGCGGCTGCTGCCGGCCTGCACCGTCTCGATCAGGATGCCGGCGAGCTTGCGGCCCTGGCCGGGCGCATCCATCAGCCAGAGGTCGTTGGGCCACTTGACGCCGACGCGCGGCGGTCGCGCCGACCCGGCCAGCGCCTCGGCGAGCGCCACGCCGACCGCGAGCGACAGCCCCGCCCAGTCGGGCGGCTGCAGCAAGAGGCCGAGCGAAAACGTCAGCGACGAGCCCGGTGCCGAATGCCACGTACGCCCCTGGCGGCCGCGCCCGTTGACCTGCTGCTCGGCGACCAGCAGGCAGGGCTGGAAGTCGATCGCGCGTCGGCCGAACGCCGGATTCTCGGTCGCGCTGCCGGATCCGCTGCCGGACGCGGACGGACGCGCCGCATCGCCCGCTTCGCGCGGCATGCGCCCGCCCGGGCGAGCGCGCTCGAGCAGCACGGTGTTGGTCGAGCCGACGCGTTCCACCACCTCGATGCTCAGGCCCGGCAACAGCGGCGAGAGCTGCTGCCACAGCGCAGGCACTCCCCAGTGTTGTGGCGTTTCGCTCACCGGCTCACCCAATGACTAGCGCTTGGGCGCCAGCATCGTCCCGCGACACTTCGGCGAGCCGCAGCGGCAGGCGTATTGCCGCTTCACCTTCGGCGTGTGGCGGCCGTCGAGCACCAGCCCGTAGTCGAAGTTCAGCTCTTCGCCGGGGCGTATCGGGCGCAAGGCGCGGATGTAGATCCGGCCTTCCTCTTCGTCGGCTTCGCAGTTCGGATCGCACGCATGGTTGATCCACTTCGCGGCATTGCCGTTCACCTTGCCGTCGATCACGTGCCGGTCGTCGATGTGGAAATAGAAGGTATGGTCCGGGTCGTCCGGATCATGCGGATGGCGGCGCAGCGCCTCTTTCCACGTGATGACCTCGCCGGTGTATTCGATGACGCGCTCGTCCTTGGCGATCGGCCGCAGCGCGAACACGCCCTTGCCGTGCACGCCCGACAGCCGCACCTGCAGGCGCCGGCCGCGCGGCGATGGCGCGGCAGGGGCGGTTCGGGACATGGCTTGCGTCATCGGATTCTTTGGGTACATTGAAATCGTGGGTGCGCGCGCGTGTGTGTGTGCGCGCGAGAGAGCCGCAATTGTATGGAGGATGTCGCCGGCTGCGTGCCGCGGCATCAGCGTTATCGAGGACCATGAGCAAGTCACTGTCACTCATCATTGCCGAGAAGCCCTCGGTCGCCCAGGACATCGTGCGCGCACTGACGCCGGTGGACGGGAAGTTCGACAAGCACGACGAGTATTTCGAGAGCCCGAGCTACCTCGTCACGTCCGCCGTCGGCCATCTGCTGGAGATCAAGGCGCCGGAGGAGTTCGACGTCAAGCGCGGCAAGTGGAGCTTCGCCAACCTGCCGGTGATTCCGCCGCACTTCGATCTGAACCCGATCGACAAGAGCAAGGGACGGCTCAACGCGATCGTCAAGCTCGCCAAGCGCAAGGACGTCGGCGAGCTGATCAACGCCTGCGACGCGGGCCGCGAGGGCGAGCTGATCTTCCGGCTGATCCAGCAGCACGCCAAGTCGAAGCTGCCGGTCAAGCGCCTCTGGCTGCAGAGCATGACGCCGGCGGCGATTCGCGAGGGCTTCGAGCACCTGCGCACCGACACCGAGATGCGCGGCCTCGCCGAGGCGGCACGCAGCCGCTCGGAAGCGGACTGGCTGGTCGGCATCAACGGCACGCGCGCGATGACGGCGTTCAACTCGCGCGACGGCGGCTTCTTCCTGACGACCGTCGGGCGGGTGCAGACGCCGACCCTGTCGATCATGGTCGAGCGCGAGGAGAAGATCAGGAAGCACGTGCCGCGCGACTACTGGGAGATCAAGGCGAGCTTCGCGGCGCAGGCCGGCGAATACGACGGCAAGTGGTTCGACCCGAAGTGGAAGAAGAACGCCGACGATCCCGAGCAGCGCGCCGACCGGCTGTGGAACGCCGCCGACGCCAACGCGATCGCCGAGGCGGCGCGCGGCGAGCCGGCCCACGTCACCGAGGAATCGAAGCCCAGCACGCAGAGCTCGCCCGGCCTCTACGACCTGACGACCCTGCAGCGCGAGGCCAATTCGCGCCTCGGCTACTCGGCCAAGACGACGCTCTCGATCGCGCAGGCGCTGTACGAGAAGCACAAGGTGCTGACCTATCCGCGGACCGACAGCCGGCACTTGCCGGAGGACTATGTCGCGGTCGTGAAGAAGACGGCCGAGATGATCGCGACCGAGGACATGCCGGGCCCGCTGCGCGCGCTCGCGCCGCATGCGAAGACGGCGCTGAAGGAGGGCTACATCAAGCCCAACAAGAAGATCTTCGACAACGCCAAGGTCTCCGACCACTTCGCGATCATCCCGACCCTGCAGGCGCCGGGCAGCCTCACCGAAGCGGAGGCGAAGCTCTACGACATGGTCGTCAAGCGCTTCCTCGCGGTGTTCTTCCCGCCCGCCGAGTTCCAGGTCACGACGCGCATCTCGACGGTGAGGAAGGACGGCAAGGAGTACGCGTTCCAGACCAACGGCAAGGTCATGGTCAAGCCCGGCTGGCTCGCGGTCTATGGCCGGGAGGCGCAGGAAGAAGACGCGAACCTCGTCGCGGTCGCGCCGGGCGAGATCGTGCGCACCGAGAGCGTCGATGTCATCGCGCTGAAGACGCGACCGCCGGCGCGCTATACCGAGGCGACCCTGCTGTCGGCGATGGAAGGCGCCGGCAAGCTGATCGACGACGACGAACTGCGCGAGGCGATGGCCGAGAAGGGCCTGGGCACGCCGGCGACGCGCGCCGCGATCATCGAAGGGCTGATCTACGAGAAGTACATCCACCGCGAAGGCCGCGAACTCGTGCCGGGCGCCAAGGCGTTCCAGCTGATGACCCTGCTGCGCGGCCTCGACATCGAGGACCTGACCAAGCCCGAGCTGACCGGCAACTGGGAGTTCCAGCTCGCGCAGATGGAAAAGGGCCGCCTCGAGCGCGAGGCCTTCATGGCGCAGATCGCGCAGATGGCCGAGCGCATCGTCAAGAAGGCCAAGGAATACGACCGCGACACGATCCCGGGCGACTACGCGACCTTGAAGACGCCGTGCCCGAACTGCGGCGGCGTCGTGAAGGAGAACTACCGGCGCTACACCTGCAACGGCATAGGGACAGGAAGCGACACCGCAAGCGGCGTCGCGGACAACGGCCAGGGCTGCGGCTTCTCGATCAGCAAGATCCCGGGCGGCCGCTCGTTCGAGCTCGACGAGGTCGAGCAATTCCTGCGCGACAAGAAGATCGGCCCGCTCGAAGGCTTCCGCTCGAAGGCCGGCTGGCCGTTCACCGCCGAACTGCGCCTCGTCCACGACGACGAGATCTCGAACTGGAAGCTCGAGTTCGACTTCGGCGAGGACGCGAAGAAGGAGGCCGAGGCCGGCGAGCCGGTGGACTTCGGCGGCCAGGAAAGCCTGGGCGCCTGCCCGAAGGACCGCGGCCACGTCTACGAGCACGGCACGAGCTACGTCTGCGAGCACGCGGTCGGCGCGCATCCGACCTGCGACTTCAAGAGCGGCAAGATCATCCTGCAGCAGCCGGTGGCGCGCGAGCAGATGACCAAGCTGCTCGCGACCGGCAAGACCGACCTGCTCGACGGCTTCGTCTCCAACAAGACGCGGCGCAAGTTCAAGGCCTACCTGGCGTACGACCGGAAGGAAGGCAAGGTCACGTTCGAGTTCGAGCCGCGCGCGGCGAAGGCGCCCGCGAAGAAGGCAGCCGCGCGCAAGACGACATAGACTGTCTCTCCGACACGCGGCAGTACAAGGGAGACGACGATGAGACAGCTGGCAGGCGCAATCCTGGTGGCTTGGCTGCTGGCAGGCGCGAGCGCCGCCCAGGCACAGACCAAACCGCAGCCGCAACCGAGCACGTCGCCGGCCTCGCGCGACAACTCGCAGGCCAATCAACTGCCCGCCGGGCCCGATGCCGGCATTCCCGGCACGGCGCAGAACGCGCCGCTCGGCACGTCGGCACTCGACTCCTCGCAGACCAGCACCGTCAGACGAGACGCCCGAACGCGCAGGCGCGCACCGGCGGCATCGGCGCCTGCTGCGGTGAACGACAGCGCTGCCGCGCGCCTCGCGGCGCGCAAGCCCGGCGCGGCCAAGGCAGCGGCGTCGGCGCCGGCAAAGCCCTAGCCTGCGCTACGCACCCTTAAGCGCCCTCAAGCGCCCTGCCCCATCACCGAGGCCGTCGCGACGAGTTCGTCGAACAGCGCCATCGACGCCTTGCTGCAGGCAGCATACGGATCGAGCACCGCGGTGTCGGAGTACTTCAGCAGCAGCGCCGGGTTGACGCGCGCCAGGTTCACCTGGCCCATGGACCAGCCGGTGAAGCGGCGCTCTTCGATCTCCTGGTAGCCGAGCAGCTCGACGTCGCGATGGCGCGGATCGGCCGCGATGCGCAGGTAGAGCGCGTTCACCGCCGAGCGGCCGCCTTCGAGCGCCTGCAGGAAGATGCCGCCCGCATGGCACAGCACCCCGGTCACGCCGACCGCCGGATTGCGGGCACGCGAGGTTCTGAGGATCGCGTTCAGGTCGTCGGCACCCAGCGGCTCGACCGCCCGGCTCGCGTACATCAGTCGCACCAGCATCGTCGCTCCTCACAAGCTGTGGATGGACCCGGCGCGCCCGAGCAGGTCGCCAGAACGTGGCCAATCAAGGCGCAAAGCGCAGCCACAGCGAGAACCATGGCGAGCATTTGCAACGCAGAGTGGCCAAGTGGTGGCGGCCTGAGCGGGTGCGGTGGGTTCGTTCACAGCTTGTCCGTCAGGCCTTCTTGGTCAGCAGCGCCAGGAACTCGCGGCGCAGGTTCGCGTCCTTCAGGAAGGCGCCGCGCATCACGCTGTTGGTCATCATCGACTCGTCGTCCTTGACGCCGCGCCAGTGCATGCAGAAGTGATCGGCCTCCATCACGATCGCGAGGCCGTCGGGCTGGACGCGGTCCTGCAGCTCGTTGGCGAGCATCGTGACCGCCTCCTCCTGGATCTGCGGCCGGCTCATGATCCACTCGCAGATGCGCGCGTACTTCGACAGGCCGATCAGGTTGGAGTGCTCGTTCGGCAGCACGCCGATCCAGACCCGCCCGAGGATCGGGCAGAGGTGGTGCGAGCAGGCGCTGCGCACCTTCACCGGCCCGACGATCATCAGCTCGTTGAGCCGCTCGACGTTCGGGAACTCGGTGACCGCGGGCATCTGCACATAGCGGCCGCGGAACACCTCGGTCAGGAACATCTTCGCGACGCGGCGCGCGGTGTCGTTGGTGTTGTGGTCGCTGTCGGTGTCGATGACGAGCGAGCGCAGCACGTCGCTCATCTTCGCCTCGACCTCGCCGAGCAGCTCGTCGAGCTCGCCGTCCTTGATGTAGTCGGCGATGTTGTCGTTGGCGTGGTAGCGACAGCCGGCGCCGACGAGGCGATAGCGGATCCGGTCGGAGGCCGACAGGCGCGACAGCTCGTCCTCGGTGCGGAAGATCGGGGTGGGGTGTTCGCCGGGCATGGCAGCGGATGGGCAGGTCGTGCGTGAGGCCGGGAGCGTACCGCAGCGGCGCGCGTGGTGACGCCGGTACGGGCTATCGCCGCGGTCCGTAGACTGCCGCCCGGTGAACATCGCCGCCGCTCCCTCGCCCTCGCTGCCGTTGGCCCGTCTGATCGACCATGCCGCCGACGCCGTGGCGGCGGTGCGCGCCGGCGCATCGCTGAACGACGCGCTCGCGCGTTGCCCCGAGCTTGCGCGCCCCGGCACGCAGGCGCTGTCGTTTCACGCGCTGCGCTGGCTGGGTACCGCCGAGGCGGTGCGCCGCCGGCTCGCGCCGAAGGCCCCGGCGCCGGCCCTCGATGCGCTGCTGCTGACCGCGCTGGCGCTGCTCTGGCCGGAGGACGCACCGCCCTACGCAGCGCACACGCTGGTCGACCAGGCCGTGGCCGCCGCGCGCCGCCGCGCGCCGCGCAGCGCCGGCTTCGTCAATGCCGTGCTCAGGCGCTGCCTGCGCGAGCGCGCGGCACTCGCCGAAGCGCTGGCACCCGATCCGGTGGCCCGCACGAACCATCCGGCCTGGTGGGTCGAGCGTCTGGCGCGCGACTGGCCCGCGCAGGCCGAAGCCATCCTCGCCGCCGACAACGCCCGCCCGCCGATGACCTTGCGCGTCCATGCACGCCGCGGCAACGCGGCACGGTACGTCGAGCGCCTCGCCGCGGCCGGCATGGCGGCTCGTCCGGTCGGCCCGCAGGCGGTGCAGCTCGCCGAGCCCTGCCCGGTCGCGCAGTTGCCGGGCTTCGCGGACGGCGACGTGTCGGTGCAGGACGCGGCCGCGCAGCTCGCCGCGCCGTTGCTGATCGGTGCCGGCCTGCCGCCCGGCGCGCGCGTGCTCGACGCCTGCGCCGCACCCGGCGGCAAGACCGCTCACCTGCTGGAACTGGCCGAGCTCGACGTGCTCGCGCTCGACCGCGACCCGGCGCGCCTCGCCCGCGTCGGCCAAACGCTCGCGCGGCTGCACCTGCAGGCTCGCTGCGTCGCCGCCGATGCCGGCGAGCCGGCGGCCTGGTGGGATGGCCGGCCGTTCGATGCGGTGCTGCTCGATGCCCCGTGCAGCGCGTCCGGCATCGTGCGGCGCCATCCCGACGTGCGCTGGCTGCGGCGGCCGGCCGACATCGCCGCGCTGGCCGCGACGCAAGCGCGCCTGCTCGACGCGTTGTGGCCGCTGCTCGCGCCCGGCGGCCGGCTGCTCTACTGCACCTGCTCGGTCTTCAGGGCCGAAGGCCAGGACCAGATCGACGCTTTTTTGCAACGACGACCCGGCGCCACCCTGGCCCCGAGTCCGCCATCCCCGGGGCATCTGCTGCCGCTGCCCGACAATGCCGGCGAGGCCGGACGCGGCGACGGCGCCGCCGGCCCCGATGGTTTCTTCTACGCCCTGATCCAGAAGTCTTCCTGATCCCTGTCCCGCCCATGCGCCGTGCGGCCAGACCCGACCCCTGCTGCCCGCGCCGCGCCGCCGTCCGACGCCGCGGGCTCGCGATGGCAATGGCCTGGCTGGTCGGTCTGTGGCTGGTGCTGCCCGCGGCGTGGCCGGCACGCGCCGCCGAGCTGACCGGCTTCGAGGTCACGCGTGGCGACGACGGCCTGTGGTTGAGCTATGCGGTCGACCTGGATCTGTCGCACAGCGTCGACGACGCGCTCAACAAGGCGGTGCCGCTCTACTTCGTCGCCGAGGCGTCGGTGTTCCGCCAGCGCTGGTACTGGGCCGATCGGCGCGAGGCGCATGCGGTGCGGGTCTGGCGCATCGTCTACCAGCCGCTCACGTCGAACTATCGCGTGACCTTCGGCGGCCTCTCGCAGAACTACGACAGCCGCGCCGAAGCGCTCGCCGCGATCAGCCACGCGACGCGCTGGAAGGTCGCCGAGCCGGGCCAGCTCGAACCGGGCGACCACTACATCGAGTTCAGCCTGAAGCTCGACACGTCGCTGCTGCCGCGTCCGATGCAGATCGGCATCAACGGGCAAGCCGACTGGACCTTGTCGGTCGAACGCAAACAGCCGGTGAACTGAAGAGGCTGAAGCCCTCAGTGCCGGCCCGCGCCACCCCATGACCAAAGCCAACCGCTGGGCCTGGATCATCGCCGCGATGGCCGCGGCCGGTGCAGGCCTGGTGCTGACCTTCCTGCTGTCGGTGGCGACCAACAGCCCGGCGCTCTACGAGCAGCACTACGTGTGGCTGTTCTGGGTCAACGTGACGGTGGCGACCGGGCTGGTGCTGGTCATCGCGATCGCCGGCGTGCGCCTCGTGCTGCGCATGCGGCGCGGCAAGTTCGGCAGCCGGCTGCTCTTGAAGCTGGCGGCGATCTTCGCGCTGGTCGGCGTCGTGCCGGGCATGCTGATCTACACCGTGAGCTACCAGTTCGTCTCGCGCAGCATCGAGAGCTGGTTCGACGTCAAGGTCGAGAGCGCGCTCGATGCCGGCCTGAAGCTCGGCCGCGGCACGCTGGATGCCTTCGTCAGCGACCTCGCGACGCGCACGCGGCTCGCCGCCGAGCGGCTCGGCGATGCCTCCGGCGCGGCCCAGCCGCTGGCGCTCGAGCGGTTGCGCGAGCAGCTCTCGGCGCAGTACGTCGCGATCCTCGGCAACAGCGGCCAGACCCTGATGGACAGCGGCAGCGCGACGAACTCGCTGGCGCTGGTGCCCGACCGGCCGTCGTCGACGCTGCTGCGCGAGGCGCGCACGACGCGCGTCGTGAGCCGGCTCGAAGGGCTCGACGAGGACGCCACCGGCGCCAGCGCGCGCGTGCGCGCGCTCGCCTACATCCCGAGCACGAACCTCACCTTGAGCGAACAGGACCACTACCTGCTCGTCACGCAGGCCGTGCCCGCGGCGCTCGCCGCCAACGCGCTCGAGGTGCAGACGGCCTACCGCGAATACCAGCAGCGCGCGCTGGCGCGCGACGGCCTGCGCAAGATGTACATCGGTACCTTGACCTTGGCGCTGGTGCTCGCGGTGTTCGGCGCGGTGCTGCTGGCCGTCGCGCTCGGCAACCAGCTCGCTCGGCCGCTGCTCATCCTCGCCGAAGGCGTCAGCCAGGTGGCGCGCGGCGACCTGAGCGCCAAGCCGGTGTTCGGCTCGAAGGACGAGCTGAGCGGCCTGACGCGCTCGTTCGCGAAGATGACCGAGCAGCTCTCGGAAGCGCGCGAGATGGTCCAGCGCAGCGTCGTGCAGGTCGAGGGCGCGCGCGCCAACCTGCAGACCATCCTCGACAACCTGACCGCCGGCGTGATCGTGTTCGATCGGGACGGCCGTATCGACACCGTCAATCCCGGCGCGACGCGCATCGTCAAGCTGCCGCTGTCGGCCTACCGCGGCAAGCGCCTCGACGAGGTGCCCGGCCTCGAAGAGTTCGGCCGGACCGTGTGGCAGCGCTTCGAGCTGCACGCCGCCGGCCCGGAAGCCGGCGAGCGCGACCATTGGCAGGATTCGTTCAACCTGCAGACGAGCGCCAGCGACGGCCGCGATCGCGGCACCATCGCGCTCCTGCTGCGCGGCGCGGCAATGCCGCAGGGCGCGCGGCTGCTCGTCTTCGACGACATCACCGAGCTGGTCTCGGCGCAGCGCAGCGAGGCCTGGAGCGAAGTCGCACGGCGCCTGGCGCACGAGATCAAGAACCCGCTGACGCCGATCCAGCTCTCGGCCGAACGAATCCAGCACCGCCTCGGCGCCAAGCTCGAAGGCGCCGACCAGGCGTTGCTGGCGCGCGCGGTCGACACCATCGTCAACCAGGTGCAGGCGATGAAGACGCTGGTCAACGAGTTCCGCGACTACGCGCGGCTGCCGGCGGCGCGGCTCGTGCCGCTCGACCTCAACGCGCTGGTCGCCGAGGTGCTCGGTCTCTATGCGAGCGCTCAGGAGTCGGGCCGGCTCGTCGCCGACCTGGCCGCCGATCTGCCGCCGATCCAGGGCGACGGCAGCCAGTTGCGCCAGGTCATCCACAACCTCGTGCAGAACGCGCTCGACGCGGTGGCCGAGCGCCCGGACGGCCGCGTGCGCATCTACACCGAAGCCGCGCGCGGCGAGCAAGGCGAACTTCGTGCAGTGCGCCTGCAAGTGATCGACAATGGCGCCGGCTTCGAAGAGAAGGTGCTGAAGCGCGCGTTCGAACCCTATGTCACGACCAAGAGCAAGGGGACCGGCCTGGGCCTCGCGGTCGTCAAGAAAATCGCCGACGAGCACGGTGCGCGCATCCGTATCGTCAACCTCGGCCAGCGGGCCGGAGCGCCGGGAGAGGCTTCGGCTGTGACCGGCGCCCAAGTTTCGCTATCATTTTCGACATTCCCCCCGTCCGACCGCACGCGCGGCGCCGCCGCCGCAGCAGACGCCCGCACGCACTGAGCATCGATGGCCACCATTCTTGTCGTTGACGATGAACTCGGCATACGTGCCCTGCTGTCGGAGATCCTTGCCGACGAAGGGCACTCCGTGGAGCTCGCCGAGAACGCCGCGCAGGCGCGCGCCTGCCGCGACCGCATGCGCCCGGACCTCGTGCTGCTCGACATCTGGATGCCCGACGTCGACGGCATCACCTTGCTGAAGGAATGGGGGGCGACCTCGATGCTGACGATGCCCGTCATCATGATGAGCGGGCACGGCACGATAGACACCGCGGTCGAAGCGACCAAGTTCGGCGCGATGGCGTTCCTCGAGAAGCCGATCACCCTGCAGAAGCTGCTGCGCGCCGTCGAGCAGGGTCTGGCCAAGCCGGCCTCGCGCGCGGCCGCCTTGCCCAACTCGATGCATCACAGCGAGAGCGGCCTGACCGTCGAAGCGGCGATGACCGGCGGCGCCATGCTGCCGACCGCGCCGCTGATGCTCGGGCCGCAGTCCGAGCAGAGCTTCGACCTCGACCGGCCGCTGCGCGAGGCGCGCGACGCGTTCGAGAAGAGCTACTTCGAGTTCCACCTCGCGCAGGAAAACGGCAGCATGACGCGGGTGGCCGAGAAGACCGGCCTGGAGCGCACGCACCTGTACCGCAAGCTGAAGCAACTCGGCGTCGACCTGTCGCGCAACAAGCGCGGCGGGGCCTGAGAGGCTGAGCGGCGGGTCCGCTATACTCGCCGGCTCACGGCCAAGTAGCTCAGTTGGTAGAGCAGCGGATTGAAAATCCGCGTGTCGGTGGTTCGATTCCGCCCTTGGCCACCATGAATTTCCATTTGAAATCAAGGACTTAGGGAGATCTCGTCCCTGGGTCCTTTTTTCTTGTCCCTGCGCCCTACTGGGTCATGTAGCCACTGTGTAGCGCGTGGGCGCGTCAATCGGTGCAGGTCTGCTCGACGCACAACAGCATCGAAGCCGCGGATCAGCGCGACAAGAACTTTCAATCACCCCGCCAGGGGCCCCCTCAGCAAAGGCGGGGAGTGCATCCGACAGCAGCGATGTCGCCTCACACGTGCACCAAACACTGGGACCACTCGGAATGCGGACTCATGGGTGTAGTTTTCGGCCTCGCCCGCTCGCTGTCCGCCTAGGTTCGAGGGTTTGATCCAAATCCGAGGGGCCGGTTATTTGCAACGCGCCCGACAGTGTCTCAGTCCGAAATGTAACGGGCACCGCGCGCGTCGCGCCCCCGGCGTGGCGCTGGTGATAGCGAACCGCGATCGTGCAGCGCCCCTGGGCGGTTACACTCGCGCCGCTGTGCACAACCGTGTGCATAGGACAAGGACAACTCTGGAGACCAACATGAGCGCTGCCATCGTGGCCCGCTACATCGTGCGTTTCTTCCAAGAGGCTGGGGACCCTGTCACAAATCTCAAGCTGCAGAAGCTCCTGTACTACGTGCAGGGCTGGCACCTCGCACTTAGAGGCACCTGCGCCTTTCAGGACCGCTTGGAAGCGTGGGTGCATGGCCCAGTGCAGCCGGGAGTCTATGGGACCTACAAGCACAACCGTTGGACTCCGATCTGTGACGAGGTAGCGGATGCCGAGCTAGACGATGGGCTCAAGGGTGTCGTGGACTCCGTGTTGGAAACGTACGGGGCGACACGGCCTACTCGCTTGAAGTTGATGTCCCAGGAAGTGGTG
>JAFEEF010000004.1 GCA_018241265.1 Pseudomonadota bacterium | reverse complement strand
TCGACCAGCATCGCCGCGATCGGCCCGTAGACCATGGTCACGTAGACGACCATCAAGGCCAGGATCGCGACCATCATCGGCTTGTTCATCTTCTCCGGATCGGCCTTGGTCGGATAGCCGTGCTCCTTGAGCGCCGCCGCCACATCCTTCTTGAACGCCGCGTCCTTCGCCTTCAGCTCTTCCGGCGCCAGGCCCTTGGCCGCGTACGACTCGATCGTCTTGTCGCCGATCGCGATCTTCGCCGGACCGGTACCGGCCACGTTGTCGTAGCTGACCGAGCCGGCCGCGAGCACCTGCTTGGCGATGTCGCACGAGCTCGTGAACTTCGCGGTGCCGGTCGGGTTGAACTGGAACGAGCACTCGCTCGGGTCGGCCGTCACCGTCACCTTGGAGTTCGCCTGCGCCTTCGCGAGATCCGGGTTGGCCGCTTCGGTCAGCGCGCGGAACAGCGGGAAGTAGGTCAGCGCGGCGATCAGGCAGCCGGCCATGATGATGGGCTTGCGGCCGATCTTGTCGGACAGCGAACCGAACAGGATGAAGAACGGCGTGCCGATCGTCAGCGCGATCGCGATCATGACGTTGGCCGTGGCGCCGTCGACCTTCAGCGGACCGGTCAGGTAGAACAGCGAATAGAACTGACCGGTGTACCAGACGACCGCCTGGCCCATCGTCAGGCCGATGAGCGCGAGGATCACGACCTTCAGGTTCTTCCACTCGCCGAACGACTCGGACAGCGGCGCCTTCGAGGTCTTGCCTTCCTCCTTCATGCGCTTGAACGCGGGCGATTCGTTCATCGACAGCCGGATCCACACGCTGATGCCGAGCAGCACGACCGACACGACGAACGGAATGCGCCAGCCCCATTCGGCGAACGCCGCTTCGCCGATCGTCGTGCGCGTCGCCAGGATCACGAGGATGGACAGGAAGAGGCCGAGCGTCGCCGTCGTCTGGATCCACGACGTGAAGAGGCCGCGCTTGCCGTGCGGCGCATGCTCGGCGACATAGGTCGCCGCGCCGCCGTATTCGCCGCCGAGCGCCAGGCCCTGCAGCATGCGCAGGCTGATCAGGATCACCGGCGCGGCCACGCCGATCGCGCCATAGCCGGGCAACAGGCCGACCAGGAAGGTCGACAGGCCCATGATCAGGATCGTCACCAGGAAGGTGTACTTGCGGCCGATCATGTCGCCGAGCCGTCCGAACACCAGCGCACCGAACGGCCGCACGATGAAGCCGGCGGCGAACGCCAGCAGCGCGAAGATGTTCTGCGACGCCGGGTCGAGGTTGGTGAAGAACTGCTTGCCGATGATGGCGGCGAGGGTGCCGTAGAGGTAGAAGTCATACCACTCGAACACCGTGCCGAGGCTGGAGGCGAAGATGACCTTCCTTTCCTCCGACGTCATCGGCCGGTCGACTGCTGCCGCGCTGGTCGCCATAAAGCTGTCTCCTGAAGTGCGCCCGATCTGTCGCACCGCCGGCCGATCGGCATCGCCATCCCGAGGGCGTCGTTCGGGGCAGGCTCGCGGTGGCCATGACCTCATGGCTCGAGACTGCATCTTCGCCGCGCGCGCTGACCCCAAGCTTGCGGCAGACTGAACGCCCGCTTACAAACTCCGTGCGAACCCGTAGACCGCGTTCACCATCGTGAAATTCCGCGGGCGATTCGACGCTCGGCGGTCAAGCGGTGCGTTGAATGCCGGGGCGTGCGCGGCCGGCCTCCTGCCAACCCGCCTCGTCGAAGCCCGCGTCGCCGCGCAAATACTGCGCGACCATCGGCAAGCCTTCAACGCCCCAGAACAACCGGCCGCCGACCTCGACCGTCGGCACGCCGAAGATGCCGAGCGCGACGGCTTCGTCGGTCGATGCGCGCAGCGCCTGCTTCACCGAATCGCTCGCCGGATCGCGGCGCAGCGCGAGCGACTGCGCCAGGGCCGCCAGCCGTTCGGCATCGACCGCATCGGCGCCGCCGCGCCACGCGTGGTGCAGCACCCGCTCGCAGGCGTGCCGGTTCGGCGCCGCGCCCTCCGCCTCGGTCGCGATCAGCAGGCGCAGCAGCGCGAGCGGGTTGAACGGATGCGCCCGCGGCACCTGCAGCGGAATGCCGAACTGGCGCGCCGTCCAGTCGACATGGCGGAAGGTCCATGCGCGCTTGGGCTCGATCTCGGCCGGGCCCTTCTGGCCCCAATGCTTCAGCAGCCCCGCGAACAGCAGCGGCCGGTATTCGACGACATGCGAGATGCCTTCGAGGGCCGCCGGCAGCCGCTCGAACGCCAGATAGGCATAAGGCGAGATCGGATCGAACCAGAAGCGCAGTTCCTTCATTGCGGTGATCCTTCCGCAGGCCACGGCGGCTGCGCGCCGAGTTGCGTTCGGCGCTTGCCCAATTCATCCCGGACCGCCCGCTTGGCGGGCGCATCCAGGCTCGCCCAGGCGGCGATCTCGTCGATGGTGCGCAGGCAGCCTCGACACCAGCCGGTGTCCGCATCCATCCGGCAGACGTCGATGCAGGGGCTGGGCACCGCGTCGCTGTCAGGCATGGCCGGCAGGCGCCTGGACGACGTCGTGTACCGGTGCCGCGGTGAGCACGGCCAGCTGGTCAGGCGTCATGCGGAACACGCCGTTCGGATGGCCGGCCGCGGCCCAGATCTCGTCGAAGCGGAACAGCTCGCGATCGATCAGGGTCACCGGCGGCGTCGCATGCGCGAGCGGCGCGACGCCGCCGATCGTGTAGCCGGTCTTCAGCTTGACGAAGTCGGCATCGGCACGGCCGAGCGCGCCGACCAGCGCGGCGACCTTGCGTTCGTCGACGCGCCGGTCGCCCGACGTCACGACGAGCACCGCGACGTCATCGGCCTTGCGCCGGAAGATCACGCTCTTGGCGATCTGGCCGACGACGATGCCCAGCGCATCGGCGGCCTCCTGCGACGTGCGCGCCGCGATCTCGAGGAAGACCGGTGCATGCGGATGCCCGCGCTCGGCGAGCGCTGCGCTGACGCGACGAAAGCCTTCCGGCCTGCCTTCCGCGACGTCGCTCATGCCGCCCCTTTCATGCCGACGCCTGCGCGCTTCGCGAGCAATGCATTGGCCGAGCGCGACACGGGCTTGCGTCCGAGCACGCCGGAGATGTAGGCCGCCGCGTCGACCAAACCGTCGATCGAGATGCCGGTCTCGATGCCGAGGCCGTTCAGCATGAACAGCACGTCTTCGGTGGCGACATTGCCGGTCGCGCCCTTCGCATAAGGGCAGCCGCCGAGCCCGGCGATGCTCGCGTCGAAGGTGTGGATGCCGAGTTCGAGGCCGGCATAGATGTTGGCGAGCGCCTGGCCGTAGGTGTCGTGGAAATGGCCGCTGACTTCGCTCGCGGGGTAGTGCTTCAGCGCGCGTTCGAGCGCTGCCTGCGCGCGCCGCGGCGTACCGACGCCTATCGTGTCGGCGACGCCGCAATGGTCGACGCCGATGTCCTTCATCAGCCGCACGACGCGCTCGACCTCGTCGGGCGTCACCTCGCCCTGGTAGGGACAGCCGAGCGCGCACGAGATCGCCGAGCGCACCTTGATGCCGTGCCGATGCGCCGCCTCGACGACCGGGCGGAAGCGTTCGATGCTCTCCGCGATGCTGCAGTTGATGTTGCGCTGGCTGAAGGCCTCGCTGGCGGCGCCGAACACGACGATCTCGTCCGGCCGGCTCGCCAGCGCGGCATCGAAACCCTTGAGGTTGGGCGTCAGCACCGAGTAGCGCACGCCGGCGCGCCGTTCGATGCCGGCCATCACGTCGGCGTTGTCGGCCATTTGCGGCACCCATTTCGGGCTGACGTAGCTCGTGACCTCGATCTCGCGCAACCCGGCCGCCTGCAGCCGCTGCACGAGCTCGACCTTGGTCGCGGTCGACACCGGCTCCTTCTCGTTCTGCAGGCCGTCGCGCGGGCCGACTTCGACCAGGGTCACACGGGTAGGAAGCATGATGGATGTCTCACGAGTACGAGTGCAGGCGCCGGCGCCCCCACTCTAGGGGATGGCCGCAGCGCGGACCAGCGACCAACATCGCTGCCTCGATGCGCGCCACCCCGAAAGCCTTCTTGGACCAGAACTCCCGCCTCTTGCTGGCCACGCGGATCCACTTCGCGTTGCTGCGCCACTTTAACGAAGACGTGGACGTGCGCTCGCTGCTGAAGGATGGCAGCGCAGCCGAAGAGGCCTTGTGGGTGTGCGAGGCGTCGGGGCATCCGGAACTCGTCGCGCTGGCCGACCAGTTTCGACTGGCGAGCCGCGACGAGGCGCGGGCGCAGAAGGCGGCCCTACCGCCCGCGTCGGCAGCGCCGCAGGATGCGCCGTGGTCGCACGACACTTCGGGGTTCGGCCTGTCGCATCCGCCGGACGACGGCGGCGATGCCCACGGCAGCCCGACGATCACGTCGGCCTGGCCGAGCCCGATGAGCTGGCTGCGCCGGAGCGTCACGCGCAGCGCACGTTGACTCGGCGGGCCGAGCGGCTTCCGGGCGAGTCGCCTGCGCTGCGCAATTTCATGGGCGACTCCGCTCCGGCGACTCATGCCGGAACGGCAGCGGCCAGACGCAGCAGTTCGCCGCCTTCCTGAACCTGATCGCCGACGGCGTAGAGCAGTTCCGCCACCGTGCCGTCGTGCGGCGCGGCGATCGTGTGCTCCATCTTCATCGCTTCCATCACCGCGAGCGGCTGGCCGGTCTTGACGGCGTCGCCGACCTGCGCGAGGAACGCGATCACCTTGCCCGGCATCGGCGCGGTCAGCCGGCCGCCTTCGGCAGCACTGCCGTCGGCCGCGTGGGCGATCGGATCGATCTCGTCGACCACCGCCATGCCTTCCGGTGCGTACACGTGCAGCCGCTCGCCGATCGCATAGACGGTGAGCGCCCAGCGCCGGTGCGCCAAGGTCACGTCATGCACGTCGCCGCCGCGGCGTCTGCATTCGAACGGCAGCCGCTCGGCGCCGCTCGCGAGCCACAGCGCGCCGTCGCGCGCGCGCTCGAGCGTGTAGACGTGGTGCTGCCCCTGCGCTTCGATGTCGAAGCGGCGCACCGCGCTGCCATGCAGGCGCCAGCCGTCGCGCCGCGACCACGGGTCATCATCCTCGAGGGCGCGCTCCTCCGCCAGCGCGTGCGCGACGACGCCCGCCGCGGCCACCGAGATCGGCAGCGGCGGCGCATCGAAGAGGCGCGCACGCTCGCGCTCGATCAGCGCGGTATCGAGATCGGCATTCGCGAACGACGGACTCTTCACGATGCGGCGCAGGAACGCGACGTTGGTGTGCAGGCCGACGATGTGCGTCGCGGCCAGCGCCGCATCGAGACGCGCCAGCGCCTGGTCCCGATCGGCACCCCAGACGATCAGCTTGGCGATCATCGAGTCGTAATACGGCGAGATCGCATCGCCCTCGCGCACGCCGGCGTCGAGACGCACGTTGCCGCGCTCGAAGTTCACGGCCGGCGGCGTGCGGTAGACGGCGAGCTTGCCGGTCGCCGGCAGGAACTGCTGGTCGGGGTTCTCGGCGCAGATGCGCGCCTCGATCGCATGCCCGTCGATCGCGAGCTCGTCCTGCTTCGACGGCAGCGGCTCGCCGGAGGCCACGCGCAGTTGCCACTCGACGAGGTCGAGCCCGGTGATCGCCTCGGTCACCGGATGCTCGACCTGAAGCCGCGTGTTCATCTCCATGAAGTAGAAGTGCAGGTCGCCGTCGGACCTCGGCTCGGCGATGAACTCGACCGTGCCCGCGCCGACATAGCCGACCGCGCGCGCCGCCGCCACCGCTGCCGTGCCCATCTCGCGCCGGCGCGCCTCGCTCAGGCCCGGCGCGGGCGCTTCCTCGAGCACCTTTTGATGACGCCGCTGCACCGAGCAGTCGCGCTCGAACAGGTAGACGAAGTTGCCGTGCGTGTCGCCGAACACCTGGATCTCGATGTGCCGCGGCCGCGTGACATAGCGCTCGATCAGCACCGCGTCGTCGCCGAAGCTGTTGATCGCTTCGCGCTTGCACGAGGCGAGCGCGGCGGCGAAGTCGTCCGACTTCTGTACCGCGCGCATGCCCTTGCCGCCGCCGCCGGCGCTCGCCTTGATCAGCACCGGATAGCCGATGCGATCGGCCTCGCGCTGCAGCAGTGCCGGGTCCTGGTCGGCGCCGTGGTAGCCGGGCACGAGCGGCACGCGGGCGTCGGCCATCAGCCGCTTGGATTCGGCCTTCAGTCCCATCGCCTTGATGGCCGAAGCCGGCGGCCCGATGAAGACGATGCCGGCGTCGGCGCAGGCCTGCGCGAAGTCCTCGTTCTCGCTGAGGAAGCCGTAGCCGGGATGGATCGCCTCGGCGCCGGTCGCTTGCGCCGCGGCGATGATCCGATCGCCGCGCAGGTAGCTTTCCTTCGGCGCCGGCGGGCCGATGTGCACCGCCTCGTCGCAGGCCAGTACATGACGGGCGTTCGCGTCGGCGTCGGAATAGACCGCTACCGTGGCGATGCCGAGACGGCGCGCCGTCGCGGCCACGCGGCACGCGATCTCTCCGCGATTGGCGATCAGAATCTTCTTGAACATGACGGTACCTCGATCACATCGACGGCTGGCGCGCCGCGAACCATCCCGACACCCGGCGCACGAGCGCGCCGAGGAACCGGCTCATCACGACGATCACGCCCACCATCACGCAGAGCGCGACGGCGAGCAGTGCGAAGAACGCATACGGATGTGCCCACGCCAGCCACAGGCTCAGCGGCACCATGCCATCGCCGAGCAGCGACATGCCGATGTTGGAAAACGGCTCGGGCGACGTGTTGATCGCAGCGCGCGTCGTCGCCTTGGCGATATGGCTGGTGGCCGCCAACGTGCCGCCGAGCAGCGCCGCGGCCAGCGTCCACGCGGTCGGATCCTGGCCGAACGTCGCGGCCGCCAGCGCCGCACCGGCGGGGATGCGCACCAGCGTGTGGATCACATCCCAGGCCGTGTCGACGCCGGGGATCTTGTCGGCGAAGAACTCGACGAACAGCATGAAGCCGCTGGCCGCCAGCAGCATCGGGCTCTGCAGCACGTGCAGGCCGGGCGGCAGGTTCACCAGCTCGAGCGCGCCGGCCAGACCGGTGAGAAAGACGACGGCGTAGAGACGCAGGCCGCTGGCCCAGCCGAGCGCGGCGGCGACCGCCAGCAGTTGCGCGGTGTCGAGGTTCATCACGCGTTCCCTTCGGGCAGCCACGCCGGCTTGCGCTTGTTCAGGAAGCTCTGCACGCCTTCGCGGCCCTCGTCGCTCGCGCGGATGTCGGCGATGCGACGGGCGGTGTCGGCGCGCAGCGCCGCATCGATCGGCATGCCGGCGACGTCCTGCACGAGTTGCTTGCAAGCGCGCACCGCCATCGGACCGTTTGCGACCAGCGTCGCGACCAGCGCATCGACGCGCGCATCGATCTCGTCCGCGGCGCAAACCTCATGCACGAAGCCGATCGCCTGCGCCTCGCGCGCCGTGAAGCGCTCGGCCGTCACGAAATAGCGGCGGGCCGCCTGCTCGCCCATCGCGCGGATCACGTACGGGCTGATCGTCGCCGGCAGCAGGCCGAGGCGCGCCTCGCTGAGGCAGAAGCTCGCCGTATCGGCCGCGATCAGCACGTCGCACACCGCCGCCAAGCCGACGCCGCCGGCATAGCAATCGCCATGGATGCGGCCGACCACCGGCACCGGGCAGCGGTAGATCGCCCACAGCATCTCCGCGAGCCGCCCGGCATCGGCACGGTTCTGCTCCCAGTCGTAGCCGGCCATCGCGCGCATCCACGTCAGATCGGCGCCGGCGCAGAACGCCTTGCCGCGGCCGCCGAGCACGATCGCGCGCAAGTCGCCATCGGCCGCGAAGCCGGCGAAGGCCGTCGACAGCTCGGCGATCACGTCTTCGTTGAAGGCATTGCGGACGTCGGGGCGGTTCAGCCAGACGCGGGCGACGTGGCCCCGGCGTTCGATCTCGAGCATCGTCGTCATCGCGGCAACTCCTTCAATAGCGTTTCGCGACTTCATCGAGCATCACCTCGGTCGCCCCGCCGCCGATCGCCAGGATGCGCGCATCGCGCCACAGCCGCTCGATCGCGGTTTCGCGCATGTAGCCCATGCCGCCGTGGAACTGCTGGCAGGTACCGACCACTTCGTTGGCGAGCTCGCCGGTCAGCGCCTTCAGCATCGAGACTTCCTGCACGACGTCCTGCTTTTGAGTGACGCGCCACGCGCAGTGGTACATGAACGACCGCGCCGCGCGTACCTTGGCGTCGAGCATCGCGAGACGCTGGCGGATCACCTGCTTGTCGAACAAGGGCGCGCCGAACGCGCGACGGTCGCGCACATGGTCCAGCGTCAGCTTCAGCGCCTGCGTGCAATGGCCGACCGCCATCGCGGCCAGCGCCATGCGTTCGGTCTGGAAGTTCTTCATCACCGAGTAGAAGCCCTTGTGCTCTTCGCCGAGCAGGGCATCGGCCGGCAGGCGGACGTCATCGAGCACCAGCTCGGCGGTGTCCGACGACAGCCAGCCGGTCTTCTTCAGCGCCCGACCGACCGAGAAGCCCGGCATGCCCTTCTCGACGATGAACATCGACATCGCATGCCGCGCGTCACCCGTCTTCGCGGCGATGAAGTACAGGTCCGCATGCACCCCGTTCGTGATGAACATCTTGGTGCCGTTCAGCACCCAGCCATCGCCGTCGCGGCGCGCCGTCGTGCGGATGCCGGCGACGTCGGAGCCGGCGCCGGGCTCGGTGATGCCGACCGCGGTGATGGTCCGGCCCGCCGTGACGCCGGGCATGTAGCGCCGCTGTTGCGCCTGCGTGCCGGCGTGGTGCAGGTGCGGGCTCGCCATGTCGGTGTGCACGAGCACCGTGATCACGAACCCGGCGTAGGTCGACTGCGCCAGCGCCTCTGCGAACACCAGGTTGGTCAGCGCGTCGGCGCCGGCGCCGCCGTGCTCGCTCGAGTGCATCAGCCCGAGCAGGCCGGCGTCGCCGAGCTTGCGCAGCACCTCGCGCGGCGTGCAGCCGGCTTCTTCCCATTGCGCGCCGCAAGGCTCGACCTCGCGTGCCAGGAAGCGCGCGACCTGCTCGCGCAGCAGTTCGTGCTCGGGGGTGATGTAGATGCTGTCCATCCCGTCTCAGACCTGCCAGACGTGGAGGCCGCGCAAGTCGCCGAAGGCGTCGAAGTCACGGTCGGCGTGCAGCAAGGCATAGCCCCGATCGATGCAGAAGGCGGCAATCAGCACATCGACCGCGCTGCGCACGGTGAACCCGGCGCGCCGAAGGCTGCGGCAGTGGTCGGCGGCCGCCAACGCCAAGTCCTCGCCGCCGGTGTCCTCGATGCTCAGGCTCTGCATCAGCATGCGCGCGCGGCGATATTCGCGCTCATGACGGAACCCGCGCAGCACTTCGAACAGCACGAGATCGGGCACCACGATGCGAACCTCGCCACGGCTCAGCAGTTGCTGCAGCACGTCGACGCCGGGACGCTGCCCGCCCGAGAAGAAGTCGATCCAGACGCTGGAGTCAACGACGACCACGGCGCTGCTTGACCGCGTATTCGGCAGCCGGCCCGTTGACCGCGAGATGCGAGGAGGCGGCGCGCGGCGCGGGTTCCTCGCCCGGCGCAGCGGCGGTCCAGTCGACCGACTCGTCGCCTTCCCACTTCAGCTTGCCTTGCCACTTCAGGATCTCCTGATAGGCCGCTTGCCGCGCGAGCAGTTTCAACCCTGCCTCCACAGCGTCCTTCTTGGTCTTGAAATGCCCAGCCCGCATCGCCGCTTCGAGTGTCGCGTCGTCGATGTCGATATTTGTGCGCATGATGTGTATAGAGCAATTACTCTTTGCACATTCTACATCCGGAACACACCGAACCGCGCCTCCGGTATCGGTGCATTGAGGCTCGCCGAGATCGCCAGCGCGAGCACCCGGCGCGTCTCGGCCGGATCGATCACGCCGTCGTCCCAGAGGCGCGCGCTGGCGTAGTACGGATGCGCCTGATGCTCGAACTGGTCGAGGATGGGCCGCTTGAACGCCGCCTCTTCTTCGGCGCTCCATTGCCCGCCCTTGCCTTCGATGCCGTCGCGCCTGACGGTCGCCAGCACGCTTGCCGCCTGCTCGCCGCCCATCACGCTGATGCGCGCGTTCGGCCACATCCACAGGAAGCGCGGCGAGTACGCGCGCCCGCACATGCCGTAGTTCCCGGCGCCGAACGAGCCGCCGATGATCACCGTGAACTTCGGCACGTTGACGGTCGACACTGCAGTGACCATCTTCGCGCCGTGCTTGGCGATGCCTTCGCTCTCGTACTTCCTGCCGACCATGAAGCCGGTGATGTTCTGAAGAAAGACGAGCGGTATCTTGCGCTGGCCGCACAGCTCGATGAAGTGCGCGCCCTTCAGCGCCGACTCCGAGAACAGCACGCCGTTGTTCGCGACGATGCCGACCGGCATGCCTTCGATATGCGCGAAGCCGGTGACGAGCGTCGTGCCGTAGCGCGCCTTGAACTCGTCGAACTCGGACGCGTCGACGATGCGCGCGATGATCTCGCGCACGTCGTAGGGCTTCCTCGTATCGGTCGGAATGACGCCATGCAGTTCATCGGCGGCGTACATCGGCGGACGAGGCTCGATCAGGCGCTGCTCATGCGCCTTGCGCCAGTTGAGGTGCCCGACCGAGGCGCGCGCCAGCGCGAGCGCATGCGTATCGTTCTGCGCCAGGTGGTCGGCCACGCCCGACAGCCGCGTGTGCACGTCGCCGCCGCCGAGATCCTCGGCGCTGACGACCTCGCCGATGGCCGCCTTCACGAGCGGCGGTCCGCCAAGGAAGATGGTGCCTTGGTTCTTCACGATGATCGACTCGTCGCTCATCGCCGGCATGTAGGCGCCGCCCGCCGTGCACGAGCCCATCACGACCGCGATCTGCGGTATGCCCTGCGCGCTCATCTGCGCCTGGTTGTAGAAGATCCGGCCGAAGTGCTCGCGGTCGGGAAACACGTCGTCCTGGTTCGGCAGGTTGGCACCACCCGAATCCACGAGGTAGATGCACGGCAGCCGGTTCTGCTGCGCGATCTCCTGCGCGCGCAGGTGCTTCTTCACCGTCATCGGGTAGTACGTCCCGCCCTTCACGGTCGCGTCGTTGCAGACGACCATGCAGTCGACGCCGCTGACTCTGCCGATGCCGGCGATCAGTCCGGCGCCAGGCGCATCGTTGTTGTACATGTCGAGTGCCGCGAGCGGTGCGACCTCGAGGAACGGCGTGTCCGGGTCGAGCAGCATCTCGACGCGATCGCGCGGCAGCAGCTTGCCGCGCGCCAAGTGCTTTGCACGCGCCGCCTCGCCGCCGCCGTGCGCGATGCGTGCAAGCCGCGCGTTCAGGTCGTCGACCAGCGCGCGCATCGCCGCCGCGTTGGCCTTGAAATCTTCCGAGCGCGGGCTGAGCTTGGACGCGAGTTGCGGCATGTTGTCTCCGGTAGGCGTGAATTGACGTATACGTCAATTGGCCGCGATTCTAGCGGCGCCTCTGCGGTGACATTCGCCCTTGGCGCGTTCAGAACGGCCCGGTCGCCAGCCAGCGCTCGATCTGCCCCCGCCGGTCGTTGCCCCAGAACGGCTCACCGTCGACGAAGAAGAACGGCGCGCCGAACACGCCCTGCGCGATCGCCGCGTCGTTCACCTCCTTCAGGCGCGCCTTGCGCTTCGGATCGCTCCAGAGCATCTCGGTCTCGTCGGCGTCGAGGCCGAACTCGACCGCGAGGGCGCGCAGCGCCTGCGGATCGGAGAGATCGACGCCGCGCGCAAAGTAAGCGCGCAGGCAATGGCGCGCCCATTGGCACGCGCGATCCGGGCCGAGGTCGTCGCGCAGCGCCCAGAAGATGCGCGCGGCGTTCTGCGTCGGGATCGGGAAGTTGTCGGGCATCTTCAGCGGCACGCCGGCAAAACGCGCCGAGCGCTCGAAGTCGCGCATCGAGTATTCGCGCTTCAGCGGGTAAGCGACCGGACTCTTGATCTCGGTGACCTGGAAGGTCGCGCCGAGCAGGATCGCGCGCCAGTCGACGGTGCGCCCGTAGCGCGCCGCCAGCGCTTCGACCCATTCGGACGCGATGTACGAGTACGGCGACGAGAAGTCGAAATGGAAGACGATCGGTGGTGCGCTCACGAAGAATTCCTTGCGTCTTCAGAGAAGGCCGCCGAGGTCAGCCTACTGCAATTGGCGGCCCCTGTGCGAGGAGTTATACCGAGCCCGGCAGGACGTGGCGATCAGGCACGGCCGCCGCGTCGCGCGCGGCGGACTCGGGCTCGAGACTGCCGGGATAGAGGCGTCCGAGCGCCGTCAGACCGGCCTGCTCGACGATGGGCTGCAGGTCGAGCGCGAGGCGCTGCAGGTCGTCCGGCGCACCGTCGGCGCGGCCGCTGCGCGCCGCTTCCCACAGGGCAGCGAGCGCCTCGTGCTGCGGCGCCAGCGCGGCTTCGACGACGCCTTGCCAATGCGGCGGCGATTCGGCGCGCGCCCAGTCGCCGCGACCGCGGCCGAAGTGCGCCACGGCGAGATAGCGCAGCAGTGCAGCCTCCGCCATCCGGTCGAGCGCCGCGGCGTTCCACGCCACCCACGACCGCTCCGTGCCGCGCACCACATTGACCGCGCGCGCCAAGCCCGCCGCGCCGAGCGCGCCCAGCAAGCCGCCGGCGAGCAGCCCGCCGCCCATCGTCAAGCCGCCGCTCAGCAGGTCGGCTTTCAATCCTGCGAGCGCACCGGTGACGACGCCGCCCCAGACCGCGGCCTGGCCTTCGTCGACGCGCAGGCGCAGGTCGTAGCTGGCCGCGACCCGCGCCAGGATCTCCGATTCGACCGGGCCTTCGAGGCCATGCAGCCGGACCAGCGCCTGCGTGTTCGCCCGCACCTCGCCGTCGAGCCGCTGCGCCAGCGCCTTCTGTGCGACATCGGCCGGCGTCGCTTCCGCGCTCGCGAGGCCCAGCCGCGCGCCGACGCCGCGCACGCGCTCGCGCAGGCCGGTCGGCGGCGGCACCGTCTCGGTCGCGAGCGCGGTGCGCGCCAGGCTTTCGGCGATCGTACGCATCGCCGCCTCGAAGGTCTCGAGACGGCGCGCCTGCCAGGCCGCACGCAAGCGCGCCATCAGCGCACGCCGCTCGCCGTCGAGCGCGGTCTCGATCGTGCGCAGCAGGTGGATCTCCTGCACCCAGCAGCGCGCGAACGCGTCGAGCGGCAGCACCGCGACGACGTGCCGGCAGTTCGTCAGATGCTCGCGCCAGCCCCGCACGTCGGCTTCCTCGGCGGCCGGCTCGCGCGGCCTGCCGAGCTGGTTCAGCAGCACGACCACCGGCTTGCCGACCCAGGCCAGCAATTCCATCTCCGGCTGCACATAGCCGGCGGCGGCGGGCTCCTCGGCGGCGTTGACGAGATAGAGCAGCACGTCGGCCTCGTCGCGCACGTTGCGCATCGCCTGCTGCGTGGCCCAGAACGGCCGATCGCGCCAACGGTCCCAGACCTGGCTCATGAACCAGCCGAGCGGCCGCTCCGACTGGCGCAGCCGCCTGACGAGCCGCAGGCTGTCGCCGAAGCCCGGCGTGTCCCACAGGCAGAGCGCCTCGCCGGCGGCGGTCTCGAGCATCACGTGGCGATCGGCGAACTCGGTGACGTGCGGCGCATCGCGCACCTCGCCGACGTCCTGGCCGAGCAAGGTGCGGGCGAGCGTGGTCTTGCCCGCGTTCGTGTGCGACACGAGCGACAGCGAGATCGTGCGCGGCACCGTCATCGCGTCGCTGCGGCGTCGATGCGCAGCGGTGCGGCCAGCGCCGCCTGCAGCGCGGTCCGGTCCGAGGACGCGCTGTCGAGATCGGCGAACACCGGCTCGCCGCCCAGCGGCTCGACGAGCTGGCGCCATGCCGCACGCCGCTGCGGCAGCCGATCGCCGGTGCGGCCGAAGCGGCGCACGAAGGCGGCTTCGTCGACCAGCACCATCGTCGCCGCGCCGGCCGGCAGCGCCGCGGCCGATCGCGCGATGAAGCGCCCCTGGTTCTCGGCTTCGGGCGTCGCCGCGAGATCGAACAGCGCGATCGCCAGCGTGGTGTCGGCGGCGACATCGAGCACTGCATCGTCCTCGGCGCCATGCGGGATCGTGGCGGCGATGCGCAGCGTCATCGTATCGCCGAGCGACGCTGCCAGCAGCGTCCGGAGGTTCAAGGCGGCCTGCGCGCCCGGCGTCTGCGCATACGGCAGCACGACGACGCGCGCCGCATCGCCGCGTTGCGCGCGCAGCAGACGCTGGAAGTAGGGATCGTCGAGCGGCAGCGCATGGCGCCGCGCCAGATAGCGCGCCCGCGTGCCGGCGATCAGCGCCAGTACCCATCGCGGCAGCACGACGAAGCCGAGCAAGGTCGTCGCGAGCAGATGGATCCACGGCGCCGCCGACGCACCCGGCGTGGTCGAGCCGTGCACGGTCTGCATCGCGGCGATGCCGGCCACGTCGGGCAGCGCGATGCCGGTTGCGGCGGATGCCGGCCCGAGCAGCAGCGCCAGCCCGGCGTGCACGGTCTCGGCCGACAGGAAGGTGCTCTCCCATGCCGCCCGGTAGTCGAGCACCAGCCCGCGTGCGTACATCCCGGCGATCAGGCCGAGCGCCAGCGCCGCCGCGCCCACGTGCATCAGCAACGCCGCGCGCTGGGCCGACAGCGGTGCGCTGGCGCGCAGCCAGAGGCCGGCGAACCGGCGCGACGCGTCGTCCTGCGCCGGCAGCCCGCGCCGCAGCCCCCGTTCGACCACCCGCCGCAGCGGCCCGGGCGCGGCCGCATGACGGCGCGCGAGATGCGCCAGCAGGAACGCGAGCGCCGCGAGGTAGACGCAGGCGTTCCACGCCATCACGCCCCACAGCGGCGGGCTCAGCAGGTCGATGCGCTGGCCGCTGCCTATCGTGTCGGCCGCGATGCCGAGCACGAAGGCCGCGATCGCCGTGACGACTATCCATTGCGGACGCCAGAGCCGCCGCGCCAGCCAACGCCGCAGCCCCGGCTCGCGCGGCGCGAGGCGCTGCAGCGCATGCCGGGCGCGCCGCGCGAGATAGACCTCGGGCGGCAGCCCCGCGGCGTCCGGCTCCTGCAGCGCCGCGCGCGTCGCCCACCCGGCATCGTCGTCGGTCCACAGCGGACTCGGCGGATGCAGCGTCTCGTAGGCCTGCAGCGCGATCACGGCTCGCGCCTGGTCTTCGTCCATGGCAGGCAGGGCGGCGGTCTCCGCGCAGGTCAGGCCAGCGCGCGCCCGATCAGGATCTTCTGCACGTCGCTCGTGCCTTCGTAGATCTGGCACACCCGCACGTCGCGGTAGATGCGCTCGACCGGGAAGTCGCTGACGTAGCCGTAGCCGCCGAACACCTGGATCGCCGCGCTGCAGACCGCTTCGGCCATCTCGCTCGCGAACAGCTTGGCCATCGCGGCTTCCTTCAGGCACGGCACGCCGGCGTCCTTCAGGCTCGCGGCATGGTGGATCAGCTGGCGCGCGGCTTCGATCTTCATCGCCATCTCGGCGAGCCGGAACTGCAAGGCCTGGTGCTCGAAGATCGGCTTGCCGAACGCGACGCGCTCCTTCGAGTAGGCGAGCGCCGCGTCGAACGCCGCGCGCGCCATGCCGACGCTCTGCGCCGCGATGCCGATGCGCCCGCCTTCGAGGCCCGACAGCGCGATCTTCAGCCCTTCGCCTTCCTCGCCGAGGCGATTGCCGGCCGGCACGCGGCAGTTCTCGAACACGATCTGCGCGGTATCGCTCGCATGCTGGCCGAGCTTGTCCTCGAGCCGCGCGACGACGTAGCCGGGCGTCGCGGTCGGCACGATGAACGCGCTGATGCCGCGCTTGCCGGCGCTCTTGTCGGTGACCGCCATGACGATCGCGACGTCGCCGTTCTTGCCGCTCGTGATGAACTGCTTGACGCCGTTCAGCACGTAGTCGTTGCCGTCACGGACCGCCGTCGTCGTCAGGCCGTCGGCCTGCGAGCCGACGTGCGGCTCGGTGAGGCAGAACGCGCCCAGCATGCTGCCGCGCGCCAGCGGCTTCAGCCAGGCGTCCTTCTGCGCGTCGTTCGCCCAGGCCATCAGGATCGAGCAGACCGGGCAGTTGTTGACGCTGACGACGGTCGACGTCGCACCGTCGCCGGCGGCGATCTCCTCGAGGATGATCGCCAGGCTCAGGTAGTCGAGCCCGGCGCCGTCCCACTCGGTCGGCACCGCGACGCCATAGCAGCCGAGCTCGGCCAGGCCCTGCAGCTCGGCTTTCGGGAAGTGGCAGCGCCTGTCCCAGTCGGCGGCCTGCGGCGCCACGTGGTCTTGCACGTAGGCGCGCACGGCGTCCTGGATCGCGCGGTGGTCTTCGGTCAGCAGCATCGCATCACCTCGTCGGCATGGGTCCGCGATTGTGCGCGGTCAGGACTTCGCCTCGGTCACGAGGATGGTGCCGCGCGCGATCACGGCCGGCTTGCCGGATGCGACGGTGGCGTGCCCGTCGAGGTGGCCGAGCATGCCGCCGAGCCGGCTGTTCCAGTCGGCCGAGGCGACCTGCCAGCTCAGCACGACGTCCTGGTCGGCGAACACCGGCGCCTTGAACGAGAAGTTCATGTTGAGGCACAGCACCTCGCGCGCGACGCCGTCGTCGCGGCGCGAGAAGTGCGTCGCCAGCAGCCCCATCAGGCAGGCCGCGGTTTGCTGCCCGCTCGCGATGATCTCGCCGAAGCGGGCGCGCTGCGCTGCCTGCACGTCGACGTGCAACGGGTTCTCGTCCAGGCTCAGCCCGGCAAAGGCGGCAATGTCGTCGCGCGTGTAGCGCAGGGTTCTTTCGACCCGTTCTCCGGCGGCGATCAGCGTCGCCGCCCCCTCCCTGACCACGCCCATCGCGTCACAGCAATTCGACCGCCAGCGCGGTCGCTTCGCCGCCGCCGATGCAGAGCGCAGCGACGCCCTTTTTCAGGCCGCGCTGCTTCAACGCGCCGAGCAAGGTGACGACGATGCGCGCACCGCTCGCGCCGATCGGATGGCCCAGCGCGACCGCGCCGCCGTGCACGTTGACGATCTCGTGCGGCAGCTTGAACTCCGTCATCGCCGCGAGCGTCACGGCGGCGAACGCCTCGTTGACTTCCCACAGGTCGACGTCCTTGGCGTTCCAGCCGGCCTTCTTCAGCACCTTCTCGATCGCGCCGGCCGGCGCCGTGGCGAACCAGTTCGGCGCCTGCGCATGGACCGAGTGCGCGAGGATGCGCGCCACCGGCCTGGCGCCCAGCTTGCTCGCGGTCGACTCGCGCATCAGCACCAGCGCCGCGGCGCCGTCGGAGATGCTCGAGGACGTCGCCGCGGTGATCGTGCCGTCCTTCTTGAAGGCCGGCTTCAGGCCCGGGATCTTGTCGAGCTTGGCCTTGAACGGCTGCTCGTCGAACTTGACGACGGTATCGCCCTTGGCGCCCTTCACGGTCACCGGCGCGATCTCCCAGTCGAAGCTGCCGTCCTCGTTGGCCTTCTTGCTGCGCTCGGTCGACGCAATGGCGAACCGGTCCATCTGCTCGCGGCTGAACCGGTACTTCGCGACGCATTCCTCGGCGAACACGCCCATCGCCTTGCCGACGCCGCCGGGCAGCTTCTCGTAGGCGTCTTCCAGGCCGTCGAGCGCCATGTGGTCGTAGGCCTGCGTCAGCCCGTACTTCACGCCCTTGCGCATGAAGGTCAGGTGCGGCGCATTCGTCATGCTCTCCATGCCGCCGGCGACCATCACGTTCGCCGTCTCGGACTGCAGCATGTCGTGCGCGAACATCATCGCGCGCATGCCCGAGCCGCACATCTTCGACAAGGTCACCGCACCGACCGACTGCGGCAGACCGGCGCCGAGCACCGCCTGGCGGGCCGGCGCCTGGCCCTGGCCGGCCATCAGGCAATTGCCCATCAGCGCTTCGTCGACGGCATCGCCGGGAACGCCGGCGCGCTCGATCGCGGCCTTGATCGCGACGGCGCCGAGCTGATGCGCGGCGAGCGCGCTGAAGTCGCCGAGCAGACCGCCTATCGGCGTGCGCGCGGCGGAAACGATGACGATGGATTCGGCCATGGAAATCTCCCGGGTGAGTCGATCTGGGAATCTAGGAATCAGGCGAGCGGCGCCGGTACCGCACGTCGGTGCTGGAAACGCCGGTGCGTGTCGTAGGGAAACACATCATGCACGACTCCGGCGAGGATGCGCTCCTTGTGGCCTTGCCAGAAGCCGGCGTCGAGCAGGTCGGCATGGTGCGCCATGAAGACCTCGCGCACCGCGGGATTGCCGAGCAGGAACGGCGCGAAGGTCTCCGGGAACACGTCGCGCGGGCCGACGGCATACCAGACCTCGCCCGACATCTCTTCTTCCTCGTTGCGCGGCGCCGGCACCTTGCGGAAATTGCAGTCGGTCAGGTACTCGATCTCGTCGTAGTCGTAGAAGACGATCTTGCCGTGGCGCGTCACGCCGAAGTTCTTCCACAGCATGTCGCCGGGGAAGATGTTGGCGCGCACCAGGTCCTTGATCGCGTTGCCGTACTCGATCACGGCCGCCTCGACCTGCTCGGGCGTGGCTTCCTGCAGGTAGATGTTGAGCGGGATCATGCGCCGCTCGATGTAGAGGTGGCGGATCACCAGCGTGTCGCCTTCTTCCTCCAGCAGGCTCGCGCAGTCGTGGCGCAGCTCGGCGACGAGCTCGTCGGTGAAGCGTTCGCGCGGGAACGCGACGTTGCTGTACTCGAGCGTGTCGGCCATGCGGCCGACGCGATCGTGCTGCTTCACGAGCAGGTACTTGCGCTTGATCAACTCGCGCGTCGTCTCCTTCTGCGCCGGGAAGTGGTCCTTGATGACCTTGAAGACGTACGGGAAGCTCGGCAGGTCGAACACCAGCATCACCATGCCCTTGATGCCGGGCGCGATGCGGAAGGCGTCGCTCGAATGCTTCAGGTGGAACAGGAAGTCGCGGTAATAGGCGTTCTTGCCCTGCTTGGCGAGGCCGAGCGCGTTGTACAGCTCGGAGCGCGGCTTCTTCGGCATCAGCGAGCGCAGGAACTGCACGTAGGCCGACGGTATCTCCATCGTCACCATGAAGTAGGCGCGCGCGAAGCTGAACAGCAGGAGCAGGTCGTCCTCGCCGAACAATGCCGCGTCGATCTCGAGCAGGCCGTCTTCGCCGTGCACGATAGGCAGCGCGAACGGTGTCTCCGAGAAGCCGTTGATGATCTTGCCGACGACGTAGGCGCCCTTGTTGCGATAGAAGAGCGACGACAGCACCTGCACCTGGAAGTTCGGGCGCGGCCGGAAGTCGCCGAGCTCGGCGAGCACCGCATCGACGACGAGGCCGATGTCGCGCGGCAGGTCGTCGAACGGCCGCACGAGCTGGAAGTTCGTGACGATGCGCAGGAAGGTCTCGCGCATCGTGTCGGGCGTCGGGTAGTAGGCGCGGTAGGTCGGCAGCGACGCCGGCTCGTCGTTCTCGATGTACTCGGTCGAGACCGCCGGCCGCACGAAGATGAAGTCGTTGTTGAAGTAGCTGCGGTGCAGGATCTTCGTGGTCACCGAGTTGAAGAAGGTCTCGGCGAGCTCGGGCTGATGGTGGTTGGTCAGCAGCCCGATGTAGTGGAGCTTGACCTGCTGCCAGACGTCCATCGGCAGCTCGCCCGCCGCGAATTCCGCCTGCAGTCGCACGGCGGCCTCCTCGACGCGCCGGTCGTAGAACTCGATGCGCTCGCGCTGCGCCCGCTGCTGGGCGTGCCAGTCGGCCGCCTCGAAGCGCTGCTTGGCCGCGGCGCTCGTCTCGCGGAACAAGTGGTAGTGGCGGTCGAAGCCGTCGCGCATCGCGCGCGCGATGTCGTACGCGCGCTCGTCGTCGAGCGCCTGCGGGAAGACCGCCAGCTGCTGCATCAGGCGCCGCCGGCGTAGCGCGCGTGGATCTGGCCGAGCGCCTGCTCGTAGACGGTCGTCACCGCGTCGGCCCGGGTGACGTTCATGTGCAGATCCTCCAGGTGGCCGTTGTGCAGCCCGTAGACCCAGCCGTGCACCGCGAGCGTCTGGCCGCGCGCCCAGGCGTCCTGCACGATCGTCGTCTCGCAGACGTTGCGGGCCTGCTCGATCACGTTGAGCTCGCACAGCGCGTCGTCCTGGCGCTCGCGCGCGACCGTCGAGAGCCAGGCCTGGTGCTTGTCGCGCACGTCGATCACATAGCGCAGCCAGTTGTCCGCCAGGCCGATGCGCAGGCCGTTCAGCGCCGCATGCACGCCGCCGCAGCGCGAGTGGCCGACGACGATGATGTGCTGCACCTTCAGCACGTCGGTCGCGAACTGGATCACCGACAGCGCATTCAGGTCGGAATGCGCGACCACGTTGGCGACGTTGCGGTGCACGAACAGCTCGCCCGGCGCCAGCCCGACCAGCTCGTTGGCCGGCACGCGGCTGTCGGCGCAGCCGACCCACATGTACTGCGGTGCCTGCTGCGCCAGGAGGCTGGTGAAGAAGCCCGGGCTGTGCTGCTCGACCGCAGCCGCCCATTGCCGATTCTTGGAAAGGAGATCCTGGAGGTGGGCCATGGTCCGTGTGTCACCCGACTTTTGTGCAACGCAATAAGTGTATGCGCCGCCCGGCGCATGCCCACCCGGTACCACGGGCTTGTACCGATGGCAGCGGCGCAGGCCATGGTCAATAGTTCGGACGTCACACAAACTATGGCCGACGCATCGGCCGGTATTCCTGGAGACTGCCCATGACACGCCTTCCCCGTCCTTCGATCCCGGGCCTGGCCGCCACCGCGCTCGCCGCAACCCTGGCCCTCGGCGCTGCCGCGGCCCGGGCCCAGACGGTCGTCGGCGTGAGCTGGTCCAACTTCCAGGAGGAGCGCTGGAAGACCGACGAGGCGGCGATCAAGGCGCAGCTCGAGAAGCTCGGCGCGAAGTACGTCAGCGCCGATGCGGGCGGCTCGCCGGAGAAGCAGCTGGCCGACATCGACGGGCTGCTGTCCAAGGGCGCCAAGGCGCTGATCGTGCTGGCGATGGACAAGGACGCGATCCTGCCGGCCGTCAACAAGGCGACCAAGCAGCACGTGCCGGTGGTCGCCTACGACCGCCTGATCGAGGCGCCCGGCGTCTTCTACATCACGTTCGACAACACCGAGGTCGGCCGCCTCGAGGCGCGCTCGGTGTTCAAGCTCGCGCCCAAGGGCAACTACGTGATGATCAAGGGCTCGCCCACCGACCCGAACGCCGATTTCCTGCGCGCCGGCCAGCAGGAAGTGATCGCCGATGCGGTGAAGAAGGGCGACATCAAGATCGTGGGCGACGAGTACACCGACGGCTGGAAGCCCGAGGTGGCGCAGAAGAACATGGAGCAGATCCTCACCAAGGCCGGCGGCAAGGTCGATGCGGTCGTGGCGTCCAACGACGGCACCGCCGGCGGCGCCGTCGCGGCGCTCACCGCCAAGGGCATCCGCGGCATCCCGGTGTCGGGCCAGGACGCCGACTTCGCCGCGCTGAACCGCATCGCGCTCGGCATGCAGACCGTCTCGGTCTGGAAGGACTCGCGCGACCTCGGCCGCGAGGCCGCCAGCGCGGCGGTGGCGCTGGCCGCGGGCAAGAAGCCCGAGAAGTCGGCCCCGTGGAGCGGCGGCGCGAAGAAGATGACGCTCGACTCGCACCTGCTCGCGCCGGTGGCGATCACGCGCGACAACCTCGACGTGGTCGTGAAGGCCGGCTGGATCAAGAAGGAAGAGCTCTGCAAGGGCGTCGCCGCCGACAAGGCGCCGGCGGCCTGCAAGTAGCCGCGGCACCGCCCCGACACCATGGACGAGCCGACGTTCGCCTGGCGCCGTGCCGGCATCGACTGGCGCCTGGCGCTGATGGGCCTCGTGCTCGTCGTGCTGGCGGTCACCTTCCACGTGATGTCGGGCGGCCTCTTCCTGACGCCCGAGAACCTCTACAACGTCGCCCAGCAGACCGCCGTCGTCGGCATCGTCGCGACCGTGATGGTGCTCGTCATCGTCGCGCGCCACATCGACCTGTCGGTCGGCTCGGTGATGGGCTTCGTCGGCGTGCTGATCGCCTTCCTGCAGTACAGCGCCGGCTGGTCGTGGCCGGCGGCCTCGCTCGCCGGGCTGGCGGCCGCGCTCGCCGTGTCGGTCTACCAGGGCTGGCTGACCGCCGGGCTCGGCGTGCCGTCGTTCGTCGTCACGCTCGGCGGGCTGATGTCGTTCCGCGGTGCGGCCTTCCTCGTCGCCGACGGCAAGACCCAGCCGGTCACCGACGACTTCTTCCAGCGCCTGGGCGGCGGCTACGACGGCGCGATCGGCGTGACGGCCACCTGGGGGCTCGCGGCGCTCGTCGCGATCGGGCTGATCGCACGCATGCTGATGCGGCGGCGCGCGCGGGCGAGCCACGGCGTGGCGCTCGAGCCGCTCTGGGTGGACGCCCTGGTGGCCGCGGTGCCTGTCGTGCTGGTGCTGGCCTTCGCCGCCACGATGAACCGCTACCAGATCTCGTCCAAGCCGGCGCCACAGGGCATCCCGATCCCGGTGCTGATCTGGGCGGTGGTGGCAGGCGGCCTGTCGTTCATCGTGCACCGCACGCGCTTCGGCCGCTACGTCTTCGCGATGGGCGGCAACCCGGACGCCGCCGCGCTGGTCGGCATCCCGGTCAAGCGCGTCACCTTGATGCTGTTCGCGCTGCTCTCGGTGCTGATCACCGTGGCGGCGATCGTCTCGATCGCGCGGCTCAACGCCGGCACCAACTCGCTCGGCACCGGCATGGAGCTCTACGTGATCGCCGCGGCGGTCATCGGCGGCACCGCGCTGGCCGGCGGCAGCGGCTCGATCCTCGGCTCGGTGCTGGGCGCGCTCATCATGCAGTCGCTCGACAGCGGCATGCTGCTGCTCGACGTGGCGATCGGCAAGCGCATGGTCATCATCGGCCAGGTGCTGATCGTCGCGGTGGTGTTCGACGTGCTCTATCGCCGCCGGTTCGGAGAGACCTGATGGAGCCCACGTCCAAGCTGGTCGAACTGCGCGAGATCCGCAAGGCCTTCGGCGGCGTCGTCGCGGTCGACAACGTCAGCCTGAACCTGCACCCGGGCGAGGTGGTCGCGCTGCTCGGCCACAACGGCGCCGGCAAGTCGACCTTGATGAAGATGCTCGCCGGCGCCTACCCGATCGACAGCGGCGAGACGCTGATCGCCGGGCAGAAGGTCGAGATCCGCACGCCCGCCGAGGCGCAGGCGCAGGGCATCGAGACGATCTACCAGACCCTGGCGCTGGCCGACAACCTCGACTCGGTGGCCAACCTGTTCCTCGGGCGCGAGAAGCTGACGCCGTGGCGCACGCTCGACGACCACTACATGGAGGTCGAGGCGCGCAAGGTGTTCAAGCGCCTCAACAAGAACTTCACCAACATCCGCACGCCGGTGCGGCGCCTGTCGGGCGGGCAGCGCCAGGTCGTCGCGATCTCGCGCGCGCTCTACTTCAATGCGCGCATCCTCATCATGGACGAGCCCTGTGCCGCGCTGGGCCCGGAAGAGACCGCGATGGTCGGACGCCTCGTCAAGCAGCTCAAGGACGACGGCGTCGGCATCTTCCTGATCACCCACGACATGCCCGACGTGTTCGGGCTCTCCGACCGCCTCGCGGTGATGAAGAACGGCCGGCTGGTCGGCACCTACCGCACCGGCGACGTGACCGAGGACGAGGTGCTCGGGATGATCATTGCCGGCAAGCAACCCGCCGGCAAAGAGCAATGCGTGCGCTGAAGGAGCATGAAGACCACCGGTGACCAGCGGCTCGTCAAGCGCATCAACCGCAGCGTGCTGTTGCGCCTGCTGCGGGCGCGGCCGGGCCTGTCGCGGGCGCGCCTGGCGAGCGAGAGCGGGCTCACCAAGTCGACCGTCAGCATGCTCGCGCGCGAGCTGCTCGACGAAGGCTGGGTCGCCGAAGCCAGCTCCACCGTCGCGTCCGGCCTCGGGCGGCCCTCGACGCCGCTCTACATCAACGCCCGTGCGCGCGCGCTGATCGGCGTCGAGATGGCGGTCGAGTGCGTGCGCGTGGTCGGCGTCTCGTTGCTCGGCGAAGTGCTGCACGCGACCGAGGCGGCGCTGCCGAACCATCAGCCGGAGGCGGTCTTCGCGACGGCCGCGGCGCTGGCGCTCGACGTCCGCGCCGCGTTCGGCGCGCGCGGCCTGCAGCTCGCCGGCATCGGCGTCGGGCTGCCCGGCGCGATCGACGCGGAGACCGGGGTGCTGCGCTTCGCCCCCAACCTGGGCTGGCGCAACCTCGAGGTGCAGCCGCTGATGAGCGCGGCGTTCGCCGCGGCCGGGCTGCCCGGCGTGGCGCTGCAGGTGCAGAACGAAGCCGATGTCGCGGCGCTCGGCGAGTACGAGTTCTCCCCCGGCGAGGACGCGGGCTCGCTGATCTTCGTCCATTGCGATGTCGGCGTCGGCGCCGGCGTGGTGCTCAACGATGGCCTCTTCACCGGCGCCCACGGCATGGCCGGCGAGATCGGTCACATGGTGCTCGAGCCGGGCGGCGCCCTCTGCTCCTGCGGCCGGCGCGGCTGCGTCGAGACCTTCATCGGCTCGCGCGCCCTCGCATCGCCCGGCGCCGTCGAAGCGGCCGGACCGCGCCTCGGGGTGGTGCTGCAGAACCTGTGGATGGCGTTCGACCCGCGCTGCATCGTCGTGGGCGGCCCGGTGTGCGAAAGCCATCCCGGCCTGCTGACGAGCGCCCGCGCCACGCTGGCCGACTACGGCCGCGGCGCCGGCCTGGCGCCGCCCGAGGTGCGCGGCGCACGTTACGGCGTGCTGTCGGCGGCGGTCGGCGCGGCTGCGCTCGTGCTGCACCAGCAGCTGCGCCCGCTGCATCCTTCCGCGGCGCTGCGGCCCGCGCCGCCATCGCCACCCGCCCACACCACGCCCGCGCGAGGCCCACATGTTTCTCGGCATTGATATCGGTACCTCCGAAGTGAAGGTCCTGCTCCTGGCCGACGACGGCAGCGCCGTCGCGACCGCCGGCACGCCGCTGTCGATCTCGCGCCCCCACCCCGGCCACAGCGAACAGGATCCGGCCGAGTGGTGGCAGGCGACGCAGAGCGCACTCGCCCAGTTGCGCGCCGCCGAGCCGCAGGCCTATGCGGCGACGCGCGCGATCGGCCTGTCGGGCCAGATGCACGGCGCGGTGCTGCTCGATGCGAAGGACCGCGTGCTGCGCCCGGCGATCCTCTGGAACGACACGCGGTCCGCGGTCGAGGCCGAGGAGCTGATGGCCGAACTGCCGACGTTGCCGCAGATCGCCGGCAGCCTGATCGTGCCGGGCTTCACGTCGCCCAAGCTGCGCTGGGTGCAGAAACACGAGCCGGTCATCTTCGCGCAGGTCGCCAAGGTGCTGCTGCCCAAGGACTACCTGCGCCTGCAGCTCACCGGCGACTACGTCAGCGATCTGTCGGATGCGAGCGGCACCGCCTGGCTCGACGTCGCGCGGCGCGCCTGGTCGGACGAGCTGCTGGCGCTGTCCGACCTGACGCGCGCGCAGATGCCGGACGTCGTCGAAGGCAGCATGGTGAGCGGCAAGCTCGGCGGCGCCGCGGCTGCGGCACTCGGGCTGCCGCCCGGCATCGCGGTGGCCGGTGGCGCGGGCGACAACGCGTCGAGCGCGATCGGCATGGGCGCCGTCGAGGCCGGCCAGGGCTTCATCTCGCTCGGCACGAGCGGCGTGGTGTTCGTCGTCACGCCGCGCTACCTGCCCGACACGGCGCGTGCGACGCATGCGTTCTGCCATGCCGTGCCGGGACGCTGGCACCAGATGAGCGTGATGCTGTCCGCCGCCAGTTGCCTGACCTGGGCGACGCGTCTCGTCGGCGCCGCGTCCGAGGGCGCGCTGGAAGCGCAGGCACGCTCGCTGTCGCTCGCGGCGCGCGAGACGGGCCCGATCTTCCTGCCCTACCTCGGCGGCGAACGCACGCCGCACAACGATGCGAACGTGCGGGCGAGCTTCCACGGCCTGTCGCACGACACCGACGCAGCGGCGCTCGCCTACGGCGTGATCGAAGGCGTGAGCTTCGGACTGATGGATGGGCTGGCGGCACTGCGCGCCGCCGGCAGCACGGTCGGGCGACTGTCGCTCGTCGGTGGAGGCGCCCGCAGCGCGTTCTGGGCGCAGTTGCTCGCATCCTTGCTGCAGGTCGAGATCGTCACCCACGCCGACTCTGCGGCCGGCGGCGCGCTGGGTGCGGCGCGGCTCGCGTGGCTGTCGACCGGCGCGGAGATCGGTGAGGTCTGCAGCGAACCGGCGGCGAGCCGGGAGTACCGGCCCGACGCCACGGAGCATGCCGTCCTCGCGCCGCGCTACCAGCGCTACACCGCGATCTATCCGGCGCTGCGCGGCATCGGATAGACCGGCGTCAGTGGTTCAGCAGCATGTCCGCGATGATGCCGGTGGCCACCGCGACCAGCAGATAGTCCGGCCCCGACTGCACCCAGTAGTAGCCCGGCGGCGGACGACGCAGATGATGTCCGCGCCAGTCGTCGACGACGTAGTAGCGGCTGCGGTAGTACGGCGGCAACCGGTAGCCGGGATAGAACGCTCGATCCGGACCGGCGCCCGGCCCGTGGTACGGCGGACGGCCGTAATACGGCTGGCCGTAGCCCGGGGGCGGCCGCCAGTAGTGCGGTGGACGGCTGTTCGGCGGCGGCCGATAGCCCGGCGCCGTCACGATGCCCGGGCGGCCGCTGCTCTGCTGTTCGACCGCCTGGTTGGTCATGACGTCCTTGTCCGACTGGGCCCGGACCGGCCCGCCGAGCGTCATTGCCAGGGCCGCGGCAGCAGCCGCGGCGGAAGCTGAAAGGGTCACGCGCATGTGCTTCTCCTAAGAGTTCCGGAGCGACTTCATTCTTGCATGCGTGCCGCCGTGCCGCGGCAGCGCGCTTGTAGGACGTCGCCGCGTGCGACGACACGCGCATCGAACGCACTCGGCCGCGTCGCCTGTCAGGCCAGCTCGAATGCCGCCAGCTTCTTCTTCACCGCCCGGTTCTTCAGGCTCACGTACACCGGCAGCCCGTCGGCGTACGCCGGCACGTCCTCGCCCTGGATCAGCGGCGCCAGGTAGCGCCGGCACTTCGCGGTGATGCCGAACCCGTCGTCGGTGATGAAGTCGCGCGGCATGAACTTCTCGGCATTCGCCACGTCGGCCAGGTCGGCCATGCCGATGCGGTACTTGTAAGGCCGGTCGGACAGGCGATCGATCGTCGGCATCACCGCGTTGTGCCCCTTCAGCGCCAGCTCGACCGCGCGCTTGCCGAGCGCATAGGCCTGCTTCACGTCGGTGGCCGACGCGATGTGACGTGCCGAGCGCTGCAGGTAGTCGGCCACCGCCCAATGGTGCTTGAGCTTCAGCTTCGCGCGCACCAGCTCCGCCACCACCGGCGCGGCGCCGCCGAGCTGCGCATGGCCGAACGCATCGGTCGAGCCCTGCTCGGCGAGGAACTTGCCGCTCGCGTCCTTGCAGCCTTCGGAGACGACGACGCTGCAGTAGCCGCACTCCTTCACTTTCGCATCGACCTGCGCGAGGAACTTCGCCTCGTCGAACGGCACCTCGGGAAAGAGGATCACGACCGGGATTCCTTGCGCAGCGACCAGTCCGCCCGCCGCGGCGATCCAGCCCGCATGCCGGCCCATCACCTCGATCACGAACACCTTGGTCGACGTGCGCGCCATCGAGCGCACGTCGAGCGAGGCCTCGAGCACCGACACCGCGACGTACTTCGCGACCGACCCGAAGCCCGGGCAGCAGTCGGTGAGCGGCAGGTCGTTGTCGATCGTCTTCGGCACGTGGATCGCCTGCAGCGGATAGCCCATCGCCTGCGACAGTTGGCTGACCTTGTAGCAGGTGTCGGCCGAGTCGCCGCCGCCGTTGTAGAAGAACCAGCGGATGCGGTGCGCCTTGAACACCTCGATGAGCCGCTCGTACTCGCGGCGGTTGGCTTCGAGCGACTTCAGCTTGTAGCGGCACGAGCCGAACGCGCCGGCCGGCGTCGTGCGCAAGGCGGCGATCGCGTCGTCGCTCTCGCGGCCGGTGTCGATCAGGTCCTCGGTCAGCGCGCCGATGATGCCGTTGCGGCCGGCATACACGGTGCCGATCTTGTCGGCGTGCTTGCGCGCCGTCTGGATCACGCCGCAGGCCGATGCGTTGATGACGGCGGTGACGCCGCCGGACTGGGCGTAGAAGGCGTTCGGCAGCGGCATCGCGGCTCCTGGTGCACGGAGCCGCAAGTCTATGCCGCCTTCACATCGTCTCGGCGAAGAGCTCCCGCCCGATCAGCATGCGCCGCACCTCGCTCGTCCCGGCGCCGATCTCGTACAGCTTCGCATCGCGCCACAGCCGCCCGAGCGGGTATTCGTTGATGTAGCCGTTGCCGCCGAAGATCTGGATGCCTTCGCCGGCCATCCACGTCGCCTTCTCGGCGCACCACAGGATCACGCTCGCGCAGTCCTTGCGCACCTGGCGCACGTGCTCGTAGCCGAGCAGGTCGAGGTTCTTCGCGACCGTGTAGGCGAACGAGCGGCCGGCCTGCAGCACGGTGTACATGTCGGCGACCTTGCCCTGGATCAGCTGGAACTCGCCGATCGACTGGCCGAACTGCTTGCGGTCGTGGATGTACGGGACGATGTTGTCCATCACCGCCTGCATGATGCCGAGCGGGCCGCCGGTCAGCACCGCGCGCTCGTAGTCGAGCCCGCTCATCAGCACCTTGGCACCGCCGTTCAGCGCGCCGAGCACGTTCTCGGCCGGCACCTCGACGTTCTGGAACACCAGCTCGCCGGTATGGCTGCCGCGCATGCCGAGCTTGTCGAGCTTCTGCGCGATCGAGAAGCCCTTCATGCCCTTCTCGATCAGGAAGGCGGTGACGCCGCGCGCGCCGAGCTCGGGCTCGGTCTTCGCATAGACCACGAGGGTGTCGGCGTCGGGTCCGTTGGTGATCCACATCTTGCTGCCGTTCAGGACGTAGTGGCCGCCCTTGTCCTCGGCTTTGAGCTTCATCGAGATCACGTCCGACCCGGCGCCCGGCTCGCTCATCGCGAGCGCGCCGACATGCTCGCCGCTGATCAGCTTGGGCAGGTACTTCCGCCTCTGCGCCTCGCTGCCGTTGCGCTTGATCTGGTTGACGCACAGGTTGCTGTGCGCGCCGTACGACAGGCCCACCGATGCGCTCGCGCGGCTGATCTCCTCCATCGCGATCATGTGCGCCAGGTAGCCCATGTCGGCGCCGCCGTACTCCTCGGGCACGGTGATGCCGAGCACGCCGAGCGCGCCGAACTTCGGCCACAGGTCCATCGGGAACTGATCGCTCGCGTCGATCTCGGCGGCGCGCGGCGCGATCTCGGCTTGCGCGAACTCGCGCACCGCGTCGCGCAGCGCATCGATGTCTTCGCCGAGCTGGTGGTTCAGGCCGGGCAGGTGGTCCATGGCAGGTCTCCTCTTCAATCCTCGTCAGGTCGGTCTGTCGGATTCAATGCTTGATGCCGCGGCCGACGACCGTCATCACGGTCGCCGTCATCGTGGCGATCAGCTCGCCGTCGGCCGCCTCGGGCGTCGCGGTCTGCAGCGCGCGGCCGTCGACGACGCTGATCGTGCGCCCCGCCTTGGCGACGCGGCCTTCGAAGCGGAAGTGCGGCCCGCGCGCAGGCGCCAGCAAGTTCATCTTGAACTCGATCGTCAGCACCGCGGCGTCGGCCGGCATCAGCGAGAACGCCGCGTAGCCGCAGGCGGAGTCGAGCGCGGTCGTCAGCATGCCGGCATGCACGAAACCGTGCTGCTGGGTGAGCGCATCCTGATGCGACATCGCGACGACGACATGGCCCGGCCCGACATGCGCGAGCGTCGCGCCCAGGGTCCGCATCGCTCCCTGGCGCGCGAACGACTCGCGCACGCGCGCGGCGAAATCGGGGTCGGCGAGAGCAGGCATCGTGGGCTTCGATTGACGTATACGTCAATTGTCGATGATAGCCGGGCATCGCGATGTCCCGACGCCTGTTGAACGCATGGCTGGTACGCCGAGAGCTCAGCCCCTAGACTTCACGAAGGGGCAAGCGGAGGAGTCGCACCGTGATCCTGGTTTCATCGTCCCAAGATCTCGCGCCTGCTGCCGTTGAACTGGCCGATGCGCTGCAGGCCTGGGCCCAGGCGCGCGGCGCGGCGATCGACGTGTTCCGCTGGGAGGAGCAGACGGCCGACGGCAAACTGCTCAGCGCCCGCAGCCCCGTGCAGTTGCAGATCGACCGCATGCTGCAGGGGCGCATCAGCTGCACGCTGGTGATGTTCGGCGAGCGCATCGGCGCGCCGCTGCGCGGCGAAGCGCCGCCGCTCGTGAAGCGGCTGCTCGACGACTGGGGGCCCGACGGCCTGGTGCATCCCTGGCCCGAAGACCCGAACGAAGAGGAGGTCCAACTCGCGCTGGGCCGCTTTCCGCTGACTGGAACGAGCTACGAGCTGCTGGCGGCGCTGCACGCCGACACGCAGCACCTGAGCGTGGTCTACGCGGCCGACCGCGAGGTGCAGCACGACACGCGCATCGAAGACGTCATCTTCAACAGCGGCGCCTGGTTCCAGCGCGAACTCCCGCGCGGCCCCGCCGACGACGCCGGGCGCAGCCATTTCAAGGACCGGCTCTATCGGCCCCAGGTGCGCGCCCTGCTGAATTTCCTCAAGGCGCTCACCGGCGCGAGACGCGGCTTGCCCCTGCATCGAGCGGCGAATGAAACACAGATGGCCGATTGGCTCAGGCAAGCCGCGCTGCTGCAACTGAAGAAACTGCCCGACCGCGCCGGGCGGCTGCCCTTCAAGCGCACGATGGAGTCGTACCGCGTCGACGACCCCTTGCCGCTGCCCGACCGCAGCGATCTGCGCCAGGCGCTGAAGACCGCCCTGGTCGATGCCGCCGCTGCCGGCGCGATGCTGCTGCTGGAAGGCCCGAGCGGCTGCGGCAAATCTTCGCTGCTGCAAAAAGGCCTGCTCGACGACCTGCCGCGCCCCTACGAACACGCCATCGTTGCCGTGTTCAGGCCGGAGCAGCTGCTCGGCCGCGACGAGAAGACACCGTTCCACGCGCTGCTGGCGCACATCGCCGACGCGCTCGATGCCGCCGGCATGACGCAACTCGCGGCGCTGCGCCGTCCGGCGAGCGCCGCCGCGCCGAAGATGGCCACCGACGCTTCGGCCGCGCTCGGCAAGGCGCTCGAACGCGCGAACCGCACGCTCGTGCTGGGCGTGGACCAGTTCGAGGAACTCGTCGATCTGGCGGTGCCGGAAGAACGCCAGCGCGGCACGCCCGGCGGCTGGTGGCAGGTGCTGCGCCTGCTGGGGGCGGTAGCCGGGCTTCGACAGGTGGCCGTGGCGGGCACCTTGGAGTCACAGCGCCAGACCGCGCTGCGCGGCATGGACCTGCAGGCGCTCGCCGGCCTCGTCATGCGGCGCGAAAACGTCGATTTCCCGATCGGCGGCGTGCGCGGCTTCGTACGCGCCACGGCGGCCGGCGCCGGCCTGACACTCGCGCCCTCGCTCGTCGATGCGATCTACCAGATGGTGGAGGACTTCGAGAGATCGCGGGCGCGTACGCTCGGCGAGCACGTCTCGGCATCGTTCCTGCCGCTGCTGAGCCTGTGGATGCATCGGCTGTTCATGCTGTTCCAGGACCGCATGAGCGGCCACGGCGACGGTGTTTCGCGCAGGTTCCAGGAAGGCTCGCGCGAGTTGGACGAAGGCGATCTCGAAGAGCGCGGCGTCACGCTGGCGATGGCGCCGCTGATCGGCGAATTGGTGCAGGCGGCGTGGGAGGAAGGCGGCGAGTTCGTCCGCCAGCGCACGGGCCAACAAAGCCTCAGGGTGACCGACGCCGATGCCGTCAACCAGGCGCTCGCCCAGCTGGAACGGCGCGAAGCCTGGGCCATGGTCTTCGTGCAGCGCAATGGCCGGGACTACCGGGCGCTGCTGCACGCGGCGATCGAGCGCGGCGTTCCGGTGCCGGGGACGGACCTCGTGGCACAAGAGGTCGACGTGCCCGATCCCGTGAGGATGGACAACTTCTTCTTCGGCCTCGTGGCCGTGGACCACTCAGGCAACCTGCGCCTGCTGGACCGGCCCCGCAGCACGCTCTCGGTGGCCCGGTTGATCACCGCTTTCGAAAGGCGGCGCCTGCTGGTCCCGGCCGGCCCGAACCGCGTGCGCCTGGTGCACCAGGCCGTGATCGACCATTGGGCGCCGGCGCGGGGTTGGGTGAACAAGCGCCAGGCCCAGTTCGAACGCCACCGCCGGCTCAATCACGTGGCGCGCACCCTCACAGGCGGCTTCCAGTCGGTTTCCGAAGTGCTTGCCGCCGGCGGCGCGGATCTGCTGCGCGACGCCGTGCGCGTGCTGCGTGCCAAGCGCGAAGCTTGGCCGTCGATGCAGGCACTCAGCGAGAGCGAACGGATGCTGCGCCAGACCTGTCTCGAGCTGATGGCCGGTGCCGCCGACGGAACGCTCGTGGTGGAAGACGACGACGGCGCACAGACGTCGCCCATCCACGAAGCCGCGCGCTATGGCCTGACCGAGCCCCTCGATCGGTGGCTGGCGGCAGCGCCCGAGCGCGCCAACTGGAAGCTCGGACCCCTCGAGATCAGCCCGCTCCACGTCGCAGTGTGGTCGGCGCCGGAGTCGGTGAAGCTGCTGCTGAAGCACCACGTGCGCATCAGCGAGCCGGACAAGGAAGGCGTGCATCCGATGGCCATGGCCATCTTCACGGGACGAAGCGACATCGTGGCCCTGCTGATCCATGCCTACCGGGACGGCCGTGCCGTCGCCGGCCCGAACGGACAGAGCTTGATCCACATTGCCGCGCAGTCGCCGCGCGAGGAGATCCTCACCTCGTTGCTGCAGGACGTCGCGCGGCCCCTGCCCCTCAACGACGCGGGCCACTCGCCGCTGCACTTCGCCGCCGCCGCGGGACTCCCCGGCCATGTGCGGCTGCTGCTGCCGCTGTGCGATGCGTGCGGACGCGATCACGACGGCTGGATGCCGATTCACCTGGCGGTCGATGGCAATCACGCGGAAGCGATCGCCGCGATCCTCGAGCACGTGGACCTTTCTGCAGCGGACCGCGAGACGATGCTGATCGGCACGAGCGTGGCGAGTCCTCCCTGGGTGTCACCGCTGCGGCTTGCCGCGTCTCGTGCGCAGCCGGCCGCCGTGGCGGCGCTGCTGACGCACGTGGATCCGTCGGATCACCGTCACCACGAGAACGGCCACCACCCGATCGTGCTGGTCGTCGTACACAACGCGCGTGCTGCGGGCGGCGCGCCGCTGGCCGATCGCGTCTCGCAATGCGTTGCGCTGCTGCTCGACGACGGCCGCCTGAGCGCGCAGGATGCCGAAAGCGCGCGCTCGAGGGCGGAACGTTTTCCCGACGCTCGACGCCTCATCGACGAGTGGCTGGTCCAGAACGGCCATCTCGAAGGCCTGTCGCCCGATCGGCTCATCGACTGGCTCGTCGGCCCGCGCCTGGAAGCCGCGCTGGCCGTGCTGCGCAAGGCGCCCCGCATCCTCGACGCCGTCGACAGCCAGGGCCGGAGCGCCGCGATCCGACTGCTCGGGCAGGGACAGCCGCAGACTCTGGCCAAGGCGCTCGAGTTGGGCATCGAGCCGGCGGCGAACGCCGAACTGTTCCGCCTGGAGGCCGCATTCGTGCTGCATGCGCGGGGGCATCCGCCGCCCGATCCGACGGCCGGCGCGCCGCATGCGCTGGTGCAGCAGTTGGCAACGCCGCAGGCAGCGCACCGCGTGCTGGCGCGCATGCTGCCGTCGAGGTCCACCGCCTGGACCGTGCTGCACCGGCTGGCGATGACCGGCGACCGCGACACCTACGCGGCCGTGCTGTCGGGCCTGCAGGGGCCGCTGCCGCTGGACATGTTCGAGCGCAAGCCATCGCAACTGGCCATGCCCCATGAACGCGCCGCCTTCGAGGCGCTGGAGCAAGCTCATGACCACCCGGGAGAACTCCAATGACGCCGTTCATTCCTCCGTTGATGCGCAGCGGTCCCCAGCGGCTGAGTCCGACGGACGTCGACGCATTCGCGCGACGTACCGGATGGATCGACGACGACGCGGTCATCCACGCCGAATCGAGCAGCGTCGACTGCCTGGCCTTGCCGTGGTGGCCCGGCGTGGACCTGCTCGTCGCGCGCGATCCCGGCTGGAGCGGCGCCGCCCCCGTGGCCGCATGGTTGCGCGACAAGCACCTCCATCGCCTGACCGGCGAGTCCAGGCCCATCCACACGATGAATGCCCGCCTGCGGCCGCAGATCGACGATGCCACCGTGCTGCCTTACCTGGGCTTCTTCTGCCTTTTCGTCAGCGGCAAGGACGGGCCTTTCATCATCCTCGAAGCGCCGGAGGACGCGGCGCACATCGGCGCCACGATCGACCCGCAGCTGCGCGCCAAGCTGCAGCCCGCCCGCATCGTGGCCCGGCAGGACGACGGCCACCGCTGCGAGGCCGCGGTGTGGTTCGGCGACGACCTGTTCCAGTCCCACTTCCTCGTGCGCGCCGAAGGCACGGTGGAAATGGTGGACGACCAGGTGCTGGCCAAGAACATCGGCCGCTGCGACATCACCTACCGCTTCACGGCCGGCACCGCCGCGGCGTAGCCGGCTGCTCGGCCCAGCGTATCCTGTCGCACCGCGCTCGCCACACGCCACCGCTGCCCATGGCCCTGCACACCTGGCTGATCTACCTGCTCGCCGCCGCCGGCTTGTCGCTGTCGCCCGGCCCGAACGGCCTGCTCGCGCTGACCCACGGCGCGCTGCACGGACGGCGCAAGGCGATCTGCACCATCGTCGGCGGCTCGGTCGGCTTCGTGACCATCGTCGCGCTGTCGATGTTCGGCATCGGCGCGCTGCTGCAGGCGTCGCTGGTCTGGCTGACGGTCCTGAAGTGGGTCGGCGGCGCCTACCTCGTCTGGCTCGGCATCCAGGTCTGGCGCTCGCCGCCGATCGGTCTCGATGCAAGCCAGCCGGCCGAAGCCCGCGGCGGCTGGTCGCTGTTTCGCCAGGGCGCGCTGTCGGCGCTGACGAACCCGAAAGGCATCCTGTTCTTCGCCGCGTTCCTGCCGCAGTTCATCGATCCGGCGCGCAGCCTGCCGGTCCAGTTCGCGGTGATGGCCGGCACCTTCGCGGCCATCGAGTTCGCCACCGAGCTGTTCATCGCGAGCGTCGCGCATCGCATCAGCGCGTGGCTCGCCCGCGTCGGGCGCGGCTTCAACCGCGCCTGCGGCGGCATCTTCATCGCGATCGGCGCGCTGCTGCCGCTGCGCGCCTGAGTCGCCGGAGCGAGGCGCCTATGCAATTGCGCAGCGCAGGCGACTCGGCTCAGGGGCGCCGCCCGGCGTGGGCGGACGCCGAATGCCTGTTGCCCCCGAGCCCGCTCAGCTGACCCGCGTCGCCTCGAACAGGAACCAGGCGCGCCGCTCGGCCTCGTCGATCCAGTTCTCGAGCAGGCTCGTCGTCACGACGTCGTTCATCTGGTCGGTCAGGCCGTGCGCCTCGCGCATCCGGACGACGAGGTCCCGGTTGTCGTTGCGCAGCTCGGCCAGCATGCCCTGCGGATCGACGTAGTCGCTGTCGTTGTCGAGCACGCGTTGAAGCTTGGCGATGTTGCCGATCGAGCGCAGCGTCGTGCCGCCGATCTTGCGCACGCGTTCCGCGAGCGGATCGGTCACCGCATAGATCTGGTCGCTCTGCTCGTCGAGCAGCAGGTGGTAGTCGCGGAAGTGCGGACCGCTCATGTGCCAGTGGAAGTTCTTCGTCTTCAGGTAGAGCGCGAAGAAGTCGGCGAGCAGCGCGTTCAGCGAGCCGGTGACCTCGGCGGTCGCCTCGGGCGTCAGGTCGGTCGGCGTATGGATCGGGGCCATGCGGCGCGCCTTCGGCTCGGGCTTGGTCTTGCTCTTGGCCATCTGGTTCTCCTCGTGGAGTCGGTGGACGTAGGGAACGGCACATGCGGCTATCGCAATGCCGAGCGAGCTTACTCCCGATCCGCCTTGCGCTGCTGGCGAAGGACGCGAGGCGCGGCCGCGGCGATCAGCCGACGCGCCTCCTTCTCGTGCGAGCGCACCTCGTCGAGCGTGATCTGCAGGTCGGCCATCTGCTGCTCGACCTGCGCACGGTGCGCCGCCAGCACGACGAGGAAGGCTTCGAGCTGCGCGCGCGTGTCGCGCGGCGACTCGTACATGTCGACCAGTTCCTTGACCTCGGCGAGGGTCAGGCCGAGGCGCTTGCCGCGCAAGGTGAGCTTGAGCCGCGTGCGATCGCGCGCCGCATAGACGCGCTGCCGGCCGCGCCGCTGCGGCGCGAGCAGTCCGCAGTCCTCGTAGAAGCGGATCGCCCGCGTGGTCAGGTCGAATTCGGCGGCGAGTTCGCCGATCGTGTAGGTGGCGCCGGGAGACATCTGGGTGACAGCGGCGACGGACATCGGGTCGTACACTGAACCGGTGAATTGACGTATACGTCAAGTGTAGTGGCAGCCGCAGCGGCGGCACGCGCTCGACGGACGAAACAAGGCCGTACCGATGAACGCCCTCGAACAGCAGCTCCACTATCCCTTCGGCGACGAGGTACCCGCCGTCGGCACGACGCGCGAGGTCGCCCCCGGCGTGCGCTGGCTGCGCATGCAGTTGCCGTTCGTGCTCGACCACATCAACCTGTGGCTGTTGCGCGATCGGCTGGATGGCACCGAGGGGTGGACGATCGTCGACTGCGGCATTTCAAGCGGCCCGACGCGGGCCGCGTGGGAGCGGATCTTCGCGCACGAGCTCGACGGGCTGCCGGTGCTGCGCGTCGTGGTGACGCACATGCATCCCGACCACATGGGTCTGGCGCATTGGCTCACCGAGCGCTGGAGCGGCGATGGCCGCGACTGCCGGCTCTGGATCAGCGCCACCGACTACGGCGCCGCGCGCCTCGCGAGTTCGGCGACGACGGGCTTCGGCGGCGACGCGACCGCGCGCTTCATGGCCCGCCACGGCTTGAGCGATCCGGATGCCCAGGCGCAGATCCGCGCGCGCAAGAACTACTACGCCGGCATGGTGCCCGCGGTGCCGTCGACCTACCGGCGCATGACGGGCGGCGACACGCTGACGATCGGCGGCCGGGCCTGGCACTGCCATGCCGGCTACGGCCATGCGCCCGAGCACATCGCGCTGCACTGCCCCGAGTCGGGCCTGCTGGTCAGCGGCGACATGGTGCTGCCGCGCATCTCGACCAACGTCAGCGTGTACGACGTCGAGCCCGAGTCGAACCCGCTGGCCCTCTTCCTCGCATCGCTCGCACGCTTGCGTGCGCTGCCGGAAGACACGCTCGTGCTGCCGTCGCACGGCAAGCCGTTCGTCGGCCTGCAGACCCGCATCGACCAGCTCGAGGCGCACCACCGCGAGCGGCTCGCCGACGTGATGAAGGCCTGCAGCGTAGCGCCGCAGACCGCGCATGCGCTGCTGCCGGTGCTGTTCCAACGCGCGCTCGACCTGCACCAGACGACCTTCGCGATGGGCGAGGCCGTGGCGCACCTGCACGCGCTCTGGCATGCAGGCCGACTGACGCGGCGGCTCGACGACGACGGCGCGTACCGGTTCTCGGCCTGACGGCCTGCTTCAGTCGAAGACCGGGACCACTTCGTCGCGCAAGGTGCTGCGCGCCGTCTCGTAGTCGGGCAGCACCGAGCGCACGACATCCCAGAAGCGCGGGCTGTGGTTCATCTCGCGCAAGTGCGCGAGTTCGTGCGCGACGACATAGTCGATCGTCGGCAGCGCGAAGTGGACCAGCCGCCAGTGCAGGCGGATCGTGCCATCGGCACTCGCGCTGCCCCAGCGCGTCTGCGCCGACGACAGGCCGAGGCGCCGGAAGCGCACGCCGATGCGCTCGGCGTAGATGCGGCAGCGTTCGTCGAACACGCGCCGCGCCTGGCGTTGCAGCCAGCTCTGCACCGCATCGCGGATCTGCACCGGCTCGGCGGTATGCGGCAGGCCGACGTGCAGGGTCAGCCGCGGCACGCCGGGCAGCGCGCTGGCATCGCTGTTGAGCACGGCGCCGGCGGCGCGCGGGTCGAGCACGATGATCACCGGCTCGCCGAGGAAGGGAATCGACGTGCCGTCGCGCCAGTCGACCTTGGCCGCCGCAAGGCGCCGCGCGCGCTCCTGCTGCTCGCCGAGCTTGCGCAGGATCCAGCCGGCCTTGTCGGCGAGCGCCGATTCGACATCACCGATCGAAACCCAGCGGGGCGCGCTGACCGCGAGACCATCGGTACCGACGACGAAACCGATGCTGCGCCGGCGCGCACGGCGGAACGCATAGGCGACGACATGGCCGTCGAGGCGCATCTCGCGGCTCGCCTGCGGATGGCGAAAGATCGCCGGCACGAGCGGCGGCGGCGCAGGCGGCTTCGATGCGGCCGGCGGCGCGGTCGGCACCGCGCGCGGCGACATGGCAGGCGCGGCGCCGGTCGCGACGTCGAACAACGAGAGCTGCGCCGGATCGTGGCGGGCGACATGGGCCATCGTCGCAATCCTTCAGGCGCTGACGGCGACCGCCGGCGCGTCGGCACGCGCCGGATACGCATCCGGATCGAGACGCCGCATCTCGGCCTCGATCCAGCCCTCGACCTCGCGCATCAGCTCGTCGGCGCGCCGGCCGGCCGACGGGATCGGCTTGCCGATCGACACGTCGATCACGCCCGGCCGCAGCACGAAGCTCTTGCGCGGCCAGCAACGCGCCGAGGTCACCGCGACCGGCAGCACCGGCACGCCGCAGTCGATCGCGAGGCGCGCCGCGCCGCTCTTGTAGACGCCCTGCGAGCCGCGCGGCGTGCGCGTGCCTTCCGGGAACATGATGACCCACAAGCCCTGGCTCATGAACTGCCGGCCCTGCGCCGCCACGCGCGACCATGCCTCGGCACGCTTGCTGCGGTCGATGTGCACCATGTCGAGCCGCGCCATCGCCCAGCCGAAGAACGGGATGTAGAGCAACTCGCGCTTGAAGACGTAGCTGAGCGGCCGCGGCATCAGGCAGGGAAAGGCGAAGGTCTCCCAGGTCGACTGATGCTTCGGGCAGAGCACGACCGGCGTGTCGGGGATGTTCTCGAAGCCGGTCACGCGTGCGCGCACGCCGCAGATCGCGCGCGCACCCCAGATCGAGATGCGCAGCCAGCCGATGCAGAGCCAGTAGATCGGCGTGCCGCGCACGAAGATCGAAGCGATCAGCACCATCGTGGCCCACGGGATCACCGTGACGACCATGAACAGCACGAACAGCAGCGAGCGCAGCCGCGCGAGCAGCATCAATCGAGGCTCCTGAAGTCGGAGTCGGAATCGGCGTCGCGCCGCAGCAGGTAGTCGGCGAACGTCGCGAGGCTCGCATGCACCTGCGTGCCGGGCACTTGTTCGCACAGATGCGCGAGCTGCGCGTCGTCGAGCAGCGCGCACTTGCCGGTGCGCACCAGATGCGTCGGGCAGCCGACCGCCATGCCGGCCTGCAGGTCGCGCAGGCTGTCGCCGACCGTGGGCACGTCGGCGAGGTCGACGCCGAAGCGCTCGCCGATCTGCACGAAGAGGCCCGGCAGGGGCTTGCGGCACTGGCAATGGTCGTCCGGCGCATGCGGACAGAAGAACACCGCGTCGATGCGCCCGCCGTGGCCGGCGAGCAGCTGGTTCATCTTCGCGTGCATCGCGTTCAAGGTCGCCATGTCGAACGTGCCGCGGCCGAGGCCCGACTGGTTGGTCGCGACGACCGTATGCCAGCCCGCATGGTTGAGCCGCGCGATCGCCTCCAGCGCGCCGGCCACCGGCACCCATTCGTCGGGCGACTTCACATAGTCGTCCCGGTCCTCGTTGATGGTGCCGTCGCGGTCGAGGATGATGAGCTTCATGGGGTGCCGGCCTCCGCGGCGCGACGCCGTGCCCAAGCCACGATGGCCGACACCGGCTGCCTCGCCGCATCGAGCATGTCGATGCGACTCACGAGCGTGCTGGCGTCGATCATCCGCTCACGCAACAGCGTGCGCACGAAGTCCGCATCCTTGTCGCGCATCGCGACGCATTTCGACACGGCGAGGTCGTGGACTTCCGGGCAGATCGCGGTCACATCGCCAATGTAGTGGAGACTGGCGCGCGTCATCCAATCGGCGGGCATGACCGCCGTCTCGGGACCGACTCCGTCGGCGTGATAGCCGAAGGTTTCGTCGAAGCTCGACAACGCGCCGATCGCGCCATCGATGAGGTCGGCCCGTTCCGGGTGCAAGGCCGGGTAGAGATCGACCTCGCGCGACACGCGCAAGGACGCCGGCGCATCCGGAAACGGCAGCAAGATGGCTTGGCTGCCGACGACGACCAGGGAGTTCTCGCACGCGATCGCAGCCGCTGCGCGCAGCACGTGCTCGAGTTGCTCGCGTGTCATGACGCTCTCGCCTCGTTCAGAAGCTCGGTGCGCTCACGCTGGGTCAGCAGCACCGAGATCGGCGAGACGCTGCGCAGCACCTGAGCATGGTCCGAATCGGCGCAGACCGCCCGCTCCAGGGCTTCCACACCGGCATCGAGCAGCGACGACCATTCATCCCAGTAGGCATCCGAACGCGTAGGCCCTGCCATCGAACGCCAGCGCGCGAGCTGAGCCCGCACGCGCTCGATCGCCGTCGGATCGGCACGCAAGCGTGCAATCGCGACACGGTGCGCGCTTGCCAGGAATCGATCGATCTGCTGCTGACGATCCATGGCGGAATTATCCGCGCCGGCCGTCAGACCCCGTCGCGTCACGCAGCCAGCTTCGACAAGTCCGCCACGCGGTTCATCGCCGCATGCAGCGTCGCGAGCAAGCCGAGCCGGTTGGCGCGCAGCGCGGGATCGTCGGCGTTGACCATCACCGCGTCGAAGAACGCATCGACCGGCGACTTCAGCGCGGCCAGCGCCTGCAACGACGGCGCATAGTCACCGCGCTCGAACGACGCCGCCGCCTTGGGGCCGACGTCGTTCAACGCCTCGTAGAGCGCAGCTTCCGCGGGCTCCTTCAGCAGCGCGGCATCGACTCGCGCGGCGACCGCGCGATCGGCCTTCTTCAGGATGTTGCCGACACGCTTGTTCGCGGCGGCCAGCGCGGGCGCTTCGGGCAGGCCGGCGAACGCGCGCACTGCCGCGAGCCGCGCCGGCACGTCGGCCAGACGCGCCGGCCGCTGGCTCAACACCGCATCGATCTCGAGCGCGCTGTAGCCCTGCTCGCGCAACTGGCCGGCCAGGCGGTCGTAGACGAATTCGGCAACCTTCACGATGTCGGCGTCGACGCCGCTCACGCCGGTGAACGCCATCGCGGCGCGCTCGATCAGCCACGGCAATTCGAGCGCGAGCCCGTTCTCGATCAGCAGCCGCGAAACGCCGAGCGCATGGCGGCGCAGCGCGAACGGGTCCTTGTCGCCGGTCGGCGCCTGGCCGATGCCGAACAGGCCGACCAGCGTCTCCAGCTTGTCGGCCAGCGCGACGACCACGCCGACCCGGCTGCGCGGCAGCGCATCGCCGGCAAAGCGCGGCCGGTAGTGGTCCTCGATCGCATAGGCGACGTCCTCGGGCTCGCCGTCGTGCAGCGCGTAGTAGCGGCCCATGATGCCCTGCAGCTCGGGAAACTCGCCGACCATGTCGGTCAGCAGGTCGGCCTTCGCGAGTTGTGCGGCGCGGTCGGCCTGCTCGGCCAGTGCCGTGCCGCCGATCGCCTCGCCGATCGCGCGGGCGATGCTGCGCACCCGCTGCACGCGTTCGCCTTGCGAACCGAGCTTGCCGTGGTAAACGACCTTGTCGAGCCCGGGAAGGCGCGACGCGAGCGTCTTCTTGCGGTCCTGGTCGAAGAAGAACTTCGCGTCCGACAGCCGCGGCCGCACGACGCGCTCGTTGCCGCCGACGACGCGGCCCGGATCGGCCGGGCGGATGTTGCTGACGACGAGGAAGCGCTCGGTCAAACGGCCTTCGGCATCGAGCAGCGGGAAGTACTTCTGGTTCGCCTTCATCGTCAGGATGAGGCATTCGGGCGGCACGTCGAGGAAGGCGCGGTCGAAGCGGCAGACCAGCACGTTCGGCCGTTCGACCAGCGCGGTGACCTCGTCGAGCAGCGCGTCGTCGTCGATCGGCTTCAGGCCGGCCTCGGCCGCGGCCGCGTCGAGTTGCCGGACGATCTCGGCATGCCGCTCGGCAAAGCTCGCGATCACCGCACCGGCGTCGCGCAACTGCGCGGCGTAGCTGTCGGCATCGCGCAGCTCGATCGCCGGCGTGGCGGCCTCGAAGCGGTGGCCGTGCGTGGTGCGACCGGCGACGAGGCCGAGCGCTCGCACCGGCACGACCTCGGACCCATGCAGGGCAACGAGCCCGTGCGCCGGCCGCACGAAGTCGACGCTGGTCCAGCCGTCGGCGAGCTGGTAGCTCATGACCTTCGGGATGGGCAGCTTGGCGATCGCTTCGGCTAGCGCTTGCTGCAGGGCCTCGACCAGTGTTGCACCCGGAACGACGCTCTCGAACAACAACACTTCGGACTTGCTGTCGGACACACGCTTGAGTCCTGACACGGCCGAAGCGTCGGCGCCGAGTGCGGCGAGCTTCTTCAGCAGCGCGGGCGTCGGCGTGCCGTCGACCGACAAGGCCACGGACACCGGCATCAGCTTGACTGACCGCACTTGCTCCGGCGCCTGAGAGGCTACGTCCTTGACCCAAACCGCCAGGCGTCGCGGCGTGGCGAACAGCTTGTAGTTGACGTCCAGCTCAACGTCACCGACCAGTCCGTGTCGATTCAGAACCCAATGAATGTCGCCGCCGAATGCATTCATCAGACGGGGCAGCGCCTTCGGCGGAAGTTCCTCGACAAGAAGCTCGACCAGCAGGTTCTGCGTCGCGCTCATGCCGCGGCCCTCTTCGCCATCGCCGCATGGACCTCGTCGGCCCAGGCCTTCGGCGCCATCGGGAAGCCGAGCCGAGCGCGGCTCTCGAGGTAGCTCTGCGCGACGCTCTTCGCGAGGTTGCGGATGCGCCCGATGTAGGCGGCACGCTCGGTCACGCTGATCGCGCCGCGCGCATCGAGCAGGTTGAAGGTGTGGCCGGCCTTCAGCAATTGCTCGTAAGCCGGCAGCGCGAGCTGCTTCTCCATCAGGAACTTCGATTGCTTCTCATAGGCGCCGAACGCCGTCAGCAGGAAATCGACGTCGCTGTACTCGAAGTTGTAGGCGCTCTGCTCGATCTCGTTCTGCAGGTAGACGTCGCCGTAGGTCAGCCCGTCGGTCCAGACCAGGTCCTTGAAGTTCTCGACGCCCTGGATGTACATCGCGAGCCGCTCGAGGCCGTAGGTGATCTCGCCGGTGATGGGCTTGCAGTCGATGCCGCCGACCTGCTGGAAGTAGGTGAACTGCGTGACTTCCATGCCGTTCAGCCAGACCTCCCAGCCCAGGCCCCAGCAGCCGAGCGTCGGGTTCTCCCAGTCGTCCTCGACGAAGCGCACGTCGTTGGCCTTCAGATCGAAGCCGAGCGCGGTCAGCGAACCCAGGTAGAGCTCGAGGATGTTCGCCGGCGCAGGCTTCAGCACCACCTGGTACTGGTAGTAGTGCTGCATGCGGTTCGGGTTCTCGCCGTAGCGGCCGTCCTTCGGCCGCCGGCTCGGCTGCACGTACGCGGCCTTCCACGGCTCGGGGCCGATCGCGCGCAGGAAGGTTGCGGTATGGCTGGTGCCGGCCCCGACCTCCATGTCGTACGGCTGCAGCAGCGCACAGCCCTGCGCGCCCCAGTAGTCCTGGAGCCTGGAGATGATCTGCTGGAACGTGAGCATGGGCGATGGGGGCGCGTGATGCAGGTACGTGGTGCAGGCGCGATGGAGAGGCGCGGCTCGCCGCGGGCGAGCGTGCGATTCTAGAGGCGCCGCCCTGTCGCGGCCCGGGCCGCACGCCAGGCCGGCCACAGCACGACGACGGCCAGCACGAGCCACGGCCAGAGGCCCGTGCGCGCCACCCACCACGCATACGGCGTGAGACCGGTGCGCCCCTGCACGACCGCATCGAGCACGGCCTGCGTGTAGGGCTTCAGCGCCGCGACGACCTGGCCGCGATGGTCGATCACGACGGTCGGACCGGTGTTCGTCGCGCGGATCATCGGGCGCTGGAACTCGAGCGTGCGCAGGCGCGAGATCTGCAAGTGCTGCTCGACCGCGATCGTGTCGCCGAACCAGCCGATGTTGCTGATGTTGGCGAACAGCGTCGGCGCGGTCGCCGCATCGGTGAAGCGCGCCGCCAGCTCCTCGCCGAACAGGTCTTCGTAGCAGATGTTGGCGGCGACACGCTCGATGCCGCCGTCGCGCCGCCGGACCTCGAACGACGGCGCCGCGAGCGGCCCGCGGTTGAAGTCGCCGAGCGGAATGTTCATCATCCGCGTGAACCAGTGGAAGCCGTTCGGGATGAACTCGCCGAACGGCACCAGGTGGTGCTTGTCGTAGCGATAGAAGCCGCCCGGCAGGTTCGCGGTGCGGTCGGACAGGCCGGCCGCGGAGTTGGTGTAGCCGATGTCCTCGTTGCCGAGCGGCAGGCCGATCAGCGCGGACTGGCGGCCGGTGCGGAAGTGGCGCGCGATCGTCTGCCAATACGCAGGGTCGAGCTGGTCGGGCAGCAGCGGGATCACCGTCTCGGGGCCGACGACCAGATCGCCCGGCGCGGCCAGCAGCTGGCGGCGCGTCCAGTCGAGCTCCTCGGGCAGGTGCTCGGCGTTGAACTTCTCGTCCTGCGGCACGTTGTTCTGCAGCAGGGTCACCGACAGCGTGCCGCTCGCCTCGGTGAACGACCCCGGGCCGCTCACGGCCGGCGCGACCAGCAGCAGCGCGGTGATACCGGCCGGCCGCCGCCAGGCGCGCCAGCCCCCGGCACGCGGCAGGCCGAGCCAGGCGCCGAGCCCGGCGACCACCGCGCCGATGCCGTAGGCGCCGACCCACGGCGCGAGCGCCGCCAACGGTCCGTCGACCTGCGCATAGGCGGTCTCGATCCATGGAAAGCCGGTGAAGATGACGCCGCGTGCCAGCTCGGCGAGCAGCCAGAGCGCCGCGAAGCGCAGCGCATCGATGCCGGGCCGGCCGCTCTTCCAGCGCGCGAACAGCGCGAACGCGGCCGCGGCATAGAGCGACAGGCAGACGCTGAGCACCGCGACCGCCGCCACCGCCAGCACCGCGGGCAGGCCGCCGTAGCGGTGCATGCTGATATAGAGCCACCAGGTGCCGGCGGCGAGCCAGGCGGTGCCGAACGCCACGCCGATCGCCGCCGCGCGTCCCGGTCCGGCGCGGCCGACCCGTGCGGCGACCAGCGCGAACAGCCCGATCTGCACCCACCACGCCCAGGTATGGACGAACGGCAGGCTCGCGCACGCGCCGAGGGCGGCCGCGAGCACGAACTCGGTGAGCGGCGGAATGGCGGACCGATCGGCGCTCAGCGCCGGCCGCGGCGGCATGCTCAACCGTCGGCCTCGGTCTCCTCGCGCGGCTCGCGCGTCACCTTGAACCAGCGCACCGCGCCGCCCCGCGCCAGCATCACGGTGAAGACCAGCCCGCCCAAGGTCACCGACTCGGTGCGGCGCGGCACGCGGCCGAGCTCGTGCGCGACGAGGCCGCCGATGGTGTCGAAGTCGCCTTCCGGCAGGTTCACCGCGAACGCGTCGTTGACGGCGTCGATCGCGACGTCGCCGGCAACGCGCTGGCTGCCGTCGGCGAGCGTGTAGATGCCCGATTCCGGCCGGTCCTTGTCGTCGAACTCGTCCTCGATCTCGCCGACGATCTCCTCCAGCACGTCCTCGATCGTGATCAGACCGGCGGTCGAGCCGAATTCGTCGATGACGATCGCGAGGTGGTTGCGGTTGGAGCGGAAGTCGCGCAGCAGCTCGTTCAGGCCCTTGGACTCGGGCACGAAGACCGCCGGGCGCAGCAGGGTGCGGAGGTTCAGCTCGGGCGAGCGCTGCAGCTTCAGCAGGTCCTTCGCGAGCAGGATGCCGATGATGTTGTCGCGCCGCTCCTCGTAGACCGGGAAACGCGAGTGGCCGGTGCCGATCACGAGGTGGAGCAGGTCGTCGTAGTCGGCGCCGATGTCGAGCAGGTCCATGTGCGGCGCGGCGACCATCACGTCGCCCGCCGTCATGTCGGCCATGCGGATGACGCCCTCGAGCATCATGCGCGACTCGGGCGGGATCAGCTCCTTGTGCTCCGCCTCGGCGAGCGACTCGATCAGGTCGTCGCGCGAATCCGGCCCCGGCGCGACCAGTTCGAGCAGCTTGTGGAACAGGCCGCGGCGCTCGACCGGCGGCGCGGCAAAGCGATCCCCCGCGCGCGCGGCACGGGGTGGATGAGGATCGGGCATCGCGCGGGACGCGAGGAGCTGAGGACGTCCTAGCTTACATGATCGGCGCTGCCGGGCCGTGTCGAAGTGTCCCGGGCCCGCCCGGCCGGCGCGTCTTGACAGGGGCGGCGCCTTGAACGAGAGTCTTTGACCCCCAGTTAGCTTGCCTTTCACAGCGGCGGTACCGCCAGGAATCCCAATGAGCCTCATCCCCGCCACCATCCTCACCGGCTTCCTCGGCTCGGGCAAGACCACGCTGCTCAAGCGCGTGCTGACCGAGGCGCACGGCCAGAAGATCGCCGTGATCGAGAACGAGTTCGGCGACGAGAACATCGACAACGACATCCTGGTGCGCGACAGCGGCGAGCAGATCATCCAGCTCAACAACGGCTGCGTCTGCTGCACGATCCGCGAGGACCTGCGGTCGACCCTGGCCGACCTGGCCGAGAAGCGCCGCAAGGGCGAGCTCGACTTCGAGCGCGTCGTCATCGAGACGACCGGCCTGGCCGATCCCGGCCCCGTCGCGCAGACCTTCTTCATGGACGACGAGATCGCCGAGACCTACCTGCTCGACTCGATCCTGACCCTGGTCGACGCCAAGCACGCCGACGGCCAGCTCGACCAGCGCCAGGAAGCGCGCCGCCAGATCGGCTTTGCCGACCAGATCTTCATCAGCAAGACCGACCTCGTGGACGACGCCACCGTCGACGCGCTGATCCATCGCGTGAAGCACATGAACCCGCGCGCGCCGCAGCGCAAGGTCCATTTCGGCGAGGTGCCGATCGCCGACGTGTTCGACCTGAAGGGCTTCAACCTGAACGCCAAGCTCGACATCGACCCCGATTTCCTGAAGGCCGACGAGCACGACCATCACGACCACGACCACGACCACGACCACCACGGTCACGACCACGAGCACGGCGAACACTGCGACCATCCGCACCACCATGCCCACGACGACGACGTCAAGTCTTTCGTGTTCCGTTCCGATAAGCCCTTCAACCCGGCCAAGCTCGAGGATTTCCTCGGCTCGATCGTGCAGGTCTACGGACCGAAGATGCTGCGCTACAAAGGCGTGCTGAACATGAAAGGAACCGACCGCAAGGTGATCTTCCAGGGCGTGCACCAACTGATGGGCAGCGACCTCGGCCCGAAATGGGCGCCCGGCGAGAAGAAGACCAGCAAGATGGTTTTCATCGGGCTGGACCTGCCGCGCGAGGTCTTCATGGAAGGTTTGCAGCAATGCCTGGCATGACGTTCCGAAGCGGGGCCGCCGCCGGTCCGGAGTGCATTCGGTACGCCGGGGGCCCGTGGCTACAATCCGCGGCGGCCAAAACGGCGGCACCCAGCCGCGCCCCATGAAGATCCTGCAGGCAAGACGGCCCGACAGAGGAGTATTCCCGTGAGCAAGACACCGGATCCGAAAGCAGCTCCCGCGAAGAGCGCCGCGTCCAAGCCGGCGGCCAAGGGGGTTGCGGCGGGCAGCAAGGCTCCGGCGCCGGTGGCAGCTCAGGTCGCCGAGGCGGTGCCGGCCGCGCGCAAGGCGGCGCGTCCGACGCCCGCGCCCAAGCCGGCGGTCGCCGTCGTGGAGGCCGTCGCCGCCGAAACCGCGGCGCCGGCCACCTCGGGCTCGCGCTTTGCCGACCGCTTCGCTCCGCCGAAGCCTCCTACCCGACAGATGAATCATCTCGAAACCGATACTCCCCGCCAGGCATTGAAGGCCGATCCCAAGCTGGCCAACGCCTGGAAGTCGAAGTCCGGCAAGGACCTGACCGAGGCCGAAGTCCTCGCGATGCCCGAGTCGGAATACATGAACGACAAGCAGATCGATTTCTTCCGCAATCGCCTGCAGTCGCTGAAGGACGACCTGCTCAGCAACGCCGGCGAAACCACCGAGCATTTGCGCGAAGACACGTCGATCGTCCCCGATCCGGCCGACCGCGCGACGATCGAGGAAGAACACGCGCTCGAACTGCGCACGCGCGACCGCGAGCGCAAGCTGCTGAAAAAGATCTCGCAGTCGCTCGCCCGCCTGGAGTCCGGCGACTACGGCTTTTGTGATGAAACTGGCGAGCCGATCGGACTGGGACGACTGATCGCCCGCCCGACCGCTACACTGTCCCTCGAAGCGCAGCAGCGCCGCGAGCTGAAGCAGAAGATGTTCGGCGACTGAAGCGCCCGGCCGCCCGGCTGTCCGGGTGGCGGCGTACCGGCATGGGCCTGGCATCTCGGGTTCGCTGCCGGGCGCGCGGACCCGATCCACCATGGCCGACCCCAAAGACACGACCAGCTTCTTCCGCAAAGTGGTCAAGTTCGTGGCCAATCCGGCCACGGAATGGTCCGAGCTCGGGTCGAGCGGGGACGAGTTGCGCGAGAACGAGTTCGCCAAGGGCGAACTCAAGGCGATGATCGAACGCAAGCGGCGCAACGATTTCGTGCGCAAGCGCGAGTTCGACATGCTGCGGCGGGTGCGCCGCGAGGGCTTGACGAGCGAGCAGATCGCCGCGCTCGGCGGTTCGTCGCGGCTCGACGACTCCGAAGGCCGCCAGAACCCCGACAGCCAGGCGCGCCCGGACAGCGGCGTGAAGGCCAAGATCGACGAGATCGAGCAGCAGATGGTCGGCGACCCGCCCTACGCGGCGTCGAAGAACCGGCCGCCGGACTTCTACACCGCGCCGACCGAGCCCGCGGCCATGGACGTGTCGTCGCTGTCGCGCCGGACGCCCGGCCAGTCGACGCGCGGCGGCCGCCTCGACGACGCCGGCACGCCGAGCCGCTCGGGTGCATCGGTGTCGGGCGCCGTCATGGGTGCCGGGCTGTCGCCGCCGAGCGGCGCGCTGGACGCGGCAGCGACCGATTTCGCCAACCCCTTCGCCGTCGAGGTCAGCGACGTCGCCCACGACCCCGAGCTCGACGAGGCGGTGATCGCGTTCGCGAACGCCGACTTCGAGCAATGCGAGCAGGCGATCCTGTCGCTCACCTGCACGGGCGGCGCGCGCGCGCAGCATGCCGAGACGTGGCTGGTGCTGTTCGACCTCTACCGGGCGATCGGCCAGCACCACAAGTTCGAGAGCCTTGCGCTCGACTATGCGCAGCAGTTCGGCTGGTCGGCACCGCAGTGGTTCTCGATGCCCAAGCTGGTCGCCGAGGCCAGCGAGCACGAACACAAGCCGCGCGCTCCGCGCATCGAAGGCCAGGTCGGCTGGGTCAGCCCCGAGTTCGTCGACGCCGAGGCCGTCGCCCGGCTGGCGTCGCTGACCTTGCAGATGCCGCTGCCCTGGGTGTTCGACTGGAGCGCGCTGAAGGGCATCGACCCGGAGGCCTGCGCGAAGTTGTCGGAGCTGTTCCGGAGCTGGATTCCGCAAGACCTCGACATGCGCTGGCTCTCCGGCCAGCGCTTGTTCCACGTGCTGACCGATGCCGCGCCCACCGGCGTGAAGGACGCCGATCCGGCTTACTGGCAGTTGCGCATGGACGCGCTGCGCATGACGAACCGGCCCGACCAGTTCGACGAGACCGCCATCGACTACTGCGTCACCTACGAGGTCTCGCCGCCGTCGTGGGAGCCGGCACGCTGCGCCGTTCGCGTCAGCGGCTCCGGGCACCACACCAGCTCGCCGCCGCTGTCGGTCGTGAGCGACGTGTCGACCAGCTTCGTCGAATCGCGCCTGAGCGAGCAGCCGAGCACCTTGCAGCTCGGCAGCGTCGAGCTGTCGGGCCAGCTCGTCGGCGACATCGGCCTGACGCTGAAGAAGCTCGACGGCGAGCTCGGCAGCGCGAGCGTCGTCAACGTGTCGTGCGCCAAGCTGATCCGCGTCGACTTCATCGCCGCCGGCGACCTGCTGAACTGGGTGCTGGCGCGGCGCAGCGAGAACCGCGCGGTCAACTTCCTCGATGCGCACCGGCTCGTCGCGCTGTTCTTCGGCGCCATGGGCATCAACGAGCATGCGCGCGTGAAAGTGCGTACGGTCTGAGTTTCGTCCGGCGCGCCTTGAGCCGCGCCGCGGCGCCCCCACCTGCCTAGGATGGAAAACTACCACGGCACCACCATCGTCAGCGTGCGGCGCGGCAACGTCGTCGCGCTCGGCGGCGACGGGCAGGTCACGCTCGGCTCGATCGTCGTGAAGGCGTCCGCGCGCAAGGTGCGCAAGCTCCACCACGACAAGGTGCTCGCCGGCTTCGCGGGCGCCACCGCCGATGCGTTCACCTTGTTCGAGCGCTTCGAGGCCAAGCTCGAGAAGCATCAGGGCATCCTCACGCGGGCCGCGATCGAGCTGACGAAGGACTGGCGCACCGACCGCGTG
>JAFEEF010000049.1 GCA_018241265.1 Pseudomonadota bacterium | reverse complement strand
CAATGCCGAAAAGAGAAAGGTTCGCGTCTCCTTCATGATCGAAGCCTATCGAAAGCTAGAGAGCGGGTCCTGTCGAGGCGCAAACGCTGCCAAATACTCTGAGGCGTTTCACTCTGTGGCTTCCTCGCCGATCTGCACACTGCAGGAGACGGTCGGGGCGTGTCAGGCTACCCGCCCCGCGAACGCCAGCACCGCCTGCTGAAAGCACTCGATCGGCGGATGCGTGATCCCCGCGCCGATCATGCCGATCCCGGGCTCCTTGTGCGCGATCGCGGTACTGATCACCGGCAGCACGCCGCTTTGCGCGACCTTGCGGATGTCGATCCCGGTCGCGACGCCGCGGAAGTCGAGCAGCGGGATCGTCACGTTCGGATTGACCGTCGTCGTGATCTCTTCCATCGCCGTCGAATACTCGATCGCCTCGGCGATCGTGCCGCCGATCAGCGCGACGATCGCCGGCGCCGACGCCATCGCGAAGCCGCCCAGGCCGTAGGTCTCGGTGATCGCGCTGTCGCCGATGTCGAGGCCCGAGTCCTCCGGCTTGTAGCCGGCGAACATCGGACCGATGACTTTCTGCGCCGGCCCGGTGAACCAGGTGTGGCCCGGGATGCCGCTGACGCGGATGCCGAACTCGACGCCGTTGCGGCACATCGTCGTCACGATCGTGCTGTCGGGGATGCCGTGCGCCGCATCGAGCGCGCACTTGCACAGCGCCATCCAGGTCGGGCCCGAGAAGTAGTCGCTGCTCGCGACGAAGTCGAACACCTGGCGCTTCTGCGCGGTCGGGAAGTCGGTCTCGAGGATGTGCGGCGTCAGCGCCTGGATCAAGAGGCCGGTGCCGGCGTTGTTGCGGTTGTGGCATTCGTCGCCCATGTGCAGCGCCTGCGACAGCAGGAGCCGCAGGTCGATCTCGCCGGCACGCTCCATCGCGGCGGAAAGGATGGGCCCGAGCACGTCGCGCATCCACTCCAGCCGCTCGATCACGCTGGCGTCGTTGGCCCCCATGCGCAGGATCTTCGCCATCTGCTCGCTGAGGTTGGTGTACGCGACGTTGCCGTAGGTCTTGTTGCGGACCACGTGCATGGTCATCGACGCCGACGTCACGCCGGCCATCGAGCCGACGCAGTCGTGCTCGTGGCAAGGCGAGAACGTGATGCGGCCCGATGCGGCGACGCGCGCCGCCTCGTCGAGATCCTTCGCGAGGCCTTCGAACACCAGCGCGCCGGTGACCGCGCCCTTCATCGCGCCGTTCATGCGCTCCCAGGTGATCGGCGGGCCGGCATGCAGGATCGTCGTCTTCGTCATGCCGGGCACGACATCGAGCGCGCGGCCGAAGCCGACCAGCACCGGATGCGACTGCACGATGCGCTTGACGGCTTCCTCGTTGGCCGCGGCGATCCGCTCGGCGAGCGCCGGATCGGCGAGGCGATCGAGCGCCGCGACGACGTCGGCACGGCCGCCGCCCGGCGGGCGCCAGTCGACCTGAACGACCGGCGCCCCCTGGCGCGCGATGTCGTCCTTGAACATGGCGACGCCGACGTTGATGGCGGCGGGGCCGGCGAACAATGCTTGGATGCGGCTCATCAGCGTGCGCCTTTCAGTGGGAGACGATGGCGCGGGCCAGCAGGCCCGCTTCGGTGTTGCTGACGGCGACCGTGACGCCGGCTTCGGCGAGGCGCCGCACCTGCTCGGAGCGCGGCGGCGTGTCCTCTTCGGTGCCGAGCACGTAGCCGACGATCTCGAGGTGCCGGCCCGCCGCGGCGGCCGCCTGCTGCGCTTCGCGGATCGCCGGCAGCGTGACGCCGACCGGATCCTCGTGCGAGCCGTAGCCGAGAATGAAGTCCATCACGACGACGCCGACCGACGGGTCCTGCGCCTCCTTCACGAGCCGCTGCAGGCGCAGCGACGGATCGATCATCGGATGCGGCCGGCCGCGCGTGTAGTCGTCGTCGCCGAAGTCGATGAAGCTGTGCTCGCGGCTCGTCTCCGGATCGGCGAGGCGCTGCTCCGGCTTCTTCGCGATGTTGCTGTAGACGTTGGGGTAGCGCTCGCGCGTGATGAACGCCAGCTCGTCGCACAAGGTGCCGCCGCACAGCAGGCCGCGGATGTACTGCTGGCCGGGTGCGAGCCGGCGGCGCGCCGCATCGACCACGGCCGCATCGGGCTGTGCATCGATCGCGGCAGCGTTCCCGCCGGCCAGCGCCACCGCCTTGGCCGCGGCCTCGCTCGTGGTCCGCGCGTAGTGCCCGCCGGCCGCGACCACGGCCTCTTCCGAGCCGCCGAGGAAGCACACGACCACCGGCTTGCCGCAGTCCTCGATCTGCGCCAGCACCCGCTGCTCGACGCTCTTGGCCGGCGGCTTGGAGACCAGCACGATGACCGCGGTGTCCGGATCGTCGGCGAGCGCGCGCAGGCCGTCCTGCATCATGATGCCGCCGACGTCTTCATAGAGGTCGCGGCCGCCGGTGCCGATCAGTTGCGTGATGCCGCCGCTCAGCGCATGGATGCGCACGCTGATCTCCTGGCTGCCGGTGCCCGACGCACCGACGATGCCGATCGCACCGCGCCGCACCTTGTTCGCGAAGCAGAGGCCCACGCCGCCGAGGATCGCGGTGCCGCAGTCGGGCCCCATCACGAGCAAGCCCTGCTCGTGCGCGTACTGCTTCAGCGCGACCTCGTCGGCGACCGAGACGTTGTCGCTGAACAGCATCACGTGCAGGCCGCTGTCGAGCGCCTTGCGCACCTCGCGCGCCGCGAAGTCGCCCGGCACCGAGATGATCGCGAGGTTGGACGCCGGCGCCTGGCGCAGCGCACCTTCGAGCGTCGCATAGCGCGCTTCGCCGGCGGTGCCGCGCGCCTTGGGCTCGCGCCGGTCGAACAGCGCCTCGACCTCGGCGATCGCCGACTCGCAGCGCTCCGCCGTCGGCGCCTGCACGACGATCAGCAGGTCGCCGCTGCCGGCCGCATCGACCTCGGGCAGGTAGAGACCGACGTTGCGCAGCACGCCCTTGTTCATCTCGGTCGCCATCGCGACGACCGCCTGCGTGAGGCCTTCGATCCGGTTCGCCTTCGTCGACAGCGACATCAGCGACACCGAGTCGAAATACGTGTTTGCCTTGACGACCACCTTGACTGCCATGACCTTCCCTTTCCGTGTAGCCGATGTGTACCGAATCCCGTGACTACTTATCGACAGGCGGCGCGCAGTCCCGCCTCGAAGGCGGAGACGATGCCGAGCGCGATGTCGGTGCCCGAGGTCGCGCCGATCGCGAGCACGCGGCGCGCCGCGGCATCGAGCGCCGGCGGCGTGCAGCGCATCGCCGCGCCGACCAGCGCCGCGATCGATGCGCGCACGCGGCCGTGGGCCGCTTCGGCCAGCGCCGCATGGCTGATCGCGTTGGTCGCGTCGCGGCTGTCGATGACGGCGGCCGCCAGCGGCGCCCGGCAGGCCTGCAGCGGGCTGCCGGCCACGTTGAGCACCGCCAGCAGGCCGACCAGGAAATCGTCGCCCGACGGCGTGAGGCCGGGCCCGAGGCCGATCAGCGTGCACGCGTGCGTGGCGGCTTCGGCGGCGTCGCCGCGGACCAGCGCATCGCACACGGCCTCGGCGCGTTGGCGCAACAGCGCGCTGACCGCAGTCGCGAATCGATCGTCGCGACGCGGATCGGCCACCATGCCGCCGCATGCGCCGGCCTCGGCGAGCAGCTTCCGCAAGCGGCGCCCGTTCGCGCGCAAGGTCGCATCCATCGCCGGGTAGTCGTCGAGCTCCGCATCCCACGCGATCGCCGACGCGAACGACACCGTCATGCGCGGCCCGACGACGAGCCGATGTCCTCTGGCCTCGACGGCATCGCCGACCGCGGCGCATTCGGCACCGAGCCGCGGCACGTCGATGACGGCGCTGCGCGGCGCATCGTCGAGCGCGCTGCACGACAGCGTGTAGAGCCCGCCGTCGTCGGCCTCGATGTTGATCACGCGCTCGAAGACGCTGTGCACCCGGCCCTGCAGGTCGTGCGCGGCAAGCCGGTCGAGCAGCATCGCATCGGCCGAGCGCGCATGCAGCATGCCGATCGCGCGCAGCGCCTTGGGCCAGGCACGCCGCAACGCCGGCGCGGCGGTCGCCGTGATCGAGAGGGCTTGCAAAGTGGTCTCCGGGTGGCGGGCGCGTCTCGATCGACCGTTCAGCGGCCGTCAGCGCGCCGCCGGCATGCGGCTCGTCGCCAGCGCATCGAGCAGCTCGCCCGAGCGCGTGACGAAGCCGAAGCACTTCTTGACGTTCCAGATCGTCGCCTCGGTGCAGCAGTCGGGCGAGGTCGTCGAGCAGCAGTCCTCGACCATCACGCAGCCGTAGCCGAGGAAGTTGGCGTCCTGCAGCGAGCACATCACGCACTGGTCGGTGTTGACGCCCGAGAACAGCACGGTGCGCGTGCCGAGGTTGCGCAGGATGCTGTCGAGCGGCGTGTCCCAGAAGCCGCTGATGCGGTACTTGTCGACCTTGATGTCGTCGGGCTGCTGCTCGAGCTCGTCGACGACCGCGGCGGCCCAGCTGTCCTTCTCGAGCACGCGCGCGCCGCTGCCCGGCAGCGGTTCGCCGAGGCCGATGCCGACGCCCTTGGACTTGTAGAGATGCAGCTGGTTCGGCGGCATGTTCATGAGGTCGGGCCGGTTGCCCCAGTTGACCCAGATGACGGGCACGCCGGCGTCGCGCAGCGCCGGCAGCAGGCGCTGCAACGGTTCGATCGGGCGACGGTCGGGCGAGTAGTCGAAGCCGAGGTGGTCGACCCAGCCGCCCTTCGCGCAGAAGTCGTTCTGCATGTCGATCACGACCATCGCGGTGCGGCGCAGGTCCATCGTGACGGTCTGCGGCTCGGAGCGGATCGTCAACGGCCGCGGCGCCTCGGCCGGCACCGCCATGTCGACATGGCCGGCATCGACGCGCCAGTGGTAGCCGGGGCCGGCACCGAGGCGATGGAGTTCGTCGTTCGGGTTCATCGCAGTCTCCAGTCTTGTAGGTTCTCGAGGCCTCACGCCCGCCGGAACGGCAGGGTCAGCGCCATCGGCTGGCGGCCGGTGCCGACCAGGCCCGCGACCGCGAACAGCGCGAGCACGTACGGCAGCATCAGCAGCACCGCGACCGGCACGTCGAGCTTCATGGCCGGCACGAGGAACTGCAAGGCGGTGGCAAACCCGAACAGCAGGCAGGCGCCGAGCGTCTTCCACGGGTTCCAGCCGCCGAAGATCACCGCGGTGATCGCGAGGTACCCGGCGCCCTTGGTCATGCCTTCGGTGAAGGTGTTGCTGTCGGCGATCGACATGAAGGCGCCGCCGAGACCGGCCATCGCACCCGCATACAGCACGCCGAGGTAGCGCGTGCGGGCGACGTTGATGCCGGCCTTGTCGGCCGAGCGCGGATCGTCGCCGACCGCCCGCACCGACAGGCCGAACGACGTGCGCTGCAGGACGTACCAGGTGACGGCGACGAGCGCGATCCCGACGTAGGTCAGCGCGGTCTGCTGGAACAGCGCCGGACCGATCACCGGCAGGTCGCTGAGAAAGCCGAGATGCACCTTGCCGAAGCCGGGAATCGTGTCGCGCGACAGCGCGCCGAAGATCTCGCGGTACAGGAAGGTCGTGGCCCCCAGCGCCAGGATGTTGAAGCCGATGCCGACGACGAGCTGGTTCGCACGCAAGGTCACGCTGAGGATGCCCTGCAGCCAGGCGAACGCCAGGCTCGCGGCCACGCCGGCCAGGAGACCGACGACCGGACTGCCGGTCGCCCACGACACGGTGGCGGCGGCGAAGGCCGACGTCAGCATCATGCCGTCGAGGCTCAGGTTCAGCACGCCGGCACGCTCGCTGAGCAGCTCGCCGGTACCGGCGAGCACGATCGGCATCGCCAGGCGTATGCCGGAGCCGATGAAGACGGCCAGCTGGTCCTCGGTCATTTCCGCACTCCCTTCTTCTCGACGAAGAGCGCCGAGCCCGCGACCGCGATCACGATCAGGCCCTGGCTGATCAGCACGACCGCGGCCGGCACGTGCGCGGTGATCTCCATCGAGATCGATCCCGAGCGCAGGAAGCCGAACAGCAGCGCGCCCAGCACGACGCCGGCCGGCGAGCCGCGCGACAACAGGCCGACGACGAGGCCGTCGAAGCCGTAGCCCGACGTGAACTCGCTCGTCAGGTAGTAGTTCTGGCCCTGCAGCATCACCGCGCCGGCCAGGCCGCCGAGGCCGCCGGCCACGGCCATCGCGGCGATCACGAGCCGGCTGGTGCGGATGCCGGCACGGCGCGACGCGATCTCGTTCAGGCCGGCGGCGCGCAGCTTCAGGCCGAACGGCGTCTTGGCCAGCACCAGCCACACCGCGATCACCGCGATGACGAACAGCGGCAGGCCGATGTGCAGCGGCGACGTCGGGTCGGACGGGAACAGCATCGGCAGCTTGGTCGCATCGGCGATCTCGGGCGACTCGGGCAGCGACGACACCTCGGTCATGGGCTTGCGCAACAGGTGCACCGATTCGACCGACCAGTAGAGCAGCGGCAGCGCGATGAAGGTCATCAGCAAGGTGCTGATCACTTCGTTGGTGCCGCGCCGGGTCTTGAGCCAGCCGGCGAACGCGCCCCACAGCGCGCCGGCCAGCGTGCCGGCGACGAGCGGCAGGATGAACGCGAGGCCGAGCGGCAGGTTGGGTGCGCCATGCAGCGCGAGCGCGGTCGCGAACATGCCGCCGACTGCGATCTGGCCTTCGCCGCCGACGTTCGTCAGGTTGGCGCGGTTCGCGAAGATGAAGCCCAGGCCGACGAAGCCGAGGCTGATCGCGCGGTTGATCGATGCGCCGATGTTGAAGCCGCTGCCGGCCATGCCGTCCCAGAACGCGGCCATCGCCTCGGTGACCGAGCTGCCGGTCGCCGCGATGATCGCCAGGCCCGCGAGCAGCGCGCCGGCCACCGCGATCACCGGCACCGACGTCCGCACCCACGCTTCCTTCCACAGCTTGGGAACGCGCAGCGGTTCTGCAGTGGCCGCGTCCATCGTCAATGTCGCTCGCTTAAGCATGTACGTGCCCCGACATCATGGCGCCGATCGCCTCGCGGTTCGCGGGGTCGGCCGCCATTTCGCCCACGATCCTTCCGCGGTACATCACGACCACGCGATCGGATACCGCGAGCAGTTCGCTCAGTTCGCTCGAGATCAGCAGCACGCCGAGCCCGCGGTCGCGCGCCGCCTGGATGCGGCTGTAGACCGCCTCGACCGCGCCGACGTCGAGCCCGCGCGTCGGCTGCGCCGCGAGCAGGAACTTCAGCGGGTCCAGCGACAGCTCGCGCGCCAGCACCGCCTTCTGCTGGTTGCCGCCCGACAGGCTCGCCATCGGCACGTCGGGACCGGGCGCACGCACGTCGAACTCGCGCATCAGCGCGCTCGTCGCGCGGCTCATCGCGCCGCGGTCGAGCAGGCCGAAGCGGGTGTACTTGCGGGTCTGGTGCAGGCACAGGTTCTCGGCGATGCCGAGGTCGTTGACGACCGCGACCGCATGCCGGTCCTCGGGCACGATGCCGGCGCCGCAGGCGGTGATCTCCGCGGGCGAGGCCGTCGTCACGTCGGTGCCGCTGACCTTCACCGAGCCGCCGCTCACCGGCAGCAGACCCGCGAGGATCGCGCCGAGCTCGCTCTGGCCGTTCCCCTCGACGCCGGCGATGCCGACGATCTCGCGCGCATGCACCGTGAGCGACACGTCGTCGAGGCGCGTCACGCCCTGCGCATCGCGGAAGCTGACGCGCTCGAGCTGCAACGCCGGCGCGACGCCGGTGTCGACCTGGCGCACGGCCTTGGCCGCGCCCGGCTGCGCATCGGCCAGGCCGAGCGTCGCCGCGAGCACGCCGTCGCCGGCCTGGATCTCGTGGCCGACCATCGCCCGCACGAGCTGGCGCATGTCGGCATCGCGCATCGCCACCGAATCGACGACGCGGCCGAGCCGCAGCACCGTCGTGTGGTCGGCGACCTTCTGGATCTCGGCGAGCTTGTGCGTCACGAGGATCACGCCGCGGCCGCTGTCGGCGACGCGCCGGCAGACCGTCAGGAAGGCGCCGATCTCCTCCGGCGGCAGCACCGCGGTCGGCTCGTCGAGCACGAGCAGGCGCGGATCGCCGAGCAGGCACTTGATGATCTCGACGCGCTGGCGCTCGCCGACCGACAGGTCGCCGACGACGCGCCACGGGTCGACCTCGAGCTGGTACTCGGCGGCGATCGCGCGCATCCGTTCGAGCACCTGGCGCGCATCGAGGATCGCCTGCGCGCGGCCCATCATCAGGTTCTCGACCACCGTCATCGTCGGCACCAGGCTGAATTGCTGGTGGACCATCGCGATGCCGTGGCGCAGCGCATCGACCGGACCGGCCGGGGCGTAGGGCCTGCCGTCGAAGTCGATCTGGCCGGCGTCGGGCTTGTGGACGCCGAAGATCAGGTTGCACAAGGTCGACTTGCCGGCGCCGTTCTCGCCGAGCAGGCAGTGGACTTCGCCGCGGCCGACTTCGAGGCCGACGCGATCGAGCGCGAGCAGCGCGCCGAAGCGCTTGGTGACGCCGGAGAGGTGGAGCAGTGCCACGGCCTGCCTCAACCGATCGCGACCTTGATCTTGCCGGACAGGAGGTCTTCCTCGATCTCCTTGACCTTGGCAAGCATCTCGGGCGTCGCCGCGCTGCAGACGTCGATGCCGGCCGAGCGCGGGCCCATCGCGAGGCCGAACGGCTTCGACTCGGGTTTCCACGTGCCGGCCATCATCTGGTCGATCGCGTACTCGATCATGAAGCCGATGCCGCTCACCGTGTAGGCGACGTACAGCGGGCTCTTCTCGCTGCAGTAGTTGGTGTAGCTGCCGATCAGCTTCGTGTTCTTCTCGCGCGCCGCCTGCTCCATGCCGCGGATGCCGAGGTTGACGATGTTGTAGTGGACGTCGGCGCCCTGCGCGATCGCGGCGAGCGTCGCTTCCTTGGCCTTGGCGACGTCGTCGAAGTCGCCGGTGTAGGCCTCGATGTACTTGATGCTGGGCTTGACGTAGCGCGCGCCGTTGCCGAACTCCTTGCCGGTATTGACGATCGCCGGGATCTCCATGCCGCCGACGTAGCTCACCGCGCCGTTCTTCGACAGCATCGCGGCGACCGCGCCGGCGACGAAGCCGATCTGCGCCTGCAGCACGTCGTACTGCGCGACGTTCTCGGTCGCGGTGCCGGTCGGCCCGACGATCGAGAACTTGACCTTCGGAAAGCGCTTGGCGACCTTCAGCACCGAGGCCTGGGTCTGGCCGCCGCAGCCGATCACGAGGTCGTTCTTCGCCGCCAGCGACACGAGCGCCTGCTCCATGTCGCCGAACTTCACGTTCTCGATGTAGGTGATCGAGGCCTTGCCGGCGTAGCGCGCCTGCGCCGCCTTGATGCCGTTGTAGCCCGACTCCATCCAGCCGTGGTCGGACTTGGAGCCCGGCACCATGATGCCGATGCGGACCTGATCGGCGGCCCAGGCGCGTGCGAGCGTCGCGCCCTGCAGCGCCAGCAAGCTCATCGAGCCGGCCGTGGTCACGAGGAAATGCCTGCGGTCGAGAGTCATCTGTCGCCCCTTGTCTCGGTGGGATGTAGGGTCCGCTGCAGCATCAGCACAGGCCGCGCGGATCGGTTTGTCGGCGTCGCTATGACATCGCGTTTCGATGCCCATGTCCATGCGCAGGGGTTGGATGTGGGCCATTCGGCCGGTGAATAGTGGGTCGCCACCCGGCATCCAGGCCCGGTGCGTGGTGCACCGGAACGGACGCCGCGGCACCGACTCCGGGACATCCCGGAGCCACCCGGAGGCAGGCGCGTGCAGCCGAGGCGGAACCGGCTCCGCCGCGGCCGATCAGGCCGCCTCCGGGCGCCCGCCCTTCCAGTGCTTCAGGCTGCCGCCATGCCGGCGATCGGCCTGCGCGGCGACCAAGCCGGAATTCACGATCGCGATGGCCTGCCGGCGCAGCACCGGGAGCACGCGCTCGAGCGTCGCCACGTCCTCGTCGGACAGCACCGAAAGCAGCGTCGTGTTGACCTCGATCACGCGCGGGAACATGCGCGCGTAGAGCGCCTGCCCGTCGGCCGTCAGCGTCACCTGCGCGCGGCGCCGGTCGCCGGGCTGCGAGCGGCGCACGATCAGCTTCTTGGCGAGCAGCGCCATCAGCGCCTTGGAGGTGCGCGAGCGGTCCAGCCCGGCGCGCACCGCCAGATCCGACGGCGCCATCGCGCCGAGCGCCGCCAGCAGCGCGATGAAGCGCCATTCGCGCCGCGTGATGCCGAACTCGCCTTCGCACATGCGCGTCACGTTCGACGCGCTGTAGCTCTCGATCATGTGCATCTGGTAGTTCACCAGGTCGAGCAGGCTGCGCGGCTCGCGCAAGGTCGGCGCATCGCCTTCGTCGGCCATCCAGGGCGGTACGCGGTCGGGCATGCCAGTTCTCCGGGTTATCACGAAGGGTAGTTGATTTTTGACACTGAGGGTCCGTGCCCTACCGTGTCGGGGATGGACATCGTGGACATCCGGACCCTCGCTGACGCCGCCGCGTTGCAGTGCGTCGCCGGCGCCTGGCGCAGCGGCCGCGGCGGCGCCGAGACGCAGGTGGTCGATCCAGCCAGCGAGGCGCTGCTGGCGCGCGTCCCCGCCGCATCGGCGAGCGACATCGGCGAGGCGCTCGAAGCCGCCACGGCCGGGTTCGACGCCTGGCGCCGCCGTACCCCGCTCGAGCGCGCCGGCGTGCTGCGCCGCGGCGCCGCGCTGCTGCGCGCGCGGGCCGGCCGCATCGCGCTGCTGTTGACGGCCGAGCAGGGCAAGCCGCTGGCCGAGGCGCAGCGCGAGGTCGAGCAGGCCGCCGACACGCTCGAATGGCATGCCGACGAAGGCCGGCGCGTCTACGGCCGCGTCATCGGCTCGCGCTGGCCGGGCACGCAATTCCACACCCAGCCGGAGCCGATCGGGCCGGTGGCCGCCTTCACGCCGTGGAACTTCCCGCTGATGCTGTCGGCGATCAAGGTCGGCGCCGCCCTCGCGGCGGGCTGCGCGGTGATCCTCAAGCCGGCCGACGAGACGCCGTTCGCCGCCGCCGAGATGGTGCACTGCCTCAACGATGCCGGGCTGCCGGCCGGCGCGCTGCAGATGCTGGTCGGCGTGGCCGGCGAGATCTCGTCGGCGCTGATCGCGTCGGAGGCGATCCGCAAGGTCTCGTTCACCGGCTCGACCGCGGTCGGCCGCCTGCTTGCCGCGCAGTGCGGCGAGCGGCTCAAGCCGATCACGCTCGAGCTCGGCGGGCATGCGCCCGTGGTCGTCTGCGACGATGCCGACATCGATGCCGCCGTGCGGTCCCTGGCCGCCATCAAGTTCCGCAACGCCGGGCAGATCTGCGCCAACCCGTCGCGCTTCTTCGTGCAGCGCGCCGTCGCCGGCCGCTTCATCGAGGCCTACGCGGAGGCCGCGCGCGAGGTGCGCGTCGGCCCCGGGACCGATCCGCGAACGACCATGGGCCCGCTCGCCAACCGGCGCCGCCGCGATGCGGTGGAGGCGCTGGTCGCCGATGCGCGCGAACACGGCGCCCGGCTCGTCTGCGGCGGCCATCGCGTCGGCGAGCGCGGCTGGTACTACGCCCCGACCGTGCTCGCCGACGTGCCGGACGATGCCCACGTGATGCGCGAGGAGCCGTTCGGGCCCGTCGTACCGGTCGCCGCGTTCGACACGCTGGACGAGGCGATCGCGCGCGCCAACGCGCTCGACGTCGGCCTGGCCGCATTCGGCTACACCCGATCAATGGCCCGGGCGCGCCGACTCGGCAACGAGCTGCGCGCCGGTGCGGTGGGCCTCAACTGCGTGACGCTGATGCAGCCCGAGACGCCGTTCGGCGGCGTGAGGGACAGCGGCTTCGGCCGCGAGAACGGCAGCGAAGGCCTCGCGAGCTACCTGAGCGTGCGCACCGTCGCGACCGCCGCCTGATCCCGAACGAACGAGCAACGCCCCAGACCCGACCGGAGAGACCATGTCCGCCGCCCACGACGCCCTGCGTGCAGCCAACGCCCGCCACATGTTCCATCCGATGGTCGACCCGAAGGTGGCGCGCGCCAACCCGCCGCTCATCATCGAGCGCGGTCAGGGCGTGCACGTGTGGGACATCGACGGCAAGCGCTACCTCGACACCGTCGCGGCGCTGTGGAACGTCAACGTTGGCCACGACCGCCCGGAGCTCAAGCGAGCCGTCGCCGAGCAGCTCGACAAGCTCGCCTACTACTCGACCTTCCAGAACACCAGCAACCCGCCGGCGATCGAGCTGTCGGCACGGCTGGCGCGCATGTTCGCGCCGGAGAAGATGACGCAGGTGCTGTTCAGCTCGGGCGGCTCGGACGCCGTCGAGGGCGCGCTGAAGCTCGCCCGCCAGTACTGGCAGCTCGAAGGCCGGGCCGGCCGCACCAAGTTCATCTCGCTCAAGCTCGGCTACCACGGCGTGCACTTCGGCGGCGCTTCGGTGAACGGCAACCCGGCGTTCCGCGCCGCCTACGAGCCGCTGCTGCCGGGCTGCTTCCAGATCGAGAGCCCGTACCTCTACCGCAACCCCTGGGGCGAGAGCGATCCGGCGCACCTCGCGCAGCGCTGCGCCGACGAGCTCGATCGCGCGATCCAGTACCAGGGCGCCGACACCGTGGCTGCCTTCATCGCCGAGCCGGTGCAGGGGGCGGGCGGCGTGATCGTGCCGCACGAGAGCTACTGGCCTCTGGTCCGCGCGGTATGCGACAAGCACGGCGTGCTGCTGATCTCCGACGAGATCGTCACCGGCTTCGGCCGCATCGGCGCGATGTGCGGCGCGCGCGCCTGGGGCGTGGCGCCCGACATCATGGCGATGGCCAAGGGGATCAATTCCGGCATCGTGCCGCTCGGCGCGACGCTGATCAACGAGCGCGTTGCCGACGCCTACTACCGGCCCGAGGCGCAGGCCGCGGTGATGCACGGCTACACCTACAGCGGCCATGCGCTCGCCTGCGCCACCGCGAACGCCAACCTCGAGATCGTCGAGGGCGAGAACCTGGCCGGGCGCTCGCTCGAGGTCGGCGCCTACCTGGCCGAACGGCTCGAGGAGTTCCGCCGCTATCCGCAGGTGGGCGACGTGCGCGGCAAGGGGCTGATGGCCGCGATCGAGCTCGTCGTCGACCGCGCCACCAAGGAGCCGCTCGTCGCCCCGGCGCCCTTCGTTCCGGCGCTGATCGCCACGGCGCGACGCGAAGGCGCGATCGTGCGCATCCAGGGCAACCGGCTGATCCTGTCGCCGCCCCTGGTCTTCAGCCGCGCCGACGTCGACGAGACCGCGCGCATCCTGCACGCCGCGTTCGACGCGGCGGGCCGCGCCTCCCTGTGACCCGACCGGACCTGCCTGCCATGACCGCCCTGCAAGACGACACCGCGATCCTCGACGTGCGCAGCATCCGCAAGTCGCTTGGCGAGGGCGCCGCGCGCCAGGTCATCATCGGCGATCTCAGCTTCGCCGCCCGCCCCGGCGAGTTCCTGTCGGTCGTGGGCCCGAGCGGCTGCGGCAAGACGACCTTGCTGATGTGCCTGGCGGGCCTGTACGGCGTCGACGCCGGCAGCGTGCGCTTCGAGGCGCAGGCGGTCAGCGCGCCGCCGCCGGGGCTGTCGGTGGTGTTCCAGGACTACAGCCGCTCGCTGCTGCCATGGAAGAACAACCTCGACAACGTGGTGTTCGGCATGAAGCGCACGACGCTGTCGGATGCCGAGAAGCGCCGCCGCGCCGCCGAGCTGCTGGTCGCGGTCGGCCTCGAGGGCTACGAGAAGCACATGCCGTGGCAGGTGTCGGGCGGCATGCAGCAGCGCGTCGCGATCGCACGCGGCCTGGCGGCGCAGTCGCGCCTGCTGCTGCTGGACGAGCCGCTCGCGGCCGTCGATGCGCAGACCCGTGCCGAGCTCCAGGATCTGCTGCTCGACCTGGCGCAGCGCTTCCGCCAGACCTGCCTGCTCGTCACGCACGACGTCGACGAGGCCGTCTACATGGCCGACCGGGTGATCGTGCTGTCGCGTCGCCCGACACGCGTCATGGCCGACCTGCGGGTCGACCTGCCCAAGCCGCGCGACCAGCTCGCCACGCGCGAGCACCGCGCCTACCTCGACCTCCGCCACGAGGTGATCTCGATGATCCGCTCGATGCGCCAGGCGGCCTGAGCAAGACCACCTCATCCCCTCCCGGAGACTCCATGAACGTACCGGCTCGATTCCTCCTCGGCGCGGCGCTCGCCGCGACCGCCCTGGCCGCGCAGGCCGCCGACGCGCTGCAGACCATCCGCATCGGCGGCCTGCGCGCCGACTCGATGATCCGCCTCTACCACGCCGAGCATGCCGGCTACCTGGCGCAGGAAGGCCTCAAGCCCGAGTTCACGATCCTCGGCTCTGGGCCGGCGGTGGCCTCCGCGGTGGTCGGCGGCTCGGTGGACGTGGGCTACTCGGCGATCGTCCCCGGCATCTTCGCGCGCGCCAACGGCCAGCCCTACAAGATGTTCATGACGATGGCCACCGAGTCGGGCGACGCCGGCCACCAGGGCACCTGGATCGCGGTGAAGGGCGCCAGCCCGGTGCAGACGCCGAAGGACCTGGCCGGCAAGACGATCGCGATCAACGCGTCGGGCGCGCTCTGCGAGCTGCTGGTGCGCGACCACCTCGCCCGGGCCGGGCTGAAGTTCGACGCCGTCAAGATCGTCGTGCTGCCGTTCCCGCAGATGCCCGCGGCGCTGCAGACCGGCAATGCCGACGCGGCCTGCCTCACCGAGCCGTTCTACGCGGCGTCGCGACTCGATCCCAACCTGAAGGCACGCGCCGTCGCCGAAGGGATGATCGCCGACCTGAAGCCCGGCGTGCGCGTCGCACAGGACGGCATGTTCGTGCGCGACGACTGGGGCGCGGCACACAAGGAGCTGCTGCGCAAGCTCGTGAAGGCGGTCGGCCGCGCGACCGACGACTTCAAGAAGGACCCCGGCCTCTACCGCAAGCAGATGGTCCAGGAGTTCAAGCTCAAGCCCGAGACGGCCGACCAGATCGCGATCTACTTCGACTTCGGCGACCTCGCCGCGCGGCCCGGCGACTTGCAGCCGCTGCTCGCCGGCATGCAGCGCAACGGCATGCTCAAGCCCGACGCCAAGGCCGACGACTTCGTGCTGAAGCTCGATTGAGTGGCCGAGCCATCCCATTCCACCGTCGTCCACCCGAAAGCGCCATGATGAAGACCACGTCCCTGCTGCGCACCGGCGTCGCCTGCGCCGCCCTGCTGACCGCTGCGCTCGCCGCGCAGGCCGAGACCTCGCTGAAGGTCGCCGGACTGCGCACGATCTCGCTGCTGCCGATCGAGTACGCGGCCAAGCAGGGCTACTTCAAGCGCGAAGGCGTGGACGTGGAGGTCCTCACCGTCAACGCCGGCCCGGCGGTGATCTCCGCGGTGGCGAGCGGCTCGGCGCAGATCGGCTACACCGCTTCGGTGCCGGTGCTGTTCGCCCGCGCGCAGGGCCAGCCGGTGCGCATCTTCGACGCCTTCACCTACGAGACGGCAAAGCCCGAAGGCCAGTGGACCTGGCTGGTCGCGAGCGAGAAGTCGGGCATCAAGTCGGTCAAGGACCTGGCCGGCAAGACCCTCGCGATGAATGCCAGCGGCGCGCTCTGCGAGCTGCAGTTCCGCGAGCACATGGCCAAGGCCGGCGTGTCGTTCGACGCGGCGAAGAAGATCGTCGTGCCGTTCCCGCAGATGCAGGCGGCGCTGCAGCTCGGCAATGCCGACGCGGCGTGCGTGGTCGAGCCGTTCCGTACCAACATGAAGGTCTCGCCCGAGATCAAGGCGGTGACGATCGCTTCCGGCACGCTCGCCGGCAACGCGCAGCGCTACACGCTCGACGTGCTGTTCGCGCGAGAGGACTGGGGTCAGGCCAACCAGGACGCGCTGCGCCGCTTCAACCGAGGGCTGCTCGCGGCGTTCGCCGACTTCAAGCGCGATCCGACGCTGTTCCGTCGCCTGATCACCGAGGGCTTCAAGCTGAGCCCCGCGGTCGTCAGCCTGATGAAGAGCGACCTCGACTTCACCGACCTGCAGCCCTCGGCGGCCGACACCAAGCCGCTGATCGACGGCCTGCAGCAACAGGGCCTGCTGAAGACGCCGCTGCGCCCCGACGACGTCATCCTGCAAGTCAAGTGAGCGCGCTCGCCCCGACGCTAGGAACGGCCATGCCCGCCTGGACCAGACCCCTCGTCGGACTCGTCGGCTTCCTGCTGCTGTGGCAGGCGGTCGTGCTGCTCGGCACGGTGCCGCAGGCCTACCTTCCCGGGGTGCCCGCGGTCGCCAAGGCGCTGTGGGACGAGGTCGGTGCCGCCGAGTTCTGGATCGGCGAGGCGCTCACGCTGGCGCGCGCGATCGCCGGCCTGCTGCTCGCCACCGCGACCGGCGTCGGCGCCGCACTGCTGGCGGCGCGCTGGCGCGTCGTCGAGCGGGCGCTCTCGCCGCTGGTGCAGGTGATGCTGTCGCTGCCGCCGGCCGCGCTGGTGCCGCTCTCGATCTTCGCGCTCGGGCTGGGCCTCGGCCTGTTCGCCTTCATCATCTGGTTCGCGGCAGTCTGGAACATCTACGTCAACGCGAACAACGCGCTCGGCGCCAGCGAGCCGGTGCAACTGCACGTCGCGCGCATGCTGGGCTACGGGCCGTGGGAGACGCTGCTGCGCATCCGCCTGCCGGCGGCGCTGCCCGAGATCTTCACCGGGATCCGCGTCGCCGCGGCCGGCAGCCTGATGGCCGCGGTGGCCGCAGAGATGCTCGCCGGCAAGGACGGGCTGGGCTTCATGCTCTACGACACCGCGTTCTCGCTGCGCATCCCGGAGATGTTCGCGCTGCTCACCGTCGCCGGCCTGAACGGCGTGCTGCTGAACGCGCTGATCGTGCGGCTGCGCCGGCGCCTCGCCGGCTGGCACGACGACCTCGCCGACCTCGCCCAGGGCTGAAGGAGGAGCAACCGATGAGCGCACGCATCAACTGGCCCGGCATCGTCTTCATGGCCGCGCTGCTCGCGGCCTGGGAGCTCTCGGCGCGCGCCGTGCATTCGCCCAGCTACCCGGGGTTCCTCGCGGTGCTGCACACCCTGGTCACGGACGCGCCGGTCTTCCTGCAGCAGATCGGCATCACGCTGACGCGCGCCGCGGCGGGCTTCGCGCTGGCGTTCGCCGGGATGGTGCCGCTCGGCATCTTCATCGGCCGCACGCCGCGCGTCGGACAGTACCTCGAGCCGGCGATCGACCTGCTGCGCCCGCTGCCGCCGCTCGCGATCGTGCCGGTCGCGATGCTGTTCGCCGGCACCGGCAGCGCCGCGAAGATCAGCGTGATCTTCTACAGCGCGTCGTTCCCGCTGCTCATCAACGCGATCGACGCGACGCGATCGACGCATCCGCTGCTGGTGCAGGTCGGCCGCTCGATCGGCCTGACGCGCGCGGAGATCATGCGGCACATCGACCTGCCTGCCGCGCTGCCGCGCATCATGGTCGGCGTGCGGCTGGGCGTGGCGATGGCGCTGCTGATCAGCGTCAGCTCGGAGATGCTGCTGTCCACCGACGGCGTGGGCAATTACCTGATGCGGGCGCAGGAGCAGTTCCAGATCGCCGGCGGCCTGGCGGCGATCGTCGTGATCGCGCTGTTCTCGCTCGCGATCAACGCCTGCGTGCTGCGCATCGAGAGGCGCGTGCTGGCCTGGCACCACGCGCGGCTCGCGCTGCCGCGCGGCTGAGGCCCCGCGCCTCGCCTTCCCCTTCGATTCGAGGAGAACCATGATGGACACAGCCCTGCCGCCGGTGCGGCCCGGCATCGGCGTCGAGGAAGCGCGCATCGACGCGCTGCTGCGCCAGGAACGCGAGCGCTATGCGGCGAGCCACCCGCGCTCGGCCGAGCTGCATGCGCGCGGCCGGCGCGCCTTTCTCTACGGCACGCCGCTGCACTGGATGCAGCTGTGGCCCGGCGACTTCCCGGTCTACATGGCCGAGGCGAGCGGCGCGCGGCTGCGCGACGTCGACGGCCACGACTACGTGGACCTCTGCCTCGGCGACTCGGGCTCGATGTTCGGCCATTCGCATCCGGCCATCGCCGCGGCCGTCGCGGCGCAGGCCGCGCGCGGCGTGACGGCGATGCTGCCGAGCGAGACCGGCCTGTGGGTCGCGGAGGAGTTGCAGCGCCGCTTCGCGCTGCCCTACTGGCAGCTCGCGACCTCGGCCACCGATGCGAACCGCTTCGCGATCCGGCTCGCCCGCATGGTGACGGGGCGCGACAAGGTGCTGGTGTTCCAGGGCAACTATCACGGCTCGGTCGACGAGACGCAGGTCGAGTTCGGTCCCGACGGCCGCATGCAGCCGCGCACCAACGTGCATCCGAACGGCATGGACCACCAGCGGACGACGCGGCTCGTCGAGTTCAACGATATCGACGCGCTGGAGCGCGAGCTGGCGCACGGCGACGTGGCCTGCGTGCTGACGGAGCCGTTGATGACCAACGTCGGCATGGTGCCGTCGACGCCCGAATACCACGTCGCGCTGCGCGCCGCGACGCGCCGCCACGGCGCGCTGCTGATCATCGACGAGACCCACACGATCTCGACCGGCCCGGGCGGCTGCACGCGCGCCTGGAACCTCGAGCCCGACATCTTCGTGCTCGGCAAGGCGATCGCCGGCGGCATCCCGTGCGCCGTCTACGGCGTGACGGCCGACCTAGCGCGCCGCGTCTGGGAGGTCAAGCCGCCGGTCGCGCAGGGCGGCGAGCGGCGCTTCATCCACTCGGGCTTCGGCGGCACGCTGGTCGGCAACCAGCTCTCGCTGGCCGCCGTGCGCGCCACGCTGGAGCAGGTGATGACCGAGGCCAACTATGCGCACATGACGGAGCTCGCCGGGCGGCTCGCGCGCCACGTCGAGGCCGAGGTGGCGCGCCACCGGCTGCCGTGGCACGTCACGCACATCGGCGCGCGTGCCGAGTACATGTTCACCGCCCGGCCGCCGCGCAACGGCAGCCAGGCCAAGCTCGGCCGCCACGGCGCGCTCGAGTCGCTGATGCACCTCTACCTGCTGAACCGCGGCGTGCTCATCACGCCCTTCCACAACATGGTGCTGGTGTGCCCGCAGGCGACCGCCGACGACGTGGACCGGCACAACCGGGTGTTCAGCGAATGCCTGGACGCGCTGTGCGCGGAGGGACTCCAGTGAGCGCCGGAAGAGTCCAGGGACGCGTCGCCCTGATCACCGGTGCCGCGCAGGGCATCGGCGCCGCGACGGTGCGCCGCTTCGCCGCCGAAGGGGCGACCGTGATCGCCGCGGACATCGACGACGACGCCGGGACCGCGCTGGCGGCCGAGCTGCGGGCGCGCGACCTGCCGGTGCACTACCGCCACCTCGACATCGCGAGCGAAGCCGAGTGGATCGCCGCGACGGCGTGGGCGACGGCGACGTTCGGCGGCCTCGACATCCTCGTCAACAACGCCGGCATCGCGCTCGTCAAGCCGATCGCCGACACGACGCTGGAGGAGTTCCGGCGCGTGCAGCGCATCAACGTCGAGGGCGTCTTCCTCGGCATCAAGCATGGCGCCGCGGCGATGCGCGAGCGAGCGCGCCGGCATCCGGCGGGCGGCGCGATCGTCAACCTGTCGTCGGTGCTCGGCATGCGCGGCCTGCCCGACAACATCGCCTACGGGACCAGCAAGGGCGCGGTGCGGCAGATGACGAAGTGCGCCGCGATCGAGTTCGCCGAGCGCGGCGACAACATCCGCGTGAATTCGGTGCATCCGGCGATCACCGCGACGCCGATGGTCGCGGCCGAGCTCGAGGAATGGTCGGCCAGCGCCACGCTGGGCACGACCGACGTGAGCGCGACGCGCAGCGCCTTCGCCGCGCGCCTGCCGCTCAAGCGCCTGGGCACGCCGGAGGACATCGCGGCCATGGTGCTCTTCGTCGCGTCCGACGAATGCGCCTTCACGACCGGCGCCGAGTTCGCCGCCGACGGCGGGAGGCTCGCGGCATGAGCGCGGCATCGACGGCATCGGGCGCCGGACGGCTCGCAGGCAAGGTGGCCGTCGTCACCGGCGCCGGCCAGGGCATCGGCGAGGCGATCGCGCGGCGCTTCGCCGCCGAGGGCGCGTTCGTGATGCTCGCCAACCGCAGCGCCGAGACCGGCGTGGCGGTGGCCGCGTCGATCCGCGCCGCGGGCGGGCGCGCCGACTTCACGGCCTGCGATGCCGGGCAGCGAGCGGCGCTCGAGCAGCTCGTCGCGCGCACGGTGGATGCGGCCGGTGCGATCGACATCGTGGTGCACAACGCGGCGGCCTTCTCGCGCGATCCGCTCGCGGAGATGGACGACGACGCACTCGACCGGCTGCTCGACGTGAACCTCAAGGCCTGCTTCCACCTCGTGCGCGCTGCGCTGCCGCACATGCGCGCGCAGGGCGGGCGGGTGCTGGTCACGTCGTCGATCACCGGGCCGCGCGTGGCGATGCCCAACACCGCGCACTACGCCGCATCGAAGGCCGGCGTCAACGGCTTCATCCGCTCGGCCGCGCTGGAGCTCGCGGCGCGCGGCATCACCGTCAACGGCGTCGAGCCCGGCTACATCGACACGCCGGCGATGACGCACCTGAAGGCGCGCTTCGGCCTCGACGCGCTGACGCGCTACATCCCGGCCAAGCGGCTCGGCGCGCCCGAGGACATCGCCGCGGCCATGCTCTTCCTCGCCAGCGACGAGGCGGCCTACATCACCGGCCAGACGCTGGTGGTGGACGGCGGCTCGACGCTGCCCGAGAGCCCGCTCTTCATGCAGTGAGGACACGTCCATGACCACCACCGGCTTCGTCACCGACGAGCTCTGCTTCTGGCACGACCCCGGCAACTACGCGCTGATGCTCAAGCCGGGCGGCTACATCGAGCCCTACAACCGCCACATCGAAAACCCGGACCCGAAGCGGCGGCTCCTCAACCTGCTGACCGCGAGCGGCCTGCGCGAGCGGCTCGCGCCGATCGCATCGCGCGACGCGACACCGGACGAGCTGCTGCGGCTCCACACCGCAGCGCACCTCGAGCGCGTGCGCAGCGTCGCGGCGGCGGGCGGCGGCGAGCTCGGCATCGGCGCGCCGATCTCGAGCAACGGCTACGACGCGGCGCGGCGCTCGGCCGGATGCGCGCTCGCCGCGGTCGATGCGGTCATGGCCGGCACGGTGCAGCACGCCTATGCGCTGACGCGCCCGCCCGGCCACCATGCCGAGCCCGACCGCGCGATGGGCTTCTGCGTGTTCGCCAACGCGGCGCTGGCCGCCGAGCATGCGATCGCGCGGCACGGGCTGCAGCGCGTCGCGATCGTCGACTGGGACGTGCACTACGGCAACGGCACCTACAAGTGCTTCGAGCAGCGGCCGGACGTGCTGGCGATCTCGATCCACCAGGAGGCCGGCTACCTGCAGGTGACCGGGGATGCCGAGGAGATCGGCGCCGGCGCCGGCCAGGGCTACAGCCTCAACGTGCCGCTGCCGGCCGGCTGCGGGGATGGCGCTTACCGCGACGCCTTCGAGCGCGTGATCCTGCCGGCGCTGGACGCCTATCGGCCCGAGCTCGTGATCGTGGCCTGCGGCTACGACGCCGGCCGCTTCGATCCGCTCGGCCGCATGCTGCTCGACGGCGTGACCTTCCGGTGGATGACCGAGGTCGTCGCCGATGTGGCCGCGCGCCATGCGCACGATCGCCTGGTGCTCACGCACGAGGGCGGCTACTGCCCGGTCTCGGTGCCGTTCTTCGGCCTCGCCGTGCTGGAGACGCTGTCGGGGCAGCGCACCGACGTCGCCTGCCCGTTCAGCGGCCTGCACGGCAAGGTGCCCGGCAACCGCCTCGAAGACCATCAGCGCCGCCTCGTCGCGGAACTGGCCGGGCGCTTCGACGCGGTGCGCCAGCGCCTCTGGCAGTGACCGCCGCCCACCCTCCTTCCGAGATCGCCGCGACACCATGAACGTGCTGTTCATCATGGCCGACCAGCTGCGCTGGGACCATCTCTCCTGCAGCGGCCACCCCTACCTGCAGACGCCGAACATTGACGCGCTCGCGCGCCGCGGCGTGCGCTTCGCCAACGCCTTCGTGAACAGCGGCGTGTGCGGCCCGAGCCGCATGAGCTACTACACCGGCCGCTATCCGGTGAGCCACGGCGCGACGTGGAACCGCGTGCCGCTGTCGGTCGGCGAGATCACGCTCGGCGAATACCTGAAGGGCGCGGGCCGCACGCTCGCGCTGGCCGGCAAGACCCATGTCCTGCCCGACCGTGCCGGCATGGCGCGCCTGCAGCTCGAGGGCGGCTCCGAACTCGCGACCCTGCTCGCGCGCGGCGGCTTCGAGGAAATCGATCGCTACGACGGCCACCACGAGCCGGGCGACGAGAGCGGCTACCCGGGCTTCCTGCGCGCCCAGGGCTACGACTCGACCGACCCGTGGAGCGACTACGTGATCGCCGGCATCGACGCGCAGGGCCGCATCGTCAGCGGCTGGCAGATGCGCAACGCGGGCCATCCTTCGCGCGTCGCCGAGGCGCATTCGGAGACCGCCTACATGACCGGGCAGGCGCTGGGCTTCATCGAGCGCATGGGCAACACGCCGTGGGTGCTGCACCTGAGCTACGTGAAGCCGCACTGGCCGTACGTGGCACCGGCGCCCTACCACGCGCTCTACACGCCCGAGCAGTGCCTGCCGGTCGTGCGCAGCGAGGCCGAGCGGCGCGACGCCCATCCGGCTCTCGCCGCCTACCGGCAGCACGACGAGAGCGTGAGCTTCCAGCGCGACGAGTGCATCCGCACCGTGCGCCCGGTCTACCAGGGCCTGATCCGGCAGCTCGACGACCACCTCGGCCGGCTGTTCGAGCAGCTCGAGCGGCTCGGCCGGATGAAGGACACGCTGATCGTCTTCACCGCCGACCACGGCGACTTCCTGGGCGACCATTGGCTCGGCGAAAAGGAGCTGTTCTACGACACCGTGCAGAAGGTGCCCTTCATCGTCGTCGATCCGCGCAGCGCGGCCGACGCGACGCGCGGCACCGTCGAGCAGCGCTTCGTCGAATCGGTGGACGTGGTGCCGACCTTGCTCGAGGCGCTCGGCGTGCCGGTGCCGTCGCACCGCGTCGAGGGACGCAGCCTCGCGCCGCTGCTGCACGGCCAGACGCCGGCGGCGTGGCGCAGCTACACCTATTCGGAGCTCGACTATGGCTTCCGGGAAGCACGCCGCATCCTGAAGAAGACGCCGCAGCAGTCGCGCGCGTTCTCGATCCGCAACGAGCGCTGGCGCTACGTCTACTGGCTCGACGAGCCGGAGCAGCTCTACGACCTCGCGGCCGATCCGGACCAGATGCAGGACCTGGGCCGCGAGGACGGTCACGCAGCGGTGCGTCGCGAACTGCGCGGCGTGCTGGCCGACTTCCTCGCGCGGCGCAAGCACCGCGTGACGGTGACCGACGAGTTCATCGTCGAGCGGACCAACCGGCACAAGGAGATGGGGATCCCGTTCGGCGTGTGGTGAGCGCCGGGAAGCGGCGCGCGGTGTAACAAGGCCGGCGCCCGCGGCGTTCGTCGCCGCCCGCCGTGGGCCGGGCATGTCGCCGCGCGGGCCGTCGCAAGCGTACGCACCGCGCCGTCCGCGGTCGCGACACTGCGCGTCCTTGCCCGCCCTCGGAGACCCGCATGCTACCTACGGCCGATCCCGCGCTGCCTGCATCGACATACGCGCCGCCACGCATCGCACGTCCGGGCGACGGCCTGGCGCGATGGTCGCGACGGGCGCTGCCGATCGCCGCGACGTGCTGGTGCAGCGTCGCCGTCGCCGGCCAGTTGCTGCTCGCGTCCTACGTGCTCGCGTTCTATGGCCGCGCGCTCGCGGCCGGCCATCCCGAACGCTGGAACGAGGTGATGCCGCATGGCTACGAACCGGGCCGCACCGGCGGCAACCTGCTGGTGGCGATGCACCTGCTGTTCACCGTCGTGATCTTCGCGAGCGGCGCCTTGCAGCTGCTGCCGCAGATCCGGCGCCATGCGCCGGCGATCCACCGCTGGAACGGGCGGCTCTACGTGCTGTCGGCGCTGCTGATGGGCGGCGGCGGGCTCGCGATGATGTCGACGCGGCGGGTCGTCGGCGACGCATCGCAGCACGCGTCGACCATGATCAACGCGGCGCTGATCGCCGCGTTCGCGCTGCTGGCGTGGCGCACGGCCGTCGCGCGCCGGTTCGACCTGCATCGGCGCTGGGCGCTGCGGCTCTTCCTCGTCGTCGGCGGCGTCTGGTTCTTCCGCCTCGGGCTGTCGGCGTGGCTGGTCGTCAACCGCGGGCCGGTCGGCTTCGATCCGAAGACCTTCGAAGGACCGTTCCTGACCGCGCTCGGCTACGCGCAGTACCTCGTGCCGCTCGCGGTGCTCGAAGCCTACCTGCGGGTGCGCGACCATGCCGGGCCGCGCGGCCGCGTCGCGATGGCATTCGCGCTGGGCGCATCGACCTTGCTGACCGCCTTCGGCATCGCCTGCGCGGCGATGATCCTGTGGCTGCCGCACATGGCGTAGCCACGACCGCTGCCCTATCGTTCACGCATGTCCGCCACCGCCGTCGCACCGCCCGCGCGCTTCGATGCGGCGAAGCTCGTCGCCTGGCCGCGCCTGCGCTTCGCGCTGATCGCCGCGCTGCCGTTCGGTCTGCTGTTGGCGATCGGCTCGGAGACATCGACGCCCGCCTGGATCGTGCGGGCGTTCGTCGTCGCGCTGGCCACCGTGCTGCTGTACGGCGCCTGCGAGCAGTTCCCCGCCGCGCCGCCGGCCGGCATCGCCCGATGGGTATGGCAGCTCATCGGCGTCGCCGTCGGGGTCGTGGCCGGCGCGCTCGCGGCCTACTGGCTCACGACCGGCGAGCTGCAGTTCTGGCACGACCGGCTGCGCGTCGTCGGGCTGGTCAAGCTGGTCTTCACCGGCCTGCTGTTCGCGCCGTGGCTCGCGCTCGGCGCGATGGTGCGGCAGCGCGAGGCGCTGGCGCGCGAGCAGATGCTCGGCTTCCAGCTCGAACGCAGCGAGTTCCGGCGCCAGGCGCTCGATGCCCGGCTGCGCCTGCTGCAGGCGCAGGTGCAGCCGCACTTCCTCTTCAACACGCTCGCCAACGTGCGCGCGCTGGTGCGCACCGGCTCGCCGCAGGCGCCGCTCGTGCTCGACAGCCTGATCGCCTACCTGCGCGCCGCGATGCCCCGGCTCGACGAGCAGAGCACGACGCTGGCCGAGGAGCTGCGGCTCGTGCGCGCCTACCTCGAGCTGATGCAGATGCGCATGCCCGACCGGCTGCGCTGGACGGTGCAGGACGACGACCTCGCGGCCGCTGCCGTGCGCTGCCCGCCCGCGGCCGTGCTCACCCTGGTCGAGAACGCGGTCCGGCATGGCATCGACCCGAGCGAGGACGGCGGCAGCATCGTCGTCAGCGCGGCGTTGAACGATGGTCGCTGCAACGTGCGCGTGATCGATACCGGCGTCGGCTTGCAGCAGGCGTCGCAAGGCAGCCAGGGCACCGGCCTGAGCGCGCTGCGCGAGCGCCTGCAGCTCGCGTTCGGCGGCGATGCGCGGCTGGCCGTCACCGAGATCGCGCCGCACGGCGTGTGCGCCGAGCTGAGTTTCCCGGTTGAGCCCGCACGTCAATGAGCCGCCGCCCGACCGCGCTGATCGCCGATGACGAGCCGCTGCTGCGCGACGAGCTGGCGCTGATGCTCGTGCAGGCCTGGCCCGAGCTCGACGTGATCGCGCAGGCGCGCAACGGCCGCGAGGCGATCGAGTGCTATGAAGCGCAGCGGCCCGACGTCTGCTTTCTCGACGTGCACATGCCGGGCACGTCGGGCGTCGAGGCCGCGCGCCGGATCGGGCGGCGTGCGCACCTGGTCTTCGTGACCGCCTTCGACCGCTATGCGCTCGAGGCCTTCGAGCATGGCGTGCTCGACTATCTCGTGAAGCCGGTCGAGCCGGCACGCCTGCTCGACACGGTGCAGCGGCTGAAGGATCGCCTGGTCGCGGCCGAGCCGTCGCTCGCGACCGATGCGCTGCTGCAGCAGCTCGCCGCGCGGCTGCAGCGCGGCGTGGCCGGCGTCGCGCCGCTGCGCTGGATCCGCGCGACCGTCGGCCAGGAGCTGCGGCTGATCGCGGTCGATGCGATCGACTTCCTGCGCTCCGACGAGAAGTACACCTTGGTCGCCTGGCATGCCGACGACGGCCAGGCCAGCGAGGCGCTGCTGCGCGTGCCGCTGAAGGAGCTCGTCGCGCAACTCGACGCGGCACAGTTCGCGCAGGTGCATCGGTCGGTCGTCGTGAACCTCGGCGCGATCAGCCACGTGACGCGCGGCCTCAACGAGACCGCCGACATCCACCTGAAAGGCCGCCGCGAGGTGCTGCCGGTCAGCCGCAGCTACCTGCACCTGTTCAAGCAGATGTAGCGGCCGGCCTCACCTTCCACACCGGCATTCTTTCGTCGCTCGGTGCGGGTCAGCGGCACTTGCCCGACGACGGCGCCTTCGTGCCCTTGATGGAGCCGAGCGCATCGATCTGCCGCTGGTTCACGTTGCACATCGCCGTGCTGGCGTTCTCGATGCGGTCCGCCACGTCCTTCGCGGTCAGCGCCGGGAAGAGCTGCATCACCAGCGCCGCGGTGCCGGCCGCGAGCGGCGACGCCATCGACGTGCCGCTCCAGGTGCCGTAGCCGCCACCCGGGATCGAGCTCGTGATCTTGTCGCCGGGCGCAGCCACCTGCACCCAGCTGCCGTAGTTGGAGAACGTCGCGAGCTTGTTGCCCGACGTCGTCGCGGTGATCGGCAGGAGGCCGTATTCATTGGCCGCCGCCGGGTACTGCAGCTCCGACGAACTCGCGCCGTTGCCGGCCGCCGCCACCACCACCGCGCTGCGGAAGCGGCTGCAGCGCTCGCGGTCGCCGTTGTAACCGGGGTCGCTGAAGTTGTCGCCGGGCGCGGCCGGGTCGGGCAGCTCGCAGGCCGAGATCTTCATGATCGACTCGATGATCCGGGTGCGCGACAAGGTGCCCAGGCTCTCGTTGATGACCTGCACGCCGTCGTCGGTCGCCGGGTTGCCGTCGGGATCGAGCGCGTACAGCATCGCCTGCGCGAGCACCCAGACGTTGCCCTGGCCGCTCGGGTCGAGCACGCGCAGCGGCATGATCTGCGCGTCGGACGCGGTCAGCGCGATCAGCCCGGCGACATGGGTGCCGTGGCCGTAGCCCGCGTCGGACGGGCTGCCGACCTCGCTCGGGTCGCGGTCGTCGTCGACGAAGTCGTAGCCGGGGATCAGATGGCCGACGAGCGCCGGGTGCGTCAGGTCGGCGCCGGTGTCGAGCACCGCGACCTTGATGCCCTTGCCGGTGCTCTTGGCCTGTGCTGCCGGCAGGTTCATCGCCGCCGGGAACCACTGGTTGGCGTACTGCTCCGGCGTGCCGATCGCCCAGACGACGTTCTTGCGCGCCTCCGGGCTCTCGTGCACGAAGTTCGGCTCGGCGTTCATCACGGTCGGCTCGAGCGCGAGCTGGCCGACCAGCGCGTCGACGTTCGCGCTGCCGATGACGCGCAGGCGGTAGATCGGCCGGGCGCCGAACTGCGCGGCCAGGGTCAGCGGGTACTTGCCGAGCAACGGCGGCAGCGACGTCGTGCGGTCGAGCCGCACGAGCACGTCGCCGGCGACCTGCGTCCCGCTGCCGCCGCCTTTGCCTGCGCCACCGCCCTTGGCCCAGGCGCCGCCGACGTACGGCAGCAACGCCAGCGTCAGCGCGGCGACGGCGACCGGGCGCCGCAGATGTTTCAACGAGGTCATGTTGTCTCCCGAGGGGTGCGGCCAGGCCCTACAGAGCCAGGTCCACGTCTCGTGATACGCAGCAGCGCGCCGGCTGCATCCCGGGCGCGAGGCTACCAGCCGCCGTAGAGTGCGAAGGCGGCCCAGAAGTAAGGATGCGGATGCGCGCGCCGGACGTCGCGTTGCGCCTGCTGCAGCGCGACCGCCGGGGCGCGCCCCGCGGTCAACGCGTCGTAGAAGGTCGCCATGAAGCGCGCCGTCACGGCGTCGTCGACCGGCCACAGGCTCGCGAGCACGCGCGCCGCGCCGGCAACGAAGAACGCCCGCACGAGACCCAGGTGCTCGTCGCCCGCGCCGCCGACCGACAACCCGGTTTCGCAGGCGCTCAGCACGACGATGCCGGGCGGCAATTGCAAGGTCTCGATGCGCTCGGCGGTGAGCGGCGCATCGTCGAGGTGCAGCGCCGAGAACATCGGGTTGTCGGCACGGAACTCGGCGTGGCAGGCGAGGTGCAGCACGTCGGCGCCGGTCGCGAGCTGCTGCACGCCGGCAGCGGTCGCGTCCGCGCCTTGCAGCAGCACCGCGTCGCCGAAACACGCCGCGACCGCCCGCACCTCGGTCTGGGTGTGCGCCAGCCTGCCGGTCTCGCCGACGACGACGGCGCGGCGCGCCGGCTGCGGCAGGCGGCCCAGCGCCTGGCAGGCGTAGCGCGCGCTCGGCGCGCTCGCGATCAGATGGCGCTCGGCGAGCGCACCGTGCCCGTCGTCGAGGGCTGCGAACGGCACGCCCGCGAGATCGCCCGGCGCCACGACGATCACGCGGCCGACGTCGGCCAAGGCATCGGCGAGCGGCGCCCAGAGCAGCGCATGCAGCCGCAGCAGGTGCGCATGGGCGCGCGACGCGAGCCGTTCCAGGTGCCCGCGCCACCGCTCGGCGCCGTGGCGCAGCGTCTCGATCTGGAAGCGTGCGGCCTGCACCGCCTGGCGCACCGCGTCGATCGGCGCCAGCGCACGCCGCACCTCGATGCCGTCGCGCCGCACGATGCAGGCGAACAGGGTGGCGTCGGCGACGCCGTATTCGACCAGCGCCTCGTCGGCCTGCAGCAGGCCGGGCAGCGCGCAGGCGATGTCCGCCGTCGCCGCCGGGCCGGTGTCGCGCACCCTCACCAGCCGCTCGCGCCGCGCATGCTCGAGCAGCGCATCCTCGGCACGTCGCCGCGCCGCGTCGAGCTCGGCCGGCGCGATGCCGTCGTCCTGCTGCTGTTGCAGGCGGCGCGTCAGCCAGTGCACTTGCGCGCGCAACGCGATGCCCTCGGGCGCCGCTTCCGCCGCGGCCGCATCGGGCCGCCCCTGCGCGAGCCGCTCGTCGAGCGCGCGCGCCCGCGTGCGGTCGAGCCAGCGCAAGACCTCGGCCGCGTGCTGCGCCGACGGCGCTTGCAGGTGGTCGCGCAGCGCGAGCCCGAGCAGCGCTTCGTACGGGCGCAGGTGATCGGTCAGGAAGGCGATGCGGACGTCGTCGCCGGGGAGCGCCGCGCGCTGTTCCTCGAATCGTTCGATCGCCTGCCGGTAGGCGGCCCGCGCGGCCGACTCGTCGCCTTCGGCGAGCGCGGCGTCGGCACTGCCCACCAGGCAACGCACCTCGAGTCCGAGCAGCCGGGCGCGGCCGGCGGCGTCGAGGAGCTCGGCGAACAAGGTCCGCGCCGGCCGGCCCTGCCGCAGCAGCGCCTGCGCACGCGTCGCGTCGGCGCGCAGGCGCTGGCTGACGAGCCCTGCATCGGCGAAGCCGCGCGCGGCATCGGCCGCGGTGCGCTCGGCGTGCGCGGCATCGCCTTGGGCCAGCGCCAGTTCGGCCCGCGCGAGCTGCACTGCCGCCCGGCCGACCGGATTCTCCTGCGCGGCAAAGCCGGCGGCCGCTGCGTCGAACGACGCGCCGGCCAGCGCATGGCGCCCGACGAGCGCCTGCGCGCGGCCGCGCTGCGCGAGCGTCCAGGCCGCATCGTCGGGCATGCCGAGCGCCTGCATGCGGGCCAGCGCCGGCTCGTAGAGCGCGAGCGCTTCGGGCAGCAGGCGCAGCTCGAGGTAGGCGTCGGCGAGCTGCTTCTCGGCGATCGCGAGGTGCTGCGGCATCGCGAGCGCTTCGTAGCGGCGGCGCGCCTGCTCGAAGCCGGCCAGCGCCTCGGCGTAGCGGCCGCGCGCCAGGTCGAGCAGCGCCATCGATTCGTCGGCCACCGCTTCGAGCACCGGCAGGCCGTGCGTCGCGGCGCGCATGCGGGCGCGTGCGTAGAGGCGCGCCGCCTCGTCGATCTCGCCGAGCGCGGTCGATGCATCGGCGATGCCGATGTCGGCCATCACCGAATGCTCGCGATCGGCGATGCGCGCGAACAGCACGCTCGCCTGCCGGTAGTGATGCGCCGCGGCCGCGTATTCGTCGTGGCGCAGGTGCAGGCTGCCGAGGTTCAGGCTGGTCTTGGCGGCCGAGCGGCGGTCGCCGAGCACGACGAAGCGGCGTTGCGCATCTTCGGCACAGGCCACCGCCTCGTCGTGCCGGCCGAGCATGGACAGCGCCATGATGCGCGGCACGCGGGTCTGCGCCGCTTCGGCATCGCAGCCGGCGACGACGAAGCCGGCGGCGGCCGCATCGAGGCTGTCGATCGCGCCGGCCATGTCGCCGCCGGCGAGCTGCGCGATCGCGCGGGTCCAATGGGCGAGCGCCGCGATCTGCCGCTGCGTCGCGCCGCCGGCTGCGTGGTCGCGCAGCCGTTCGAGCGCCTGCGCGGCACGGCCGGCGAACTGCGGCTCGCTGCTCCAGGCCGCATAGCAAAGGTCCTTGATGGCGCGCGCGACGCGCAAGGCCTCGGCCGGATCGGCCGGCAGCGTGCCACCGCCGGCGATCCAGCGGCGCGCTTCGTCCAGGGCGGCATCGGCCGCCGCTGCGCCGGGTTCGGCGTCAGCGCGCTCCATCGCCGACATCGACCTCCGGCAGCTCGATCGCGTCGTCGCCCAGGTTCAGCACGATCCGGTAGCGGCCCGCGGCGACGTCGTCGATGCGGAACTCGCCGAGCGCATTCAACTCGGCGCGGCCGACCACCGGGCGATCGGCCGCGGTGCTGACGACGTCGATGCGGCCGGCCTCGTCGGGTCCGAGGATCTGACCGACGAGCAGCCAGGCCTCGCCGGCGGGGGCGATGCGCAGGTCGATGTCGCGGCCCTCGGCGCTGAACAGCAGATGGCGTGCCGCGCCCGGCGCGCTGCTGCGCACGCCGGCCAGCGCCGGCGATGCCGTCGCACTGTCGAAGCGCAGCGCGGCGACGACGCGTCGCACCGCGCCGGCCAGACCCAGGCCATGCTCGGGCCACAGCGCCTCCGCGGCGCGCACCCAGGCGGCGGGCGCGTCGCGCAGCGCGAGGGCGGCACGCAGGCGGCGGGCGTCGTCCGGATCGGTCGGGTCGTCGGGGTTCATGGCGCGAACGATGGTGCGTTGCGGCTACAGAGGCGATCGGGGCGGTGCAGATACATGGCGCTCATGTCATCAGCTTGCGCAGCTTGTCGAGACAGCGGCCGCGCGTCGGCCCGATGCTGCCGACCGGCATCGCCATGCGCCGGCCGATCTCGTCGTACGGCAGGTCGTCGTCGCCGAAGGACAGCTCGATCAGCGCCCGGCAGCGCACGTCGAGCCGCTCGAGCGCCAAGCGCAGGCCGTGCGCGTCCTGCAGCGTGGCGAGCAGCTCCTCGGGGATCAGCGCGTCGTCGACGATGTCGGGCTCGGCCGCGTCGTCGTCCTCCGGCGTCAGCGACACGGTGCGACGCGCCTTGCGCACCAGCGCGATCGCCTCGCGCTTCGCGCAGGTGACGATCCAGGCCTGCAGCCGCGACGGATCGGCGATGCGCGGCAAGTGCTGCAGCAAGCGGCTGAAGACGGTCTGGAAGACGTCGGCCGCATGGTGCTCGTCGAGACCGGCGCGCATCACGATGGCATAGACCAGCCGCTGGTAGCGCCGCACCAGCAGCGACCAGGCCGCGCCGTCGCCGCGCCGGCAGCGCGCCACGAGCGCGGCGTCGTCTCCATCGGCATCGGCATCGGCATCGGCGGCCATCCCCCTATGCTAAGCGGTAGGCTGCGACGAGCCGTGTCACGGAGTATCGGCCTCGATGACCGCGCCCGTCCCCCTAGAAGTTCAGCCGGCGGCGATGGACAACGGTCGAGGTGCGGGAGTCCACTTGCCGCCATGAAGCGCCCAGTCCTTGTTCGAACCCTCGCCGCTGCGCTGCTGGGTGGCGCGGCGCTTTCCACCCTCGCGGCCGATGCTTCGATCGGCGGGCCGGGTGGATCGATCAGCCGCTTCGACACCAACGGCGGCCTTGAACTTCGGACTACCGCACCATGAAGCTCCACCACGCCATCCGCACGTTCGCCGCCGTGCTGCTCTGCTGCGCGGCGCTCCCGGCCCTGGCCGCCGAGGCCTATGTGTCGCTCGCCGGACCCGGCGGCTCGGTGAGCCAGTTCAGGGACATCGGCGGCGCGCCGATCCGCACCCTGAGCACGCCGCCCGGCGCCGTCGACCTGCTGCTGAGCCCCGAGGAAAGCAAGCTCTACATCGGCACCACGACGACGGCGCAGAACGACGTGCAGGGCGGCTCGCCGAGCCTCGTCGCGGTGCTCGACGGCACGACCGGTGCCGTGATCAAGACGTACCCGATGCCGGGCAGCGTCGTGAAAATGGTGCGGGATACCGCGGGGCGCCATGTCTATGCCACCGGCATCCTCGCCGCCGGCGACGTCGTGGTGATGTCGCTCGACACGCTGAGCGGCGCGACCAGCGCGAGCCCGGTGCCGGGCGCGTCGCCGTTCCATCTGTACCCGATAGGCATCTCGCCCGACGGCACCAGCCTGTTCGTGCCGGCCGGCAACGCGGTCACGATCTTCGATGCGGCGACCCTGGCGGTGACCGGCACGATCCCGCTGACGTCGAGCGTGGTCGTCGCGCCGCCGCTCGTCACGCCGGACGGCAAGACCTTGCTCGTGGTCGGCGGCAACGTCGTGTCGCTGATCGACATCGCGACGCGCACCGTCGCGCACACGGTCACGATCGCGACGTCGGCCGTGGCGTTCGGCGACGCGCTGTCGCCCGACGGCAAGACCTGCTACGTCAGCGCCGGCACGCTGACCGCGATCGACGTGGCGACGCACACGATCAAGGGCTCGGTCGCGCTCGGCCAGACCAATCCGTACCGGCTCGGCATCTCGCCCGACGGCAGCACGCTGTACTCGACCGACCTGACCTACGGTACGACGCTCGTGATCGATGCCGCGACGCTCGCGACCCGGCACACGCTGCGCAGCATCGCGCCGCCGTACGCGATCGTCGTCAAGTCCAACGGCAACGCGGTGATCCTGAACGAGAACAGCAACCGCGTGGCGCGCGTCGACACCGCGAGCCTGACCACGCAGACCGGCTTCGCCGTGGGCGACGCGCCGCAGGCCGGCGTGCTCGCGGCCGGCAAGGTCTTCATTCCCGAGGTCGCCAACGTCGCGGTGCAGCGCACGCCCGACGCGCCGACGCCGGCACGCCCGATCGCCGACAACCTGATCATCGCGAGCTCGGCAGCCGCGCTCGGCAACAAGGTCTACGTCAACGAAGGCTCGCTGGTGCGCGTGATCAACGCCAACCTGGAGATCGCGACCGGCGCGATCCGGGTGCGCGTGCCGGCCAACGGCGGCATCGGCTCGGCGCTCGACATCGCCGCTTCGGGCGACGGCCGCTCGCTGCTCGCGAGCTACGAGGCGCTCGAGATCGACGGGCCGCCGGTGGCCGGCGGCATCGTGAAGATCGACACCACGACCGGCGCGCAGAAGCCGATCTCGTCGTTCCCCTTCATTCCCGGCATCGTGACGTCGAACCGCACCGGGACTGCGAGCTACGCGCTCGGCTTCCTGAGCGCGGCCCAGGTCGGCGTGTGGGACACCGCGAACGACGTCTTCGTGAAGAGCGTCGTCGTGCCGGGCGGCCCGTCGTACGTCGGCCTGGCGGCCGGCGCAGACGGCAGCGTGCTGTACGTCGCCGACCAGCACGGCAAGGTCGACCTGCTCGACGGCGCGACCTTGCAGCTGCTCGGCTCGATCGCGACTGGCGGACATCCGTCCGGGATCGCGATCAGCGCCGACGGCAAGCAGGCGCTGGTGACGGACGGGACGTCGAACACGGTGATCGTCGTGGATCTGGCGTCGGGCAGCGTGGCGGGCACGGTGAACGTAGGCGGGCCGTCGGCGGGGGCGGTGTTTCTCGACTGAACCGGCGCTCGTTGGGGGCGGCGAGCGCGAGTCGGCTTTCGACGCGCCGATGAGGACATCGCGCGTTGCGACGCATCGAAGCCAAGCTATAGCGTCTCGAGCACAACACTTGAACTGAGTGCCCGACGGCGAAATGCCTTGCCGGTGGATGTACGCCCTAAATAAGGGTCAGGCATCACACCTCTGGCATGCGCTTGCGCCCCGAATACCAGACGGACAAGAGTTCGAGCCGATCAAGTTTGGTGCGGTAGTACACCCAATGACCAATACGGTCCAAGTGAAACCGGCGCGTGTCCGGCGAGCCAGCTTGAACCACCCGAGAGCCGATGCCCGGCTGCTCGCGAAGGATCGAGAGCGCTGCAGCCAAGTCTGCTGATACGGCGCCGGGTGCCGCGGGACGATGGACCGACCACCACTCGGCGAGGCGTTCGATCTCGCGAGCAGCACGTCGTGAGACGTGGACCGTGAGCGTCACGATCAGCCAAAGCGACGCAGGCGACGGAAGAGTTCGTCTTCCGTGATGGTCTCACCGCGGTCAGCTTCGGCAATGCCAGCTTCCAGCTCAGCAAGTTCGTCTGGTTGAAGGTGAACCGTACCATCCGCTTCGGGCGTGATGACATAGACGTCCACCCCCTCGACGAGGGCCGAACCTTCGACGACGATCTTTCCTGCCTTTACGGTACCTAGCATGACACCCATGCTGTCAGTCTACTCCTCGACAGAGCCGGCGCCGCAAATCTGAACCCGACCTGAAGTGGTCGGGCTGCGCCGATGGGCGAGGATAGCGCTCAGCGGCCAGTCGGAGGCGAGCAACTGACGGATTTAGGGTGGCAGCCGGCACGAAGCGGACAAACCTCACCGAGCGATAGCCCGAGCCTTCGCGACGACTTCTTCGGCGGGCAATGCGTGAACTTCGCCACGATCATAGGCGGCGAGGCGACGCTGAATCTCTGCGGACCAAGCCGCATCAAGCTCGGCGGCAGACGGCTCGTTGAGAGAGGCAAGCAGCTCATCAACGAGACGTTCGCGCTCTTCGAGGGGAAGCTGCTTTCCACGTTGAGCAAGGCCGGAAGCGGTATCGTGCATGGACTTTCTCCGAATCCAGAAGTCTATTCTCGGCCGGGAAGGTGAAGCCTCGCGTTGATAGTAAGCGGTGCCGACCGTGGGCCTGCGCGCCTCATCCGTGCCACCAGATGCGAATAAGCCGCTTCCGAATTCGATCGGGCCCGAACTCCTCAGCACCCAGTTGTCCGACGAAGACCGCCCTTAGTTCCTCAACGAACTTGGCGTTTTCTTCGTCCGAGATGCGCGCACCCGTTCCGACGGTAACCGGGCCCTCTCGCTGATCAGTCCAATACGGCAGCTCAATGTAGACGACAGGTGCGCCTTCGCGACCAAACTGAACGCCAGAGACCCAGCCCGAGAGGCGCCGAATTGCCTCGGCGACAGCCTTTCCGCGGAACGTACGGTATTCGGGCACCAATTCAACCAAGTGAGCCGCTTGTTCCGTGCTCAACAACGGTGTCAGGAATTCGGTGGACTGGAAGTTCTTTCCACCAGGGAGAAACAGGCCGAACCCGAGTCGCACAAAGGTCTCCGCAGCCTCCGTATCGACTTCTAGAGGCAATCGCTTCGGCGTCGGGAATGCTTTGGGTGGAAGGGGTGTGACTTCGACCGTGTGGCCCGGTACGGCGATTTGAGCGGGCTGAGCCTGCCCCCAGGCGCAAGATGCCGCCAATACTGCGAGTGGCACAGCGGCCAGAATGCGAAGTGTAAACACGAAGAAGGATTGAAGCGCGATCTGGCGCAAAGGCTCGACGATCGACGAAGTCGCTGTATTAGAGTTTTCTCTGAGCGGCGGGGGGAACGAACGAACGAACAACTGCGACTGGCAGATCGGGATTGTGGGCTTTGGCGGTGGCTATATCCGCGCGTTCGTCTTCCGAGATACTAACGTCACCACATACGGGCCAACGCGACATCGAGACGTAGCGGCCGAGATACGCAACTTCGCCCGTTTTAATCGTGAAGATGATGATCGGCGGTATAGGTCTACTGCAGTTGTATTCGTATCGGCCGAATTGAGTTCCAGTAGTACTGACGATTTCATAGTCGCCAGGAGGAAGACGCTTGACCCAAATGGTTCCTGCCGCTATGGCGGATTCAAAGTCCACCGATGACCCACCTGGCAGAAGCGGTTGCTTAGGCTTGAAGCCGAAACTGACGAGTTCTTCCGTTCCTCGGCGACGGAAGGTGACGCCTGAGATTGAGAGACGAGAGTCCTTCACAGCCCCCGCGCCGGCCACGATAAATCCGCTATCGACTCCTTGGTAGTCACGAAGGGCATCATGCTTCTTGGCGATGTCATAAGGGCTGCCAGCACAACCTGCAGTCAGAAGAAGGATGGCGATGCTGGTGGCTTTGGTTCGCACGTTCATTTGGCAGCGTGGAAGATTTGCGGCTGTATAGTCTTTCGAACGAATGCGCATCCTAACGTGAATTAGGAGGCAGTATCGTAGACTACGCGTGCGGCCTGAGTCAATCATCAAGTCCTCGATCCCACGCTGCCCTTCGAGCCCGGCACCCATGCAGGAAACTAGGCCTGCCGAATTTTGAGAGACCGGACCAGCTGGGCCTCAGCCAACATGCGCTGCAACCCGCTGCATCGCCTCGACACTGCGCGCCACGTCCCCCTCCGTCGTCGCCCACGAGCACACGCTGATGCGCATCGCACTGCGCCCCTGCCAGCGCGTCGGCCCGCACCAGCAGGTACCGTCGGCCTGCAGCGCAGCGATGACGCGGCGGTTCATGTCGTCGTCGCCGAAGCTCACGAGCACCTGGTTCAGCACGACGTCATTCAGGATCTCGAAGCCCGCGGCCTCGAGCTCGTGCGCGAAGCGCCGCGCATGCCGGCAGCAGCGCTCGACGAGTTCAGCGATGCCGTCGCGCCCGAGCGTGCGCAGCGCCGCCCAGACCTCCACGCCGCGCGCGCGACGCGACAGCTCGGGGGTGTAGTCGGACGGATCGCGCGCACCGGGCTGCGTCGGCAGGTAGTCCGCCGAGACCGACATCGCGCTGCGCAGTGCCTCGCGGTCGCGCACGAACGCGATGCCGCAGTCGTACGGCACGTTGAGCCACTTGTGCGCATCGGTCGCCCACGAGTCGGCCTGCGTGATGCCCGCAGCGAGCGGTGCATACGCGGGATGCGCGAGCGCCCACAGGCCGAAGGCGCCGTCGACATGCACCCACGCGCCTGCCGCACGCACGGCCGGCACGATCGCGTCGAACGGGTCGAAGGCACCGGTGTTCACGTTGCCGGCCTGCAGGCAGACGATGGTCGGGCCGGCGATCGGCGGCAAGCGGTCGGCGCGCATGCGCCCTTGCCCGTCGACCGGCACGCGCACGACGCGCTGGCGGCCGAGGCCCAGCATGCCGAGCGACTTCATCAAGGTCGGATGCGCCTCGTCGCCGACCAGCACCGTGATCGGCGGCGCGCCGAACAGACCATCGGCCTCGACGTTCCAGCCGGCGCGCGCCAGCACCGCATGGCGCGCCGCGGCGAGCGCGCTGAAGTTGGCGGTGGTCGCGCCGGTGACGAAGCCGCCGGCGGCATCCGCCGGCAGGCCGAACAGCTCGAGCAGCCAGCGCAGCGCGACCGCTTCGATGCGCGACGTCGCCGGTGCCGCAGCCTGCAGCGCGGCGTTCTGGTCCCACGCCGTCGCCAGCCATTGGCTCGCGACGGTGACCGGCAGCGCACCGCCGATCACGAAGCCGAAGAAGCGGCCGCCGGCGTTGGCCATCGTCGCCGGCGAGCCGACATCGTCGAGCAGCGCGAGCGTCTCGGCCGGATCGCACGGGCCGGCCGGCAGCGCCTCGTCCAAGGCCGACAACGCGGCAACGGCTTCGGGCGTCGGCGCGATGCCGCGCGCATCGAGGTCGTCGAGGTACCGGATCGCGCGCGCGGCGGCGTCTTCGAGCAGCGCTCGCATGGTGGTCGGCCCGGATCAGGGTGCCGTGACGTGGACGTCGACGTGCACCTTGAGCGTCACGCGCTGGTCGAGGTTGCCCTTGGCGTTCGCGATGTAGTCGAACGCATCGTCGCCGACGTAACCGGGCGCCGGCGTGTAGCGCACGGCCGGCGCATCGAAGGCCGCGGTGCCGTGTTCCGGCGCCGTGGTGACCTGGCCGGCCTCGGCCGGATTGCCGCGCGTCGCCGGCACGCCGTAGTTGTCGATGCGGCAAGCGCGGCCGGTGTTGACGACATTCATCGTCGCGACGGCACCGGCGGACGACACGGCGCCGTGGAACGGCGGCACATGGCAGCCCGAGACCGCGTGGGACGGCACCGCCGCGATCAGCAACGCCACCGATGCAGGAATGGCCAGCAGGCCGCGCAGACGACGCGTCTTCATGCGCGGCATTGTCGGCCAAAGCCGGCGCGCCGCCAGCCGTCGCTACGCCGCCGTCGCGTACTCCAGCTTCGGATACCAGTCCGTGCCGCGACCGCCCGGCGTCAGGTCGAGGATGTTCCACAGCGGCGTCGGATCGGGCGCGCCGCGCGGGTCCTGTCCCGGATCCTGCGTGCCGCCGAGTTCGGACGCCCAGTAGTGGTGGACGCGGCCGTCGCGCTGCACCCAGACGTCGAGTGCCGGCCATTCGCTGCCGTCGGGCGCAAGGCCGCGGTAGTCGCGCGCATAGTCGTCGCCGACCGTCATGTAGAACTTCAGGTTGCGCCAGCCGCGCTCGCGTGCGAACGCGAGTTGGCGCTCGACCGGCGAGCGTCCGAGCACCGCGAAGGCGACGCGCTGCGTCAGGTCGGCGACCGGCGTGTCGAGCGCACCGAGGAACGCGGTGCACATCGGGCACGGCCGGGCGCGCTGCGGGCCGTACATCCAGAAATAGGTGACGAGCGTGTCGTGCTTGCCGAACAGATCGGCGAGGCCGACGGTCGCGCCGTTCTGGTCCTTGAAGCGGTAGTCGCCGGCCGCGCCGCCGAGCGGCAACGCGCGCCGTTGCGCGGCGACGCGCTCGATCCGGCGGCGCAGCTCGATCTCCTCGGCGAGCAGCGCGGTGCGCGCCTTGCGGTAGTCGGCACTGTCGTTCGGATAGGGCTTGCTGGCGGCAGCCGCCAGTTCGGCGGCGGATTGGAGCGTGGTCATGGCTTGGTCTCCCTGGAAGAGGTCGAGGATGGACCGCCGCGCGGAAGCGGCAGTCTCATCCACACGACGAACGGGACCGGCGCGCATCGACATGATCGCGGCGTCATCGGCCGCTCGTCGCGGTCGATGATGGCCCGGGACCGCGACCCCTGTCGGCGCTCGGCGATTGCGTCGTCGGCGACGCCGGGCCGGTCGCGCGCTCCCTATTGGTCGGACTCGGCCAGGGTCATCTCGAGCTTGCGGCTCGCGCCGTTGCGCCACACCGTCAGCGTGCAGACCTCGCCGGGCTCGTGGCGCTCGAGCGCGTTCAGCATGTCGTCCTGCGTCTCGACCGCGGTGCCGTCGACGGCGGTGATCACGTCGCCCTGCACGATGCCGCGGTCGCCGCGGCTGAACGGCACGAGCCCGGCACGCGCCGCTGCGCCGCCGCGCTGCACGCGCACCAGCGCGACACCCTTCGGCAGGCCGAGCGCGCGGTTCAGGTCGGCCGGCGCGCCGGTGACGCCGATCGACGGACGCACCATGCGGCCGTCGCGGATCAGCCGCGGTACGATGCGGTTGACCTCGTCGACCGGTATCGCGAAGCCGATGCCGGCGCTCGCGCCCGACGGGCTGAAGATCGCGGTGTTGACGCCGATCAGCCGCCCGGCCGAGTCGAGCAGCGGCCCGCCGGAGTTGCCCGGATTGATCGCCGCATCGGTCTGGATCGCGCCCTTGATCGTGCGCCGCGTCACCGACTCGATCTCGCGGTCGAGCGCGCTGACGATGCCGGTCGTCAAGGTCTGGTCGAGGCCGAACGGATTGCCGATCGCATAGACCTTCTGGCCGACGACGAGGTCGCGGCTCGTGCCGATCGCGACCGGCTTGAGCTTGGCGGCCGGCGCGTCGATGCGCAGCACCGCGATGTCGCGGTCGGGGAACGCGCCGACCAGTTCGGCGCGGTAGCTCGTCTGGTCGGCCAGCGTGACGCGCGCGCCGCTCGCTTCGCGGATCACGTGGAAGTTGGTGACGACATGGCCTTGCGTGTCCCACACGAAGCCCGAGCCGGTGCCCTGCGGCACCTGCTGCACGTCGAGCGACATGAAGTCGCGCTCGAGACCGAGCGCGGTGATGTTGACGACCGACGCCGACGACGCCTTGAACACCGCGATGTTGTTCTGCTCGTCGGCCGCGAGCGGCCCGCGCGGCGTGACCGCGCGCGGCGGCGCGGGCGGGCGCGCCGCGAAGGTCGCCGTCGCGGCGATCAGCAGGACGAGCAGCAGCGGCGTGAGGCGTCGGCGCATCGGAGGTGTTGCGGAAGCGGGCGGCGGCCGATCATAGGCAGGCCGAGCGTCAGGCTCGCGCAGCTTCGCCGTGCACCCACGCCAGGAACGCCTCGACCGGCGGCCGGCGCGCGTGGCGCGGCGGGTAGACGAGGAAGTGCACCTTCGACCGCACCGACCGCTCCAGGCCGAAGACCGGCCGCAGCCGCCCCTCGGCGAGATGGCGCGCGCCTATCGTCGTGCTCTCGAGCGCAACGCCGAGCCCTTGCGCCGCCGCATCGAGCGCCATCTGCGCCCGGTCGAAGCGCAGCGCAAAGCGATCCGGCGCGCGCCGGTCGGTGATCGCGGTGAACCAGTCCGACCACTGCACGATGCTGACGTTGCTCTGGATCAGCGGCACGTCGGCCGCCTGCTCGGGCCGGCGCAGACGGTGCTCGCGGATGAAGTCGGGGCTCGCGAGCGGCGTGATGCGCTCTTCGAACAGCGGCTCGACCACCAGATCGGGCCAGCGCGGCACGCCGTAGCGGATGTCGAGGTCGGCCTGGCCGAGCGCGAAGTCGCTGTGCGTCGGCGACGACGACAGGTTCAGCGCGATCTCCGGATGCGCCTGCGAGAAGGCGCGCAGCCGCGGCACCAGCCAGAGGCTCGCGAAGCTCGGCGACGAATGGATGTAGAGGCTGTTGTTGACGCCTTGCTGCAGGTCGTCGCTCGCCGCGACGAGCGCCGACAGCGCCCCGCCGACGCGCGCCAGGTAGCGCTCGCCCGCGGCACTCAGCCGCACGCCATGCGCGCTGCGCTCGAACAGCCGCACGCCGAGCTGCGCCTCCAGCCGCGCGACCTGGTGGCTGATCGCCGATGCGGTGAGGTGCAGTTCGGCGGCGGCATGCGCGAAGCTGCGCCGCCGCGCGACGGCTTCGAACGCGAGCAGGTTGGTGACCGGCGGGACGGTGGCCATCGGGTTGACCCTGGCGTCGGATGAAGGATCGTCATCTTAGGCTGATGACACTTCGCTTGTCGTCATGCGCGGCAGCGCCGAAGATTTGCCGCACGGACCTGCCACCGGTCCGGCGACGGCGGAGGGATCGGAGTCAGCGGGCTCCGCGACGTCGCAGCGGCGCACCGCGCCTCATTCGACGACCGAGGAGACCAGCATGACTGCATCGACGGCCCGCCACGGCCGCAACACCTCCACCACCGGCCTGCGCCTGCGCCGCGCGGCGCTCGGGCAATGAGCGCCATGCTGCTCGAAGCGCATCCCGTCGAGCGCAGCGGCTCGTTGCTCGGACGTGCCGAGGAGTGGCTCGGCCACTTCATCGAGATCCCGGCGGCCGCGCTGGTCGTCGGCGAGGTCGTCGTGCTGCTCGCCGGCGTGCTGATGCGCTTCGTCTTCAACCATCCGCTGCCGTGGGCCGACGAGCTCGCGTCCATCCTGTTCCTGTGGCTCGCCAACCTGGGGGCCGCCGTCGCGCTGCGGCGCGGCACGCACATGCGCACGACCGCACTGGTGTCGCGCTGGAGCCCGCGTGCGCAGGCCTGGGCCGAGGTGCTCGCGATCGGCGTGCCGTGCCTGCTGCTCGTGATCCTGATCGGACCGATGGCCGAATACGCCCGCGACGAATGGGTCGTCGAGACGCCCGCGCTCGGCTGGCCGAACACGGTACGCGCCGCCGCGGTGCCGGCCGGCTGCACGCTGATGATCGCGATCGCGCTGTTGCGCCTCGCGCGCCGCGGCATCGGCGAACTGGCCGGCGTCGCGCTGACGCTGGCCGCGCTCGGCGGCGCGATCTGGCTCGGCGCCGACTGGCTGCAGAGCATCGGCAACTGGAACCTCTGCATCTTCTTCGCGCTGCTGCTCGGCACCGGCGTGCTGCTGGGCGTGCCGATCGCGTTCTGCTTCGGCATCGCGACCGTCGCCTTCCTGCTCGCGACGACGTCGACGCCGCTCGCGGTCGTCAGCGGCCGCATGGACGAAGGCATGAGCTCGCTGATCCTGCTCGCGGTGCCGCTCTTCATCCTGCTCGGCCACTTGGTCGAGATGACCGGCATGGCCAAGGCGATGGTCGACTTCCTCGCATCGCTGCTCGGCCACGTGCGCGGCGGCCTGAACTACGTGCTGCTCGGCGCGATGCTGCTGGTCTCGGGCATCTCCGGCGCGAAGACCGCCGACATGGCCGCGGTCGCCCCGGTGCTGCTGCCCGAGATGAAGAAGCGCGGCAACCCCGAGGGCGAACTGATCTCGCTGCTCGCGGCCTCCGGCGCGATGGCCGAGACGATTCCGCCGTCACTGGTGCTGATCACGATAGGCTCGGTCGCCGGCATCTCGATCAGCGCGCTCTTCACCGGCGGCATCCTGCCCGGCGTCGTGCTCGCGTTGCTGCTCGCGGTGCTGGCGCGCTATCGCAGCGCCGAGGTCGCGCACGGCCTGAAGCGCGCGCCGCTCAGCGTCGTCGGCAAGACGCTGCTGGTCGCGCTGCCGGCGCTGCTGCTGCCGGTGCTGATTCGCACCGCCGTCGTCGAAGGCATCGCGACCGCAACCGAAGTCTCGACGATCGGCATCGCCTATGCGGTGGTCGCCGGGCTCTTCATCTATCGCCGCTTCGACTGGCGGCGCCTGTATCCGATGCTGGTCGACACCGCGGCGCTGTCGGGCGCGATCCTCTTCATCATCGGCACGGCCACCGGCATGTCGTGGGCGCTGACGCAGTCGGGCTTCTCGCACAGCCTCGCGCACCTGATGACGAGCGTGCCGGGCGGCAAGTACGGCTTCCTGCTCGTGTCGATCGCCGCCTTCGTCGTGCTCGGCAGCGTGCTCGAGGGCATCCCGGCGATGGTGCTGTTCGCGCCGCTGCTGTTCCCGGTCGCCAAGGCGATCGGCGTGCACGAGGTGCACTACGCGATGGTGGTCATCCTCGCGATGGGCATCGGCCTGTTCGCGCCGCCGTTCGGCCTCGGCTACTACGCCGCCTGCACGATCGGCCGAGTCAACCCCGACGTCGCGCTGCGCCGCATCTGGCCCTACCTCGGCGCGCTGCTCGCCGGCCTCCTGATCGTCGCCTTCGTGCCCTGGTTCTCGATCGGGCTGCTGCATTGAATCCACTCACGACTCACACAAGGACCGACATGTCTGACTCGACCACCACGTTGCGCGAGCGGGCCTACCGCATCCGCCGCTACGCCCTGCGCATGGGCGAGGTGCAGGGCCAGGGCTACATCGGCCAGGCGCTCGGCTGGGCCGACGTGCTCGCGGTCGCCTACGGCCATGCGCTGAAGCTGCGCCCGAGCGAGCCCGAGTGGGAAGGGCGCGACCGCTTCCTGCTGTCGCACGGCCACTATGCGATCGCGCACTACGCGGCGCTGATCGAGGCCGGCATCGTCCCCGAGAGCGAGCTCGAGACCTACGGCAGCGACGACAGCCGCCTGCCGATGTCCGGCATGGCGACGTACACGCCGGGCATGGAGATCTCGGGCGGCTCGCTCGGCCAGGGTCTCGCGATCGGCGTCGGCATCGCGCTCGGACTGAAGCACAAGCGCAATCCGGCGTTCGTCTACAACTCGATGTCCGACGGCGAGCTCGACGAGGGCTCGACCTGGGAGGCGGCGATGGCCGCGGCGCACCACCGCCTCGACAACCTGATCTGCCTCGTCGACATCAACAACCAGCAGGCCGACGGCCCGTCGGGCAAGGTGATGGGCTTCGAGCCGCTCGCCGACAAGTGGGCAGCGTTCGGCTGGCATGTGCAGCGCGTCGACGGCAACGACCTGCCGGCCGTGCTGCGCGCCTTCGATGCGGCGCGCGACCTCGCCGACCTGAAGCCGCGCGTGATCCTGTGCGACACCTTGATGGGCAAGGGCGTGCCCTTCCTCGAGACGCGCGACAAGAACCACTTCATCCGCGTCGATCCGCCCGAGTGGCAGCAGGCGCTGCGCATCCTCGACGGATCGCGCCAACCCGAAGGAGCCCTGGCATGAGCGCCGCCGTTGCAGAACAGAAGGACAAGAGCAAGCCTCGCCTGACCACGTCGGCGATGATCGCGTCGATCGCCGCCGAGGGCCAGCGCGCGAAGGCCGCGCCGTTCGGCAAGGCGCTGGTCGAACTGGCCGCGAGCAAGCCGGAGATCGTCGGCCTGACCGCGGACCTCGCGAAGTACACCGACCTGCACCTCTTCGCGCAGGCCTACCCCGAGCGCTTCTACCAGATGGGGATGGCCGAGCAGGTGCTGATGGCGGCGGCGGGCGGCATGGCCAAGGAAGGGCTCGTTCCGTTCGCGACGACCTACGCCGCGTTCGGCACGCGCCGCGCCTTCGACTTCATCCACCAGGTGATCGCCGAGGAGAACCTGAACGTCAAGATCTGCTGCGCGCTGCCGGGCCTGACGACCGGCTACGGCCCGAGCCACGCCGCGATCGAGGACATAGCGATGATGCGCGGCGTGCCGGGCCTGACGATCGTCGACCCGTGCGACGCGCTCGACATCGAGCAGGCGGTGCCGCAGGTCGCGGCGCACAAGGGTCCGGTCTACATGCGCCTCTTGCGCGGCAACGTGCCCTTGGTGCTCGACGAGGTCGACGGCTACCGCTTCGAGCTCGGCAAGGCCAAGCTGCTGCGCGACGGTGCCGACGTGCTCGTGATCTCCAGCGGCTTCATGACGATGCGCGCGCTCGAAGTGGCGCAGACGCTCGCCGCCGACCGCATCGGCGTCGCGGTGCTGCACTGCCCGACGATCAAGCCGCTCGACGAAGCCGCGATCGTCGAGGCGGTGCGCTACCGGCATCGCCTCGTCGTCGTCGCCGAGAACCATTCGGTGATCGGCGGCCTGGGCGAATCGGTGGCGAGCGCGCTGCTGCGCCACCGCGTGCAGCCGGCCGGCTTCCAGCTCGCGGGCCTGCCCGATGCCTTCCTCGATGCCGGCGCGCTGCCGACCCTGCACGAGCGTTACGGCATCAGCCGCGACGCGCTGGCCGCGCGCATCAAGGGCTGGCTCGGTTGAACGCCCGCAACCACTTCACCCTGCAACGATCCCTGAACGGAGTAGAGACCATGCTTCTCGCAGACAAGGTAGCCCTGATCACCGGCGGCGCCGGCCTCAACGGCCTCGGCTACGCCACCGCCCGCATGATGGCCGCGCAAGGCGCGCGCGTCGTGATCCTCGACCTGGAGCGCGCCGATCCGGCCGGCGCCGCGGCCCAGCTCGGTCCGCAGCACGTCGGCATCGTCGCCGACGTCACCGACAAGGCGTCGTGCCTACGCGCCGCCGCGGCGGCCCTCGCGCAATGCGGCCGCATCGACATCCTCGTCAACAACGCCGGCATCACGCAGCCGCGCAAGTTCGCCGACATCACCGGCGCCGACTACGACGCGGTGCTCGACGTCAGCCTGCGCGGCACGCTCTACATGTCGCAGGCGGTGCTGCCGGCGATGCGCGAGGCGAAGTCGGGTGCCATCGTCTGCATCTCGTCGGTCTCGGCGCAGCGCGGCGGCGGCATCCTCGGCGGGCCGCACTACTCGGCCGCGAAGGCCGGCGTGCTCGGTCTCGCACGGGCGCTGGCGCGCGAAGCCGGCATCGACGGCATCCGCGTCAACTGCGTGACGCCCGGCCTGATCGCGACCGACATCAACAAGGGCCTGATCCCCGACGACCGCATGCAGGGCATCCTCGACCAGATCCCGCTGAACCGCGTCGGCGAGCCGAACGACGTCGCCGGCTGCGTGGTGTTCCTCGCCAGTCCGCTCGCGAAGTACTGCACCGGCGTCACGCTCGACGTGAACGGCGGCATGCTGATCCACTGACACCAGGCATCGAACACGGAGACAAGACGATGACGATCAAGATCGACCGCAGCGGCCTGAGCCGCCGCCAACTGCTGACCGGCGCCGCCGCGCTGCCGCTCTTCACGATCCTGCCGCGGCGCGCGCAGGCGGCCGAGTTCACCTACAAGCTCGCGACCGGCCAGGATCCTAGCCATCCGGTCAACAAGCGCGCACAAGAGGCGATCGATCGCATCAAGGCCGCGACCAACGGCCGGCTCGAGATCCGCCTGTTCCCGGCCAACCAGCTCGGCTCCGACACCGACCTGATGTCGCAGGTGCGCAATGGCGGCGTCGAGTTCTTCAACCAGGCGAGCTCGGTGCTGTCGACGCTCGTGCCGGCGGCCGGCATCGTCAACACCGGCTTCGCGTTCACCGACAACGAGCACGTCTGGAAGGCGATGGACGGCGGCCTCGGCAAGTACGTGCGGGCGCAGATCGAGAAGGTCGGCCTGCTCACGATGTCCAAGCCGTGGGAGAACGGCTTTCGCCAGATCACGACGTCGACCAAGCCGATCGCGACGCCCGACGACCTGAAGGGCATGAAGCTGCGCGTGCCGGCAGCGCCGATGCTGTCGACGCTCTTCACCGCGCTCGGCGCGAGCCCGACCCCGATCAACTTCAACGAGGTCTATTCGGCATTGCAGACCAAGCTCGTCGAGGGCCAGGAGAACCCGCTCGCGATCATCGCGACGGCGCGCCTCTACGAAGTGCAGAAGTACTGCAGCCTGACCAACCATGTGTGGGACGCCTACTGGATCCTCGGCAACAAGAAGGCGGTCGAGCGGCTGCCGAAGGACGTGCAGGACATCGTCTACCGCGAGTTCGACAAGTCCGCCAACGACGAGCGCGCCGACATCGCCGCGCTGAGCAAGTCGCTGCGTGCCGAGCTGCAGGCCAAGGGGCTGCAGGTCGCCGAGGTCGACAAGGCCGCGTTCAAGGCCATGCTCGGCAAGACCAGCTTCTACAAGGACTGGCGCGGCAAGTTCGGCGACGAGGCCTGGAAGCTGCTCGAAGAGAGCGCCGGCACCCTGGCCTGACCCGACTTCCGACGAGACCACCGCCCTGACGGCCGCCTTCCCGCGGGAAGGCGGCATGGAGAACCCTTGCCATGTCATCCCCGGCACCGACCCAGCTCGCCCACGCCATCCGCTTCCTCGCGATCGATGCGATCGTGCATGCGACCGAGGGTCACCAGGGCGTACCGCTCGGCATGGCGGAGACCGCGACCGCGCTGTACACGCGGCACCTGAAGTTCATGGCGTCCGACCCGACCTGGCCGGACCGCGATCGCGTCGTGCTGTCGAACGGCCACGGCTCGATGCTGCTCTACGCGCTGCTGCACCTGACCGGCTACGAAGCGATCTCGATCGACGAGATCCAGCGCTTCCGCCAGCTCGGCTCGCATTGCGAAGGCCATCCCGAATACGAGCCGGCGCACGGCATCGAGGTGACGACCGGCCCGCTCGGCCAGGGCATCGCGAACGCGTTCGGCATGGCGGTCGCCGAGGCCTACCTGAACGCCCGCTTCGGCGGCGGCCTCGTCGACCACCGCACCTATGCGTTCGTCGGCGACGGCTGCCTGCAGGAAGGCATCGGCCAGGAGATGGTCTCGCTCGCCGGGCACCTTGGGCTCGGCAAGCTGACCTTGCTGTGGGACGACAACCGCATCACCGACGACGGCGCCACGTCGCTGTCGATCAGCGAGGACGTGGCCGAGCGCTTCCGCGTCGCGCAGTGGCACGTCGTCGAGGTCGACGGTCATGACATCGATGCGGTGTCGGCGGCGCTGGCGGCGGCGAAGCAGGATCCGCGGCCGTCGCTGATCGCCTGCCGCACCGTGATCGCGCGCGGCATCGCGCGGCTGCAAGGCCAGCGCGGCGGGCACAGCGCGCGGCTGCATCCGGAAGATGCGGATCGTGCCCGCAACGACCTCGACTGGCCGCACGCGCCGTTCGACATCCCCGCGCCGGTGCTGCAGGCCTGGCGCGATGCCGGCCGGCGCAGCGCCGATGCGCATGCCGCCTGGCAGGCGCGGCGCGATGCACTGCCGGCCGACCAGCGCGCGGAATTCGACCGCGTGCTGGCGGGCGAGCTGCCGGCCGGCTGGCGCGACGTGCTGCAGGCCTGCAAGCGCCGCGCGGTCGACAGCGGCGAAGCGCCCGGCGGCATCATGATCTCGGCCGACATCAACGACCGGCTGAGCGACGTGCTGCCGGAGCGCATGGTCGGCTGCGCCGACCTCGAAGCGCCGACCAGCCACAAGCGGCGGCTCGCCGCCTTCACCGCCGAGGACCGCAGCGGCGCCTACGTGCACTGCGGCGTGCGCGAGCACCTGATGGGCGCGATGGCCAACGGCATGGCGGCGCACGGCGGCGTGATCCCGCTCGCGGTCACCTACCTCGCGTTCTCCGACTACGAGCGGCCGGCGATGCGGATGGCCGCGCTGATGGGGCTGCCGGTCAAGTTCGTGTTCAGCCACGACTCGATCGGCGTCGGCAAGAACGGGCCGACGCACCAGCCGGTCGAGATCCTCGCGTCGCTGCGCGCGATGCCGAACATGCTGGTGCTGCGCCCGGCCGATGCGGTCGAAGCGGCCGAATGCTGGGAGCTCGCGCTCGAGCACCGCACCGGGCCGGTGTCGCTGGTCTTCGCGCGCCAGGCCCTGCCGCTGGTGCGCACGGCCCACGAGGCCGACAACCGCTCGCGCCGCGGCGGCTATGTGCTGGCCGAGGCCGAAGGCGGCCCGCGCGCCGTCACCTTGATGTCGACCGGCTCCGAGGTCGCGATCGCCGTCCAGGCACGCACGCTGCTGCAGGCCGCGGGCATTCCGACCGCGGTCGTCTCGATGCCGTGTTGCGAACGCTTCGATGCGCAGGACCGCGCCTATCGCGACAGCGTGCTCGCGCCCGGCTCGGTGCGCGTCGCGGTCGAGGCCGCGGTGCGCTTCGGCTGGGACCGCTACCTCGGCGAGCACGGCGGCTTCGTCGGCATGACGGGCTTCGGCGCGTCGGCATCGGCCGAGACGCTCTACCTGCACTTCGGCATCACGCCCGCGGCCGTCGCTGCCGAAGCGCAGCGCCTGCTGTCCGTTCGCCGCTATTGAACTGGATTGAACCGGAGACTCTCATGGAACGCATCGTCTTCCTCGACCGCGCCACGATCGCACCGCAGGTCTCGCTGCGCCGCCCCGCCTTCGACCACCACTACGTCGAGCACGACCACACCGCGCCCGGCGACGTGCCGGCACGGCTCGACGGCGCGACCATCGTCATCACCAACAAGGCGCCGATCACCGCCGAGACGCTCGAACGGCTGCCCGCGCTGCGCCTCGTCGCGGTGGCGGCGACCGGCACCGATTGCGTCGACAAGGCGGCCTGCGCGGCGCGCGGCGTCGCGGTCGCGAACATCCGCGGCTATGCCGTCAACACCGTGCCCGAGCACACCTTCGCGCTGATCCTCGCGCTGCGCCGCAATGTCGTCGCGTACCGCGAGTCGGTGCTCGCCGGGCGCTGGCAGCAGTCGGGCCAGTTCTGCTACTTCGACCATCCGATCCGCGACCTCGCCGGTGCGCGCCTCGGGATCATCGGCGAAGGCGTGCTCGGCCAGCGCGTCGCCGAGATCGCGAAGGCGTTCGGCATGGTGCCGCTGTTCGCGGCGCACAAGGGCAAGAGCGGCCTCGGCCCGCTCTACACGCCGTGGCAGGAAGTGCTGGAGACGAGCGACGTGATCACCCTGCACTCACCGCTGACGCCGCAGACGCGCGGCATGCTCGCGATGCCGGAGTTCGAGGCGATGAAGCGCCGGCCGCTGATCGTCAACACCGCGCGCGGCGGGCTGGTCGACGAAGCCGCGCTGGTCGAGGCGCTCGACCGCGGCCTCGTCGGCGGCGCCGGCTTCGACGTCGTCGACGGCGAGCCGCCGGCGCCGGACAACCCGCTGATGCGCGCCGCGTTGCGCCCCAACGTGATCCTGACGCCGCATGTGGCGTGGGCATCGGACGAGGCGCAGCAGGCGCTGGCGGATCAGTTGATGGACAACATCGAGCGCTTCGTTGCGGGGAGGCCGACGAATCTGGTGCAAGGTGCGTATTGAGGGCGATGGGGCGATGGGGTCCACCGCAGAGGCGCGGAGGGCGCTGAGGATCGCCGAGATGCTCTTCGACCTTGTCGGCGCTGACGTCTTGGGGCGCCGGATAGAGTGCCGGCGACGCCCGCTATCCGTCGGGCACCTGCCGCTTGTTGTCGCGAGCGGGTTGACAGTGGCGAAATGGAATTGTCCACCCATGAGAGTCAGTCGGGCTTCGAGCAAGCGGTCATCCAACAGTCACTGGAGCCCGGCTACTGAGCGATGAAGACCGCACGGGCAGGCGCAACCGCTCGCCTACGCTTCGTTGCCGTTGCAGGGCACTCAGCGTGGCACGCTGCGCAACGCGCTTTCGATGTCCTTCCAAAGATCATCGGCATCTTCGATGCCGACACTCAGTCGCAGCAGCGCAGGAGGCAGGTGCTCTTGCCCGGGTATTGCCGCACGCCTTTCCATCGTCGACTCCACCGCACCGAGGCTGGTCGCGTGGCGCACCAGTTGCACCGCTTTGCAGGCGCGATCAGCCGCGTCCGCACCGCCGCGCACATCGAAAGAGATGATCGTTCCGTAGCCCTTCAGCACGCGCCGGGCGGTGGCATGCGTGGGATGCGAGCTCAGGCCCGGATAGCGCACCAGTTCAACTGCCGGGTGCCCCTGGAGGCGGTCCGCCACCGTCATGGCCGTGGCCTGAGCCCGCTGCAGACGCAGCGCCATCGTCCTCGACCCGCGAACTGCCAGGAAACACTCCAGCGTGCCGGGTGTCGCACCGGTCAGTTCACGCGATTTCTTGAGCGCATGCCAGTACGCCGGGTCCCTCGTAGTCGCCACCCCGGCCAGCAGATCCGAGTGGCCGCCGATGAACTTGGTCGCCGACTGCAGAGACACCGTGGCTCCGAACTCCAGCGGCCGCTGGTTCAATGGCGTTGCGAAGGTGTTGTCGACCGCGACGACGGCACTCGTCTTGCGTGGAGCAGCACAGATCGCCTCGAGGTCGGCAACGCCGAGCAGGGGATTGGACGGCGATTCGAGCCAGACGAGGTCGGCCGTTCTGCACGCATTGACCCAACCTGCGGTGTCGTGAAGCGCCATACGCTGAACGGTCCACCGCCCTCGCTCCGCGCCCGCAGCGACCAGGCCAGCGACGCCCTGGTAGCAGTCGTCGGGCAGCACTACGTGAGAGCCAGCCCGCAGCTGGTCGAACACCGAGGCGATGGCTGCCATGCCGGAAGCGAAAGCCACTGCACGCCCGGACTCCAGTCCGCCGACAACCTCTTCGAGTGCCTCCCAGGTCGAAGTGCCGTCATCGCGCGCGTACTCGCGTCCTGCGCCGATGATGAAGTTCGATGCTGGCACCAGCGGCACATTCAACGGTGCACCGGGCGTGGACGAGCGGCCTGCGGTCACGAGCCAGGATTCGAGCTTGAGGTCGGAGGGATGAGTCATGTTCGTCTCGTACTGAATTCGGATTGCTGCGGAAATCAGGGCGTGGCCAGCTTCAGTCCGACGATGCCGGCCACGATGAGGCCGAGGCTCGCCAGGCGGCCGGCGCTCGCCGGCTCGCCGAACAACACCATGCCGAGGATCGCCGTGCCGACCGCGCCGACGCCAACCCAGACCGCATAGGACGTTCCAACCGGCAGCGACTTCATCGCGACGCCGAGCAGCACGACGCTCAGCACCATGGCGACGATCGTGAAGACGCTCGGCCAAAGCCGGCTGAACCCTTCCGTGTACTTCAGGCCGATGGCCCAGCCCACTTCGAGCAGACCGGCGACCACCAGCAACACCCACGCCATGAGCGCACCCTTTCTTCGTTCAACGATCGTCGGACGCAGCCCGCGCGTCGCCGGCGCTTCGCTGCCCGCCTTCGTGTATCGGTGACGTACCAGCCAGCGGATGCGCAATCCCGCCATCGCCGTAGCTTCTGAGCACCTGAGCAATGGTGATGTGGTACCCCTTCAGCCAACGGCCTTGCAACTGCTTGGCGGCCAAGTGCCGGGGATCGTCGACCAGTCGCTACAGCGCTTCCAGCGAGTCCCAGTAGTAGACGGTCGAAATCAATCCGGCGCCTGGGTTCTCCCAGGCCTCTTCGCCTAGATAGCCGGGAATCGACTTGGCCACTTCGGCGATGGCCTGGTCGCGCTGGTGGAACGCGTCGTCGTACTCGCCCTTGGCGAAGGTGAAGGTCGCGCTGTACATCGTGTCGGCTCCGGGCGTCAGGACAGCAGATCGTAGGGCGCGCGCCAACCTGGAATCTGGGCAACGCGATCCATCCAAGCGGCGATGCGCGAGTACTCGGCGCGCAGGTCGAAGCCGAGCTCGTCGGCCGGGTAGTAGACGTAGCCGGCCATCGACAGGTCGGCGACCGTACATCGGTCGCCGACGATGATGGGGCAGTCTGCCAGGTGGCGGTCGACGATGTCGAGTGCCGCCGCCGTGCGCTGGCGCATGTAGGCCAGCACCGCTTCATGCGGCGACGGCTTGGCAAAGGTGCGCGGCCAGCGGTAGCTCGCCAGGTTGGCGGTGAACTTGTGGTTGTCGAAGAGCAGCCATCGGAGCACCTCTTCGCGCTCGTCGGGTTCCACCCGCAGACTGTCGAACCGCTCGGCCAGATGGAGCAGGATCACACCGGACTGGCTCATTCGCCGGCCATCGAACTCCAGGATCGGGACCTCACCCATCTCGTTCGTCTCGGAGCGCCAGACCGTCTGGCGGGTCTGTCCGTCGAAGTAGTCGACGGTCACCTTCTCGAATGGCACCCCGGCGAAGGTCAGGGCCAGTGCGACCTTGTACGAGTTGCCCGACTCCTTGAAGCAGTGAAGGCGGTCGGTCGTCATGCGTCGGGCTTCGCTGTGTCACGCATCGCCTGCGCCAGACCATGGTTGCCTCGCGACTCCAGGCCGTCGATCGCGCCCTCGCGGTCCCGCTTTTCGTGGTGCTGGTTGAGCTTGCGCTTGCAGTCCAGTCGCTGCAGCCGGATCTCGATGCCGACGATGTGGCGCAGCTGCTCGGCGAGGTAGTCGGCCGGCGCATCCCCCATCTTCCACGGCACCGGCTGGTCGGCCTCATGCACGCGCGTCAGCCGGGCCACGATGCCGCGCACGAACCTCTCATCGTCACGCACATGGATCGTGCCGTGCGCATGCACCACCTCGTAGTTCCAAGTCGGCACCCGCCGGTGCGTCTCGTGCTTGCCGGGATACCAGTTCGGCGAGATGTAGCCCTGCACGCCCCGGAAGACGACGAGCACGCCGGCGCCCTCATGAATCTCGCGCCACAGGGCGTTGGATCGTGCAACGTGAGCGATCAGGGTTCCGTGTGGGCCTTCGTCGGCGTCCAGCAGGAACGGCAGGTGATCGGCCTCCAGGCCGACGCTGGTCTGGCGCACCAGCATGCCCAGCGAGTTGTCGCGGACGATGCGGTGCAGTTCCTCGGGTCGGGCTTCGGCGAATTGCGGCGGAAGGTACATGGCGTGTTCGGATTGGAAGTCAGGCGCGCGATGCGCCCAGCCAGAACTTTGCGCCTGGGCTGGCTTTGAGAAAATAGCCAGTTTCGAACAAGCTCACTGGACCAGTCAGGGTGAACGTCATGGCTGAAGACAAGCGCCGCGGGCTGAGCCGGGCGCTCTACGGAGAGATCCGTGCCCGTATCGCCGATGGCACCTACGCGGCCGGCGCGGTGCTGCCCTCGACCCGCGCGCTGGCGGCGGAACGAGGCTTGTCGCGCGGCACGGTGTTGCTCGTGTACGAGCAGTTGGCCGCCGACGGGTTCATCGACACCCAGCCCGGTGCGGCCAGCAAGGTTGCCGCCGGAGCGACCATTCCTTTGGCTCGGAACCGGGGCGCGAAGCCGCCGCCAGATCGCCACTCCGACGAAGGACACAAGGGCCGGCTGTCTGCCGTGGGGCGCCGTATCGCCGCACTCGGGATCGGCGATGCGGGACCGACCGCTCCGTCCGAGATCGATTTCCTCTACGGCCCGCTCGCCGGGGGCGACTTCCCGACGCTGACCTGGATGAAGGCGCTGCGGGCCGTGGAACGACAGCGCCCCACGCGTCTGGAGTACGAGGATCCCCGGGGCAACCTCGAGTCGCGGCGCGCGTTGCAGGGACACCTCAGCCAGACGCGCGGGCTGTCCTGCACCGTGGACCAGATCATGATCGTCAACGGGTCTCAGCAGGCTCTTGATCTGTGTGCGCGGTTGCTGATCGATCCGGGCGATGGCGTCGTCGTCGAGAACCCCGGCTACCGCATGGCTCATCATGCGTTCGAGGCCTGCGGCGCGAAGCTGATCTGCGTGGATGTCGACGAGCACGGCCTGCAGACCGATCGACTCGACGACGTGCCGCCAGCGCAGCTGGCGTACGTGACGCCGACCCACCAGTTTCCGCTCGGCGGGCTCCTGCCGATCGGTCGGCGGCGCGCACTCCTGGATTGGGCGGCGCGGCGCCGAGCATGGATCATCGAGGACGACTACGACAGCGAGTACCGCTACTCGGTTCGGCCGGAGGCGACGCTCCAATCGTTGGACAGCAGGGGCTGTGTCATCCACGTCGGGACGTTCTCGAAGACACTGTCGCCTCAACTGCGGCTGGGCTACATGGTGCTGCCATCGGCGCTGGTGGCTACATTCACCGCAGCCAAGCGGGTGGCCGACCGGCACGCGGCCACGAGCGTGCAAGGGGGCGCTGGCGCGCTTGCTGGAAGACGGCAGCTACGACCGTCATGTCAGACGCATGCGCAGGCTCCAACAGGCGCGCCAGCATGCGCTGGTCGACGCGCTGAGCAGGCACCTGGGCGAACAGGTCCGGATCCAAGGTGCGGCCAGTGGGCTGCACTTGGTGGCGTGGATCGAGACGCTGCCCGCCTCTGCCGAGCCGGCCCTTGTACAAGCTGCCCGCAGTCACGGCGTGCGCGTTTATCCCATCGGCCCGCTCTTCCATCCAAGTGGGCAACGGAAACAGTCTCGAAGACCGGCTGGTCTGGTCATGGGGTATGCGCTGCTGGAACTCGATGCGATTGACGAGGGCGTTCGCCGGCTCGGCATATCCATCTCCGAAGTCAGCAAGCGCGAGCCGCGCGGTCCAATATTCAGCCACTCCGACCGCCCGAAGAGGAATTCGACGACCGCTAAGGGCTAAGTGAGCCGATGTCGCCTTTGGCCGACTACTGCCATCGCCATGCCTTCGCGTATCCGTGCCGCGCGCAACAAAGCTCGCGGCGACAGCCCCCAAAGGCCCCTGATGGCAGCGGCGTTCGCGGGCGGCGTGAAGCAAGGAAACCGCGCCTATCAGCCAGGCCCGCCCGGCGACTGCGCTCCATCAGTCAACTCGCGCGTCACCCTCGATTCCTCCTCGATCCCCCGATCGAACCGGTCGAGCCCGACCGCATGGAGCACCCGCTTGAAACTCGCCACCACTTCAGGCCGGAGCGCCGCCAGGCGCAAGCAGGCATCCCACGAAGCCTCGTCGAGCTGCTTCGCCGGCACGATGCGGTAGACCAGCCCCCACTCGACCGCCTCGCGCGCGCCGAATTCCTCCCCCAGCAGCATCAGCGCCTTCGCGCGCGCCAGCCCGGCCGCAGCCGGCAAGGTCGCGACGAGGCCGCCGGTCACGAAGACGCCGAGCGAGGCTTCGGGCAACTTGAACCGGGCATCGTCCGCAGCGAGCACGAGGTCGGCGTCCAACGCCCATTCGAGCCCCGCGCCGACGGTCCAGCCGTGCACCGCGGCGACGACCGGCTTCGGCAGGCGCACGATCGCCGACGCCACGGCTTGGACGAGTTCCAGGTCGCGCTCGGTCGGCGGCGCGCTGACGTCGCGGCCGGCGCAGAACGCCCGACCCTGGCCGCGCAGGCGGACCACGCGCACCGCGGGCTCGTCGGCGGCCGACCGCAACGCGTCGAGCAGCGCCTCCGCCATCGCGTTGTCGATCGCATTCAGCTTGGCCGGACGATGCAGCGTGAGCGTGAGCACGCCGTCGCGGCACGACGAAAGCAGCGAGGTGTCGGACATGCCGGCAGCGTAGCAGCGCGCCGGAGAGGCGCTGGCTACCCGGCCGGCGTCAGCGTGTGCGCATCCCGCGCCAGCAGCCAACGCCCGTCGGGACGCTTGCGGTAGACGGTGCGCCGGTGGCCGCCCGGCTTCGCCGCGTCGCCGCCGGCGCGCGGCGTCAAGGGGTCAGGAGCCGATGATGCCGATGCCGGCGATCTCCGGCAGGCGGCGCAGTGCCGCCTGATCGATCCCCGCAAGCACGCGCGACAGGTTCTTGCCGCACCATGCATCGAGCCGGCCGAGCGGCTGCCATGCGTAGCCGCTGACCTCGGGCAGCACGCGTCCGGACCGCGCATCGACGAAGGTCGAGCGACAGCGGCAGCGCGCGAGGTCGATCGCGTCGGCCGCGACTCGCAGGCCGAAGAGGTGCAAGCGCTTCTTCGGCAGGTAGTCGTGGATGCCGAGGTCCGCGAGGTGCGCCGGATCGAGGATCAGACCGGCCTCTTCGGCGGCTTCGCGCAGCGCGGCCTCGCGCGGCGTCTCGCCGGGCTCGGGCAGGCCCTTGGGCAGATCCCATCGGCCGCGGCCGGTGGCGCGGCAGGCGAACACGTCACCCAGCGGGGTGACGATGACGACGCCACACGAGACGACTCCGGCGCCGCCCGCATGCGCCGGGGCAGGCATGCCGGCGTCTTCGGATGTCGATGATTCGGAGGCCACGCGCCATTCTCGCCGCGGCGTGCCGGTGATGGCGCTGTCGGAGACCGGCTCGGAGCGACCACACAGAGCGATCCGGGCCCGTCTCATCGTTCAGGATGAGTCGATCTCATCCATTTGGATGAGAGCTACGGCAGCGTCGGGCAGACCCGCGCATGCAGATGCACCAGCTCCATCTGCCCATGCGTGTCGGTCTTCTGGAAGATCTGGCGCAGGTGGCTGCGCACCGTGTTCTCCGACAGGCTCAGCGAATGGGCGATCGTTGACAGCGGCTGGCCGGCGAACACCAGCGCGCTGACCTTGGCCTGCGCCGCGGTGAGCTCGTATTGGCGCGCGAAGGCGCAGGTCGCCGGATCGTGCGCCGCATGGCCGCCGCGCACCGCGACCATCGCGAGACCGCGCCGCACGCCGGTCTGGCGCGCATAGACCGGACCGGCCGCGCGCACCACCGCGACGACCGGCGGCATCGGCGGCGTGCAGGCCAAGGTCAGCACGCCGGGCGCCGCGGGCGCCTGCGCCGGGTCCATCTGCGCGACGCGCGCGATCGTGTCGGCGAGCAGTCGCCGGTCGGCCGGACTCGCGGCGACGAGCCGCGACCCTTCGAGCCGCAACCCGATGCGCTGCTCGAGCAAGCGCTCGGCCGCCGGGTTGCGGTGCACCGGCTCGCCGTCGGCGGTGACGAGGATGGCCGCATGCGCGTCCTGGTCGGTGAGCGCCAGCAGCGCGTGCGCGAGGTCGTCGGCCTCGCGCCAGCGCCAGGCGTTCTCCAGCGCGAGCGTGACGTGATCGAGCAGCCGCGCGAGCTCGGCCTTCGCATCGGCGTCGAACGGCGGCTCGTCCTCGGCGCGGTAGGCCGACAGCAGGTGCGCGCCGTGGGGACGCTGCGCGACCACGCCGCACAACAGATGCAGCAGGCCGCGCGGCCGCAGGAAGCCGCGGTAGAAGTCGGTGCGCCGCAGCTCGCCGTTGCCGATCAGCTCGTCACCGGTCAGCACGCGGCCGGCGACGTAGTCGCCGCTCGACAGGAACCACGGGTTGCGCGCCGCATACGCCGTCATGTCCTGCGCGAAGTCGGCGCCACCCGATGACACGACGACGGAAGAGTCCGAGCCGCTCGCGAACTCGTGGTGGCCGAGCGTGACGATGCGCGCCCCCAGGCGGTCGCCGAGCCGCTCGAGCACCAGCGGCCATTCGCCATCGCGGCCGCTCGCGGCATGGATCGCGCGCACCAGCGCATCCATCGATGCCACCGGCGGCAGGCGCTCATCGTCCGTCTTGGTCATCGTCATCGATCGAACCGCTCCCACCGCATGGCACCGACGCACGCGCGGTCGACGGCGATGCGTCGCGCCCGGCGGGCGTCGCGATTCTCCGCCGAGACGTGCCCCTGTCAATCGGCATCCGACCAACGTACGGGCTTGCAGGCTGCGCATCGCGCGCACCTTCGGGTACGCTCGGGCGATCGGGCCTGCAGGCCCGGACGGGCAACGACTGCGACGACGATGCTGCGAGTCAAGCGCGAATACCAGTCCTGGGTGGCGAACGAGTCGCTCGAAGACTATGCGCTGCGCTACGCGGCGAGCTCCTACCGGCGCTGGCAGCCGCGGGTCGTCGCGAACACCGCGCTCGGCGGCATCTCGTTCCTCGCGCTCGAAGCGATCGGCGCGAGCATCACGCTCAGCTACGGCTTCCAGAATGCGATGGCGGCGGTGCTCGTGGTCTCGGTCATGGTCTTTCTCGTCAGCCTGCCGATCGCCTACTGGTGCAGCGTCGCCAACGTCGACATCGACCTTTTGACGCGCGGCGCCGGCTTCGGCTACATCGGCTCGACGATCACGTCGCTGATCTACGCGTCGTTCACCTTCATCTTCTTCGCGATCGAGACCGCCATCTGGGCGCAGGCACTGCAGCTCGCGCTCGGGCTCGATCTCGCGGTCGGCTACCTGGTCTGCTCGCTCGTGATCATCCCGGTGGTGTTCTTCGGCGTCACGTCGATCAACAAGCTGCAGGCCTGGACCCAGCCGGTCTGGGTCGTGCTGCTGGTCGCGCCGTTCGCCTTCATCCTCGTGAAGGACCCGGCGCTGTTCCAGGCCTGGACCGCGTTCGCCGGCCGCGACGGCAGCGTCGGCGGCTTCAACGTGCTGATGTTCGGCGCGGCCTCGGGCGTGCTGTTCTCGCTCGTCGCGCAGATCGGCGAGCAGGCCGACTACCTGCGCTTCCTGCCCGACCGCACGGCGGCGAACCGGCGCGCCTGGTGGGCCGCGATGCTCGCGTCGGGGCCGGGCTGGATCGTCGTCGGCGCGCTCAAGGTCACCGCCGGCAGCCTGCTCGCGGTGCTCGCGCTGCGCATGGGCAGCAGCGCGGCGCAGGCGGTCGAACCGGCGCACATGTTCGTGCATGCCTACCGGCACGTGGTCGGCGATCCGCTGCTGGCGCTGGCGCTGGCGACGATCTTCGTCACCGTGTCGCAGGTCAAGATCAACGTCACCAACGCCTACAGCGGGTCGCTCGCCTGGTCGAACTGCTTCGTGCGGCTCGCGCACTACCACCCGGGCCGCGTGGTGTGGCTGGTGTTCAACGTGGTGATCGCGCTCCTGCTGTCGCTGCTCGGCATCTTCGAGACCTTGCAGGCGGTGCTGTCGGTGTATTCGACGGTGGCGATCGCATGGATAGGCGCGCTCGTCGCCGACCTCGTGGTGCTGAAGCGCACCGGCATCAGCCCGCCGTACATCGAGTTCAAGCGCGCCCACCTGCACGACTTCAATCCGGTCGGCTGCGGCGCGACGCTGATCGCGGCGGCGGCGGCCATCCTCGCCTATGCCGGCGCGTTCGGCGCGTTCGGCCAGGCGTTCTTCGGCTTCATCGCGCTGGCGGTGGCGTTCGTGTCGGCGATCGTGATCGCCTATGCGACGCGCGGCCGCTACTACATCGCCCGCCCCGACCTGCACTACCGGCAAGGATCGCCGCGCACGCTCGTCGAGTGCTGCGTCTGCGAGCGCGAGTACGAAGCCGCCGACATGGCGCACTGCCCGTTCTACCGCGGGCCCCTGTGTTCGCTGTGCTGCGGGCTCGAGCTGCACTGCCACGACTACTGCAAGCGGCCGCGGCCGAGCGCTGCCGAGCCGGCCTACGACGGTCGCGGGCTGCGCTTCCGGCCGCACGCGTTGCGGCGCTTCGGGCGCTTCCTCGGACTGCTCAGCGTCGCCGCGGCGCTGCTCGGCGCAGCCTTCCTGCTGACCTATCGCTTCATGGACCTGCACGAGCTGTCCGGCGACGCGAGCCTGGTGCGGGTGATGGTGCATCTCTACGTCGCGACGCTCGTCGTCGCATCGCTCGGCGTCTGGTGGATGGTGCTGTCGCACGAAGGCCAGGAGCAGTCCGAGCGGGAGCTGCTCGAATCGATGCAGCACCTCGAGCAGACGCGCAGGAGCCTCGTCGAGACCGAGAAGCTCGCGTCGCTGGGCGGGCTCGTCGCCGGCGTCGCGCACGAGATCAACACGCCGGTCGGCATCGTCGTCAGCACCGCGTCCTTTCTGACCGACCGGACGCTATCGGTGCAGGCGCTGGCCGGGCCGTCCGGCCTGCTCGAGGCGCCTGCCTTGGCCAAGTACCTGCGCGATGCGGCCGAAGCGGCGCGCCTCCTGCTGTCGAACGCGACGCGGGTCGCGCAGCTCGTGCTCAACTTCAAGCAGCTCGCGGTCGATCGCATCACCGAGGCGCGCCAGCCGTTCGACCTGCGCGAGCATCTCGACGAGACGCTGCGCGCGCTGCGCCCGCGCCTCGACGGCGTCGAGGTGTCGATCGAAGCCGACGCCGGCATCCGCATGGAGAGCTATCCGGTCGCGCTCGCGCAGGTGGTGACCAACCTCGCCGTCAACTCGCTGCAGCATGGCTACCCGGCGGGCAAGCCGCGCGGCCGCATCGCGATCCGCGCGACCCTGACCGATGCCGACGAGGTGCGCATCGACTACCGCGACGACGGCCGCGGCATCGATCCGGCCTTGCGCGAGCGCGTCTTCGAGCCGTTCTTCACGACGCGCCGCATGCTGGGCGGCAGCGGCCTCGGCCTCTACATCGTGAACCAGATCGTCACGCGGCAGCTCGATGGCACGATCGCGCTCGAACCGCCCGACGCCGCGCCCGGCGCGCACTTCGTGATGCACTTCCCGCGCGTCGCGCGGCACACGCCCAACGTCGGGCAGATCCTGGCCGCCTTGCCGCGGACCGCCGATGACCGCTGACCCTCTCGCGTCCGGCAACGGCACGGCGCCGTGGAAGGTGCTGCTCGTCGACGACGAGCCGGCGGTGCACGAGATGTCGCGCCTGATCCTCGACGGGCTGACCTTCGAGGGCCGCGCGGTCGAGCTGCTGTCGGCCGGCTCGGCGGCAGAAGCGCGCGAGCTGCTCGACGCCACGCGCGATGTGGCGCTCGCGCTGGTCGACGTCGTGATGGAGACCGACGATGCCGGCATCGCGCTGGTGCAGCACATCCGCGCGCAGCTCGGCGACCACGACATGCAGATCGTGCTGCGCACCGGCCAGCCCGGCATGGCGCCGGAGCAGGACATCGTGCCGCGCTACGAGATCAACGGCTACTTCCTGAAGACCGAGATCACCGCGCAACGACTGCATTCGATCGTGATCTCGGGGCTGCGCAGCTATCGGCATGCGCGCTCGTTGCGCGCCGCGCCGTCGCAGGACAGTGCGCCGCGCGAAGCCGATGCGATGCGCGCCGCGCTGCATGCCGAGCTCGCCGCGTATGCAGATGGCGAGCAGGTGCTCATCGAAGCGCAACCCGAGGTCGAGCTCGCATCGAACATCGTCTCGGGCATCGAGCTCGTGCCGCAATGGAAGACCTCGCAAGGGCTCTTGACGGCGCAGCGCGTCGGCGAGGCGCTGGGTGCCGGCCCGGAACGCCGCCGCATCGCGGTCTGGCTGATGACGCAGGCCTGCCGCTGGGCGCGGTCATGGGCCGACGATGCGGGACGGCCGATCACGGTGTCGATTCCGATCATCGGTACGTGCCTCGGCGATGCCGAGACGCTCGCGGCCATCGTCGACGTGATGCGCGCGGCGGCGCTGCCGCGCGGCACGCTGGACGTGCTGGTCGGCGAGGCGGCGCTGCTCGACGGTCACCCCGACACGCACGGCGCCGTGGCTGCGCTGCGCGACGCCGGCGCGACCGTGACGCTCGCCGACTTCGGCGCCCGCACGATCTCGCTGCAGCGGCTGTCGCGCCTGATCCCCGATCGGCTGAAGATCCACCGCCTGTTCGTGCGCGGCGCGGCGGTCGATGCCGAGCGCATGGCGCTGGCGCGCTCGCTGATCGCGCTGGCGCAGACGCTCAACATCGTCGCGATCGCCGACGGCATCGCGTCGGATGCCGATGCGCAGTTCTTCAAGTGGGAAGGCTGCGAGTTCGGCCAGGGCGATGCGCTCGCACCGGCCTGCGCGCCCGGCGACGTGGCCGACTTCGTGCTGCATGGGCGGCGCCCGGCGCACTGATCGGGGCTTCCTCGCCCCGAACCGGCTCCGTCGAGAGACATCACCCGATGTGCACCTCCTCATAGCCGCCGGAGACTGCACGCTCGACGGCTGCGATCACCTTGGGTAGTGCGGCCTGGATGCGCGGCCAACTCGTCGTCAGCAGCACGACGATCGAAAGCGTACGCGCCGTCAAGTTCTGCTGATACTTGAGGTTCCTGTCCGTCGTGATGAAGACCTCGAAGCCCGCGGCCTCCGCTGCGGCGATGAGGGCGCCGTTTTGAAGTTCGGACCAGCCGCGTTCATACGCGGTCTCGACAGCATGCTCGATCAAGGCTCGCCGAAGCGGCACCGGCGTGCCTTGATCGAACAGTATCCTCACCTAGGCAACCGCGAGCGAACTCTTCGCCGCGTGTTCGAGGACAACGCGCGCCTGCTCCAGCAGGACGCCAGGAAACCACTCGACAAACTGATGGACGGACGCATCGTCCTCGAGGTTCTCGAAGAGCGCTGCGACAGGCACCCGCGTTCCCTTGAATACCCAAGCGCCGCTGACGCGAGCGGGGTCTCGCTCGACGGCTGCGCAAGTGGACCAGTCGATCATGACAGGATCCTAGCACCGCGGCCTTTTGAGATCGGATTCAGCGCCCGCAGTTGGCGTGCGTGCAGCCGAACCCGCACATCGCGCGCCAGGAACCCCGCCCCGCCCCGCCGAGCGGCCCGGGAGAGCCGCCCGGTGACCCACTACCGGCCAAGAACGGCGCGGCGAGCATGCGCGGCGACGCGCCACCGCAGTCCGGGCAGGGCTGCGGCGCGGCCGACTCGGCCATCGGCCGGCGCTCCCGGAACGCGCCGCAGCGGCCGCACTCGTAGTCGTAGACGGGCATGCGCGCGAGCCTACGTCACTTCATCATGCCGTTGAGCAGCATGTAGCCGGGTATCCATCCGGTCAGTACGCCTTCGACGACGGTCAACGCGCCGACGAACTTCGCGATCGGCTTCTGGCCGACGAGCAGGATGAAGAACAGCAGCCACAGCACGCCCCAGGCGGCCCAGCACAGGCCGAACCAGACATCCCAGGTGGTCGTCGCGCCTTGCAGCGTCTGGATCGTGACCGGCACCGCCGTGATCGCGACGAACAGGCAGAACCAGCCCAGCCCGCGCCCGTCGGCGCCGTTCTTGCGGTTCAACGCGACCCAGAAGTAGGTGAAGGTGAACAGCAGCGTGAGCGCCGCCGCCTTGATCGACGCCGCGTCGGCGCCCGGCCCGAAGGCGAGGTACAGCGAGATCAGCAGCGTGATGCCGCCGACGAAGATGTCGATGATGCCGATCTCGTTGTCGCCGATCTTGCCGAGCAGCCACAGCCCGTTCAGGCACAGCACCGCTCCCACGTAGAACAAAGCCAGCCCCAGCATGTCGTTGTCTCCTTGTTGTCGTCGGACATCCGGCGGACGCTTCGTGCCGTTCGGAACGGCGCGACGCGTCCGCGCTTCGAGGGTGAGGACGCCTTCAGTTCGGCGAGCGCGGCACCTGGATGCCCTGCTTCACCTGGTGCGGCGCGCCGCTCGCCGACGGCCGCACGTCGAAGTCGAAGATCGCGCGCGGGATGTAGATCGTCGAGCAGGCGTTCGGTATGTCCACCACGCCCGACAGCCGCCCTTCGACCGGCGCGGTGCCGAGGATCATGTAGGCCTGGATGTCGGTGTAGCCGAACTTCATCAGGTAGTCGATCGCGTGGTTGCAGGCGTTCGCGTAGGCGAGGCCCGAGTCGAGGTAGTGCTGCTTGCCGTGCCGGTCGACCGAGACGCCCGAGAACGCCAGCCACTCCGAATACTGCGGGTCGCGATTGCCGGGCATGAAGATCGCGTTCTCGCGCACGCCGTACTTGGCCATGCCGCCCTTGATCAGGTCGACATGCAGGTCCATGAAGCCGCCCATCTCGATCGCACCGCAGAACGTGATCTCGCCGTCGCCCTGCGAGAAGTGCAGGTCGCCGAAGGACAGCTTCGCGCCCGGCACGAACACCGGATAGAAGACGCGGCTGCCGGCGGTCAGGTTCTTGATGTCCTGATTGCCGCCGTTCTCGCGCGGCGGCGCGGTGCGTGCGGCCTCGCGCGACACGCGGTCGAAGTCGGCGCCCTTCAGCGAGCCGAGGATCGCGCCTTCGGGCAGCGGCGGCAGCGCGAGCGGCGGCACGCGATCGGGGTTGGTCGCGATCAGGTCGGTCTCGCGCTTGGTCCAGCGCGCGAGCAGTTCGGCCGACGGCGCCGTGCCCATCAGGCCCGGATGGTGGATGCCGGCGTACGACACTTCGGGGATGTGGCGCGACGTCGCGATGTCGCCGCGGAAGTCCCAGATCACCTTGTACGCGTCGGGAAAGCGCTCGGTCAGGAAGCCGCCGCCGTTCTTCGTCGCGAACACGCCGGTATAGCCCCAGCCCATGCCGGAGAACGGGCCCGAGTCCTCCTGGTCGCAGGCATCGATCTCGAGGATGTCGACGATCAGGAGGTCGCCCGGCTCGGCGCCTTCGACGTGGAACGGTCCCGACAGCACGTGCACGCCGGGCAGCGGCGCGTGGCGGATGTCGTTGGCGGAGTCGTCGTTCTTGATCGCGCCGTCGAACCATTCGCGGCAGTCGGCGCGGAACACCTCGCCGGGCTTGATGCGCACGGCGGCGGGAATGTCCGGGTGCCAGCGGTTGTGGCCCACGTGCTTCTGGTCGGTGAACTTCTTCGTGTTGTCCAGCGGGAACAGGTTCTTGGGCATGGGATGACCTCGTGGTTCAGGTTGCAGGGCAGTGCCGCCGCGTCGCGCGGCGTGCGGTGGTGATCGCGGTGACGCTCCTTTCTCGCTACATGGCCTAGGGGCGCGGCAGGCCGCGCAGCACCGGCGTCAGCGGCAACACGTTCGAGCGGCCGCGCGGCAGCGGCGGCGGAGACGACACCACCGCAGGCTCGTAGCGGCTGTTGTCCGCACGCTCCACCGCGGCATGCCAGGCGCCGCGGGATGCGGAGCGCACGCGCGGTGCCGAGACGATGCGCGGCGCCTCCGCGCCGCACGTCGGGCAGGCGGCCGTGGGCTCGGCGGTGCCCATGCGGCGCATGACTTCGAAGACGCCGTCCTGCGCGCAGCAGTATTCGTAGATGGCCATCGGCCCCTCCATGTCGTCCGGTGCGTAGCCCGCAAGCGGGCCGCGTCATCCGGGGTTCGAATGACGGGCGTATGGTGGAGTCGTGGCGGCGCCGGCGAATCCCGTGGCGCGATGAAATGCGCTCATCCGTTTGGATGAGGCGCGCCTCGTCCGGTGCGATGAACGACCGGCGAGGCGGCAGTCAGGCAAGGCGTGCCATGGCACGCCCTTGGGCAGATGAGAAAGACGGGCTAGGCCATGAACGCCGCCGGCACCGGCGGCTCGCCGAGCGCTTGGCGCAGCACCGCCCAGTGCATCGCCTCGTCGCCGAGGATGCTGGCGGCGGCCCGCGCGAGATCGCGGTTGCCGAACATCGGCACGGCGCCGAGATAGGCGCTCACCGCGCCCTGCTCCAGACCGGCGGCGAACCTCAGCACGTCGGCCTGCGTCTTCAGGCGGTCGGTCGGAAAGTCGTACTTGGCCTGCGCCGCGACCGGCTTGCCGCCGAGCTGCTCGATGGTCTTCGCGAGCACCGCGGCATGCGCCTTGTGGTGGCCCTGGAAGGTCACTGCCAGATCGAGCACCGGTTTCTCGAGCAGCTTGCTTTCGGCGCCCACCTGGTATGCCGCGATCGCCTGCAGCTCGGCGCCGAGCGCGGTGTTGAGGATCTGCACGTCTTGCGCGCCATCGGCGGCCTGCGCCGCCAATGCGGGACGGCCGGCCAGCAGGGCGACGGCCGCACCCGAGAGCAGCAGGCCGGATCGGCCGAGCATCCGGCGGCGCGCCTGCAGCGGGGTCGGCATGAGAAGGAACGATGACATTGCGATCTCCAGTGGGGTGAACACCTCCGTTCGATGGAACGGCGATCGCCCACGTTCCCGCAGATCGCTGCCGTCAGACTATGCGTGCCAGCACGCGCGCGACGATGCGGTCGCAGCGCTCGCCGTCGAACGCGAAGACGTCCGCGAGCCCGAGGTCGATGTCGCGCGCGAGGCTCTCGCGCAGCAGCCCGCGCGCGCGGAAGTAGCGCGTGCGCACGGTCGCCTCGGGCACGTCGAGCAGCTGTGCCGCCTCCTCGACGCTCAGCTCCTCGACCGCGCGCAGCACGAACACGCTGCGAAAGCCTTCCGGCAGGCGGTCGATGTGCGCCTCGATGAAGCGGCGCGCCTCGGCGCGCAGCGCGGCGTGGTCGGGCCGACGGTCGGCATCGTCCTGCATCCATTCCTCCGCGTGGCGGCCGTCGGCATCGACGGCGGAATCGAGCGGAATCACCTGCGCGCTCGCGTGGCGGCGCCGGCGTGCCAGCGCCTCGTTGATGACGATGCGCACCAGCCAGGTCGAGAAGCGCGCGTCCGCACGGAAGCCGCCGAGCGCGCGCCAGGCGCACAGGTAGGCGTCCTGCAGCGCGTCCTCGGCTTCGGCATCGTCGCGCAGGATGCTGCGCGCGGTGCGGAACGCGAGCCGGTTGTGGCGCCGCATCAGCCGCTCGAAGGCGTGCACGTCGCCGCCGGCGGCGCGTCGCACGTCGTCGATCTCGGGTTCCGTGGCGTCCGCCCGGAGCGCCGTTGCCCATCCTGTATTGCTCATGGCCACCTCCAATGGTGTTCGATGGCGCGAGGCGGCGCTGCGTTCCCGCGCGGCGCGTTCAGCCGCGGAGCAGCCGCTTCGGCGCCTTGCGTGCCCAGGCCGCGTCGATCAGCCGCGTCACGACGGCCGGTGTCGCATCGGCCAGGCGCACGCGCAGGCCGACGACCTTGGCGCCCCAGGTGAGCTTCTCGAGGAATTCGGGGTCCAGCGCGAGCGCCTGCTCGCGCACCTCGTCGTCGACGAAGACGTGGATGTGCTGCTCGTCCGGCGGCACCGTGACGAAGATCTTGCCGCGCACGCGGAACGACGCGTAGTCGAAGTGCGGCGCTTCGGCCGCCTCGGGCAGCGACAGGGCATGGCGGCGCACCGCGGCGATCTTCATCGCTGGTCGCCCTCGGGCCGGCGCGCGCAGCTCACGGTCGCCCCGGCGACTCGAACTGCTGCAGCGTGCCCAGCCACCATCCCTGCGTGACCTCCGTCTCGGTATAGCGGCCGCCGGTGTAACGGCCGATGGTGCCGCGCCAGAAGGCGACCGCCGGCCGGTTGAGCGGCATCTGCCCGACCTGCCAGCGTCCCGGCCACGCATCGAAGAGGCGCGTCGCGACGGCCTCGCCGATGCCGCGCCGCCGGTACTTCTTCATGATGAAGAACTGCGCCATCCAATGGTCGCCGCCGGGCAGGATCACGTCCGGCGTCACGAGCGCGAAGCCGGCGTAGCGGCCGGCGACGCACACGACGTAAGCGCGGCAGCCGGGACGCTGCCCATAGAGGTCGAGCGCGTAGCCGTATTCGCCGTGCTCGTCGATGTCCTGGTCCCACAGGTCCGACAGGTCGTGCTGGTAGAGCTCGAGCATGCGCTGCAGCGCCGGCCGGTCGGCCGGGGTCGCGATGCGCAGCTCGAAGGGCGCCGCGAACCCGGCCAGCGTGCTGCGGACGGCATCGGCTGCCGGACCCATCATCGACCCCCGTTCTTTCCGTCGTGGCGATGATAGGCCGCGCGCGTTCGGCTTCGATGCGCTTTTCGCGAACGGCATCACTTGTTCCATCACCTCCCGACAGGTGCGGGTGCGCATCGTGAGGCGCGAGGCCCGCACGCAGCGAGCCCTCGCGCGGTCGTCTACGATGCGCGGCTTGCCCGCCATGCATCCGACCGCCTCGACCCGCCCGCAGCCCGCCGGCCCGCATCGGCGCACCGTGCGCCATCCGCGGACGACCGCTCGATGAGCGACGCCGACGGACCGCACGGGCGCGGCATGTCGCCCGTCGACCTGGCGAGCGCGCTGCTCATCGTCGTGATCTGGGGCTCGAACTTCGTCGTGATGAAGGTCGGCCTGCGCGACATGGGGCCGATGATGCTGGGCGCGCTGCGCTTCGCGTTCGCGTCGCTGCCCTTGCTCCTCTTCGTGCGGCGACCGGACCTGCCATGGCGCTACATCGCGGGCTATGGCCTCGCGCAGGGATTCGGGCAGTTCGGCTTCGTGTTCCTCGGCCTCTGGCTCGGCATGCCGGCCGGCGTCGCGTCGATCGTGCTGCAGACCCAGGCCTTCTTCACCGCGATGCTCGGCGCCGTGCTGCTGCACGAGCGTACGCGCGCGAGCCAATGGATCGGCCTCGTGATCGCCGCCGGCGGCCTGGCGCTGATCGCCTTGCCGCACGGCGGCGGCGCCGTCGGCCGCGTGCCGGTCACGGGCTTCCTGCTGTGCATCGCCGGCGCCGCGATGTGGGCGGTGTCGAACATCGTCGCGCGCCTCGCGCAGCGCCACAACCCGCGCTACGACGCCGTCTCGCTGGTGGTGTGGGGCAGCACCGCGCCCATCGTGCCGTTCCTCGTGCTGGCCGTGCTGCAGGACGGCGCGGATGCGACGCTGCGCGTGCTGGCCCATCCGACCTGGCCGGCGGCTGCGTCGGTGCTGTACCTCGCACTCGTCGCGACCGTCGCGGCCTACTCGATGTGGGCGCGCCTGCTGAAGCGCCATCCGGCGGGCAAGGTCGCGCCGTTCTCGCTGCTCGTCCCGGTGGTCGGGCTGTACGCCGCCTGGCTGGCGTTCGACGAGCAGCTCGCGCCCGCGCAATGGCTGGGCGTCGCGGGCGTCGGCCTGGGACTCGTGGTGAGCAACTTCGGGCACCGGTTCGGCGACCTGGTGCGGGCCGGCATCGCGCGCCGCACCTGACCTCGGGCTGCTCGAACCAGCGTCACGCGAACGCGATGCGATAGCGCAAGCCGACCTTGCCGCCGCCGGTAGCGAGCTTCATGATGGCGAACCGTACATCGTCGTCAGATCTCGAGGCTGGTCGCGGCCCCCAACGGAAACGACTCGGCGGCGGCGAGTTCCGGGAAGGCGACGGTCAACAGCGCGCTCATGCCGATGGCGGGCGGCGTGCAAGCAGCAGGCAGAAAATCACCCGCCCAACCGCACCGCTTCAGCCGCGGTCACCGCGATCTGCGGCCCGAAGCCGAGGTTGGCGAGCGTCGCGTTGTGATGGTCGATGATCTGCTCGGCCGACAGCACGCCGTTGGCGATCGTCGAATGCGCATCGCTGGCCAGCTCGACGTCGTAGCCGAGCGCCAGCGCGCGCCGGACCGTCGTGTCGACGCAGAAATCGCTCTGCAGCCCGCAGACGGCAAGGCGCTGGATGCCGCGCTGCTGCAGCAACTCGTGCAGCTCGGTGCGGCAGAAGGAATCGGGCGTGGTCTTGCGCACGCGGACGTCTGAGGGCTGCGTCTCGAGTGGCGCGGCGAGCTGCCAGCCGGCGCTGCCGTGGGTCAACGGTCCGTCGTCCTCGTGCTGCACGAAGACGACCGGAAGGTCCGCCGCGCGCGCCCGCGCGCTCAGCGCGTTGATGCGTTCGATCACGTGATCGATGGCGTGAGCAGCCCATGGGCCGGTGCACAAGGCCTGCTGGACGTCGATGATGAGCAATGCGGTGGGTGCCATGCGGGCAACGTTAGCACGCCGCCGGCGTGTCGCACCGCCAAGCTGACCGTCATGCCGGCCAACCAGGGCGACGGCTCGGTGCAGTTCAGCCGTAGCGGTTCGGCTCGACCGGCTTCTGCACGCACCAGACGACGATCACGATCCAGCCGACGAACGGGATGAGGCCGACGAGCTGCCACCAGCCGCTGCGGTCGATGTCGTGCAGGCGCCGTGTCGTGACCGCGATCGTCGGCACCAGCGTGACGAGCGAGACCGCCCACGACAGCCGATGCCACAGCGCGTCGCCGAGCGCCGACGCGAGCACGATGAAGAGCACCCACCACCAGAACTCCGGTCGCGAAGCGCGTCCGTCGAACTCGGCGTACTTGGTGAAGCAGGTGCGGATCGCGTCGGGGAAGTTCATCGCGGCGACACTCGGTTCGTCGGGGGACGCTAGCCTAGCATCCGGTTCGGACGCCCGGCCCGGTTTTGCGGCAGCATGCGGACCATGCCATTCGAACCCGACACCCTCGAACAGCTCGCCCGGTGGTCCGGCCGCAGCGAAGAGCAGCACGACGTCGTCACGCCGCAGCCGATGCGTGCGCTCGCCGCGACGCTCGATCGTGCCGCGCCGCACGACGGCGTGCTGCCGCCGCTCTGGCACTGGCTGTACTTCCTGCCGGTGCATGCGCAGTCCGAGCTCGGCGACGACGGCCATGCCAGGCGCGGCGGCTTCCTGCCGCCGGTGCCGCTACCGCGCCGCATGTGGGCCGGCGGGCGCCTGACGTGGCACGCGCCGCTGCGCGCCGGCGATGCGATCGTGCGGCGCTCGACGATCGCATCGGTGACGCACAAGGCCGGGCGCAGCGGCGACCTGGTGTTCGTCGTCGTGCACCACGACATCGAAGCCGCCGGCCGCGTCGCGCTGCATGAGGAGCACGACATCGTCTACCGCGATGCGCCGCGTCCCGGCGATGCGGCGCCGGCACCGACGGCCGCGCCGGCCGATGCGGCCTGGCGGCGCCGCATCGTGCCCGACCCGGTGCTGCTGTTCCGCTATTCGGCACTCACCTTCAACGGCCATCGCATCCACTACGACCATCCCTACGTGACGCAGGTCGAGGGCTATCCGGGTCTGATCGTGCACGGCCCGCTGATCGCCACCTTGCTGATGGACCTCGTGCAGCGCGAGCGTCCCGATGCGGCGGTGCGCGCCTTCTCGTTCCGAGCCGTCAAGCCGCTCTTCGACACCGCGCCGTTCGAGGTCTGCGGCCAGGCGGCCGACGACGGCCGCACGGCCGAGCTTTGGGCGCGAGATGCCGAAGGCCACCTCTGCATGCAAGCCGTCGCGGAGCTGACATGAACCGCGATCCCGCCCACGCCTACCCCGACATCCGCGACGCGGTGCGCGCGCTGTGCGCCGAGTTCCCGGACAGCTACCACCGCGAGGTCGATGCGCAGCGCGGCTATCCCGAGGCCTTCGTCGACGCGCTGACCAAGGCCGGATGGCTCGCCGCGATGATCCCGCAGGACTACGGCGGCTCGGGCCTCGGCCTCGCCGAAGCCTCGGTGATCATGGAAGAGATCAACCGCGCCGGCGGCAACTCGGGCGCCTGCCACGGCCAGATGTACAACATGGGCACCTTGCTGCGCCACGGCTCGGAGGCGCAGAAGCGCCGCTACCTGCCGCAGATCGCGAGCGGCGCATTGCGCCTGCAGTCGATGGGCGTCACCGAGCCCACGACCGGCACCGACACGACGAAGATCAAGACCACCGCGGTGAAGCAGGGCGACCGGTGGGTCGTGAACGGCCAGAAGGTCTGGATCTCGCGCGTGCAGCACTCCGACCTGATGATCCTTTTGGCGCGCACCACGCCGCTCGCCGACGTGAAGAAGAAGTCCGAAGGGATGTCGATCTTCATCGTCGACCTGCACCACGCGATCGGCCACGGCATGGCGGTGCGGCCGATCCCGAACATGGTCAACCACGAGACCAACGAGCTGTTCTTCGAGAACCTCGAGATCCCCGACGAGAACCTGATCGGCACGGTCGGCCAGGGCTTCACGTACATCCTCGACGGACTGAACGCCGAGCGCACCTTGATCGCCGCCGAGTGCATCGGCGACGGCCGCTGGTTCATCGACCGCGTGACGCGCTACGTGAAAGACCGCGTCGTGTTCGGCCGGCCGATCGGCCAGAACCAGGGCGTGCAGTTCCCGATCGCCGAGGCGCACATCGAGGTCGAGGCCGCCGACCTGATGCGCTGGCAGGCCTGCACCTTGTTCGATGCGCAGCAGCCCTGCGGCGCGCAGGCCAACATGGCGAAGTACCTCGCCGCCAAGGCGAGCTGGGAAGCGGCCAACGCCTGCATCCAGTTCCACGGCGGCTTCGGCTTTGCCGACGAATACGACGTCGAGCGCAAGTTCCGCGAGACGCGGCTCTACCAGGTGGCGCCGATCTCGACCAACCTGATCCTGTCGTACGTGGCCGAACACATCCTCGGGCTGCCGCGATCGTTCTGAAGGGCAGGCAGCGCCATGATCCGACCGCTGGACGGCATCACCATCGTCCCCCATGACAACGAAGTCGGAAAGGGTGACCATCGCCACTTCGGCACCAAGGAATCCAAGTACTCTTACACCACGCCCGAGGCACTTCTTGCTGCCTTCGAGCGAGACATTGCGAGGTGGAGCCGTGCCGCGCGCGCGAGCCGGACGTCGGCGTCGCGACACCGGGAACCGCGCCTGTACCATGAGCGCTCGTCAAGTCGAGACTGGATCAGGAGACAACCAAGTGTTCAGCCATGTGATGGTCGGATCGAACGACATCGAGCGCTCCAAGCGCTTCTACGACGCGGTGCTCGGCGTACTCGGGGCGCAAGAGCCCTTTCGCCATGTCAACGGCACCGGCCACGTGCGGTTGTTCTACCGGCACGACGGCGGATCGTTCGGCATCAGCGAGCCGATCAACGGCGAGTCCGCCACGTTCGCCAACGGCGGGACCATCGGCTTCAAGTGCAAGTCGCCGGAGCAGGTCCGGCAGTTCCACGACGTCGCCGTGGCGCATGGCGGAACCTCGATCGAAGAACCGCCCGGGCTGCGCGAGAGCGACATGGGATCCATGCACCTGGCCTACGTCCGCGACCCTGACGGCAACAAGCTTTGCGCGCTGCACCGGCCCAAGTAGCCATACCGCACGGCCGATCCGTCGAGCGGAAGAGCCACATGACCCGTTGCCCGGTCTGGCTGCACTTCGCCGTTTCGAGTGCCCTGATCGCCTCCTCCGGTGCGGCAGCCGCGCCTCCGAACAAGTGCGTCCTGAACGGCACGGTCACGTTTCAGCAGGGCCCGTGCCCGTCGGATCACGTCCGGAAGCAGCCCACCGTCGAGGAGCTGAATGCACAGGAGAAGAAGCGACGTGCGGCAACCCTCGCAGCGAATCCTGCTGCGGTCGCCTCCGCGGTGCCCGGCAAGGCACCGGACGCCTTCGGTTGCGACGGGCGAACGTACTGCTCCCAGATGAGGTCGTGCGCCGAAGCGAAGTACTTCCTGGCCCATTGCCCGGGCGTCAAGATGGACGGCGACAGGAACGGCATCCCCTGCGAGCAGCAGTGGTGCGGTCACTAGGCCGACGCTGCGCCCCGTCGCGAGCCATCCGACCCCTCGGCCTCGCCCCTCCGGGGGATGCCGGACGCCAACCTAGGGAATCCCACCAGAGCTAGGGAGCGGAGTCTCCGCTTCCCCAGTTCATGGGACGCAGCACGGCGGGCCATCGCCCAAACTGGCTGCGTCTGCCTCGGCACAGGTACTTCCGGAAGATGTGATCAAGGCGACGCATCCACATCCAACCCTAAGGGATCTCCCATGCAAGTCTTTCGTCTGACGTGCGTTGCCGCGTTGTTCGTCGCCGGCTCCATCCATGCCGCTCCGCAGGACGTGGTCACCATGCCGGCCGGCCAAGTCGACATGAGCCAGGCCAGGTCGACCCCCGACTATCGGAATGCGCAGTCGCCGATGCTCGGCGTCAAGGCCATCCCGCCGAAGGCTTTCGACTTCAACGCCGCCGCCGCCGTGGGCCGTTCGATGCCGAGCGCGAGCGAGAACGGCAAGTCGCTCGCCGTGGCCGATCCGAAGGGTCTGGCGCAGCGCCTGTTCGACATCTCGCCCGACGAGCAGCCGCAGCAGATGCCGGCAGGCGTCACGCCGAACGCGGTCGGCACGCAAGGCCTGCAGTTCACGACCTCGCAGATCGGCCCGCAAGCCGTCGACACGACCTACCCGTCGCGCGCCACCGGCAAGCTGTGGTTCCAGCAGCCGGGCAGCACCGGCTGGTGGGTCTGCTCGGGCAGCATGATCAAGCCCGGCATCGTGCTGACCGCGGGCCACTGCGTCAGCTCGGGCAGCGGCGCGTGGTACGGCAGCTTCCAGTTCGTGCCGGGCTATCGCAGCGGCGCGGCGCCCTACGGCACCTGGACGAGCTGGGCCAGCGCGACGACGACGAGCGAATGGTTCAGCGGCGGCGGCGGCGTGCCGAACGGCGGCGACTACGCACTGATCGTCTTCAACAAGAACGGCAGCGGCTACCGCATCGGCGACTACACCGGCTGGTTCGGCTGGCAGTATCCGTCGGTGGTCGGCAAGGAAGTCACCGTGCTCGGCTATCCGCAGAACCTCGACAGCGGCCTGATCAACCACCGCGTCGATGCGCAGGCGACCTCGGGCTCGAGCAACACCGGCCTGTGGGGCTCGGACATGCAAGGCGGCTCGAGCGGCGGCGGCGTGGTGCTGAACTACAGCTACGCCTACAGCAGCTCGACCTCGCTGCCGAGCGACGACGGCGTGAACCGCCTCGTGTCGGTCGTCTCGTACGGCCCGACCACCACCGGCCCGATGTACCAGGGCGGCAGCGTGTTCGATTCGCGCATCTCGACGATGCTGACGAACATGTGCACGTCCTACGCCTGGGCTTGCTGATCCGGCGACTGCACTGACACCGACCTCGCGGCCCATCGGCGCATCGCGCGCCGATGGGCCGTCGTCATTCCGGCGCAGCGCGACCGGGCACGGCGGCAGGCGTGCGCCGGCGAGACGGGTTTGGTCGGGACCGTCGAGACCGACGGCGTCTACGTCGGCTTCTACATCACGTCGCCGACGCCGGGCGCGGGCCCCGGCCGCTGCACGCGCTGACGCATCCCGTTGCGGCATTCACGCCGGCCGCGACTGCGCCTCGTCCGACATCGATGCGCCGGACCGGTCGATACGATCGCGCCCGGGTTGCCGCCCCGCAGCGGCCCGCCGACGACGGAGGAGACACCGTCGCGTGCCGGCATTCCGCCGGTCGCGCCGGCCGCAACGAATGCAGCAAGACGAGCCGCAGCGCGCGACGCACGCGAGGCGCCGGCGGACCGCGGCGCGGCTCGCGTGCGCTGTCGCGCTGCCGGTCGTGCTCGTCGCTTCGCTGTTCATCGATGCGCGCTGGGTCGGGCTGCTGATACGCGCCCAGGTCGATCACCGTTCGCACCGCGAGTTCGACTTCGACCGCCTGCGCTTCGGGTTGACGGCTGCGCTGCAGCCGACGGCGATCGTCTCGGGCCTGAAGATCGACAACGCGCCCTGGGCCACCGACCGGCGCCCGTTCGCGCGCGCCGACCGCGTTCGCTTCGTCTGGACCTGGGACAGCTTCTGGGGCGAGCACATCACGATCCGGCGGCTCGAGCTGACCGGCGCCGACATCGACATGGAGCGCGATGCCGCCGGCCGGCGCAACTGGCGACTGACGCAGCCGAACGACACCGGCCCGGGCCGCGTGCGCGTCGTCGCGCTGGTCCCGCAACGGTCGACGGTGCGCTTCTTCGACGCGCAGACCGATCTCGACATCCGCACGCGCAGCGAGCCCTCGCCTGCCCCCGAGACCCTGGCCGCTGCACCCGGCTTGCCGCTCACCCAGCGCATCGTCTTCGACGGGCGCCTCGGCGGCGGCGCGTTCTCGGGCGATGCGGCAGCGAGCGAGGTGCTGACCTTCGTCGACAGCGATGCCGCGTTCGCGCTGCGCGGACAGGCCACGACGCCGGGCGCGACGCTCGCCGTCGAAGGCCGGGCCGGCGACATCCTGCGCCTCGGGCTGCTCGACGTCGCGCTGCGCGTGCGTTGCACGAGCCTCGCGAGCCTCGATCCGCTGCTGCAGCGCACCGACCTGCCGGCGACGCATCCGATCGAGGCGACCGGCCGGTTGCGCAAGCACGATGCCGACTGGACGCTCGAACCGCTGGCGTTGACGATGGGCAAGGCAACCACGCTGCGCGGCCGCATCGGCCATCGCGGCGGTCCCACGCGGGAAGCGCGCGGCAGCATCGACGCCGCCTTGAAAAGCGACGCGATCTCGCTCGAAGACCTGGCCGGTACCGACAGCGCGAGCGGCCACGGCCGGGAGGCGCCGCAGTGGCAGGATCGCCCGATCGCGCGTGACACGCTGCTCGCGCACGACGCGCGCGTCGTGCTCGACGCGGCGCGCGTCACCGGCCTGCCGCCCGGACCGATGGCCGACGTTCACCTGGCGGCGAGCTTGCAGCAAGGCGTGCTGCAGGTCGAGCCGCTGCGCTTCGGCTTTCGACGCGGCAGCGTCGCCGCGAGCGCGCGGCTCGATGCCTCGCATACGCCGGTGACGATCGCGTTCGACGCCGCATCGAAGGGGGTCGACATCGCGCCGCTGCTGCAGCATCTCGCGAAGGACGATGCGCTGCGCGGTACGCTGAACGGCCGCGTCGCGCTGCGCTCGCAGGGCGATACCGTGAATGCCTGGATCGCCGCCGCGCAAGGGTCGCTGCGCGCCGGGCTCGCCGGCGCCGCGATGTCGGCGCGCCTCGAAGCCAAGCTCGCGCTCGACGGTGGCCGCTGGATCACATCGGCATTGCGACCCGGCGCCAGCGTCGACGTGCGCTGCGCCGAGACGACGCTCGACGTCGCGGGCGGCCGCGCGGTCGTCAGCAAGCTCTACCTCGAGACCGATCACACGCGCTTGCACGGCAGCGGCAGCATCGACCTGACCGACGCCGCATACCGCATGCTGCTGACGCCGCAGGCGACCGGGGCGGGCCTGCTGCGCCTCGACCGGTCGATCGCGATCGACGGCAAGCGGGGCGGCGCGATGCGGACCCGGCTCGTACCGACGCCGGCGAATCGACCGCCAGGTCAACGGCAGGACGAAGCGGTCTGCGATGCACAGGCGGCAAAGTAGCGGCGCCGCCGCATCGGCTGCATGTCATCGGCCCGCTCGACGATCCGTCGTCGGTGCGGCCGAACGCGAACATCCGGGCTTCGAGTGCGCCCTACCGGCCGACGGCATGTTGTCCGGCAGCCCGCAGGCAGTCGTCCGGCCATACTGCGTTCCGCGCATCGTGCTCGACGCATCGAGCGCGATGGCGCAGAGGCTCCACCGCAAACCCGTGCGGCCAGCCCATCGAACCCTGACGGAGAACACGATGAAGAAGACCCTGACGATCCTCGCACTCACGTTCGCCGTGGCCGGCGCCTATGCGCAGGCCGGCACCGCGATCAAGGAAGAAGGCAAGGCCGCGGTCGAGAAGACCAAGGAAGGCGCCGACAACGTGAAGGCGGCGTTCGCCAGCGAGCCCGCGAAGTCGGTCGACAAGGCCAAGGCCAAGGTGCACAAGGCCAAGGCCCACGTCCATCACGAGAACGCGAAGGCAGCGGCGAAGGAAGCCACCCAGTGATGCCGCAGGCCCGGCGTCACGCCCGGCGCTCTTCCTGCGTCTTGAACCGGCCGAGGAACTGCCGCGTCGCTTCCTTCTCCGGCGCATCGATCACGCGGCTCGGCGGACCGGCCTCGGCGACGACGCCATCGCGCATGAAGATCACCTCGTCGGCGACGTCGCGCGCGAAGCCGATCTCGTGCGTCACCAGCACCATCGTCATGCCTTCGGCCGCCAAGCCCTTGATGACGCCGAGCACTTCGCCGACGAGCTCGGGATCGAGCGCCGACGTGGCTTCGTCGAACAGCATCACCGCGGGCTTCATCGCGAGCGCACGCGCGATCGCGACGCGCTGCTTCTGGCCGCCCGACAGCTTGTCGGGGTAGACGCCGGCGCGGTCCGCCAAGCCGACCTTCGCGAGCAGCGCGCGCGCGTCGGCCTCGGCCTGTGCTCGCGGCGTGCGCAGCACCGTGAGCGGACCTTCCATCACGTTGCCCAGCGCCGTCATGTGCGCGAACAGGTTGAAGTGCTGGAACACCATGCCCGTGGATGCGCGGAAGCGCGCGAGCTGGCGCTCGGGCGGCAGCCGGGTGCGCCGGCCGTCGAACGCGATCGACTGGTCGCCCACCGTGATGCGGCCGCCGTCGGGCACCGTCAGCAGGTTGATGCAGCGGAGCAGGGTCGACTTGCCCGAGCCCGACGGCCCGATCAGCGCGAGCACGCGACCGCGCTGCACCGCGAGCGACACGTCCTTCAGCACCGCATGGTCGCCGAACGACTTGCGCAGGCCGGCGATCTCGATCAGCGGGCGCGGCTCCATGTCAATGCTCCGACAGCTGCGCGCCGAGCTCGAGCCGGCGCGCCCACAACGTGACCGGCAGCAGCACCGCGAAATAGACGATCGCGACGAAGGTATAGAGCTCGAGCGGCCGGTAGGTCTCGTGCGCGACCACCTGGCCCTGGTACAGCAGGTCGGGCACCGCGAGCACCGACAGCAGCGACGTGTTCTTCAGCTGCATGATCGACTGGCTGATCAGCGGCGGCACCATGCGGCGGAAAGCCTGCGGCAGCACGATGCGCCGCATCACCTGGTGGCTGCGCATGCCGAGCGCGCGCGCCGCCTCGATCTGGCCCGGGTCGGTCGCGATGATGCCGCCGCGGATGATCTCGGAGTAGAACGCGCCGCCGTAGAGCGACAGGCACAGGGTCGCCGCGAGCACGGCCGAGATCTGCACGCCGGTGAGCACCGGCAGCGCGTAGTAGAACCAGACGAGCTGGACCAGCACCGGCGTGCAGCGGAACAGCTCGACGTAGGCGCGCAGCGGCGCCGTCACGAAGCGATGCCGCGACAGCCGCCCGATGCCGCTGACGAGCCCGACCGCGAGGCCGAGCACGATGCAGATCGCCGTGAACAGCAAGGTGTAGCCGAGCCCGGCGACGAGCAGGCTGCGGTAGGTCCAGAGGACGCCGAAGTCCCAGTGGTACACAGGCGCTCCCGGTCGAGCCGCCGGCGCGTCAGAACGTCGTGCCCGGCGGGATCTGCTCGGGCGTCACGCCGGAGAGCTTCTGCAGGTTCGACAGCACGACGTCCTTCACGTGGCCGCCGGCACGGGTCTGCGCGATCCACTTGTCGACGTACTCGACCCAGGTGCGGTCGGTCTCCTTGCGAAAGCCCAGGTTGGTCGTCGTCGCCTGCACCGGCGTCGGCAGCACGACATGGCCGACGGCCGGGTTCTTGCTGACCACCGTCAGTGCGAGCACGGTGACCAGCACCTGGCCGTCGGCGCGGCCGGTCTGCACCGCGAGCGTCGCATCGGCCGACTTCTCGAGCCGGATGATCTGCGCGTCGGGGCAGGTCTTCGTGATCATCTGGTCGTGCGACGAGCCGATGTCGACCGCGATCTTGACCTTCGGGTTGTTCAGCTCGGCCCAGGTGCGCGGCGCGAAATCCTTGCGCGCGAGCAGCACGAAGGCGTTGTTGAACAGCGGGTCGGAGAAGTCGACGACGAGCGCGCGCTGCGGCGTCGGGTTGAGGCCGAAGAACACGTCGAGCTTGTTCGCCTGCAGGTCGAGCACCGCGTTGCCCCAGGTCGTCTCGGTGATGTCGAGCTTGGCGTTCAGACTGGCCGCGAGGCCGCGCGCGAAGTCGATCATGAAGCCTTGCCATTCGCCCGACGCCAGGTCCTTGTGGTAGTACGGCGCCGCACCCGCGACCGCACCGATGCGCAAGGTCTTGGTGCGGTTGATGCGCGCCCAGGTGCTCTCGGTCGCGTCCTCGGCAAGGGCCGGACGCAGGCCGAGCGCGCCGAGACCGGCGGCGGCGAGGGGGGCGGCAATGAACTGGCGGCGGTCGGTCATGAGGGATCGTTCCTTCGGTTGGAATGGGTGCGGCGGATCACAGCAAGGTCAGGCCGCCGTCGACGTGGATCACCTGGCCGGTGACGTAGCCCGCATCTTCGCTCAGCAGGAACGCGATCACCGCGGCGACGTCGTCGGGCGTGGCGAGGCGCCGCAGCGGAATGCGTGCCTGCGCGTCGGCGAGTTGCTCGGCGCCGAGCGCGGCCGAGCCGGGCTTGTCCTTGCGCACATGACCAGGCGCGACGGCGTTGACGGTGACGCCCGCGGGCGCGAGCTCGGCCGCAGCGGAACGGACGAGCGCCTCGACGCCGGCCTTCGCCGCGGCACTCGCCGCGAAGCGCGACGTGCCGGCGGCAAAGCGATGCGCGATGAACGAGCTGACCGCGACGAAGCGGCCGATGCCGCCGGCTTCGACGCTCGCCCGCAACGGCGCGGCGGTACGCCGCAGCAGATGAGCGAGCGGCACGACCATCACGCCGAGCGCGCGCTCGACGGCGGCGTCGTCGAGTTCGGCGAGCGTGCGGCGATCGGCATAGCCGGCGTTCGCCACGACGGCCTGCAGGGTGCCGAGCGATGCGGCCGCGTCGAGCAGCGCGTCGACGGTGACGGGTTCGGCGAGATCGCCGACGACGATGCGCGACGCGACGCCGGCACAAGCCACGGCGACCGCTTCGGCGCCGTCGCGGTTGCTGCCGGTATGGATCACGAGCGCCACGCCGCGCGCAGCGAGGCGGCGGCAGGTGGCGGCGCCGATGCCGGAGCCGGCGCCCGTGACGATGGCGACAGCAGGCCTGTCAGATGTCATCGCTATGGGCAGCCCGAATTCCGAGGTTTCTGCGGATAGAACCGACATACCTTGCGCGCACATGCAGCGTGCGCGCGACGAACTGCAACGGTATGCGTGGATCGCCCTTCTCGAGACGCTTGATCGTGTTGAGCGACGCGCCTATTCGCTCGGCGAGCGATGCCCGGGAAATATGCCGCCGTCTCCTTGCGAGCGACACATCGGCGCCGAGCTTGCGAATGGCGCTCGATACCGGAACCGGAAGCGGGTGGTTCGCGCTCTTATGGCTCCGATTGGAGTCATCTTGAGTCAAAGCAGCCCCCCATGAGAGCCATAGCGCTGGCTGCCCAGCCGCAGTTCCCGCGGCGCACACCCGAACCGCCCCCGGAACGCCCGGCTGAAGTGCGCCGCATCGTTGAACCCGCAGGCATAGGCGATCTCGCTGATGCTGCGCGCGGCGAGCGCCGGATCGCACAGATCGCGGCGCGCCAGGTCGAGGCGCCCGGCCCAGATCCAGTCGGACAGCGAACACGCTTCGCCGCCGCCCCAGACGCGGTGCACCGTGCTCGGCGACATCTTCAGCGCCGCGGCAACCTGAGCCACGCCGAAGGACGGATCGCGCAGGCGCTCGCGCGCCAGCGCCTTGATCTGCTCGCGGTGGTAGGCGGTGAGCTGCGACACCGCCGGCCGCCGCGCCGCGGGCAGCGCCGACAGGCCGGCGATCAGGATCTGGGCGACGCTGTCGGCGACCGCGGTGGCCGACTCGGGCGCCAGGGTGCCGATGTCGGCGGCCAGGGTGCCGATCATGTTGATCATCAGGTGGCCGGCGCCACGGTCGCCGCAGACGCGCGTCGCCGTCAGCTTGTCGGTGTCGCGCAGCGCCGAACGCAAGGTCGGGCCGGGCAGCATCAGCACCATCTGCTGGAAGGCCGCGTCGAAGGTCAGGGTGTAGGGCCGCGTGCTGTCGTAGAGCGCGAAATCGCCCGGGCCGAGCAGCGCGTCGCGGCCGTCCTGGCTGATGACGCCGCGGCCGGCGGTCTGGATGCTGACGAGGAAGTAGTCCTCGCTCGCAAGCGCGATCCGGGCCGGCGTGCGGCGCACGGTCTGGCCGGTCGCGGTGACGCGCGTCAGCTCCAGGGTCGCGAGGCGATCGGCCACGATCTCGCCGTCGATCGAGTCGGCATCGCCGCACGCATCGCATTCGAGCTGCACGAAGGTGTCGCAGACGAGGTCGGTCCAGTAGGCGACGCGCTGCGACGCCTCGACGCTGGCGGTGGACAGGACCCGGGCCATGGGCGCGGAGCTTACGCAGATCGCCGCCCCGGCGCCAGCGGGCTTGCGCCGCGCAGTCAAGAGCGGCGCCACGCTGAGGCAAGCCACATCGGCATGGCGTTCCTAGCATCGGCGCTGTCCACCCCCACCACGACCGGAGCCCGCCATGGCCATCTCGCACCCGAAGTTCCGCGCCGCCGCCGTCCAGGCCGCGCCGGTCTTTCTCGACCTCGACGCCTCCATAGCCAAGGCGATCACGCTGATCGCCGAAGCCGCCGGCAACGGCGCCAAGCTGATCGCCTTCCCCGAGACGTGGCTGCCCGGCTACCCGTGGTTCATCTGGCTCGACTCGCCGGCCTGGGGCATGCAGTTCATCCAGCGCTACCACGACCACTCGCTGGTCTACGGCAGCCCGGAGGCCGAGCGCATCGCCGCCGCCGCGAAGGCGCACGGCATCACCGTCGTGATGGGCCACAGCGAGAAGCACGGCGGCAGCCTCTACATGGGCCAGTGGATCATCGGCCCGGACGGCGAGACGATCGCGCAGCGCCGCAAGCTCAAGCCCACGCACGTCGAGCGCACCGTGTTCGGCGAAGGCGACGGCAGCGACCTGACGGTGTGGGACACGCCGCTCGGCCGCGTCGGCGCGCTGTGCTGCTGGGAGCACCTGCAGCCGCTGTCGAAGTACGCGATGTACGCGCAGAACGAGCAGGTGCACATCGCCGCGTGGCCGAGCTTCTCGCTCTACCGCGGCGGCGCCTATGCGCTCGGGCCGGAGGTGAACAACGCCGCGAGCCGCATCTACGCGGTCGAGGGCCAGTGCTTCGTGCTCGCGCCGTGCGCGACGGTGAGCAAGGAGATGATCGCGACGCTGTGCGGCGACGATCCGGTGAAGCGCCAGCTGCTGCTCGAAGGCGGCGGCTTTGCGACCATCTACGCGCCCGACGGCCGGCTGATGCACGAGCCGCTGCCCGAAGGCACCGAAGGCCTCGTCTATGCCGACCTCGACCTCGGCACGATCGCGCTGGCGAAGGCCGCCGCCGATCCGGCCGGCCACTATGCGCGGCCCGACGTCACCCGGCTGCTGCTGGACCGCACGCCGGGCGACCGCGTCGTGAACCGGCAGCGCCACATGGCGGAGGCGGCAGCACGCGGACCGGACGACGAGCCGCCGACGCAGCGCGCCGACGTGACCGAGCTGCCGACCGCGCGGCGCGCCGCTTGAGGGCGGCCGCGATGGAATCCGCCATCCCCGACCACCTGCGCTGCCCGCGCAGCCGCCTGCGCCGCGTGCCGGACGACTACCAGCCGCCCTATCCGTCGTTCGTCGCCCGCCATCCGACCCGCGTGACGCAGGTCGTGATGGCCTACTACGGCGTGCAATCCAGGGCCGGCCGTGCCGCGCTGACGCCGGCACTGGCCGAGCTGCAGGCGCGCTTCGGCGCCACCGCCGGTCCGCAGCACGCCGACCGCGCCCGCTACATCGACGAAGCGGGCTACGCGACCGTGATCGCCGCCGCGTACTGGGACGACCCGGCGCGCTACGACGCCTGGCACGCGACCCATGGCAAGGCATGGACGGGCACGTCGCGCGATGGCCTCGGCACCTTCGTCGAGGTGCTGCGTCCGTCGGTCGAGCGCTACGAGACCTTGTTCTCGGCGCCGAACCGCGCCGAAGGCATCGCCGCCCTGGCGTCGGGGATGAGCGAGATGGTGATGGAGCATGCCTATTGGGGCGGCGCACGCGACCGCATCCCGGCGTCGCAGACCGATGCGCTGGCGCCCGTCGGCGCGCCGCGCATCGAACAGGACGGCGCGCAGGTCGTCGTGCATGGACACGAGCATCTCTGCCTGATCCGCTCCGGCCAGGACTGGGCCGACACCGATGCCGGCGAACGCGCGATGTACCTCGGCGACGTCGAGCCCGAGCTGCGCGCCGGCATGGACTTCCTGCGCGACGACGGGCGCGCGATCGGCTGCTATGCCAACCGCTACCTGCGCGTCGAGGACGACGATGGCCGGCCGCTCGAGAAGAGCTACGGCATGAGCTGGTGGAAGAGCCTCGCGGCGCTCGAGCGCTGGGCCGAATCGCATCCGACCCACATCGCGATCTTCGGCGCCGCGATGCGCTACCTCGGCAAGCTCGGGCCGGCCGCGCAGCTCAAGCTCTATCACGAGGTGACGGTGGCGCGGGCCGACGAGCAGCGCTTCGAATACCTCGGCTGTCACCCTGCCACGGGGCTGCTGCGCGTGGGCGGCTGAACGATGCGGGCATGATGGGCCCCGGTGTCGAATCGGCCGCGCGCCGTTCGTCGTCAGGGAGAGCCGGCGGCGATCGAACGGGCCGCCGGTCCATCCCCTGGAGTCCTTCATGTCCAAACTCAGAGTCAACGCATTCGGCATGTCGATGGACGGCTATGGCGCCGGTCCCGACCAGCGTCTCGAGCAGCCGATGGGCGCCGGCGGCATGACGCTGCACCAATGGGCGTTCGGCACGCGCACCTTCCGGCAGATGTTCGGCCAGGACGGCGGCTCGACCGACGTCGACGACGCCTACGCGGCGCGCGGCTTCGCCAACCTCGGCGCCTGGATCCTCGGCCGCAACATGTTCGGTCCGGTGCGCGGCGCGTGGCCGGACGAGCGCTGGAAAGGCTGGTGGGGCGACACGCCGCCCTATCACGTGCCGGTCTTCGTGCTGACGCACCATGCGCGCGCGCCGATCGAGATGAACGGCGGCACGACCTTCCACTTCGTCACCGGCGGGATTCATGAAGCGCTCGCGCGCGCCCGCGAAGCGGCCAATGGACGCGACGTGCGGATCGGCGGCGGCGCCGCGACGATCCGCCAGTACCTCCAGGCCGGGCTGGTCGACGAGATGCATCTGGCGATCTCCCCGACGCCGCTCGGACGCGGCGAGGCGCTGCTCGCGGGCATCGACCTGCCGGCGCTGGGCTTTCGCTGCACCGAGCACCAGGCGACGCTGGCGGCGCTGCACGTCGTGCTGAGCAAGTCCGCCTGAATCGCCGGGCGTAGGACTGGTCCGACAGCCGGGCGATCCGACCGCCGGTTGGAGATCGTCGGCCGGCGCGCTACCGTCGGGTCTCGACCAACCCCTCGAAGGACGCGCCATGTCCACGCTACGCCCTGCCATCGTCACGCTGTTCGCTACCTTGAGCGCGCTCGCGGCGTCGACCGCGATCGCCCAGGACATGAACGACACCACGCGCCAGCAGCGCATGGATGCGGCCTACCAGGACTTCAAGAGCGGCCAGAGTTCCGGGACCAGCAGCTCGAACATGAGCACCTCGCACCACATGATGCACGGCACCGGCTCGGCGGCGCGCGCCGAAGAGTCGATCAAGCGCGGCGCGCACAAGACCGGCCAGGCCATCAAGCATGGCGCCGAGAAGACCGGCGAAGCGGTCGAGCACGGCGTCGAGAAGACCAAGGAAGCCGCGCACGAGGCGCATCAGAAGATGAAGGGCGCGAGCGAGCCGAGCTGAACGGGAGACGCGCCAAAAGGTCGTGCACATCCTGCCGGTGACGCGGAAGCCGATCGAGGGGCTGGACTCGAAGCAATCGCCAGTCGGCGTCAAGCGCGCAGGCGCCGACTCGGCCGACCGAGATAGAACCATTCCTTCCCGGCCGAGGCGCCGGGGTTGGGAAAGACGATGCAGCCGGCCGCCGGAGCGCGGACCTCGGTACCGTCGGCGTGCGTGCCGATCAGGTCGCCGGCGCGCACCGCATCGAAGCTCGCCCACGGCCGGCTGAAGCGATCGGCCGCGTCGATCTTGTCGACGACGTCGAACAGGTGCACCACGTCCGGATCGCGCACTGCGGGTGGTGGCACCGCGTCGATGAGGCGCAGATGCGCCAGCGCGTTGAGGATCGCGCGGTAGGCCACCTCCGGCGCCTGCGGATCGTCGTGCTGCCCGCATTCGAGCGTGTAGCCCCAGCCGCCGACGCGCCGCATGTATTCGGTCGTGCCGACGCCATAGTCGGGATCGAGGCCGAGCGCTGCCGCCGCTGACGCCCCATCGGCCAGCTGGGCGATGCGACGCTGCACGCCGATCGCATAAGTCTCGAGCCAGCCGTCGACGATGCGCCGCACGCCGAGGCGCACGGCGAGCGCCTCCTCTTCGGCGGCATGCCGGAACGGCTCGAGCGGGCCATCGTTGTCCTCCGGACCGATCAGCGCGAACGGCTCGCCACCGGTATGGAAGGAATGCAGGTCGAGCAGCACGTCGTGGCGCGCGAGCAGCGGGCACAGCCAGTTCGCGACGTGGTCCTCGAACTCGCGCGGATCGGCGGTCGGCGCGAGCTTGCGGTTCAGGTTGCGCTCGCCTTCGCGCTGGCGCCGCGCATGCGCGAGCGGATTGGTCACCGGCACGAAGGTCACCTGGCCGGCGACGATCGCGAGGCGCTCCTGCCGGATGTCGTCGAGCACGCGCCTGATCGCGACGGTGCCGCAGGTCTCGTTGCCGTGCACCGCGCCCGTGACGATCAGGCGCGGCCCGGGTGCCGGACTCGCGTAGGCGATGGACTCGAAGGCCTGCATCATTCGACCCGCGTGTACCGATGGCGCACCTGGTCGCGATCGCCCAGATCGAAGTGCCACCATTCGTTCGGAATGCCGCCGAAGCCGCCGGCCGCCATCGAGGCGCGCAACCGCTCACGATGACCATGCTGCACGAGCGTCAACCTGCCCGCCGCGAGATGCTCCGCTTCGAGCCGCGGATGCGACCGCTCGCTCATCTCGTCGAAGCCGCTGCCCATGTCGAGCTCGCACCCATCGGGACCGACGATCGTCGCATCGACCGCCATGCCGTACGAATGGATGGAGCCGATCGCCGGATCGGCGACGTACTCGCGCAAGCCGGTGCCGGCCAGGTGCGCCCACAGCAGCCGCTGCACGCGATGCGGCCTGAGCGCATCGAGGACCAGCAAGCGGTGCCCCGGCAGATCCGCGGCCAGTCGCGTGGCCGCGAGCTGCAACGCCGACGCCGCCTCGCGATGCAGCCACCCGCAATCGAGATCGCCGTACAGGTCGCGCCCGACGAAGTTGTGCGGGCCGGCATAGCGCAGGTCGATCGCGATGCCGGCGATCGCCGACAGCGGGCGGAAGTCGGGATGGGATGCGATGTCTTCGCAGCGCATGGCGGGCAAGGATACCCCGCGCCTGCCGAAGCGGCGTGGCCCATGCTCGGTGCATGCTGCGCCAGTCCGCCACCACGCTCGTCTTCGACACGTCCGGCCGGTGTCGGCGAAGCAACGGCCTGACGTCGCCGGCACTCGGCAAGGGTCGACTCAAGCCGCCAGCCGCAAGGTCTCGCAGCCCGTGGCCTGCAGCCACGGATCGCGGTCCTCGCCGCCGAACGCCTGCACGAGGTAGTCGACGAACACGCGCGTGCGTGCCGGCACGTGCTTGCGCGTCGGTATGCCGGCATAGAGGCGCAAGGTCAGGGTGCGCCACGCCGGCAGCACGCGCTCGAGCGCGTGCTCGGCGAGCGCATCCTCGGCCACGAACGACGGCAGCCCGGTGATGCCGAGGCCGGCCAGTGCGGCGGCATATATCGTGTCGGTGTGGATCGTGCTGAGGCTGGGCCTGTTCAGGGTCACGGTCACCGACTCGCCTTCGGGCTCGTCGTCGCCCCAGGCGCCGGAGCGGAACGTCAGCTCGCGCAGGAAGGTCGGCAGCATCGCGTCGTGGCCGTGCAGTTCGGTCGGATGGCCGGGGCGGCCGCGCCGGTCGAGGTAGTCGGGCGCAGCGCACAGGATGACCTCGGAGCACGCGAGGCGCCGCGCGATGAAGCCCCCGTCGAGCGGGCGCCGCCCTTCGGCGAGGATCGTCACGTCGAAGTTCTCGTCGACGGTGTCGACGACGCCGGGTACCGACAGCTCGATCGTCAGCTTCGGATACATCGTGCGGAACTTCGGCAGGTGCTTGGCGAGCTGATGCACCGCGAAAGCCGGCGGCGAGAGCACGCGCAAGTGGCCGCGCGGCTCCGACGTCGCGGCGCTCGCCTGCGCCTCGGCCTCCTCGATCTCGGTGAGGATCTGCTTGACGCGCTCGAGGTAGACCTCGCCCGTGTCGGTGAGCGCGAGGCGCCGCGTCGTGCGGTTCATCAGCCGCGCACCGAGATGCTCCTCGAGGTCGGCCACCAGCCGCGTCACGACCGCAGGCGACACGTGCAGATCACGCGCCGCGGCCGCGAAGCTGCCGACCTCCACCACCCGCGCGAACACGCGCATCGAATGCAACCGGTCCATGACAACTCACCCCAACACTGTTTCTGTTTCAGCAATGCGCAATTGAAGCACACAACGTTTATTGATGACGAAGCAACACCTAGAGTTACTGCCATCGATGAGGCGCGCACACACAGCACCTCACCGAGGCTGGACAAGACGACCCGTCAGGACCGCCCTGCCCGAACGTCCACCGACCTGAAGGAATTGATCATGAACGCCAAGCTCCTCTATGCCGCCACCATCGCGCTGTCGCTCGCAAGCACGCTCGCGATGGCCGATGAAACCGATCGCCCGCTGACCCGCCAGGAGGTCGTCGCGCAACTGCACCAGGCCGCCGCCGACGGCACCTTGCGCAAGAGCGACTACGACTTCGACGCGCACGACTTCGCGAACCAGCACGAATCGCGCGGCCAGGTGGTCGCCGAGCTGCAGGCGGCGCGTGCGCTGCCTGCGCTGCAAGGCCCGCTGCACGACGGTTCGTACAACCCGTTCGGCCGGAGCGTGCTGCTGAAGTCCAACGTGGCGCGCGCCGACGTCAAGGCCGACCTGCGCGAAGCGATCGCGACCGGCACGTTGCAGCGCACCGACTACGACGACGACCAGGCGCTGGTGGCACGCCGTGCCAACGAGCACCAGGCCGCGAAGCCGATCTTCGCCCGCCTGCGCGCAGCCTTCAGCCACAACAGCTGAACCGGAGGAACAGAACCATGAACGTCAAGCTCTACGCCGCCGCAGCGCTCGCGCTCGCATCCGCGTTCGCCCACGCCGACGACACCAAGCTGATCGGGCCGCTCGCCAGCGGCAGCTACAACCCGCACGGCCGCACTTGGCTGCAGACGTCGGCGACGACGCGCGATCAGGTGACCAACGACTTCGCGACCGCGCAGGCACGTCCGAAGATGCCGGGCCCGCTCGCCAGCGGCAGCTACAACCCGTTCGGCCGCGATGCGATGCAGAACACGTCGATGACGCGCGATCAGGTCAGGACCGAACTGGCCGCTGCGCAGGCCCGCCCGAAGCTGCCCGGACCGCTGGCCAGCGGCAGCTACAACCCGTTCGGCCGCGAGCTGACGCCGGCACCCGTGTCGGCCAAGCCGATCGTCGCCGGCACCAACGCGCCGGGCAAGGACAGCTGAACCACAGCCTGGGCGCGATGGCCCGTCGATCGATGCCGCCCCGAGGGGCGGCTTTTTCGTGCGGCGTCGGCGAGAATCGGGCATCCCCCGACTTTCAGCGCAGCGACCGCCCTGTCATCGCGGCGGTCGCGGCGTTGCCGTTTCGATGTTCGCCTTCTTCGAGTCCCGCATCCGGCCGACCGCGCGTGCCGGCCGTGCGCCGCCGCCCCATCTGCTCGCGTTCTACCGGCACTACGTACGCCAGTCGCGCGGCTTGTATGCCGCCTTGTTCGCGACCGGCATGATCGTCGCGCTGGTCGATACCGCGATCCCGGTCTGCATCGGCAAGCTGGTCGGGTTGATGCAGGCGCCCGACCGCGGCGCGGCGTTCGCCGCGGCCACGCCGATGCTGATCGGCATGGGGCTCCTCGTCGTCATCGGCCGCCCGCTGTCGCAGCTCTTCGACAGCCTGGTGCGCAACAACGCGGTGACGGGCTTCGTCACCAACATGATCCGCTGGCAGAGCCACTGGCACGTGGTGCGCCAGGGCTGGCCGTTCTTCCAGAACGACTACGCCGGCCGCATCGCGAACCGCGTGATGCAGACGCCGAACGCGGTGCGCGAATCGGTCGTCTCGAGCATCCGCGCGGTCTGGTACATCGGCGTCTACGGCATCTCGGCGCTCGTGCTGATGGCGTCGGCCGACTGGCGGCTCGCGATCCCGACCGTCCTCTGGTTCACCGGCTACGTGTTCTTCCTGCGTTACTTCGTGCCGCGCATGCGGACGCTGTCGAAGACGAGCTCGGAGATGCGCTCGCTGGTGATGGGCCGCATCGTCGACAGCTACACCAACATCCTCACCGTCAAGCTGTTCTCGCGTGCGCGCGACGAGGACAGCTATGTGCGCGAGGTGATCGACGACCACACCAGGACTGGCAAGGGCGGCGCGGCTACGATGCGCACGTCGGCGAGCGCGGCGTGAAGCTCTCGGGCGGCCAGCGCCAGCGCGTCGCGATCGCGCGCGTCGTGTTGAAGGACGCGCCCATCCTCGTGCTCGACGAAGCGACGTCGGCACTCGACAGCGAAGTCGAGACGGCGATCCAGGACCAACTGATCGAACTGATGGAAGGCAAGACCGTGATCGCGATCGCGCACCGCCTGTCGACGATCGCGCGCATGGACCGGCTGATCGTGCTCGACCAGGGCCGCATCGTCGAGGAGGGCAGCCATGCGGCGCTGCTCGCGCGCGGCGGCCTGTATGCGAACCTGTGGAAGCACCAGTCGGGCGGCTTCATCGCATCGGATGCCGATGCCGATGCCGACACGGTGGATCGGGTCTGACCCGCGATGCTGCGCATCACCGAACTCCGCCTGCCGCTCGATCATGCCGAGGCTGCGCTGCGCGCCGCCATCGTCGCGCGGCTCGGCGTGCGCGACGACGAACTCGTCGCCTTCGATGTCTTCAAGCGCAGCTACGACGCGCGCAAGAAGCATGCGATGGTGTTCATCTACACCGTCGACTGCGACCTGCGCGACGAGGCCGCGGTGCTCGCGCGCCATGCCGGCGACGCGCACGTCAAGGTCGCGCCCGACACGCGCTATCGCTTCGTCGCCGAGGCGCCGGCCGACTTCCGCGCCTCGGGCCGGCCGCGTCCGGTCGTGATCGGCTTCGGGCCGTGCGGCATCTTCGCGGCGCTGATCCTCGCGCAGATGGGCCTCGCGCCCATCGTGCTCGAGCGCGGCAAGGCGGTGCGCGAGCGCACCAAGGACACCTGGGGCCTGTGGCGGCAGCGCATCCTGAACCCGGCGTCGAACGTGCAGTTCGGCGAGGGCGGCGCCGGCACGTTCTCCGACGGCAAGCTGTGGAGCCAGATCAGCGACCCGCGCCATCTGACGCGCAAGGTGCTGGACGAATTCGTGAAGGCCGGGGCGCCGGAGGAGATCCTCTACGTCGCCAAGCCGCACATCGGCACGTTCCGGCTGGTGTCCATGGTCGAGAAGATGCGCGCCGAGATCGAGACGCTCGGCGGCGAGATCCGCTTCGGGCAGCAGGTGGTCGACCTCGCGATCGATGGCGGCCGGATCGCCGGCCTGACCTTGAAGGACGGCACGCAGCTCGCGGCCGACCACGTCGTGCTCGCACTCGGCCACAGCGCGCGCGACACCTTCGCGATGCTGGCCGGGCGCGGCGTGCGCATGGAAGCCAAGCCGTTCTCGATCGGCTTGCGGATCGAGCATCCGCAATCGCTGATCGACCGGGCGCGCTTCGGCCCGAACGCCGGCAACCCCTTGCTCGGCGCGGCCGACTACAAGCTCGTGCACCATGCGAAGAACGGCCGCTCCGTCTACAGCTTCTGCATGTGCCCGGGCGGCACCGTGGTCGCGGCGACGTCGGAGCCGGGACGCGTCGTCACCAACGGCATGAGCCAGTATTCGCGCAACGAGCGCAATGCCAACGCCGGCATCGTCGTCGGCATCTCGCCCGAGGACTACCGCCGGGACCCGGGCGGCTCGGGGCCGGTCGATCCGCTCGACGGCATCGCGTTCCAGCGCCACTGGGAATCGCGCGCGTACGAGCTCGGCGGCGGCACGTACGACGCGCCCGGGCAGCTCGTCGGCGACTTCATCGCGGGGCGTGCGTCGACCGCGTTCGGCCGCGTGTTGCCGTCGTACAAGCCCGGCGTGCACCTGACCGACCTGACCGATCCGGCGCGGCCGGGCATTCCGCTCCATGCGATCGAAGCGATCCGCGAAGCGCTGCCGGCGTTCGAACGGCAGATCCCCGGCTTCGCGATGGCCGATGCCTTGCTCACCGGCGTGGAGACGCGCACGTCGTCGCCATTGCGCATCCCGCGCGGGCGCGATCACCAAAGCCTCGACGTGCGCGGCCTCTACCCGGCCGGGGAAGGAGCCGGCTATGCCGGCGGCATCATGTCGGCAGCGGTCGACGGCATCGAGGTGGCCGAGTCGCTGGCCCGCGCGCTGCTGGGCCAGGACTGACGATCAGGCGTGGTGCACCAGCGCCTGGAACTCGCGCTCCAGCAGCGCCGGGTTGCCGAGGTTGAGCTCGATCAGCTGGCGCAAGTGCGTCATGCTGTCGAGGTCGATGCTGCGGCAGAGCATGCCGACCTGATCGCCCGCGAGGTGCGCGACCTCGCCCGACATCGTGATCGCCGGCGCGCCGGCCGTGTCGGACAGCGGCAGGCTGAGGATGCACGGTGCGCCGACCGACAGCGTGTCGGCATGCTTCGGGCCGGTGACCTCGACGAGTGCGCCCTTGAACGACAGGTCGATCACCGTGGCCGGCAGATGCTGGCCGGCGTAGGCCAGCTGCGCCGCATGTTCGAAGTGGATGCGCGCGTGATGGCGCCTCTCGTCAGTCATGTCGGCCTCGTCAGGGGCAAGCGGCCATCACCTGCGCGACCGCCGCGGTGAGCTTCTTGCCGTACGGCACGTGCAGGAACTCGTTCGGCCCGTGCGCATTGCTCTTCGGACCGAGCACGCCGCAGACCATCATCTGCGCCGCCGGGAAGCCCTGCTGCAGCATGCTCATCAGCGGGATCGTGCCGCCCTGGCCGATGTAGCCGCAGGGCGCGCCGTAGTGCGCCTGCGATGCGGCGTTCAGCGCGTCCTCGAGCCACGGCGCGATCGCCGGTGCGTTCCAGCCGGTGGCGCCATGAGCGCCGGCGCGGCCGTCGGGCGCGAAGGTGACCTTGGCGTTGTACGGCGCGTTGTCCTCGAGCAGCGTCTTCAGGCGCAGTGCCGCCTCGTTGCCGTCGACCAGCGGCGGCAGGCGCAGGCTGAGCTTGAACGCGGTGTACGGCCTGAGCACGTTGCCGGCGTTCTTCAGCTCGGGGAAGCCGTCGGCGCCGGTGACGCTCAAGGTCGGCTTCCAGGTGCGGTTGATCAGCGCCTGCAACGGATCGGTCGTCGTCGGCAAGGTCGCGCTGCCGTCGGCGCCGCAGGCCCACGGGAAGCGCTTCCAGACCTCGTCGCCGAGGATCCGCGCGGTCGCCTTCGCCTGCTCGATGCGATCGGCCGGCACCGCGCAATGGAAGCTCCGCGGCAGCAGTTCGCCGGTCTTGCTGTCCTCGAGCCGATCGAGCACCTGGCGCAGGATGCGGAAGCTCGACGGCACCAGCCCGCTCGAATCGCCCGAGTGCACGCCCTCGGTCAGGATCTCGACCTTCAGCACGCCGCTGACCATGCCGCGCAGGCTGGTCGTGAGCCAGAGCTGGTCGTAGTTGCCGGCGCCGCTGTCGAGGCAGACGACGAGGCCGACGTTGCCCAGGCGCGGCTTCAACGCGTCGATGTAGGCCGGCAGGTCGAACGAGCCGCTTTCCTCGCAGCTCTCGATGATGCCGACGCAGCGCGGCCGCGGTATGCCCTGGCGGTCGAGCGCGAGGATCGCGGTCAGCGACGCATAGACCGCATAGCCGTCGTCGGCGCCGCCGCGGCCATAGAGCTTGCCGTTCTCGTACTTCGGCGTCCACGGTCCGAGGTCGGAGCGCCAGCCGGTGAACTCGGGCTGCTTGTCGAGGTGGCCGTACAGGCAGATCGTGTCGGTCGAGCCCGGCTTGGTCGACGGCACCTCGAAGAAGATCACCGGCGTGCGGCCCGGCAGGCGGACGACCTCGAGCTTCAGGCCGGCGACCCTCTTGCTCTCGACCCACGTCGCCGCGTCGCGAACGACGCGTTCGAGGTGGCCGTGCTCGGACCACTCGGCGTCGAACATCGGGCTCTTGGCGGGGATCGCGATGTAGTCGGTGAGCGCCGGGACGATCTCCTCGTCCCAGGTGCGGGCGGCGAATTCGGCGAGCGCGGTGGCTTCGTCGGGCTGCACCGGCAGGTGCGGGTCGCGTGCGTTCATGGCAGGGACTCCGAAACGACGAACAGGTAGCGGAAAAGCAAGCAAGCCATTCGAGTGTAGGCCCAGCCCGACACCCGCGTTCGCATGGATCACCGTCGCTTGTTACCTTTTTATACTTCCGCCCGGCCCGCACCGGGCTGCACGCAAGAAGGGCTGTCGATGCCGCTGCCACGCTGGACCGCTGTCTGCCTGACGGGCCTGGCCTTGATCGCCACGTTGCCCGCCGGCGCCGCCGAGGCGCTGCATCCCTGGGTCGTCCCGCCGCCGAACCTCGCCAAGGAAGCCTACTTCAGCAACCTCGCCGACGGCGCGGCTATCGAGACGCCGTTCGTGCTGAAGTTCGGGTTGACCGGAATTGGCCTCGCGACGATCACCGCGCCGTCCACCGGCGCCGGCCACCATCATCTGCTGGTCAACCGCGAGTTGCCGCTCGATTTCAACGAGCCGCTGCCCTTCAACGACCAGTACATCCACTTCGGCAAAGGCCAGATGGAGACGGTGCTGACGTTTCCGCCGGGTGCCTACACCTTGCGTCTGGTGCTCGCCGACAACAAGCACATCCCGAACTTCGTCTACAGCAAGCCGATCCACGTCACCGTCACGAAGAAGAACGCCGACGTCGATCCGAAGCGCCTCGTCGTGCGCGGCGTCGCGCTGCTCGCGCCGCGCGACGGCAGCACGCAGAAGGCGCCGCTGCGCGTCGAGTTCCATGCATCGGGCTACAACGTGTCGAGCACCGCCGTGCCGGATCCCGGCACGGGGCACTTCCGGTTGCATGTCACGCCGGACGGCGGCCACGAGGAGACGATGGAGTTCGGCAACGGCCACACCGAGGTCTGGCTCAACCCGCCGGCCGGTCACTACAGCCTCAAGCTGGATCTGATGGACAACAACGCGGCGGGCAAGGTGCTGGCGACGTCGACGGCGGTCGGCGTGGCCGTCGAGCACTGACCGGCTTCAGTGATCGACGCTGACCGGCGCGATCGCCCCCAGCCACGAGCGCAACGCCGCGAACACCTGGTCGCGCTCGGGCTCGTTGAAGATCTCGTGCGCGAGCGCCGCGAACTCGCGCCGCGCGACGAACGCCGGCGGCGCTGATGCAGCAAAAGCGCGGCTGCCGGCCGGATCGACGCAGCGGTCGCTGCCGGCATAGAGCAGCAGGGTCGGCACCGACCACGTCGCCGCGCGCTCGCGGACGATGCGGCCGGCATCGACGATGAAGCGCACGAGGCGCGGCGTCACGCGGTCGTGCACCAGCGGGTCGTCGATGTAGGCCTGCACCACCGCCGGGTCGCGCGAGATCCAGGCCGGCTTCAGGCCGTTGCCGAGCGCGAGGTTCGGCGCGATCGGCCCGAGCACCGCGAGCAGCGCCTTCTGGATCGCGTTCATGCCCGGATCGAGCGCCGGTGACGACAGCACCAGCGCATCGACCGGCCGCTCCCACGCGCCGCCACCCGCAGCGAACCGCGCCGCGACCAGGCCGCCCAGGCTGTGGCCGAGCAGCAGCAGCGGGCCCGGCAGGCTCGCGCGGGCGGCGTCGACGACACGCGCGAGGTCCTCGAGCAGCGCCTCCGGATGCGCCAGCCCGCCGCGCGGACCCTGGCTTGCGCCGTGGCCGCGCTGGTCGTAGCCGGCAACGCACCAGCCCCAGCGATTGAGCTGCGCGGCCACCGCCGCATAGCGGCCGACGTGCTCGCCCAGGCCGTGCACGATCAGCACGCTGCCCTGCGCCCGCGCGACCGGCCAGACGCGCAGCGTCAGCGCAAGGCCGTCGGCGGTGACGAGCGAGGGTCCGGCTTCCATGCGATGCAGTTTAGAGTCTGTCCGCGGCACGGCGCGGAGCGTTGCTTTGCCGCATGGTCATTCATCCTGCTGCCCAACCATCCTGCATCGCCATGAGCAACACGATCAGCAACGAGTTCTTTCGGGTCGGCGTCGAAGGCCGCGTCGGCCACCTGCAGCTCAACCGCCCGGAGCGCATGAACACGATGGCGTGGGCGTTCTTTCCGGCGCTGCGCGATGCCGTCCGCGCGCTGCACGACGAAGGCATGCACGCGCTCGTGATCTCGTCGACCGGCAAGCACTTCAGCGCCGGCATGTCGCTCGACGTCTTCGCCGACGACGCCGCGATCGTCGCCGCGGACACGCCGCGCGCGCGGCTCGCGTTCCAGTCCAACCTCGGCGGACTGATCGACTGCCTCGATGCCCTTGACCGGGCGCAGTTCCCGGTGATCTGCGCGATCCAGGGCGCCTGCGTCGGCGGCGCGCTCGACCTCGCGACCGCCTGCGACATCCGGCTGTGCAGCGCCGATGCGTTCTTCACCGTGCAGGAGATCCACATCGGCATGATGGCCGACCTCGGCGTGCTGCAACGACTGGCCAAGATCGTGCCGCCCGGCGTCGCGCGCGAGCTGGCCTACACGGGCGACCGGCTGAACGCCGAGCGCGCGCTGCAGGCCGGCCTCGTCAATGCCGTGGTGCCCGATGCGGCCGCGGTCGTCGAGCAGGCGCTCGCGATGGCCGGACGCATCGCCGCCAAGTCGCCGCTCGCGGTCGCCGGCAGCAAGCTCGCGCTCAACCACGCGCGCGACCACGGCACCGCCGAGAGCCTGCGGCACATGGCGGTGCTGCAGAGCGCGATCTTCGATACCGCGGAGATGGGCAAGGCGATCGAGGCGTGGAAGCAGAAGCGCGAGGCCCGCTACGACCCGCTGACCGCCCCGGCCGAGATCGGGAAGCAGGCACGATGAGCACGCTCGACCCCGCACCCGCGGCGCCTGCCATCGGCCTGATCGGCATCGGCGCGATGGGCATGGCGATGGCCAGGAACCTGCGTGCGCGCGGCCATCGCGTGATCGCGCGCGACATCCGGCCGGCCGCGGAGGACGAAGCGCGCGGCGCCGGCATCGTGGTCGCCGACAGTCCGCGCGCGCTGGCCGGCCAGGCCGACTTCGTCGCGATCGTCGTCGTCAACGCAGCGCAGATCGACGCGGTGCTGTTTGCCGATGACGGCGTGGTCCATGCCGCGCCGCGGCCGCGCGCCGTGATGCTCTGCTCGACGATCGCGCCGCAGGATTCGATCGGGTTCGCCGAGCGGCTGGCGTCGCACGGCATCGCGATGATCGACGGGCCGATCTCCGGCGGCCCGGCACGCGCGGCCGACGGCACGATGAGCATGATGCTGGCCGCGCCGGCCGACGTGCTCGAGCCGTGGCAGGCGGTGCTCGCCGACCTCGCGGCCAAGCGCTTCGTCGTCAGCGAGCGCATCGGCGATGCGGCCAAGGCCAAGCTCGTCAACAACCTGCTCGCCGGCATCAACCTCGTCGCGGGCGCCGAAGCGCTCGCGCTGGCGGAGAAGATCGGGCTCGACGCGAAGACGGCGTTCGCGATCATCGCCGCGTCGAGCGGCTCGTCGTGGGCCTTTCAGGACCGCATGGCGCGCGTGCTCGAGGACGACTTCGAGCCGCGCGCCCAGGCGCACATCCTGACGAAGGACATGACCCTGGCGACCGCGCTGGCCGCGAGCGTCGGCCATGCGACGCCGCTCGGCAATGCGGCGCTGGCGAAGTTTCGCGAGACCGTGGCGCGCGGCTGGTCGGAGCTCGACGACGCCGCGGTGATCAAGACCTATCGGGCTTGACGCTCAGACGCTGTGTGGCCGGCATCTCGCCCCCGGATGTCACAGGAAACCGATCGAAAGCCAAGGCACCGCGGCGATCACGATCAGCGCGACCACGAGTGCCCCGAGATACGGCCAGACACGCGCAATCGCCCGGTCCGGATCGACCCGCCCGATCGCACACGCCGCATAGAAGCCGACGCCGAACGGTGGCGCGAAGAGACCGAGGCCCATCGCGAAGATCACGACCATCGCGTAGTGCACCTCGTGCACGCCGGCGGCGCGCGCGATCGGGAACAGCAGCGGCCCGAACAGCACGATCGCCGGTATGCCTTCGAGCACGCTGCCGAGGATCACGAACGCGGCCACCGACACCGCGAGGAAGCCGCCCTTGCCGCCCGGCACCGCGGCCATCCAGCGGGCGAGCTGCTGCGAGAAGCCCGACTGCGTCAGCGCCCACGCCATCGCGGTGGCGCAGCCGATGATGAACAGGATCGCGCCCGACAGCGAGGCCGTCTCGACGAGCATCGGGTAGACACGTCGCCCGTCGAACCGCCGATAGACGACGAGTCCGACGATCACCGCGTAGGCGATGCCGACGGTCGAGACCTCGGTCGCGGTCGCGATGCCTTCGACGACCACCGCGCGGATCACGAACGGCAGCGCGAGCGCCGGCAGCGCGACGACGAAGGCCTTGCCGATCTGCCGGGCGCCGGCCCGCTGCACGTGCGCGAGGCTTTCGCCGCGCGTGTGGAACCAGACGACGACGCAGAGCGCGAGCGCGCCGACCAGGGCCGGCAGCAGGCCGCCGGTGAACAGCGCCGCGATCGACACGCCGGTCACCGAGCCGATCGTGATCAGCACGAGGCTCGGCGGGATCGTCTCCGACATCGCACCCGACGCCGACAAGAGCGCGATCAGCCGCCCGTCCTCGGCGCCGCGCCGCTTCATCTCCGGAAAGAGCGCCGGCGCGACCGCGGCCATGTCGGCCGCCTTCGAGCCCGAGATGCCGGAGACGAGGTACATCGCGCCGAGCAGCACGTAGGCCAGGCCGCCGCGCACATGGCCGAGCAGCGAAGCGAGAAAGTCGACCATCGCGCGCGCGACGCCGGTCATCTCGATCAGCAGCCCGAGGAAGACGAACAGCGGCACCGCGAGCAGCACCAGGCTCGACATGCCTTCGTCCATGCGGCTCACGACGATCGTCAGCGGCGTGTCGGTGGCGAGCGCGAGGTACGACAAGGTCGCGACGCCGAACGCGAAGCCGATCGGCACGCCGGCCGCGACGCAGACCGCGACCAGCCCGACGAAGAAGAACAGCAGGTTGGCGTTGCCCCAGGCATGGAAGAACGGCCGTGCGAACCAGAACGCCGCACCGATCGCGAGCAGCACGGCGATGCCGGCCGCGATGCGGCCGGGCGGCGCGCGCTGCAGCAACTGCAGCACCGCGATCGGCAGCATCAGGATCGCGCCCACCGCGATCGCACCGACGCGCAGGCCATCGTGCAGTTCGAGCGCCGGCGTCAGGATGTCCCACTGCGACTCGAAGTGCTCGCTCGCCGGCAGGATGATCTCGAGCACGAAGCCGATCACGACGAGGCGTGCGATCAGTTCGACCCAGGCGCGCGTGCCGGGCGCAAGGCGCGCGACGATCGTCGACAGCCGCATGTGCTCGCCGCGGCGCAGCGCGATCACCGCGCCGAACATCGCGAGCCAGAGGAACAGCACCGATGCGAGCTCGTCCGACCAGGTGAGCGGCGCGTCGAACACATAGCGCGCGACGACGCCGGCGAACAGCACGCCGATCTCGACCAGCACGAGCAATGCCGCGGGCAGTTCGGAGAGCCAGCCCATCGCGCGGTCGAGGCGCGCGATCCAGGCACGCGGCGGTGCTCGATCGGCCTCGACGGCCGCCGGGTTCATCGGCGCCCTATTCGAGCTTGCCGGAATACTTCTCGAGCAGCGCCCACGCATCGGCGCCGTACTTGGCCTTCCAGTCGCTGTAGAAGTGCGCCTTCTTCAGCGCGGCACGGAACGGATCGGCGTTGACGGTGTTGAACGCCATGCCCTTGGCCTTCAGCTCGACCTCGACCGAGTTGTTCAGGCGTCGCACGTCGTCGCGCTCGTGCAGGGCGGCGGCGTCGACGTGCTTGGCGACGACGTCCTTCAGCTCCTTCGGCAGCTTCTCCCACAGCTTGCCGTTGACGAGGAACCAGAAGCCGTCCCACATGTGGTTGGTCAGCGAGCAGTACTTCTGCACTTCGTAGAGCTTGGCGGTCTGGATGATCGCGAGCGGGTTCTCCTGGCCCTCGACGATCTTCGTCTGCAGCGCCGAATAGACCTCGGCGAAGTTGATGCTGGCCGGCGCCGCATCGAAGGCCTTGAACATCGACGTCCACAGCGGACTCACCGGCACGCGGATCTTGAAGCCCTTGAGATCCGCCGGCGACGTGATCGGCTTGGTCGACGTCGTGATCTGGCGGAAGCCGTTGTCCCAGATCTTGTTCATCGCGACGAGGCCGGCCTTGGCGATCGCGCCGCGCACGAACGCACCGAGCTCGCCGTCCATCGCGGCCCAGACCTGCTCGTAGTCCTTGAACGCGAAGCCGATGCCGTTGATCGACGCCACCGGCACCAGGGTCGACAGGATCAGTCCCGACAGCGTGAAGAAGTCGATCGCACCCGAGCGGATCTGCGACAGCATGTCGGTGTCCGACCCGAGCTGGTTGTTCGGGAACACCTGGATCTCGATCTTGCCGCCGCTGTCCTTCGCGATCGCATCGGCGGCTTCCTTCGCGCGCACGTTGAGCGGATGGATCACCGGCAGGTTGCTCGCGAACTTGAGCTTGAACTCGGGCCCGCTCTGCGCGAACGCGGGCACCGCGAGGCTCGCGGTCAGTGCGGTGGCCTGCGACAAGAACACGCGCCGCGCCGTCGTCGTCATCGGATGGGTCTCCTGCAAGTGCGCGGCCCGCGACGTGCGGGCCGGCAAGGATTCTAGACAGCGGCCCGTGCAGCGCCGGCCCGGGTTAGCCCGGCACGAGCACGAGCTTGGCCGCGGCGGTGCGGCCTTGGTCGAGGTCGGCGAACGCGCGCGCGCCATCGGCCAGCGCGCGCTCCTCGACCCACGACAGGTCGCCGAACGCGCCGCGGCCGAGGGCGGCGACGGTCGCGCGCAGGTCGGCGGTCGTGTAGGTGTAGGTGCCGATCAGCGTGATCTCGTCGAGCGTGAGCTTCCTCATGTCGATCTCGCTCGCCCAGTCCTGCAGGCCGATGTGCAGCACGACGCCGCCCGGCTGCACCGCGGCGAGCGCCGCCTGGCGCGTCGGCTTCGCGCCGACCGCATCGATGACGAAGCCGTAGGCGTCGGGCTCGGGGCCGCGCTCGCGCGGGTCGTAGGTCGCGCAGCCGGCATGGCATTCGGCCGACGCGCGGCGCAGCGGGTTGGTCTCGGCGAGCGTCACGTCGACGCCGCGGTGGCGCAGGAACAGCGCCGCCAGCAGCCCGATCGCACCGCCGCCGAGGATCAACGCGCGCGCTTCGTTCAGCGGCCGCCAGCGCGCCCGCTCGGCGAGCGCGATCGCATGCACCGCGGTCGCGGCCGGCTCGGTCAGCGCGGCGACGCGCGCCGGCATGCCGGCCGGCAGGTCGATCAGGCATTGCGCCGGGATCGCCATCCGCTCGGCATAGGCGCCGGGCCGCGTCATGCCGACCATCGCGCGGCGGCGGCACAGGTTGTTGCGGCCCTGCACGCACGGATCGCAGAGGCCGCAGACGATGAGCGGATTGGCGGTCACGCGGCGGCCGATGCCGGCGCCGTCGATCACCGTGCCGACGAGCTCGTGGCCGAGGATCAGCGGCGGATGGCGGCGCGGGTCGTGGCCGTGGAACGCATGCATGTCCGAGCCGCAGATGCCGACCGCCTCGATGCGCAGCAGCGCGTCGCCGGCGCCGACGACGGGATCGGCCTCGTCGCGGTAGGTGACTTCGCCGGGGGCGGTATAGACCAGGGCCTTCATCGGTCGCCTTCGTTCGTCGCGTTCAACCTGCCGAGTAGCCGCCGTCGACGAACAGCACCTGGCCGGTCACGTAGGCCGACGCATCGCTCGCGAGGAACACCGCGGTGCCGTACAGGTCGGCCGGCTCGCCGTTGCGGCCCATCATGGTCTTCTTCGCCATCGCGTCGGCGCGTGCCGGGTCGGCCAGCACCGGCGCGGTCAGCGGCGTCGCGAAGAAGCCCGGCCCGATCGCATTGCAGGTGACGCCGTGGCGCGACCAGTGCTCGGCCGTGGCGCGCGTCAGTTGCGCGATGCCGCCCTTGGACGCGCCGTACGGCGCGCTGTTCGCGAACGCGCGCAGGCTCTGCAGCGACGCGATGTTGACGATGCGGCCCCAGCCGCGCGCGCGCATCGCCGGCGCGAGCGCGCGCGTCAAGAGGAACGGCGCGGTCAGGTTGATCGCCAGCGTGTCGTCCCAGTGGCGATCGTCGTCGTGGTCGAACGGCAGGCGCGCGTTGATGCCGGCCGCGTTGACGAGGATGTCGGGTGCGCCGAACGGCGCGGCGGCACGGGCCGCGATGCCGGCATAGATCGAACGATCGGCGAAGTCGCACGGCAGCGCCGCGGCGGTCAGGCCGTCGCCCGCGAAGTCGGCCACCGCCGTCGCCAGCGCGTCGGCGCGCCGTGCCGCCAGCACGACGCGCGCGCCCGCCGCGGCGAGCGCCCAGGCGATCGCCCGCCCGATGCCGGAGTTGCCGCCGGTCACCAGCGCGACGCGGCCCGACAGATCGAACAGCGCGGCGATCCGCGCATTCACCGCCATCGCGCGCCGCTATTCGGCGACCGCGACGCCGCGATCGAACGCCTCGCCGGGGAAGTACTTCGCGAGCCTATCGTCGGCGGTGCGCGCATGCGCCTCCATGCCTTCGAGGCGCGAGATGCGCGCGGTGACCTCGGCGGTCTGCCTGCTCGCGCTGCGCGTCATGCGCTGCCACGTCACCGTCTTGATGAACTTGTGCACCGACAGGCCGCCCGAATAGCGCGCCGCGCCCTTGGTCGGCAGGATGTGATTCGGGCCGCTCGCCTTGTCGCCGAACGCGACCGTGGTCTCCTCGCCGAGGAAGAGCGACCCGTAGCAGGTGAGGTTCTCGAGCCACCAGTCGAGGTCGGCGCAGTGCACCTCGAGGTGCTCGGACGCGTAGTCGTCGGACACGCGCGCGGCTTCCTCGCGCGTGTCGCAGACGATCACCTCGCCATGGTCGCGCCATGCCGCGCCGGCCGCATCGCGCGCGGTCGGCGGCAGCTGCGCGACGAGCCCGGGCACGCGCTTCATCACGTCGTGCGCCAGCGCCTCGTCGGTCGCGATCAGCCACGCCGGCGACTCGTGGCCGTGCTCGGCCTGGCCGACGAGGTCGGAGGCGACGATCGCCGGATCGGCCGTCGCATCGGCGATCACGCAGACCTCGGACGGTCCGGCGAACACGTCGATGCCGACCTTGCCGAACAGCATGCGCTTGGCCTCGGCGACGAACTTGTTGCCCGGGCCGACGATGATGTCCGCGGGCTTGCCGGTGAACAGGCCGTAGGCCATCGTCGCGATCGCCTGCACGCCGCCGAGGGTCATGATCACGTCGGCGCCGGCGACCCGCATCGCATGGAGCACCTGCGGATGGATGCCCTCGCCGCGGAACGGCGTCGAGCAGGCGATCACGGTCGGCACGCCGGCGGCCTTCGCGGTCGCGATGCTCATGTAGGCCGACGCGATGTGCGCATAGCGGCCGGTCGGCACGTAGCAGCCGGCGACGTTGACCGGGATCAGCCGCTGGCCGGCGACGAGGCCCGGCGAGATCTCGACCTCGAACGGCTTGATCGACGCGAGCTGCGCCTCGGCGAAGCGCCGCACCTGCGCGGTCGCGAACTCGATGTCGCGCCGGATGCCGGACGGAATCGCCGCGGTGCGGCGCTCGACCTCGGCATGGGAGACGACGATGTCGCCGGTCCAGCGGTCGAGCTTCTCGGCATAGCGGCGCACCGCGGCCTCGCCGCCGCGCTCGATCTCGGCCAGCATCTCGGCCGCGACCTGGCGCGCGGTGTCCTCGATCTGCCGGGTCGCCGCGGTCGCGGACTTGAGCTTGCGGATGGCCATGTTCAGTTCGTCTTGTTGGCGAACGTCTTGAGCGCCGGCGTCTTGTCGATCAGCTTCATGTAGTCGTCGGTGATGAAGCTCTTCGGGTCGGGCACGTCGGTGATCGTGCCGACCGCCTTCAGGTAGCCCGACAGCGCCTCGAACGCGTTGTCGACCGTCGACTTGCCCGACGCCCGCGACATCAGCTTCAGCTGCTCGTCGAGCGGGAAGATCGGCCGGTCCATCTCGGTCTGCAGATAGTTGTCCTTCAGCTTGATGCCGTTGGCATCGAAGAACTTGCGCAGCATCGTCATGAACTCGGCCTTGTTGTTCTTCTCGAAGCTCACCGCGCGCAGGTAGATCGCGAGGAACTTCGCGACCGTCTCCGGGCTTTCCTTCGCGAACTCGCGGCGCGCGACGAGCGCGCCCGGCACCATCGCGCCGGCGTCCTTGCCGCTGCAGATGACCTCGGCGCCGATCTGCTCGTTGAGCGTGTAGGTGTTGGGCGCCCAGGTGCCGGCGAGCATGCCGTTGCCGCCGGTGTAGGCCGAGACGAGCTGCGCCGGCGCGAGCGGCACGATGTTGACGTCGGTGCGCTGCAGGCCCCACTTCTTCAGGCAGGCCATCGTCGCGTACTCGCCGGTGGAGTTGGGGCTCAGCAGGATCTGCTGGCCCTTCAGCTCCTTGGCCGGATCGGCCTTGATCGCGGCGATCTTGTCCTTGCGCGCCATCACCGCGTTGGTCGCCGACTCGTCGTTCGTCAGGCCGACGGTGATGATGTCGTAGCGCTGCGAGCCGAGCACCGCGGGCGGCGAGCCGGTGCCGCCGACGTCCCACGACTTCGAGGCCGCACCGGCGATCTGCTGCGCGCCGGCCGGATAGACGACGAACTCGGGCTTCAGGCCGACCTCGGCCCACCAGTTCTTCTCGGTCGCGATGTAGATCGGCAGCGCCCAGTACGAGATCTGGTAGCTGACCTTGATCGGCGTCGGCGCCTGCGCCTGCGCATGGCCGACGACGGCCAGCGCGGCGGCGGCGGCGAGGGCACGAACGAGGCCGGTGTGGACGATCGGATGGGGCATGAGCATGTCTCCTGTCGGCAGCGCCTGAAAGCGCATTCAGACGCATGCTGGCCCAAGCAGGTTCCCGATGTCAAACACGGCTAGGGAAATTCCTAGGAGAAATCCTTCCGGAGCGCGGGGAATCGATGGTTGACCCGGAGCGGCGGCGGCCTCTATGCTTCCGGCATGGATCGAATCCTGAAAGCGCTTTCTTGAATCGTCTATCGCGCGCCGCACCCGCATGACGACGAGGAAACCGCTGCCGCCGCCGGGCACGCTGAAGGAGGTCGCCGATCGCAGCGGCATCTCGGCGGCCACGTTGTCGCGCGTGCTGAACCATCCGGACCTCGTGCGCCCCGAGCTGCGCGCGCGGGCCGAGACGGTGCTCGCCGAGGCGGGCTACGTGCCGCACGGCGCGGCGCGGTCGCTCGCCTCGCGCAAGACGCGCACGATGGGCGCGATCGTGCCGACGGTCGACAGCGCGCTGTTCGCGAAGATCGTCGACGGCCTGCAGCAGACGATCCAGGCGCGCGGCTACCAGCTGCTGTTCGCGTCGAACAACTACAGCCCGGCGCGCGAAGCCGCCGAGGTGCGCGCGCTGCTCGAGCGCGGCATCGACGGGCTGATGCTGGTCGGCACGGTGCGCGGCCCCGAGGTCTACGACATGCTGCGCCAGCGCGGCGTGCCGTTCGTCACCACCTGCCACTACGACGCGACGGCCGCGTGGCCGACGGTCGGCTGGGACAACGCGGCCGAATCCGAGCGCATCGCCGACTACCTGCTCGACATCGGCCATCGCCGCTTCGGCGTGATCGCCGGCCAGGCGAAGGACAACGACCGTGCGGCCGAGCGCATCGCCGGCTTCCGCCGTGCGTTGCAGAAGCGCGGCATCGCGCTGCCGCCCGAGCGCGTGACCGAGCGGCCCTATACCGTGCCCGAGGCGCGCCATGCGATGGCCGCGCTGCTGCGCCTGCCCGAGCCGCCGACCGCGGTGATGTGCGGCAACGACATCCTGGCCTACGGCGCGTTGCAGGAATGCCTGTGGCGCGAGCTGCGCGTGCCCGAGCAGATCTCGATCACCGGCTTCGACAACATCGAGATGGCGGCGCATTGCCGGCCCGGCATCACGACCTTGCACGTGCCGGCGTTCGAGCTCGGCGAGACCGCGGCGCGCCTGTTGCTCGACGCGCAGACGACGGCGCCGTCCGGGCCGCCCGAGCATGCGTTCATCGAGCTCGAGCTGATCGTGCGCGGCACGACCGCGCCGCCGCCGGCGGTCGAGCGGGCGCGACGGGCGCGCGCATCGGCGTCCGCCACGTCCACGGCCTCCACCGGTTCCATCGTGCTGCCGCATGCGACGGCGCGCTCCGCCGCTTCCTCCACGACGCCCCTGCATGTATCCGCACGATCCGCTCGCAAGTGATCCGCCCGCGATCGCGGCGCATGCGCACGCGATGCGCCGCCACGTCGTGCGCATGGTCGGCGCGCTCGGCCAGGGCTATGTGCAGCAGGGCCTGGGCGCCGCCGACATCTTCGCCACGCTGTTCTTCGGCGAGCTGCGGCTGCGCGCCGACGACCCGCGCTGGCCGGACCGCGATCGCTTCCTGCTGTCGACCGCGCACAACTCGGCGCTGTTCCACGCCGCGCTCGCCGAGCGCGGCCTGATCGATGCGCAGCGCCTCGACAGCTATGGCGTCGACGGCTCCGAGCTCGAGGTCAACGTGTCGCAGCGCCTCGGTCCGCTGGTCGAGGCGACCTGCGGCTCGCTCGGCCAGGGCGTCTCGGTCGGCCTCGGCATGGCGCTTGCCGGCCGGCGTCGCCATGCACCGTACCGCGTCTATGTCGTGCTCGGCGACGGCGAGATGCAGGAAGGCCAGGTCTGGGAAGCGGCGCTCGCCGCCGGCAGCCGGCAGGCATCGAACCTGTGCGTGATCGTCGACATGAACTGGATGCAGGTCGAAGGCCACACCGACCGCGTGCTGCGCCTCGGGCCGGTGAGCGCCAAGTGGGAGAGCTTCGGCTGGCGAGCGATCGAGGTCGACGGGCACGACATCGCGGCCTTGCAACGGGCGTTCGAGGCCGCGCGGCGCGAGACGACGAAGCCCACCGTCATCGTCGCCGAGACCCTGGTCGGCAAGGGCGTCGGCTTCCTCGAAGGGCAGTTCGGTCACAACATGAAGCTGTCGCGCGCGGATGCGGATCGGGCCTTGGCGGAACTTGAAATCATCGGAGTTGCCGCATGAGCGCCACGCTCACGGAGACCGACCTCAAGGTCGGCGACTTCACCTCCCGCGGCGCGATCCCCAAGCTCTACGGCGATGCGCTCGTCGCCGCCGCGCAGGCCGATCCGCGCATCGTCTGCCTGAGCGCCGACCTGACGCCGGCGACCGAGACCGACGTGTTCCGCGACACGCTGCCGGAGCGCTTCCACAACTTCGGCATCGCCGAAGCCAACATGATGGGCGCGGCCGGCGGCATGGCGACCTGCGGCGAGATGCCGTTCGTGCACACCTTCAGCGTGTTCGCGACGCGGCGCGCCTACGACCAGGTGGCGATGCAGATCGCCTATCCGCGCGCCAACGTGAAGATCGTCGGCTTCCTGCCCGGCCTCACGACCTTGCTCGGCGTGTCGCACCAGGCGATCGACGACATCGCGCTGATGCGCGCATTGCCGAACATGACGATCATCGAGCCGTCGGGACCGGAGCAGATCGCCGCGGCCGTGCGCGCCGCCGCGGCCCACGACGGCCCGGTTTACCTGCGCATGCGGCGCCCCGAGAGCGCGCTCGGCGCCGACTTCCGGCCGCGCGGGCTGACGATCGGCCAGGCCGAGGTGCGGCGTGCAGGCGACGCCGCGGTGGTCTTCGCCTGCGGCGCGCTGGTGCAGCAGGCCTTGACCGCGGCCGCGACGCTCGCGCAGCGCGGCCGCCAGGTCGCGGTCGTCAACCTGCACACCATCAAGCCGCTGGATGCCGAGGCGGTGCGCCACTGGGCGCGCGCGACCGGCGTCGTCGTGACGGCCGAGAACCACACGACGATCGGCGGGCTCGGGTCGGCGGTGGCCGAGGTGCTCGCCGAGGCCGGCAGCGGCGCGGCGTTCGCGCGCATCGGCGTGCAGGACACCTACGCCGAAGGCGGCTCGACGCCCTACCTCTTCCGCAAGTACGGTCTCGATGCGGATGCGATCGTCGCAGCGCTCGAACGCCTCCGGGAGCAGCGCGGTGCCTGACGCCTACGCACGTTCGGGACGCCCGACGATCGCCTTCCTCGGCCTCGGCACGATGGGCGGCGCGATGCTGCGCAACCTCGCCCGGAGCGGGTTCGCCTGCGCCGGCTACGACGTGATGCCGGCCGCGCGGCAACGCCTGGCCGACAGCGGCGTGCGCCTCGCGGCATCGCCGGCCGACGCCGCGCGCGGCGCCGACATCCTGATCACGATGCTGCCGACCTCGGCCCATGTGCGCGCCGCGCTGTTCGGCGAGGACGGCGCAGCAGCAACCCTGGCACGCCACGCGCTCGTCATCGAGATGAGCACCGGCGACGCCGTCGAGACCGATCGCATCGGCGCCGACCTGAAGGCGCTGGGCCTGCGCTGCATGGACGCGCCGGTCGGCCGCACGCCGCGCGAGGCCGCCGCCGGCAAGGCGCTGATCATGGCCGGCGGCAGCGATGCCGATCTCGCCGACGCGCGGCCGGCGTTCGACGCGATGGCCGACACCATCGTGCATGTCGGTCCGTTCGGCAGCGCGATCCGGCTCAAGCTCGTCAACAACTACATGGCCATGGTCGGCATGGTGCTGACCGGCGAGGCGCTGATGTTCGCGGCCAAGCTCGGCCTCGATCGCTCGACCGTCGTGAAGGTGCTGTCGAACACCACCGCCGGCCGGGGCCAGCTGCTGACCAACTTCCCCGGCAAGGTGCTGGCCGGCGACGTGACGCCCGACTTCCCGCTGCGCATGGGGCTGAAGGACATCCAGCTCGCGTTGAACCTCGCGTCTTCGGTCGGCGCGCCGCTCGGCCTCGGCGCCTATGCGCGCGAGATGTTCGCGCTCGCCAAGTCATGGGGACGGCAGGAGGAGGATTGCACCGCGATGCTGCTGCTGCTCGAGGACATGGCCCATCAGCCGCACCAAGCGGCGAACCAAGCGGCCGGCACCGCATGATGTTCGCGACGGCGAGCAGCGGGCGACGCGTCGTCATCGGCAGCGTCGCGATGGTCGCGGCCGTGGCGCTGTGGTTCGCGGCCGCATCGGCGGGCTGGGTCAGCGGCGGCCGCTTCCCGCGGCCGGTCGACGTCTGGCAGGCGGCGCGCCAGATCACGCTGCCGCCCGGCTACACCGGCGGCACCTTGTGGCAGCACGTCGCGCAGAGCTGCCAGCTGGTGCTGCTCGGCTTCCTGGTCGCCGCCGGCACCGGCGTGCCGCTCGGCCTCGCGATGGGCATGAGCCGGCGCATCGATGCGCTGGTCGGCCCGGTGTTCTCGCTGCTCCGGCCGATCCCGCCGCTCGCGTGGATACCGCTCGCGATCCTCTGGCTCGGCCTGGGCGACGGCGCGAAGATCTTCCTGATCTGGGTCTCGGCGTTCACGCCGTCGGTCATCAACACCTACGCCGGCGTGCGCAACATCGACGGCACCTTGCTCGAGGCAGCGCGCGTGCATGGCGCGCGCTCGCTGGTGCTGGTGCGCGACGTGCTCGTGCCGGGCGCGCTGCCGATGATCTTCACCGGCCTGCGGCTGTCGCTGCAGACGGCCTGGATGACGCTCGTCGCGGCCGAGCTCGTCGGCGCGTTCACCGGGCTCGGCAAGGTACTGGCGAGCGCGGCGCTCGACATCAATCCGGGCATGATCCTGTTCGCGATGGTGTGGGTCGGCATCCTCGGCGCCGCGATGACGCGCGGCCTCGAATGGCTCGAGAAGCGGGCGCTGCCATGGCTGCGATGATGGACGGCAGCGTGACCGCACGGATGCCGCCCGGCCCGCGGCCGCCAGCGGTACGCGCGCCGCGTCTGTGGGCGTGGTCGGCCGCCGGCGTGATCGGCTTCTTCGTGATCTGGCAATTGCTCAGCGCGAGCGGCTGGATCGATGCCAAGTACCTGCCCGGCCCGCTCGCGGTGCTGCAGGCGATCGTCGAGCTGAGCGGCAAGCCGTATTCGGGCGCGACCTTGTGGGGCCACCTCGTCGCGAGCCTGGTCCGCTTCGCGCTCGGCTACGGGCTCGCGGCGGTGGTCGGCATACCGCTCGGCCTGCTGATGGGCTGGTACCGCTGGCTCGACGACATCGTGGCGCCGTTCTTCGGCGCGCTGCGCTTCGTCGCGCCGATCGCGTGGGTGCCGTTCGCCGGCCTCTGGTTCGGCACCGGCATCGGCGGGCCGACCCTGGTGATCGTCTCGGGCGCCTTCGCGCCGTGCCTGATCAACGCCTACCGCGGCGCCAAGTACGTCGACCCGCGCCTGCTCGAAGCGGCGCGCACCCTGGGCGCGAGCGGCCCGCGCATCGTCGCCGAGGTGCTGCTGCCGGCCTCGCTGCCGGCTATCGTCGCTGGCCTCCGCATCGCCGCCGGCATCGGCTGGCAGTCGCTGATCGGCGCCGAGCTGATCGTCGTCGGCAGCGGCGTCGGGTACATGATGGTGCAGGCACAGCTCAACGTGGCGACGTCCATCGTGATGGCCGGCATGGTCGCGATCGGCCTCGTCGGCGTCGTCATCGACGTTGCGCTCGCGGCGGTCGAGCGGCGCATCAAGCAGCATTGGGGCAAGGCAGCATGAGCCGTATCGTCTTCCATCATGTCGGCCGCAGCTTCACGCGCGGCGGCACCACCGTCGAAGCGCTGTCGGGCATCGACCTCGAGATCCGCGACCGCGAGTTCGTCGCGATCGTCGGCCCGTCGGGTTGCGGCAAGACGACCTTGATGCGCATGGTCGCCGGGCTCGAATTCCCGACCACCGGCTCGGTGCGCGTCGACGACCGCGAGATCACCGAGCCCGGCCCGGACCGCGCCGTCGTGTTCCAGGCGTTCGCGCTGTTCCCATGGAAGACGGTCGAGGCCAACATCGGCTTCGGGCTGCGCTGCAAGGGCGTGGCCGAGGCCGAGCGCGCGAAGATCGTGCAGCGCTACATCGGGCTGATGGGCCTGTCGGGCTACGAGCAGGCCTATCCGCACCAGCTCTCGGGCGGCATGCAGCAGCGCGTCGCGATCGCGCGCAGCTATGCGCTCGATCCGGGCGTGCTGCTGATGGACGAGCCGTTCGGCGCGCTCGACGCGCAGACCCGCGTCGTGATGCAGGAAGAGCTCGTGAAGCTGGCGCGCGCCCAGCCGCGCACCGTGCTCTTCATCACCCATGCGGTCGAGGAGGCGGTCTACCTCGCCGACCGCGTGGTCGTGATGTCGCGCCGGCCGGGACGCATCCGCGAGATCGTGCAGGTCGGCAACGTGCGCCGCGAAGAGCGCTGGGAAGACCTGCAGCACATCGAGGAGGTGATGGACACCGCGTCGTTCGTGCACCTGCGCACCCACATCTGGAAGCTGCTCCGCGAGCAGCATCTCGAAGCCGCTTGAGGTTCCAAACGATGAGCCGTACCACGCCTTCCCGACGACCACTCGACACCATCGTCGTCGGCGCCGGCTTCGCCGGTCTCTACATGCTGCACCGGCTGCGCGGGCTGGGCCTCGAAGCGCAGGTCCTCGAAGCCGGCACCGACATCGGCGGCACCTGGTTCTGGAACCGCTATCCGGGCGCACGCTGCGACATCGAGAGCCTCGAGTACTCGTACTCGTTCGACGATGCGCTGCAGCAGGAATGGCGCTGGACCGAGCGCTATGCGAGCCAGCCCGAGATCCTGAAGTACATCCATCACGTCGCCGAGCGCTACGACCTGCGGCGCAGCATCCGGCTCTCGACGCGGGTCGTCTCGGCGCACTACGACGCCGCGGCGAACCTCTGGAGCGTGACGACCGAGCACGGCGATACGCTGCGCGCGCGGTTCTGCATCATGGCGACCGGTTGCCTGTCGAACGCCAAGCTGCCCGAGATCGCCGGCCTGGCCGACTTCGAAGGCCAGCGCTACCACACCGGGCTCTGGCCGACCGCGCCGGTGGATTTCAGCGGGATGCGCGTCGGCGTCATCGGTACCGGCTCGTCGGGCATCCAAGTGATCCCGGTCGTGGCCGAGCAGGCGCGGGAGCTGGTGGTCTTCCAGCGCACGCCGGGCTACTCGCTGCCGTCGCGCAACGAGCCGCTCGATCCGGAGGACGAACGGGCGACCAAGCAGCGCTATGCGCAGATGAGGAAGCAGGCGCGCGAGTCGGTGGCCGGCGTCGCCGGCTATCCGGTGCCGACGCAATCGGCCTTCGCGGTCGACCCTGCCGAGCGCGACGCGATCTACGAGACGCACTGGAACGCCGGCCGCACCAGCATCGGCCGCGTGTTCGACGACCTGCTCGTCGATGCGAAGGCGAACGACACCGCGGCCGACTTCGTGCGCGCGAAGATCCGCGCCCAGGTGCACGACCCGCGCACCGCGGCCGCCCTGATGCCGCGCGATCCGATCGGCACCAAGCGGGTCTGCCTCGACAGCGGCTACTACCAGGCCTACAACCGCCCGAACGTGCGGCTCGTCGACCTGCGCGCGACGCCGATCGAGCACGTCACGCCGCGCGGCATCCGCCTGCGCGACGGCGAGGAGGTCGCGCTCGACGCGCTGATCTTCGCGACGGGCTACGACGCGATGACGGGCGCGCTGAACGCGATCGACATTCGTGGCACCGAAGGCATCGCGCTGAAGGACGAATGGGCCGCCGGCCCGCGCACCTTGCTGGGCTTGATGAGCGCCGGCTTTCCGAACCTCTTCTTCATCACCGGCCCGGGCAGCCCGTCGGTGCTGAGCAACGTCATCGTCTGCATCGAGCAGCACGTCGACTGGATCGCCGACTGCCTGGCGTGGATGCGCGAGCGCGGCAACGTGCGCATCGAGGCGACGCGCGACGCGCAGGACGCCTGGGTCGCGCACGTCAACGAGGTCGCCGCCGCAACGCTGTTCCCGGTCGCGAACTCCTGGTACATGGGTGCCAACGTGCCGGGCAAGGCGCGCGTCTTCATGCCGTACGTGGGCGGCGTCGGGCCGTATCGGAAGAAGTGCGATGCGGTGGCGGCGGCAGGTTATGAAGGCTTCGCGATGGCGAGCTCCTGACCCGCCACCCGCGGCACGGCCATCGATGCCTACTGCGCCAGATGCCGATACACCGTCGTCTCGAAGTCCACGAACCCCGGATACGACGACACATCCTGGAACGGCAGGATCTGCGAGCCCCAGAAGCCGCCGACACCCTGCTGGCGGTCGATCCAGAAATAGAGGTTCGCGAGCCCCGCCCACATCAGTTGGCCGGCCGGACGGCCCGACGGCGTCGCCGCGTCGTTGATCATGAACGTGTAGCCCCACGACTTCGGCAGGCCGGGGAAGAACTCGCCATCGTTGGACAGCGACGGGATCGACGTTTTCCAGCCGCCGACCTTGATGCCCGACAGGCCGCTGCGTGCCATGCGCGCCACCGTGTCGGCCTTGAGCACGCGGCCTTGCGGACCGACGCCGTCGTTGAGGATCATGCGGATGAACTTCATGTACTCGCCGATGCTGGCATAGAGGCCATGCCCGCCCATGTCCATCTCGGGCGGCTGCGGCAGCATCAGATCGGGCACCGCGGTGATCCTGCCGTCCGCAGCGCGGTCGTGGATCACGGCGCGGCGCGCCTGCATGTCGGGCGTCATCACGAAGCCGATGTCCTTCATCTCGAGGGGTGCGAAGACGCGGTCCTGCATGACCTGGCCGAGGCGCTGGCCGCGCACGGCTTCGACGACCTTGCCGATCCAGTCGAGGTTGACGCCGTAGGTCCAGGCATCGCCCGGGTCGTGCAGCAGCACGGTGCGGATCGCCGCATAGCTGCTCGAGACGATGGTCGGAATGCCCTTGGCGGTGCGGTACTTGAGGTCGTCGCCGCTGAAGAATTCGTAGCACAGACCCGAGGTGTGCAGCATCAAATGGTTCAGCGTGATCTCGGTACGCGGCTTGCGCAGTTTCGGCTGGCCGTCAGCGGCGAAGCCGTCGAGCACTTGCAGCTCGGCGATGTCGGGCACGTATTCGCGCGCCGGGTCGGTCAGGCGCACCTTGCCTTCCTCGACGAGCTGCATCAAGGTGACGCCGGTGATCGCCTTGGTGGTCGAGAAGATCGCCATCACGGTGTCGGGCGTCATCGGCTGGTCCTTGCCGATCTGCCGCCGGCCGGCCGCGCCTTCGTAGAAGTTCGCGCGTCGGTCGGTCGCCATCGCGACCACACCGGGCACGCCGCCCGCATCGCCTACCGTCTTGGCCAGCACGGCGTCCGCCGCGCTCTTGAACCGGTCGTTCATGCTGCCTCCTGACGTTCGGGCGGCAGTCGATGAACAGCCTGCCGCGCTCCGCCCTCGTCGCAGCAGGGAGGACGACTCTACGCGCGCCGGATACGCGCGTCTATGCCGCGCCGACCAGCGGGCGCATCAGGCACCATCGGCGCTGAACCCGGCCCGCGCATGCGAGCCGTCGCAATACGGCTTGTTGCCCGACTGCCCGCAGCGGCACAGCCACGTCTGCTCGACCCGATCGATGGTCCGACCGGTCCCGGCGCACAGCTCCAGCGGCCCGGTGACCTGCAGCGGGCCGTTGCGTTGCGGCGCGACCTCGAGCACGCCGCCGCGCTGCGCCAGCGGCTGCGACTCGCGCGTTGCCGGCTCGCCGCTCGCGACGAAGCCGGCCGCCGTATGCGAGCCATCGCAGAACGGCTTGTTCTGCGAGGCGCCGCAACGGCACAGGGTGGCGCGGAACGGCGAGCCGCCGCCGGCGGCCTCCATTCCGTTCCCGATCTTCAGCGTGGCCACGAAGGCCAAGGGTCCGTTCTCGCGGATGCGCACGACGTTGACCGCCGGCGCCGCTTCGTCGGGACCGCCATCGAGCCGCTCGTAGGTGATCGCGCCGGACGGGCACTGCGCCGCGATGCTCGCGATGCGCTCGGCCGTCGCCTGCTCGGGATGCAGCCAGGCACCCGGCGTGTTGGCCAGGAACACCTCGGGCTCGCCGAGCACGCAGAAGCGCGCATGGATGCAGCGTTGCGTCGAGAAGCGCAGCACGACGTCGCGACTGCGCGCCTCGTCGGGCGGCTTGACGGCGGATGCGGGGACGGTGGCGGGGGCTGGAGCAGTCATGGCGATCTCCCGGGAGACGACGGGCGCACCGGACGATGCCGCAGCCGACACGGCATGTTCATCGTGGTCCGGCGCACAGCATGCCGCGGGAGCGGAACCCCCGCAAGCAGCAGGCGTCAGCGCGTGTTACCGCGCCGCGCCCGCGTCTGGCTCGGCAGTTCGCCGAAGCGCAGCCGATACGTCTGGCTGAACTTGCCGGCGTTCTGGAAGCCCCAGCGCAGCGCGATGTCGCGCACCGCGGCGGGCGCATCGGCCGCGAGCAGCTCGTCGCGCGCGCGTTCCAGCCGCACGCCCTTCAGGCAGTTGTACGGCGACATGCCGAGCTGGCTCTGGAAGTGACGCAGCAGGCTGCTGACGCTCAGGTGCGCCGCATCGGCGATGTCCGCCAGGCCGATGTCGCCGTCGGCGTGCGCATGGATGTAGTCGAGCGCGCGCTTGACGCCCGGCGTGGCGGGCTCGGTACGCGGCGCCGGCAGCGCGCGCGCCTCGACCGGCTGCTCGTGCAGCAGGGTCAGCGCGATCATCTCGCACCAGCGCTGGAACATCATGCGCGTGCCCGGCCCGATGTCGGGCGCCTGCAGCACGTCGGCGGCCTGCGCGGCCATGAAGAGCAGCCGGCGCGCCAGCCCTTCCTGCAGGTGCAGCGCAAAGCGCGGGCAGCGCTCGGGGCGGCCGTCGACGCCCAGGCCGGCGAGGCGCGCCAGTTCGACCTTGGGCACGCAGAACTCGACGAAATGCATGCCCGCCGACAGCCGCGAGCTGACGACCTCGGACGGATCGACGATGACGCCTTCGCCGGCGCGCGCGGTGCACGTACCGTGGCGCGTCGTCACCGTCACCGTGCCGGCCAGCGGCAGGCCGACCATGTAGACGGCGGCCGACGCGGCGGTGTCGCCGCCGATCACCTCGACGCCGAAGCTGCCGCGAAACTCGCCCATGAACGCATCGAACTCGAGCGCGCGATCGGTCTGCACGATGCGGCGCTGGTCGGGCGGCAACAGCAGCACGCTGGACAGGCCCATCGCGCCGTCGTCCCGCGCGTCCCATTGATGGATGCGGCGCGACGCGATCTGCGACGAGCGGTTGAGCCGATCGAGGTAGTCCTCGATCGCATCGCGGCCGGACCAGACGCTTTCCGCAACGCCGAGCACGCGCTGCGTCGGCAGTGCGATCGCGGAGGAAGCGGAATCGTTCGGCTCGGCTGGCATGGCTCGCGCGGGGCGCAAGCCATGATGTTGCCAGAGCGGGGGGCGCGCCGTCGCACGTTGGAGGACGAGCGTGGACACGGGCGCGCCCGACGGACCGTCGGAGATCAGTACGGGTTGGCGAACTTCAGGACCGTCGACAGGTCGATGCCGCGGATGATGTTGGCCGAATGGTAGGTCAGGCCCCAGGTGTCGATCGCCGAGCCGTCGGCGAACACGCACATGTCGCCGTTGACTTCGCCGGGCTTGGTCGTCCACAGGCTGCCGGTGCCCGGCACGCCGATGTTGAAGGTGCCGCCGATCTGCAGGCAATAGCCGTCGGCGGGATTACCCGAGGTCTGGCCGAGCGGCACCTGCGCGTAGTAGGCGAGCGCCGCCATCGTCGGATAGGTGCTCGTCAGCGTGCTGTTGAAGATCTGGATCGTCGAGCCGTCGTCTGCCGTGTAGGTGCACATCGTCTTCGTGCCGCCGTAACGAATCCACTGGCCGGGGTTGCCGTTGGTGTTGGAGTACGGATGGACGACGGTCGACTTGCCGCCGGTGCTCGTGCAGTAGGCGGCCGCGGCCGCCTCCGGATCGGCCGGCGCGGCCATCGCGGCACCGGAGGCGAGCAGCAGGACGGCGGCGGCAGCGAGCGGCGTGCGGAACAGGAAGCAAGTGTTCATGGTGGTCGGACCCAGATCGAGGTTGATGACGAAGCAGGCGTGTGGCCTGAAGCCGGAGGAATCGCCGTTCCGCATCGCCGTCCGCCGATCGGTTCGGAGGAGCCAGCGCGTGCGATGACGTGACGAGATCCTAGGGCCGCAGGACGCGCGGCGCTGCTCCGTGATCGTCGCGGCTGCTCCGAAATCGTCAACCTGCGCGGAACCCTACAGCCGGCAACTGCCGCCGGCGATAGGCATGCGCCTACACGCGCTCGGCGACTCGCCCGATCGCCTTCGGCCGGCATTTTGGCGATGCTATAGCCATCAACACCCCGGCGTGCGGCACCCTCGTCATGGCCGTCGCACGGGAGTACGACAAGGGAGTACGACCATGATCTACACCATCGCGCTGGTGCTCTTCGTCCTCTGGATCCTCGGCCTCGTCACCGCGTTCACGGCAGGCGGCCTGCTGCACCTGCTGTTGCTGGTGGCCGTCGTGCTGGTCGCCTACCAGCTCATCACCGGCCGCGCGCCCTGACCCCGGATCGCCCCGACGGAGCCCGCATGAACATGCACCTCGTCCTGACGCCGCTGATCGCGTTGATCGCCGGCATCCTGATCCTCGTGATTCCGCGACTGCTGAACTTCATCGTCGCGATCTACCTGATCCTGATCGGCCTGCTGGGCCTGCTCGGGACCGGCACGTTCCACGTGTAGGCGCAGTGGATCTGGATCAATTGGCCGCCGTCGCCGGCGGGGGCGGTTCGGTCCATCCGCCCCCGAGCACCTTGTAGAGCGCGATGCGGTTCTGCACCTCGAGCGCCTGCGTCTGCACCGTGGCCTGCTGCGCCGCGAACAGCGTGCGCTGCGTGTCGAGCAGATCGAGGTAGCTGGTGACGCCGCTGCGGTAGCGCAGATCGGCGAGACGGTAGGCGGCCTGCGCCGCGGCCGTCTGTGCAGTCTGCGCGCGCAACTGCTCGGTCAACGTCGACCGGCCGGCGAGCGCATCGGCGACCTCGCGGAACGCGGTCTGGATCGCCTTTTCGTACTGCGCGACCGCGAGGTCGCGATCGACCTTCGCGACCTCGAGGTCGGCCTGGTTGCGACCGGCATCGAAGATCGGCTGCAGCAGCGACGCGGTGCCGGTCAGCGCATAGCTGCCGCCCTTGAACAGCCCCGACAGCTCGAGGCTCGCGGTACCCGCATTGCCGGTCAACGTGATGCGCGGGAAGAACGCCGCGCGCGCCGCGCCGATGTTCGCGTTGGCCGACAGCAGCTGCTGCTCGGCGCTGCGCACGTCGGGGCGGCGCTCGAGCAGATCGGACGGCAGGCCGGCCGGCAGGTCGGCGCGCAGTTGCTGGCCGGCGAGCGGCAGCCCCGGCGGCAGGTCGGAAGGCAACGGCCGGCCGATCAGCAGCACCAGCGCGTTCTCGTCCTGCAGGCGCTGGCGCTCGGTCTGCGCCTGCACGACCTTCGCGCCCTCGAGCAGTTGCTCGGCCTGGCGGTAGTCGATCTCGGAGGCCGCGCCGCGATCGAAGCGCAGCTTGGTCAGGCGCGTCGTGTCCTCGCGCGTCTTCAGCGTCTCGCGCGTGACGCGCAACAGCTCCTCGTCGGCGAGCATCGCGACGTAGGCGTCGGCGACCGACGCGATCAGCGAGATCTGCACCGCCTTGCGCGTCTCGGCGGTCGCGAAGTATTGCGCGAGCGCCGCTGCGCCGAGGTTCTTCACGCGGCCGAACAGGTCGAGCTCGAAGCTGCTGACCGCCAGGCCCACCGCATAGGTGTTGACGATGCCGGTCGTGCCGGGGCCGCGTTGCGCGCTCGCCCCGAGTCCGAGGCTCGGCAGCTGGTCGGCGCGCTTGACGTCGTAGAGCGCACGCGCCTGCTCGATGTTCAGCACCGCGACGCGCAGGTCGCGGTTCGCCGCCAGCGCGAGCTCGATCAGGCGGCGCAGCCGCGCGTCGGCGAAGAAGCTCTGCCAGGCGACGTCGACCGCTGCAGCGCCGCTGCCGGGCAGCGCATCGGCCGGATACGCGGCGGCGACCGGCGCGGCCGGCCGCTCGTATGTCGGCGCGAGGTTCATGCAGCCGCCGAGCAGCATGGACGCGGCGGCCATGGCCGTGAGCTGCAGCCGCTTCATGCGACGCCTCCGGCGCTGTCCTCGGGCCGCGGCGCCTCGAGCGCATGCGCATGCATGCGCCGCTGCCGTTCGCTGCCCTTGAAGTAGGTCCGCACCACGACGAAGAAGATCGGCACGAAGAACACCGCCAGCAAGGTCGCCGTGATCATGCCGCCCATCACGCCGGTGCCGATCGCGCGCTGGCTCGCCGAGCCGGCGCCGGTCGACACCACGAGCGGCAGCACGCCGAGGACGAACGCGATCGACGTCATCAGGATCGGCCGGAAGCGCAGGTGCACCGCGCGCAAGGTCGCCTCGACGAGGTCCATGCCCTCGGCGTGCAGATCCTTCGCGAACTCGATGATCAGGATCGCGTTCTTCGCCGACAGGCCGATCACGGTGATCAGGCCGACCTTGAAGAAGACGTCGTTCGGCATGTCGCGCAAGAGCGCGCCGCAGACCGCGCCGAACACGCCGAGCGGCACCGCGAGCAGCACCGCGAACGGGATCGACCAGCTCTCGTAGAGGGCAGACAGGCAGAGGAACACCGCGAGCAGCGAGAAGCCGAGCAGGATCGTCGCGGTCGAGCCCGAAAGCCGTTCCTCGCGCGACTGCCCGGTCCACTCGAAGCCGAAGCCGGGCGGCAGCTGCCGGGCGAGCCGCTCCATCTCGTCCATCGCGTCGCCGGTGCTGTACCCCGGCGCGGCGTCGCCGGCGATGCGCATCGTCGGGTAGCCGTTGTAGCGGATCGTCTGCATCGGCCCGTAGATCCAGCGCGTCGTCGCCATCGCCGACAGCGGCACCGCCTGACCCTTGGCATTGGTGACGTCGAGCTGCAAGAGGTCGGCGGGCTGCATGCGTTCGGGCGCGTCGGCCTGCACGACGACGCGCTGCAGGCGGCCGGCGTTCGGGAAGTCGTTGACGTAGGCCGAGCCGAGCGAAGTCGACAGCGCGGTGTTGATCGCGTCGAACGACACGCCGAGCGCGGCCGCGCGGTCGCGGTCGATGTCGAGCTGCAGCTGCGGCGCGTCCTCCAGGCCATCGGGGCGCACGCCGGTCAGCACCTTGCTCTGCTGCGCCATGCCGAGCAGCTGGTTGCGCGCCGCGACCAGCGCCGCGTGGCCGTTGCTGCCGCGGTCCTGCAAGCGGAAGGTGAAGCCGGTCGCATTGCCGAGCTCGGGGATCGGCGGCGGGCTGAGCGCGAAGATGAACGCATCGCGCACGCCGGACAGCGCACCGAAGGCGCGGCCGGCGATCGATTGCGCCGAATGCTCGGCGCCCTTGCGGTCGTCCCACGGCTTCAGGGTGACGAACGCCAGCGCCGCGTTCTGGCCGCTGCCCGAGAAGCTGAAGCCGAGCACGCTGACCATCTTGTCGACCTCGGGCTGCTTCAGGATGTAGCCCTCGACCTGCTGCATCACGGCGAGCGTGCGGCGCTGCGTCGCGCCGGGCGGAAGCTGCACGTTGGCAATGAGGTAGCCCTGGTCCTCGTTCGGCAGGAACGAGCCCGGCAGCCGCGTGAACAGGAAGCCGACCAGCACGACGAGCGCGACGAACAGCACGACGAAGCGGCCGGTGCGCTTCAGCATCTTCGCGATCCAGCCTTCGTAGCCGTGGGTCGTCGCGGTGAAGCCTCGGTTGAACCAGCCGAAGAAGCCGCGCTTCTCGTGCTTGGAGCCCTTCTCGATCGGCTTCAGGAAGGTCGCGCAGAGCGCCGGCGTCAGCGACATCGCGAGGAACACCGAGAACAGCATCGAGCTCACCATCACCAGCGAGAACTGGCGGTAGATGTTGCCGACCGCGCCGCTGAAGAAGGCCATCGGCAGGAACACCGAGACCAGCGTCACCGAGATGCCGACCAGCGCCGCGGTGATCTGCTGCATGGCCTTCTTGGTCGCGTCGCGCGGCGACAGGCCCTCCTCGCTCATGATGCGCTCGACGTTCTCGATCACGACGATCGCGTCGTCGACCAGGATGCCGACCGCGAGCACCATCGCGAACATCGTCAGCACGTTGATCGAGTAGCCGAAGGCGTACATCGCGCCGAACGCGCCGAACAGCGCGACCGGCACGACGATCGTCGGGATCAGCGTGTAGCGCAGGTTCTGCAGGAAGAGGTACATCACCAGGAAGACCAGGATCACCGCCTCGACCAGCGTCTCGACGACGCGGCCGATCGAGATCTTCACGAAGCGCGAGCTGTCGTACGGGATGTCCCACTTCACGCCGGCCGGGAAGTAGCGCTGCAGCTCGCCCATCCGGTTGCGGATCAGGGTCGCGGTCTCGAGCGCGTTGCCGGTCGGCGAGAGCTGCACGCCGATGCCGGTCGACGGCTTGCCGTTGAGGCGCGCCGACGGCGTGTAGGCCTGGCCGCCGAGCTCGATGCGCGCGACGTCCTTCAGCCGCACCGACGAGCCGTCGGTGTTGGCGCGCAGCACGATGTTGCCGAACTGCTCCACCGTCGTCAGCTGACCTTCGACGACGACGGTCGCCGAGATCGTCTGGCCCTCGGTGTTCGGCAGGTCGCCGATCGTGCCCGACGACACCTGCGCGTTCTGGGCGCGGATCGCGGCGTTGACGTCGGCGGCCGACAGGTTGAAGCCGGTCAGCTTGGCCGGATCGATCCAGATGCGCATCGAGCGCTCGGTGCCGAACAGCTGCGCCTGGCCGACGCCCTTGATGCGCTGGATCTCGGGCAGTACGGTGCGCGAGGCGTAGTCGCCGAGCGCGATCGGATCGAGCTTCGGATCGTCCGACGACAGGATCGTGAACAGCAGGAAGTTGGCGCGCGCCTTGTCGACGCGCACGCCCTGCTGCGTGACCGCCGCGGGCAGGCGCGGCGCGGCGCGCGACAGGCGGTTCTGCACGTCGACCTGCGCGAGGTCGGCGTTCGTGCCCGACTCGTAGGTCAGCGTGATCTGGCCCTGGCCGCTGGCCTGGCTCACCGACTCCATGTAGATGAGGCCGGGCGAGCCGTTCATCTCCTGCTCGATCACCGAGACGACGGTCGTCTCGAGCGTCTGCGCCGATGCGCCGGGGTAGGTTGCCGTCAGCACGATCGACGGCGGCGCGACGGTCGGGTATTGCGCGACCGGCAGCCCGCGGATCGAGACGCCGCCGAGCACGAGGACGAAGAGCGCGATCACCCACGCGAAGATGGGGCGGTCGATGAAGAACTGGGCCATGGCGGCGCGGCTCGCCTACCGGCCCGAAGCCGCCGAGGCCGGCGCGGAGGCCGCCGCGGGCTGCCAGGGCACCGGCTTCACCGGCGCGTTGCCGCGCAGCTTCTGGAAGCCGTCGACCATCACCTGCTCGCCGGCGGACAGACCCTCGAGCACCACCCACTCGTTGCCGACCGCCGAGCCGACGCGGACGTTGCGCTGCGCGACCTGGCCGTCGGGGCCGACGACCATCACGGTGTCGCCGGTCGGGCCGCGCGTCACCGCCTGCTGCGGCAGCGTGATGCCGGCCTCGGCCTCGGCCTGCTCGATGCGCACGCGCACGTACATGCCCGGGAGCAGCACCTCGTTCGGGTTCGGCACGTCGGCGCGCAACGTGATCTGGCCCGACGTCGCGTCGACCGTCAGGTCGGAGAACAGCAAGGTGCCCGGCTGGCCGTAGGTCGTGCCGTCTTCCAGCACGATGCGCACTTGCGCGCCGTCCTTGCCGGCGCGCTTGAACTTGCCGCTCTCGACCTCGCGGCGCAGGCGCAGCACCTCGGTGGTCGACTGCGTGAAGTTGACGTAGACGCGGTCGATCTGTTGCACCACCGCGAGCTGCGTCGCATCGCCCTGACCGACCAGCGCGCCTTCGGTGACGAGCGCGCGGCCGATGCGGCCGGCGATCGGCGACGTCACCGACGCATAGCCGAGGTTGATCTGCGCCGTTTGCACCGCTGCGCGGCCGGCGGCGACGTCGGCCTCGGCCTGCTTCTGCGCGGCCACGGCGTTGACGTAGTCCTGCTTGCTGATCGCGTTGTCGCCGATCAGCGAGCCGTAGCGTTCGGCGAGCGCCTGCGCCTGCGTGACGTTGGCCTCGGCGCGCGCCAAGCCGGCGCGCGCGCTCGCGAGCGTGGCCTGGTACGGCGCCGGATCGATCAGGAACAGCGGCTGGCCGGCCTTCACGTCGCTGCCTTCCTTGAAGAGGCGCTTCAGCAGGATGCCGGCCGCGCGCGCCCGCACCTCCGCGACGCGCAGCGCCTCGATGCGGCCCGGCAGCTCGGTGGCCAGCGCGACCGGGCGGGGCGCGACCTGGACGACGCCGACCTCGGGCGGCGGCGGCGCGTTGCCGCCCGGCGCGGCCGCGTCGTTGCTCTTGCCGCCGCAGCCGGCGAGCGCGGCAGCCAGCAGCAGCGCGGGCAGCCATGCGCGTACCGGCGCGGACGAACGGATCACAGGCAGGGCGGACACGGGCATGCGCGTGGGCCTCTTCAGGGAGCGGAAACCGGAACGTGCCCGGACGGGCGCGGGGACGGCGGCGGGACGCCCGGCGACGGGCAGGCCGGCGGCGCGGTAGTATACATACGCGACTGAATGTAAAAACCCCTCCGCGATCCCCGTTCCCCGCCTCCCCATGGTCCGCCGCACCAAGCTCGAAGCCGAGGCCACGCGCACGCGCATTCTCGATACCGCCGAGCTGCTGTTCGAGCGCGAAGGCGTCGCGCGCACGTCGCTGCACGAGATCGCGCAGGCCGCCGGCGTGACGCGCGGCGCGATCTACTGGCACTTCAAGGACAAGGCCGACCTGTTCAACGCGATGATGAAGCGCGTGACCTTGCCGCTGGAGGAAGGCGTGCATCGCAGCGACGATCCGGACCTCGCCGATCCGCTCGTCTACATGCGCGAGCGCTTCATGGACGCGCTGCGCAAGACCGCAGGCGACCCGCAGACGCGCCGCGTGTTCGAGATCGCGACCCACAAGGTCGAGTACGTGGGCGAGCTGACCGCGGTGCGCGACCGGCACCTGGCGGTGCGCAACGAATGCCTGGCGCACGTCGAGCGCGGCATGCGACGTGCGCGCCGCCGCGGCCTGGCGACGCGGCGTCTGCCGGCGCGCAGCGCGGCGCTCGGGCTGCATGCGCTGATCGACGGGCTGATCCAGAACTGGATGCTCGACCCGCAGGCCTTCGACCTGCTGAAGGTCGGACGGCAGGTGCTCGACGCCTACCTCGCGGGCCTCGAGCCTACCGCGCCGGCCCGCTGAACCGGCATCCGTTCATCACGGCCCGGCGACGTTTCGCGCCGCCGCCGCGCAGTTCGTCGCACGCGGCAGGCGCCCGGCGGGCCGGGCGCCTATCGTGCAGCCACGGTATCACTCTCTCACGGAGCCCTGCGATGAAGCTGTTCCGCCCGATCACGAACCTCACCGACGCGATCTTCATGCCGTTCAAGGCGATCTTCGTCGTCGGCCTGTGCTGGATGATCAACGCGATGACCTACCACGGCCAGTGGTGGTTCAAGTGGGTGGCGCTCGGCATGGGCATCGCGGTCGTCGTGTCGTTCGCACGCGCCGCCCGCACCCTGCTGACCCTGCTGCTGCTCGCCTGGGCCGGCCGCTGGGTGTATCGCCGCTACGGCGACCAGGCGCGTGCCCGCTTCGACGAGTGGGCCGCGCGGACGCAACCGCAGGCGCGCCAGGTGCTGGAGGTGATCCAGGGCGGCGCGGCGCGGATGGGTTGAGGTGGTGCGGCCTGGGCGACTCGCTTCAGGGCACCAGACGCTTGATACGTGCCCATAGCGCCGCCTTGGACACCGTGGTCATCGCCATCGCCTGCATGCACTGGTCCAGCCGATGGGGCCGCGCACGGAGATTTTCGACGGCACTGACCAAGTCGGCGGCGACGCTGTCGCCGTAAGCGCCCCGGGCCTTGGCCATGGCCTGTTTCATCAGAACCTTCGGCAGCGCCATCATCGCCAGATCGATGAGGTCGCGGCTCATCACCGCATCGTCGCGCCAGCGGTCGGAATTGGCCAGCAGCTTGCTCGTCGCCATGTCCAGCGGCGTCAGCGTGGCCACGCCGCACCGGCGATCGTCCGGACCGGGGGCTTCGAGCTCGATACGGCCCTCGAGCACGATCTCGAACTTGACGTCGACGCCGTCGACCTGCAGCAGGGTGCGGATGCCGTACTGGTCTGCGCGCACCTCGCGGGACTGGCGCAGCGCCTGGCCGCTGCGGGTGACGGCCCGCATGCCATCCGGGCCGGTCAGCCGCTGGCGCAACTGGCGATAGCCGTCGACTTCGGAGACGAGGAAGTCGATGTCGATCGACTCGCGATATTCGCCATGGCGCATCGCCATGGCGGTACCGCCACCGAGGAGGCAGGCGTTCGCCGCCAGCACTTGCGCGTCGAGCGCCTCCAGGACCGCCGCAATGCGACGATGATGCGGTCGCTCAAACAAGCAGGCGCCCGCCGCTCAGTTGATCCACCAGCGCCTGCAGCAGCGCACGCTCGGCCGGCTCCAACGCCGGCCGGTCGATGTGCCTCCAATTGCGTTCGTACAGGCTCAACGCGTCTGCCGGCGTGACTTCGTCCACGCCGTGCAGTTGCCAGGCCAGGCGCCTGAGCTGGGGAAAGTCCGCCAGCCGGATCCGCTCCGGCAGGCGCGCAACATCGGCGGCGACCGCGCGCGCCTGCGGATCGCGGAGCTCCAATTGCAACCCCACCGCGTCGATGGCGCTCAAGTAGGCTCCCATGGTCACCGAAGGCTCGCCGCGCTCGATCCGGTGCAGAGTCACTCGCGACATGCCCGCGGCCTCTGCCGCCACCGTCGCGCTGACCTTCTGGCTTTCGCGACAGGCACGGACGCGCTCGCCGAGCGTCCTGAGCCGGGCGCTCAGAGCGTCGCCGACGGGAGGTGATTTGGCTGGCATTTCGCTTCTCATTCTATACATTCGAGCCGATTTGTATAGAACGAGAACAATGGGGCGGCCCGCCTGTGCCGCCGACCCCGCCGAGGGCCTCGCGAAGATCACACCCCCGCCTTCGCCAGCACCACCACCGACACGCCACGCGCCGGCGCGAGTGCATCGGCGTTCTGGTACGAATGCGCGAGGTTGCCGGGAAACGCCAGCACGTCACCCTCGCCCAGCGCATAGCGCTCGCCGGCCACCATCAGGTTCACGGCGCCTTCGAGGCAGGTGAAGAACTCGCGCGTGCCGGGCAGGTGCGGGGTGCCGGCCATCACGGCGCCGGGCGCGAAGTCCATCACCTCCATCATCTCGTCGGGCACCGGCTCGGGCACCAGCGGGCGGATCGTCACGCCGCGGCCCTTGGTGCGCGACGCGACATCGGCCGCGACCCAGCGCCGCACCAGCGCGCGCGGCGAGGCGAGCAGTTCGTCGATCGGAACGCCGAGCGCCGCGGCGACCTTCACGAGCACCGCAAGCGATGGATTGCCGGCTCCCGACTCCAGGGTCGCGATCGTCGAGCGCGGCACCGCCGCCGCCTTCGCGAGCGCGTCCTGCGTCAGCGCGCGCACGTGACGCAGGCTCGCGAGGTTGCGCGCGAGGTGCTGCGCGGTCTTGGCGTCGGCGGCCTTGTCGTTCATCGGAACGATTGTGCGCCGGAGGTCGAAACGGCCGCCGTTGTCGGCCGCCGCATCGGCTTGCCGATCCGACGGACATCCGGCTTGGGGCCACGCGTCGGCATCCCTATCGTGCAGCCATGGCCTCTGCGGGCCACCACACCGGAGATCCACGATGATGAATGCGCTCACTCCTTCCACGTCGCCGTTCGCCGGCCTGCGTGTCGCCATCACCGGCGGCACGTCGGGCCTCGGTCGCGCGCTCGTCGAGCAATTGCATGCGCAGGGCGCGCACGTCGCGTTCGTCGCGCGGGATGCCCCTCGCGTCGATGCGCTCGCCCGTTCCCTTCCAGGCACGCACGGCATCGTCGGCGACATCGCCGACAAGGCGCAGACGCACCGCATCGCGCTGCAGATCAACGCGCTGCTCGGCGGCCTCGACGTGCTCGTCAACAACGCATCCAGCCTCGGGCCGGTCCCGCTCGCGCTGCTTGCCGACACCGAATGCGAGGACTTCGAGGCGGCGCTCGCGACCAACCTCGTCGGGCCGTTCCGCCTGACCAAGGCACTGCTCGGTGCGCTGACGGCCGCAGCCCGCGACGGCGCGCCGCATGGCCGCGCGAGCGTCGTCGTCAACATCGGCAGCGACGCGGCGACGACGCCCTATGCCGGCTGGGGTGCCTACGGCGCGAGCAAGGCCGCGCTCGTGCACCTGTCGCGCATCTGGAATGAAGAGCTCGCCGAGCACGGCGTGCGGATGCTCTCCATCGATCCGGGCGACATGGACACGCCGCTGCATGCGCTCGCGCTGCCGGATGCCGATCCGGCAGCGCTGAAGCGACCACGCGACGCGGCGCGCGATGTCATCGCCGCGATCGCAAGCGCGCTGGTCGCAACGGGAGCCGTCGCATGAAGGCCGCCCCTCATCCGGTCCAGCGTCCGCGCGACGCCAAGCTGCTGGTCGTCGACACGTGCGGCGGCATCGTGCATGCCGAGCGCCGCCAGCTCGCCGACTTCCTGCGACCGCGCGACCTGCTCGTCGCCAACGATGCGGCGACCTTGCCGGCGAGCCTCGCCGGTACCCACGCGCCGACCGGTGCGGCGATCGAAGTGCGCCTGGCCGGCCGCGGCTCGCTGGCGGCCGATGACGTGCATGCCTTCACGGCGCTCGTCTTCGGCACCGGCGACCACCGCACGCGCACCGAGGACCGCGCGTCACCCCCGGCGCTCGCACCCGGCGACCGGCTCTCCCTCGGCCCGCTCACGGCCCGCATCACTGCGCTGCTCGGCCATCCGCGCTTCGTCGTATTGGCCTTCGAAGACAGCGCCGACGCGGTCTGGGCCGGCATCGCGTCGCATGGCCGGCCGATCCAGTATGCGCACGTCGCCGAACGGCTCGCGCTGTGGGACGTGTGGACGCGCGTCGCCGCGCGGCCGGTCGCGTTCGAGCCGCCGTCGGCCGGCTTCGTGCTCGACTGGCAGCTCTTGCACCGGCTGCGCGAGCGCGGCATCGGCTTTGCGACCTTGACGCATGCGGCCGGCATCTCGTCGACCGGCGATCCGGCGCTCGATGCGCGGCTGCCGCTGTCAGAGGCCTACGAGCTGCCGGCGACGACCGTGGCGGCGATCGCCGAGACGCACGCGCACGGCGGCCGCGTGATCGGACTCGGCACGACGGTGACGCGCGCGCTCGAGGCGGCGGCCGGCCCTGCCGGCGCGTTGCGCGCCGGCCACGGCGTCGCGACGCAGCGCCTCGGCGCCGACACGCGGCTGCGCATCGTCGACGCGATCATCAGCGGCACGCACGAGCCCGGCACCAGCCACCGCGACCTGCTGCGCGCGTTCGCGAGCGACGCGGTGCTGGCCCGCGCCGACCGCGTGCTCGAGGCGCACGGCTACCGCACGCACGAGTTCGGCGACTCGGTGCTGATCGAGCGACGCTACGACGCCGCCGCCGGGCGCGGGGTTCGCGCCCCGTCCTGTACCGCGGCCATGTCCACGCCGCGCCATTCCGAGCCGGTGAGGATCAGCACCGCGATCACGACCGCGACGATGGCCGCGACGATCGCCAACGCATAGGCGTAGTCGCCGCCGCGCCCATGCGCGATCGCCGACTGGATCGTCGCGTTGCCCGACGCGAGCAGGTTGCCGAGCTGGTAGACGAGGCCGGGGAAGGTGGCACGTATCGTCGCCGGCGCCATCTCGTTCAGGTGCGCCGGGATCACGCCCCACGCGCCCTGCACCGAGATCTGCATCAGGAAGGCGCCGGCCGCGAGCCACAGCGGCGTCGTCGAATAGGCCCACAGCGGCAGCACCGGCAACGCGATCAGCGCGGCGATCGCGATGGCGCGACGCCGGCCGATGCGCTCGGACAGCGCGCCGAACATCAGCCCGCCGACGATCGCGCCGACGTTCAACGTGATCGTGATGAGGCTGACGGTGTGCACGTCGAAGTGGTGCTGCTCGCGCAGGAAAGTCGGATACAGATCCTGCGTGCCGTGGCTGAAGAAGTTGAACGCGGTCATCAGCACGATCGCGTAGAGCGCGAGCTTCCAGTGCGCCGTGAGCGTCTGCACGAAGCCCGGGCCGGCGGCGCGCGTCCGGCTCGTCTGCTGCCAGGCCGGCGACTCGCCGACATGGCTGCGGATGTACCAGACCAGGAGCGCCGGCAGCGCCCCGACGATGAACATGCCGCGCCAGCCGATGTATGCGTAGGCGGTGCCGAAGGTCAGCGCGGCCAGCAGGTAGCCGGTCGGATAGCCGGCCTGCAGCAGCCCCGAGACGAGACCGCGCGAACGCGCCGGTATGGTCTCGAACGCGAGCGCCGCACCGACGCCCCATTCGCCGCCCATCGCGATGCCGAACAAGGCGCGCAGCACGAGCAGCACGGCGAGGTTGGGCGCGAAGGCGGTCGCGACGTCGAGGACCGCGAACAGCGCGATGTCGATCATCAACGCCGGCCGGCGTCCGTAGCGGTCGGCAATGCGGCCGAAGACGAACGCGCCGACCGGCCGTGCCGCCAAGGTCAGCGTGATCGCGATCGAGACCTCGGTGATGCTCGAATGGAACTCCTGCGCGATGTCCTTCAGCACGAAGACCATCAGGAAGAAGTCGAAGGCGTCGAGCGCCCAGCCGAGAAAGGCCGCCGCGACGGTCTTCTTCTGGACGCTGGTCCAGGGCTTGTTGTCGTCGTTCATGTCGGATCGGAGGGGGAGCGGGAACGGACGAGGCTAGCAACGCCTTGCCGCAGGCGTTGCGCCACGCAGCGATAACCGCGCCCGCGACTCCGGGAGCGGCCGGTGGCCATGCGCGCCAGCGCGTAGCGCTAGGTCAACGACCACCGTCGCCGGGTACCGCCGTCACGCTGCGAATCAGCGCGCGCAACAGCTTGATTCCGTTGCCCCTGATATGCTCCCCCACAGATGCATAGTCACCCCCAGACCAAGGAATTTCCTGATGCGCAAGACAATCATGATCTTGGCTATTGCATTCCTCAACGCCTGTGGCGGGAGCGATAGTGGTGGAGGCGACGTTACCCCGCCGCCGCCTCCTCCACCCAACACAACGCTCATCGCCTCAACGAGGCTAACCGGCGGCGCAGATCAGTTGGTCGGGGTCGTAGGGAAAGCACCAACAGCCCCACTCATAGGCTTCTTGGCCATGGATAAGAATGGGGCGCCTATCGGCAACAAGGAGATCACCTTCAGCATCGAGGGAAGCGGTGGCACGGTGTTGCCATCGACAGGACGAACCGCGGCCGACGGCTGGATCACGTTCCAATGGACCTTGGGAACCGTCGCGGGTACCCAAAAAGTTGTCGCCACCAGCGATCTCGATGTAAACGGCGAGCCGCAGTTTCGATTGGAGTTCTCCGCGTTTGCGCAACCAGGCCCCATGGTTGCCTTGAAGGTCGTATCGGGTGCCGGACAAGACGTTCCGGCGTTCCGCGTGCCTCCGATCCCCATCATCGTCAACGAGGTCGATGCGTTCGGGAACCAGCCGATGCCAGCCGCCGGTTCGACTGTCAACGCGGATGTCGAGTACGCACCCGTCGACCCGAATGATTCCTGGGCCGCCGTCCCTGCGAACCTGGTCGGAATGAGTCCGTACGGCCTGGTGGGCTACTACCACTCGCCAGGCGAGCATCAGGTGCGGGCGACACATCAAACGATGACGCTGGATTTCACGATCAACGTCGTCCCCACCACTCATCCGCTGGACGGGTTCTACAACTGCATCGGCACTGGGGAGTTGTCCGATTTCCCATTCAACCCTATATCGTTCACCGACCCCTTCATCCTGATGGATGGCAAATACTTCGGCGATGGCGCCGTTCCGCCCTACGAGAAGATGTACAGCGTGGAATTTGTCGAGGCCACAGGTGCGATCACCGCGCTCTACAGCGCCTCCATAGATACCAACTACCAACTAACTGGTCAATTCGCCAGGAATCCCGACGGGACCGGAACAGGTCTTCTGCCAGGCACGTTCGGTGTGTCCGAATCCGGGCCTCCACCTTTCACGGACGGATTCGGAACTTGGTCATGCACAAGACAGTGATTGCCGCGAGGCTGCGGATACTCAGAGAAGTCGCTCGAACTTGAACACCGCCACCCCCGCCAGCAGGTTCGGCCAGCGCCGCACGACGCGGCCGTGCTGCACGCCGAACGCATCGAGGATGCGCAGGCCGTTCTTGTGCGCCAGCACCTCGAAGTCGGCATAGGTGCCGACGCGGATGTTCGGCGTGTCGTACCACTCGTAGGGCAGCACCCGCGTGACCGGCATGCGGCCGGCCGCCACGTGCAGGCGGTTCGGCCAGTAGGCGAAGTTCGGGAAGCTGACGATGCCGATGCGCCCGACGCGCGCGGTCTCGCGCAGCATCGTCTCGGTATTGCGCAGGTGCTGCAGCGTGTCGAGCTGCAGCACGACATCGAAGCTCTGGTCCTCGAACAGCGCGAGGCCCTCTTCGAGGTTGAGCTGGATCACGTCGACGCCGCGCTCGGCGCAGGCGATCACGTTGGCATCGGCGATCTCGATGCCGTAGCCGGTACAGCGCTTGCTGTCGCGCAGGTGTGCGAGCAGCGTGCCGTCGCCGCAGCCGAGGTCGAGCACGCGCGAGCCGGGCGGCACGAGGTCGGCGATCAATTCGAGGTCTCGGCGATCGCTCATGCCGAAACCTCCTTGGCGATCTGCCCGAACCGCGCCCGCAGCAACGCGTGATAGCGCGCATCGTCGAGCAGGAACGCATCGTGGCCGTGCGGCGCGGCGATCTCGGCATAGCTGACGTCGCGCTTCGCATCGACCAGCGCCTTGACGATCTCGCGCGACCGCGCCGGCGAGAAGCGCCAGTCGGTCGTGAAGCTGACGAGCTGGAACTTCGCGGTGGCGGCCGCGAAAGCGGCGGCCAGATCGCCGCCATGCGCGCGCGCCGGATCGAAGTAGTCGAGCGCCCGCGTGATCAGCAGGTAGGTGTTGGCGTCGAAGTACTCGCTGAACTTGTCGCCCTGGTAGCGCAGGTAGCTCTCGATCTCGAACTCGATCCGCTGCGTGCTGTAGGCCGGCGCGCCGTCGACATAGGCGCGGCCGAACTTGGCGTCCATCGCGTCGTCGGACAGGTAGGTGATGTGGCCCAGCATGCGTGCGACGCGCAAGCCGCGGCGCGGCACCGTGGCGTGCGCGTAGTAGTGGCCGCCGTGGAACTCCGGGTCGGTCGTGATCGCGCGGCGCGCGACCTCGTTGAACGCGATGTTCTGCGCCGACAGGTTCGGCGCGGTCGCGATCGCGAGGCAGTGCGCGAGCCGCGCCGGATGACGCATCGCCCAGCTGAGCGCCTGCATGCCGCCGAGGCTGCCGCCGATCACCGCAGCGAGTCGATCGATGCCGAGCGCATCGAGCAGCCGCGCCTGCGCGTCGACCCAGTCCTCGACGGTGACGACCGGGAAGTCCGCGCCATAGGGTCGGCCGGTCGCCGGATCGACGTGCATCGGCCCGGTCGAGCCGAAGCACGAGCCGGGGTTGTTGACGCCGATGACGAAGAAGCGGTCGGTGTCGAGCGGCTTGCCCGGACCGATCAGGTTGTCCCACCAGCCCTCGCTCTTCGGCTGGCCGGCATGGGTGCCGGCGACGTGATGGCTGGCGTTGAGCGCGTGGCAGACCAGTACCGCGTTGCTGCGCGCGGCATTCAAGGTGCCGTAGGTTTCGTAGACCAGCGCGTAGTCGGCCAGCCGCGCGCCGCTCGCGAGCGGCAGCGGCGCGGCGAAGCGCATCGTTTGCGGCGTGACATCGCCGATCGAAGCAGACATGAGGTAAAGGTCGCGGCAACAAAAAACCCGGCGCCGCCAAAGCGGGACACCGGGTTCGTCGTGCGTCCTCTTCTTTAGCCGAATTTATAGAGCGCCCGCAAGCCGGAACAAATCGGCGCTATGGCGCGCAGTATAGCGACGACGTTGCCCTGCGGAGATACCGGCGCCGATCGGAGGTCACATCCGGGCACGCGCGCTTTCGCGGCCGACGGTATAAGGGACGTTTGGCATGGCCGCGCTGCGCGCCCTATCGCACCCTATCGCACGATGCCGCACACGATTCCCGCTCGTCGATCCTCATCGTCCATCGTCCGCCTGCTGCTCGCCTGCCTGATGCTGGCGTGGGCCGGTGCGGTCGCGGCCGCCGACGCACCGACATCCACGGCCGACACCGACGCCACGCTCGACCGCATGCGCACGCAGATCGATGCGATGCAGAAGCGCCTGCAGGGCAACATCCTCGACGCCGACCTGCTGCAGATCCGCAGCGCCGCGCAGGCCGCCCAGACGCAGGCGACCCAGATCGCGACCAGCCTCGCGCCGCAGCTCGACAGCGTGAAGACGCGCCTCGCGCAGCTCGGCGCGCCGACGCCGGGCACGAAGGAAGATCCCGACATCACGAGCCAGCGCGCCCAGCTCACGAAGACGAGCAATGCGGTCGACGGCCAGATCAAGCTCGCGAACCTGCTCGCGGTCGAAGGCGACCAGATCGCGGCGCAGGCCTGGTCGCTGCGCCGCTCGCAGTTCCAGGCCCGGCTCGGCGAGCGCACCACGTCGATCCTGTCGAAGTCGTTCTGGAGCGAGCTGGCCGCCGACACGCCGTCGATCGCGACGCGGCTCGCGACGCTCGGCAAGGAGATCGGCGACGCCGCGAAGCGCACGCCGGCGTGGGTCTGGATCGGCACCGTGATCGGCCTCGTGCTCGTGTTCGGCGCGCGCTGGTGGGCCGAGAACCGCGCGGTGCCGTGGATCGTCGCGCGCGTGCCGGCGACGCGCCTGCGACGCAGCCTGTTCGCGCTCGGCGTGCTCGGCCTGTGGACGGTCGCGATCGGCGGCTGCGCGGTGGCCTTGCGCAATGCGGTCGACTGGACCGGCGCGCTGTCGCAGCAGACGTCCGACCTGCTGGATTCGTTCGCCGGCGCGCTCTGGTTCGGCGGCTACATGGTCGGCGTGCTCGACGCGATCATCTCGGCCGATCGGCCGTCGTGGCGCCTCGGGCCGCTGCCGGACAGCGTCGCGCGTTCGATGCGGCGCTTCCCCGGCGTGCTCGCGACGGTGGCGATGGCGAGCTGGCTGGTCGAGCATCTCGCGACCTACGTCAACGCCGGCCTCGAGGTCACGGTGGCGGTGAACTGCCTGGTCGCGCTGGCGCTCGCGCTGACGCTCGGCCTCGCGTTCCTGCGCCGCGAGCACCAGTGGCAGCTCGAGCTCAAGCGCGAAGGCGCGCGGCGCCGTCCGCTGTGGATGGCGATCGTGGTCTCGGTGACCTGGCTGGTACTGATCGCGAGCATGGTCTGCCTGCTCGGCGGCTGGGTCGCGTTCGGCAACTTCGCGATCAAGCAGCTGCTGTGGACCGGCATCGTCGTCGCATCGACCTACCTCTACGGCGCGACGATCGACGATGCGCTGATGACCTGGCTGGGCACGCGCCATACCGAAGGCGACGTCCCGGTCGAGGCACCCATCGGTCTCCTGATGCGCGCCCGCGACCAGGCCGCGGTGCTGCTGTCGGCGCTGTTCCGGCTCGCGCTGCTGATGGTCGCGCTGTCGCTGCTGCTCGCGCCGTTCGCCGAAGGCCCGAGCGATTTGATCCGGCGCTCCGGCGAGTTGCAGCAAGGCTTCTCGATCGGCGAGATCCAGCTCCGCCCGGGCGCGGTGCTGCAGGCGCTGTTCGTGCTCGGCGGCGGCGTCATCGTCGTGCGCGCGGCGCGGCGCTGGCTGGCCAAGCGCTACCTGCCGACGACGACGCTCGACCCCGGCATGCAGCAGTCCACCGTGACGCTGTTCAGCTACTTCGGCATGGTGGCCGCCTTCGCACTCGCGCTGTCGGCGATGGGCATCGGCCTCGAGCGCGTCGCCTGGGTCGCGAGCGCGCTGTCGGTCGGCATCGGCTTCGGCCTGCAGGCGGTGGTGCAGAACTTCGTGTCGGGCCTGATCCTGCTCGCCGAGCGGCCGGTGAAGGTGGGCGACTGGGTGTCGCTCAGCGGCATCGAGGGCGACATCCGGCGCATCAACGTGCGCGCCACCGAGATCCAGATGGGCGACCGCTCGACCGTCATCGTGCCCAACTCGGAGTTCATCACGAAGATCGTCCGCAACGTGACGATGGCCGACGCGATGGGGCTGGTGCAGCTGAAGCTGCCGGTGCGGCCCAACGTCGACGCCGATCGCGTGCGCGAGTTGATGCTCGCGTCGTTCCAGGCGCACGGCGACCTGCTGAAGACGCCCGCACCCTCGGTACTGCTCGACGGCATCGATGCGGCCGGCAACCTCGTCTTCAACGCGACCGGCTATGTCGCATCGCCGCGCCTGGCCTACGGCGTGCGCAGCGCGCTGCTGTTCGACATCCTGAAGCGCCTGCGCGAAGCCGACATCACGCTGGCGCCGCCGCCGACGATGCTGCTCGGCAAGTGGCCCGAGGGCGGCGGCGCGCCGCTCATGCCGCCCGCCGCACCGAACCTCACGCCACCTTGAACGCCGCGACGCGCTCGGTCAGCCCACTGGCCTGCTGGCGCAGGCCGGCTCGAGGAGACGCGCAATGACCTGGTTCGCCGGCTTCGAACTCACGCAGATCGACGTCCACGGCATCACGCTGAACGCGCGCATCGGCGGGCCGCCGGATGCGCCGCCGCTGTTGCTGCTGCACGGCTTCCCGCAGACCCACGTGATCTGGCAGCGCATCGCGCAGCGGCTCAAGGCACGCTTCCGGCTCGTGATGCCGGACCTGCGCGGCTACGGCGACTCGTCACGACCGCCGGGCGAGGCCGATCACGCCAATTACAGCAAGCGCACGATGGCGGCCGACATGGCCGCGCTGATGACGGCGCTCGGTCATGCGCGCTTCGGCCTCGTCGGTCACGACCGCGGCGGGCGCGTCGCGCACCGGCTCGCGCTCGACCATGCCGACCGGCTGACGAAGCTGTGCGTGATCGACATCGCGCCGACGCTCGACATGTACGAGGCGACCGACCTGCGCTTCGCGACCGCCTACTATCACTGGTTCATGCTGATCCAGCCGGCGCCGCTGCCCGAGAAGCTGATCGGCGGCGATCACAGATTCTTCCTGCACGGCGCGCTCGGCGGCTGGGGAGCCAAGGGCCTGGCCTACATCGAGCCCGAGGCGCTCGCCGAGTACGAGCGCTGCTTCGGCCGGCCCGATGCACTGCATGCCGCCTGCGAGGACTACCGGGCTTCGGCCGGCATCGACCTCGAGCACGACCGCGCGTCGCGCGCGGCCGGGCAGCAGATCGCCTGCGACCTGCTGGCGCTATGGGGCGAGCGCGGCGTCGTGCATCGGTTGTTCGATCCGGTCGGGCTGTGGCGCGCGCAATGCAGCGGCACGGTCGAGGCGGGGCCGATGCCGGCCGGGCACTTCATCCCTGAAGAGCTGCCCGAAGAGACGGCGGATCGGCTGCTCGCGTTCTTCAGCTGAGCTGGTGCCGCGGCGCCGTCTCCTCTGCCACGTCGCCCAGGAAGTCGCCTCCGAGCCCGCCGGCCAAGCCCGACATCTCGGGCGGATAGAGCTCGGCAAAGGTCGCGGCAATCCGCGCCAGCGGCACGTCGTCATAGCGGCCGCGATCGAGCAGGTACTCCATGTGGCGATGGCCGCTCTTGTCGTACGGGTGGTAGATCGAATCGGCGGTGCCGTCGAACTCCAGCGGCAGCAGGCCGAAGCGGTCGCACAGCTCGATGTTGAAGGCCGGCGTCGCTTTCAGCCAGCGGCCGCCCAGATGAATGTCGGCGTAGCCGTGCCACGCGAAGACATCGGTCTTCATGGTGCGGCGCATGCGTTCGGTCGACAAGTGATTGCGCACGTCGGCGAAGCCCAGGCGCGCCGGCACGCCGACGGCGCGGCAGGCCGCCGCGAGCAAGGTCGCCTTGGTGACGCACCAGCCGTGGCCCGACGACAGCACCGCGCTCGCGCGCATGCCGGCGGGCGTGAGGTCGATGCGATAGGGGTCGTAGCGGAAGCCGTCGCGCACCGCGTAGTACAGGCTCACGGCGCGCTCGCGCGGCGTGTCGCCGCGGGCGTGCGCCGCGGCGAAGGCGGCGACGGCAGGGTGGTCGGATTCGACGAGCGGCGTCGGTGCCAGGCTCGCGTCGGTGGGTGCGTCATCCATGGGTCGCACGGTAGCAGACGCCGGGCGGCACTGCCGCGAGCGCGCTGGCCGCCGGCATGAACGACCACATCGCCAAGCCGATCGACGCGGCGGCGATGTTCGACACGCTGGCGCGCTGGGCGCCGAAGCACGCCCGACCGTTGCGCACGATCCGTCCGGCCCGATGGCGGATATGCGAGATGGCCGCATTTGCGCTGTAACGGCGCGCGTCTACCATCGCGCCACCTCGTCTGCAGGAGACCCCATGTTCGGCTGGCTCAAGCGGCTCGATCGGCACTTTCCGTTGCGCTACACGACCTGGCTGCTGTGCACCATCGGCCTGCTGCTCTGCCTCTGCACCTGGGTCGCGTTCGGCATCGGCGACTGGCTCGCGCTGGTGTTCCTCGCGCTCGTGCTGCTCGGCTGGCGCGACACCTTGCAGTCCAAGCACTCGATCCTGCGCAACTACCCGGTGCTCGGGCACCTGCGCTTCCTGTTCGAGTTCATCCGGCCGGAGCTGCGCCAATACTTCTTCGAGAGCGACAGCGACGCCGCGCCGTTCTCGCGTCAGCAGCGTTCCCTCGTCTACCAGCGCGCCAAGGGCGATGCCGACAAGCGCCCGTTCGGCACCCAGCTCGACGTGTCGGCGGCCGGCTACGAATGGATCAACCATTCGCTCGTGCCGACGCACATCGCATCGCACGACTTCCGCGTCGTGATCGGCGCGACGCGCGCGCAGCCGTACAGCGCGAGCCTGTTCAACATCTCGGCGATGAGCTTCGGCGCGCTGAGCGCCAACGCGATCCGCTCGCTCAACGCCGGCGCCAAGCGCGGCAACTTCGCGCACGACACCGGCGAAGGCTCGATCAGCCGCTACCACCGCGAGATGGGCGGCGACCTGATCTGGGAGATCGGCTCCGGCTACTTCGGCTGCCGCAACCCGGACGGCACGTTCGACGAGCAGCGCTTCGTCGAGAACGCGACCCAGCCGCAGGTCAAGATGATCGAGCTGAAGCTCAGCCAGGGCGCCAAGCCCGGCCACGGCGGCGTGCTGCCCGGGCCGAAGGTGACGCCCGAGATCGCCGAGGCGCGCGGCGTCGCGATCGGCGTCGACTGCGTCTCGCCGGCCAGCCACAGCGCGTTCTCGACGCCGCTCGAGATGATGCGCTTCATCGAGCGCCTGCGCACCTTGTCGGGCGGCAAGCCGACCGGCTTCAAGCTCTGCATCGGCCATCCGTGGGAATGGTTCGCGATCGCCAAGGCGATGCAGGAAACCGGCATCACGCCCGACTTCATCGTCGTCGACGGCGCCGAGGGCGGTACCGGCGCGGCGCCGCTCGAGTTCACCGACCACGTCGGCGCGCCGCTGCAGGAAGGGCTGCTGCTGGTCCACAACACGCTGGTCGGCCTCGGCCTGCGCGACCGCATCCGCCTCGGCTGCGCCGGCAAGGTGACGAGCGCGTTCGACATCGCGCGCATGCTCGCGCTCGGCGCCGACTGGTGCAATGCGGCGCGCGGCTTCATGTTCGCGCTCGGCTGCATCCAGTCGCAGACCTGCCATACCGGTCACTGCCCGACCGGCGTCGCGACGCAGGATGCGCAACGCGAGAAGGCGATCCACGTGCCGACGAAGGCCGATCGGGTCTACCACTTCCACCAGAACACGATGATCGCGCTCAAGGAGCTGACGCAGGCCGCGGGCTTGGCCGACCCGAGTCAGATCACCGCGGCGCACATCGTGCGTCGCACCGCCGAGCAGAGCGTGAAGCTGTTGTCCAACCTGCTGCCGTTCTCGCAGCCCGGCGAGCTGTTGCGCAGCGAGATGACGCAGCAGGTCTTCCGCCTGTACTGGCCGATGGCGCAGGCCGCGAGCTTCGGCGTCGCGAGCGCGAAGTAGCAGGCAACCGACGAGGCAGCGCGGCCGCTCACCCCCATCGGGGGGAGCGGCATCGAAATTCTTCACGCCGGCCGGACGCATGCGGCGTCCGGCCCCGGTTCGCGGGGATGGCAGCGCCAGACCTGCTGCGAACAATGACGCCTTGCCCAGGTTCCCCATCATGCACAGCATCCTTCTGCTCCACGGCGATCCGCACGCCGCCGGGCGCCTCGCCGACATCGTCCGCTCGACCTCCGGCCTGCAGCTCGCCGGACGGGCGCACTCGCTCGCGCAAGCACGCACGATGATCGAGCAGCGCACGCCCGATCTCGTGCTCGCGACCCTGCGCCTCGAAGACGGCTGGGCCACGCGCCTGATGGACGAGATCCGCGGTCCGGGGCGCAAGGGCGGACCGCTGCTGGTGGTGCTGGCCGACTCGTTCTCCGACCCGAACCTGATGCTCGGGCTGCGTCATGGCGCCGATGGCTATGTCGTGCAGGGACGCGCCAAGGAAGCGATCGTGTCGGCCTTGCGCCTGGTGCTCGGCGGCGGTGCACCGATGTCCCCTGAAATTGCCTGTCAGGTACTGGCCCACTTCGAAGCGCCCGGCGACGCGTCGGCGGCCTACAACAACGTCGCGACGCTGCAGCTCACGCCGGACGAGCGCCTGATGCTCGACCACGTCAGCGCCGGCTACCTGCCGCACGAGATCGCGCGCCAGCTCCGGCTCAGCGAAGCGCAGGTCACGGTGCGCGTGCGCAACGTCTACCGCAAGCTGCAGTACGACCTGCGCGGTTCGCTGCAGTTGATCGACGCCTGACCGCACAGCCGACCGCCGACATCCTGCACGCGTCAAAGCCGCGCCGCCACTTCGGTCAGGAAGTCGCGCTCGATCTTGTACGACGGCCGGCACGTCACCATCGTTCGCTGCAGTCCGATCAGGACCGGCTGGGTGTCGGCCTCGCGCGACGTGAACTGCCAATGGCCGATCACCACGCGTTGCGCCTGCAGCAGCGGCTGGCCGCTCACGACGAGGTCGTAGCCGCTGTTGATCTGCACGGTCGTGCGGCCGGCGCCGCGCGGTCGCACCGTGATGTTCGCGCGCCCGGACAGCGCCATCTGCTGCGCGAGGCCATTGAGCACCGAGTTCGGCTCCGGCGTGATCGTCGACAGCGGCGGCAGCTCGCCGGTCATCGTGCCGCAGGTGATGTAGGGCCCGGGACCGCCGCGCAGGTTCGAGTAGGTCAGCGTCATCAGGCCGCTGCCCTTGTCGAAGTTGTGGATGTCGAAGAAGGTCGAGCCGGCGACGTAGGTCACCGCGGCCCAGACCTGATCGAAGGACGCGTTCATGTCGCGCGAGAAGTCGGTCGTCTCCGGTGTCGGCGGCGGCTGATAGGCGGCGGGCGCCGCGCAGCCGGCCAGGAGCGCCGTGAGCATCGATAGGCCGCCGATCCTGGTGCTGGGCTTCATGCGAGTCTCCGGGCCGCCCCGACGCTGCAGCGCAGGGTCGCTTGTGCCCGGGCGCATCGGCGTGCGGCGCCGACCACGACCAGCCCGAGCCCCATCAGCGCGCACGCGGCGGGCTCCGGGACCGCCGCAACGTCGATGCGCAACGACGAGCCGGCCGTGTAGGTCGAGCCCGAGCCGTTCAGCCAGATGTCGTCGGCGTCATAGCTGACCGACCAGCCCGGCAGCGCCGTGGTGAGTCGCGCGCCGGTGAATGCCGGGATCGTGCCGCTCGCATCGTAGAAGCGCCAGCCGTTGAACGGCGCCACGGTGCCGTTGAGCGAGACGAAGAAGTCGAGCGTGATCGACGTGTCGTCGAAGTCGATCGACGCGATCGGGAAGCCTTGGGGGCTGGCCTGGATCTCGACGCCCGGGCCGACGGTGGACACGACCGGCACGCCGCCGAATCCGATGGTGTTCTGGTCCGGAAAGTAGAACGCCGTCGTGATCTCTTTGCCCTCCAGCACCACGGCCCGGGCCGCGGGCGTCCAGGGACCGGCGACCATCGCGCAGATCACGATGGCCGTTCTCGAAATACGGATCGCATTCATGGGACCTCCGGTGTGGGAAGCTGCCCGCGTCATCGTGCCGCCGGCGGCTCGCGGGCAGCGCTATGCCGGCCGAGCCATCCTAGGAAGCGGGCCGTGACTGCGGCGTGATCGGTCCGAGCGACATTCAGTCGGCGGTCGCCAGCAGTATCCGATTGACCGGATTGCCCTCCAGGAACGACGCGCGATAGTCCGCGGGCACGTTCGGCAGCGCGCGTTCGCGTATCCACCGCACGGCCGTGGATCGACATTGCTGCGCCGCCTCCGCGCGCCCCTGCTGGTCGCAGGCGAGCGCCAGCACGAGCCAGGCTTCGGGCGGATAGGCGCTGACGTGCAGGCCGTTCTCGACCAGCGGGATCAGCTGCGCCACGAGCGCCGCCGCGGCCGGTCGACACGCCTCGGCAGCCGGCTCCAGGCAGCGCGCGATCTCGCGCAGCGCCAGCATCCGCGCGGGGCCGAGCTGGCCGAGGCGCTCGCAGCGTGCGCGCACGCGGCGCAAGGCCTGGACGACCGGAACCGGATCGCCGTAGCGGGACCAGTCGGCCCACAGCGACGACTGCTCGTCGAGCCCCGGGTTCGCGTCGAGCAGGCTGCGCACCTGCTCGAGGTGCGGCGCGACGGGACGCCCGTTCGCGCCGTCGAGCTGCGCCCGCTTCAGATGCACGAGCGCATGCCACAGCGGCGACAGCGGGGTCTGGACCGCGCTCATCACGGCCCGCGCCTCGTCGTTGCGGCCGAGACGGCTCCACAGATCGGCCAGCGCCATGCGCACCTTGGCCACGGGGTTGCGGTTGGTCTGGTCGCCGAAGATCCGCAGCGACGCCTGCAGCGCCTCCAGCGCCTCGTCGAAGCGGCCGAAATAGGCCGCCCCGCAGCCGACGTCGATCAGGTTGAGGCTGCCGTACAGCCCGGTGCCGAGCGGCCCCATCGCCCGGTAGCCGTCGCGCGCCTGCACCGCATGCCGGTAGCAGCCGTACGGATCGCCGGCCATGCCGAGACAGGTCGCGAGGTTGGCTTCGCACAACGCTACCTGGCTCGCGTCGCCGATGTCGCGCGCGAGCGCCAGGCTGTCGCGCTGCATCGCGACGGCATCGGCATAGCGACCGGTCTGTCCATACGCACCCGCCAGCCCGCTGGCCGCTCGCAGCATCTGCGACTGGTCGCCGGCGCGGCGCGCGAGTTCGACGGCCTCGCCCAGGACGGCGATCGCCTCGTCGACGGCCCCGCTCTGTGCGAGCGCCATGCCGCGCAGGCAGCTCGCATCCGCATGCAACGCAGGAAAGGCCGGCGCCATCGCCAGCGCCGTCCGCGAGAGCGCGAGCGCATCCGCCACCCGGTCGCCGACGACGCAGGCATGGATGCGCACCAGGATCACCTGCAGTTGCCGATCGGGCGTACACGCGATCTCGTCGAGCCGCGTCAGTTCGTCGAGCACGGCCGCCGTGCCCTCGCGCAACATCAGGCTGTCGATCGCCGGCAGCCGGGCATCGAACTCCCCGGCGACGTCGCCGGCGCGCCGGAAGCAATCCGCTGCTCTCTCCAGCAGCGCGCCATGCTCGTCCATGCGGCCCGCGTAGCGCGCGCCGATGCCGGCCACCCGCCACGCGGCCGCCGCTTCGGCCCACTGCTCCGCTGCCTCCCAGTGGGCCGCGACGCGCCCCTGCGCAGCGTCGCCGTCGGCGGCGAGCAGGCGCGCCAAGGCGCGATGCAGCGGCCGCCGCACGGCCTTCGGGGTCAGCCGCAACGCGCTGTCGCGCACCAGGTCGTGCGCGAAGCGCAGGTCGACGAGCACGTGGGCCGCTTCCAGCTCCTGCCATGGCCCGCTCAGGTCGAGCAGCTTGCGGCCGAGGAGATCGGCGGCGCGTTCGCCCGTCAGGTCTTCGCCGCACACGGCCGCGACGCGCATCAGGTCGAGTGCGGCGCTCGACAGCGTCGCCAGGCGCTGGTCGAGCTGCTGCTGCACCGACGCCGGCCGCGGCAGCTCGTCGCCGGTACCCGGCGCGTCGAGCAGCCGCGCCTTCAGCGTCTCCAGCGTGAACATCGGATGGCCGCCGGCGTGCCGGAAGAGCTGCGGTGCGAGATCGCTCGACGAGAACTCGGGCAAGGCGAGCGTGCCGAGCAGCGTCGCGACGTCTTCGGCCGACAAGGCCTGCAGCACGATCCAGACCGGCCGCTGCGATGCGCCCAGCCATTCCCGCCAGACCTCGCCGACCGGGCCGGCGTCCATCGGCCGGGTCGCGAACCCGAAGCGCAAACCGGTCAGCCCGCCATGCCCCGCGAGCCAGCGCAAGGTCTCGAGGGAGGCGATGTCGGCCAGATGGAGATCGTCGACGACGAGCGCTTCCAGTCCGGCCGCGACCGCCGCGGCGAGCCCTTGTTCGATCGCATGCCAGAGGATGGCCTGCTGCGCCGGCGCCGGCGCGGCCGGGCCCAGGTCGGGGACGATGCGGGCCAGCTCGCGGCGCGCGAAATCGTCGAGCGGTCGCGTCGGCGGATGGCGCGCGAGCACGGTGCGCAGCAACCGCGCGAGCAGCGCATAGGGCGTCTGCGCATCGCCCAGCAGGCCGTGCTCGAGCACGGTGCCGCTGCGATGCCGCACATGCTCGGCGAGCAGCCTGGTCTTGCCCAGGCCGGCATCGGCCCAGACGACGAAGGCGCGCCCTTCGTCCCATGCGTTGCTCATCTCGTCGCGCTCGCGCTCGCGACCCACCAGCACCGGCGGCACCCGCAGGCAAGCCGGCACGCTGCCGCGCCGCATGCGCGGCGCCTGCTGCGCGCTTTCGATCGTCTGCAGCAGCTCCAGGGTCTCGGGGCTCGGATGCCCGCCGCGTTCGTTGCGCAGCATCTGCTCCAGGCCTTCGAAGGCCTCGATCGCAGCGGCATGATCGGCATTCAGGTAGTGCAACTCCATCTGCCGGCGCCACGCCGACTCGCGCAGCGGCAGCAGCTCGAGGGAAGCTCGATTGAGTGCGAGCGCCAACGTGAGCCGGTTGCTCCGCTCCGCCTCGATGGAGCGCCGTTCGAGCAGGTCCGCACGGGAATGCCGACAAGCCTCGCGCTGCTGGCGTACCCATGCGTCCAGCGCCTCGTTGTCGTCGAAGTCGCATCCGGCGAGCAGCTCGCCGAGCGCGAGCAGCTCGTCCGTCGGCAGCGCGCCGATGTCGCGCACGTCGACGCGGACGTCGTCGGACAGCCGAAACAGCGGTCCGTCGTCGAACAACCAGGGCGCGATCGAATCACGCAAGCGCATCAGGCGCTGGCGCAGATTGGTGTGGGCGGCTGCCTGCGATTTGGATGGCCACAAGGTGCCGGCCAGCGACTCGCGCGTCCTCGGTCCGCCGACCGCGAGCAAGGCGAGCAGCGCGGCGTCCTTGCAGGTGAGCGAGCCGCTGCGCTCCGCTCCGGACCGCCAGCGAGGCGGCCCGAGCAGATGCAGCCCTACCGTAGGCGCAGGGCCATCTTGCGAGCCGTGGGGGTCGACCGGGTCCATCGAGCGTCCCGGGCCGGAAGGGCGGCTGCGGGGCCTCGATCATGCAACGTTGGCGCTTGCATGTCTTCGGCGCTGGCGCGTTGTGGCCGAATTCAGTCGCACTCTCGACGCTTGAGTTCAGCGCCGATGTGCGACTTATGACCACGATTTCCCGAGCAACTGCTCGCAGCGCTGACTGCCTCTTTCTCCCATCGGTCACACCCGGGAGGGTTCGCTCGATCGACCGAGCCGGGAATTCTTCGTGAAGCCAAGTAGGCTTGCTTCCTCAGCGGAGGATTGTTCTATATGTAATCGCTCGGCCGCACGGGCAAAGTGGAGCTCTTCAGCTACGGCGAGGAAGCAGCGAAGATGACGAAGCTCCATATCCATACCTTTGTCTTGTGCAGACGGCGCCGACAGGTGTCTGGCATAGCCGCTCGCCCCGGTTCTTTACTGCACCAGGAACTGAATAATGACTTCTGAGATTTCCTTCGCGTGAGTCTCCAGTGCAAAGTGCCCCGTGTCGAAAAAGCGAATCTCGGCGCTCGGGATGTCTCGCCTGTAGGCTTCGGCGCCGGGTGGCAGGAAGAACGGATCGTGCTTCCCCCAAATAGCCAACAGCCGTGGTTGGTGCTGCCGGAAGTACGCTTGGAAGGCCGGGTAAAGAGCAACGTTGCTTGCATAGTCGAGCATAAGGTCAAGCTGCACTTCATCGGCCTGCGGGCGCAGCATGTACCAAGCATCGAGTGCGATGCCGTCCGGCGAGATTTTCGCCGTGTCCGAGACGCCATGCTCATACTGCCAGCGGATTGACGTTGGCGTCAGCAACTCGCGAAGGGCTTGGCGATTGGCGTCGCTTGGGTCACGCCAATATCGCTCGATCGGGTTCCATCCCTCGCTCAAGCCTTCTTCGTACGCATTGCCGTTCTGCGTAATGATGGCCGTGATGCGCTCGGGGTGGGCCATTGCCAGCCGCAGGCCGGTTGGCGCACCGTAGTCGAAGATGTAGACCGCAAAGTGGCTCAAGCCGATGACTTCCGTAAAGCGGCTGATGGCTTTGGCGAGGTTGTCGAAGGTATAGGCAAACTGCTCTCGTGCCGGCAAGGCTGACAGGCCGAAGCCCGGTAGATCAGGTGCAACCAGATGGAAGCGGTCGGCCAGCAGCGGGATCAGATCGCGGAACATATGGCTGGACGTTGGAAACCCATGCAGCAATAGGAGGGTCGGTTTGGCGCGGTCGCCAGCCTCCCGATAAAACACGCTAAAGCCGTCAACGTCGGCGGTGTGGTAGGTCGTGTGTGTCATTGCCATGCTCGTATCGCCGATCGCCAGAGGCGCCGGCAAGATGTAGGTGAAGGTTGAGACGGTCAGAAACCCAGGGCGCTGAGGCCGGGGTGATCGTCAGGACGGCGGCCAAGCGGCCAATGAAAGCGGCGGTCGCCGGCGCGGATGGGGGTATCGTTGATGCACGCAAACCGGCGACGCATCAAGCCGTTCTCGTCGAACTCCCAGTTTTCGTTACCATAGGAGCGGAACCAATTGCCGCTGTCGTCATGCCATTCATAAGCGAAGCGGACAGCCATACGGTTCTCACGGAACCCCCACAATTCCTTGATAAGTCGGTAATCGAGTTCACGCTGCCACTTGCGCGTCAAGAAACCGACGATCGCTTCGCGCCCTTGCACGAACTCGGCTCGATTCCGCCAGTGGCTATCGACGGTGTAGGCGAGCGCGACCTTTTCCGGATCGCGACTGTTCCAGCCATCCTCGGCCAAGCGGACCTTTTCGATCGCGGTTTCCGTGGTGAAGGGTGGCAAAGGGGGACGTTGAGTGCTCATTGGGCATCTCCATAGTTGGCGAGTCGAGCACGTAGCTCGGCGTTTTCGGTTTCGAGTTGGGCCAGCCGATCGCGGAGCGGATGGACGGCCCCACTCACTTCCTGTTCGGTGAAGCGTGGCGTGATGTGCTGCGGACAATTCCAGTCGAAGGTTTCCAGGCGCAGCCGAAAGATGCGTTCGAGCTTGGCGATATAGCCCGCGACGGTGACGAGTTCGGTCAGCGCCGGGTCTGTATCGAGCGCCAGGGTTTCAACGTGGACGTAAGCCTTAAGCCGTGCTCGGCGGGCGTAGTCCATGAGAAACAGGCATGCCCGGTTGTCGGCAGCGAGGTTGCCCGCGCTGACGTACTGGCGGTTGCCGCGATAGTCGGCGAAGGCAAGCGTGCGGTCGTCCAGCAACTTGAGGAAGCCACGCGGACCGCCGCGATGTTGAATATACGGCCATCCCGTCTGGGAGACCGTTGCCAGGTAGAAGCTGTCACGGTCGGCAATGAAAGCAGCTTCACTCTCGGTGAAGCGATCGAACTTGCGGTGGCCCTTGAAAGCTCGCCAAACGTGATCGACACCCAGCTTGGCCTGCACAGCTCTAACGCTGGGAGTCACGGCAATATCGAGAAACCCATAGGACATGACAGGTCTCCGATGCGGGCCGGAGCTTGAGCAGCCCCGGCCCGATTTGCATCACGCGGCTTCGGCAGCATGCACGACGGGGAAATCGATGTCGGTCTTGGCGACCTCGTTGAGGTAGTTGGTGAAGCTGTTTTCGGCAACCAGCGCGACGATCTCCACGATCTGCGCATCAGTGAAACCAGCGTTGCGCACGACGGCGATGTCTCCATCGCCGACGTGGCCCCGTTCGCGCGCCACCTTGGCAGCGAAGCTCACTGCTGCGTTGGCCTTCATATCGCCCGATTCCCCCTTGCGGTTCAGCGCGATTTCCTCCGGGCTGATCTTCGCGAGGTTGATGCCGAGGTAGGTGTGAGCCGACAAGCAGTAATCGCAGCCGTTGACTTGTGCCACCGCCAGCGCGATCCGCTCGCGTGTCTTGACGTCGAGGGTCTTCGACAGCGCCCCTTGGAAGCTGGTAAAGCCCGCAAGCGCGGCGGGGCTGCTGCCGATCAAGCGGAACAGGTTGGGGACGACACCGAGCTGCTTGTGTACGGCATCCAGGATTGGCTTCGACGCTTCAGGGGCGGCATCGAGAGCGGGGATAGAAACACGGGACATTGCGTTCTCCTTCTGTGTCGCGAACCGGGATTGGCTCGGTGAGTCGCATCATGTCCGCTTCCATCTTTCTTGATAATCAGGTAAATTTAGGAAGCTATCTACCGAAATATGGAAGAATGAAATGGATCGTTTGGAAGCCATGTCGATGCTGGTGGCAGTGACGGAAAGAGGTAGCCTGTCTGCGGCAGGACGAGCTTTACAGGTGCCGCTGGCCACCCTCAGCCGCAAGATTTCGGACCTTGAAGCACTGCTCGGCACGCGGCTTTTGATCCGCACAACTCGAAAGCTCACGCTGACAGACGCGGGTATCGCCTACGTAGCGGCAGCGCGTCGCATCCTCGAAGAGGTCGAAGAAGTCGAGCGCGAAGCGGCCGGTGAGTTCACTGCGCCCAAAGGCGAGTTGGTGGTCACCGCGCCCAATATGTTCGGACGCCTGCATGTGTTGCCCGTTGTTGCCGACTTCCTGGCAACATTCCCTGAAATCAGCATCCGACTCCTCTTGGCCGACCGCAACGTAGACCTCATCGGCGACCACGTGGACATGGCAGTACGCATCGGGAAACTTCACGATAGTTCGATGGTGGCAACACAAATCGGGGTGATGCGTACAGTGACGTGTGCCAGCCCCACGCTCCTTGCCGGCCGTGGCAAGCCGCGGACACCCAATGATCTAATTCGCCTGCCCTGCGTAGCCGTGGATACTCCCATGCCCTCGCCGTCTTGGCGTTTCCGAAATCCCCGATCAGGTGCTGTGATGGATGTCTCCATCCAGCCGCGTCTCACCGTAACGACTGCTGAAGTTGCGGCGCAGGCGGCAGTCTGTAGAGTTGGTGTCGTTCGGCTGTTGCACTACCAAGCGGCTGAAGCGGTCAAACGGGGTGAGCTACAAATCTTTTTTGAGGAATATGAGCCCGAACCGGCCCCCGTTCATCTGGTTCACGTAACACGTCGGCAGATGCCGTTGAAAATGCGCCGCTTTCTTGATTTCGCCACGCCGCGTCTCAAGGAAGTCCTGCGTGGAATCAGCTCCACTGAGTCTAAGTAGACAGCAATGTCGTGCGCTAGGTTACGAGCGAGGCGCACTTGCAACCCGTGCCGTACTCTGTGGAATGAGTGCGATCAACATCATTCTGGTGCTGGCGCGTCTGCCTTGGCGAACCCCCAAAGCAACTGACCCGCCTCGCGTGGAGCCTCCGGCTTCACCGCCGACGATCGCTGACCTTTTTCGCTTTACCCAACGTTGAGGTCGTCGTCACTCTTGCCTTCGCGGGCGCGCGCCGTGCTTCTACCTCGCGTAGCACCTCAATGAACGCCCGTAGCGCAACAGGTACGAGGCGTCTGCTCGGGTAATACAGATGATGGCCCGCAATCGGCGGCGTCCAGTCATCAAGCACCGCGACCAGCCGGCCTGCGGCAATTTCCGCCTCCGCCTTCGCAGCCCATACGTAGGCGAGGCCCAGTCCTTTCACTGCTGCATCGACCATCAACCCGATCTGATCGAGCGTCAATGAACCAGGTACATCAACCCTTAGTGGTTGTCGCTGGCGCTCGAACTCCCAGCGATATAGCTTGCCACTGGGCAACCGAAAGCGGATGCAATGATGCAACGCCAGCGCATCTGGAGTGTGCGGGGTGCCGTGCTGCATCAGGTACTCCTGTGACGCGACCACGATAAAGCGCACGTCGCCACCGAACGGAACCGCCACCATGTCTTGCGGTAGCGCCTCGCCGAGCCTCACGCCAGCATCGAAACCCTCCGCGACTATATCCACCAGTTTGCCCTCGGTGACTAGATCCAATTGGACGTCGGGATGGCGTTCGACGAAGGCAGGAACAATCTCTCGCATCAGTTCGCCCGCAGCGATCTCCGACACATTGATTCGCAAGCGTCCCGATGTTCTTGCGCCAAGCGCGCCCAAATTCCCCAGCGCGTTGTCCAACTCCACCAGCAAAGGAGTCGTGTCGCGTGCCAGTTGCTGGTAGAGTCGAGATGTGGCGCGG
>JAFEEF010000048.1 GCA_018241265.1 Pseudomonadota bacterium | reverse complement strand
ACACCACGGATTGGGACGCGACCCCAAGCGCCTGAAGTCCCTCCGCTAAGTTACCCCCAAGCTATGCCGCTGACCGATCGGGGTCGCGAGTTCGAATCCCGCCGTCCCGACCAATGAAGTCAAACGGGTTAGCTCTCTCAAGGGGCTAACCCGTTTGCACTTTGAGGGCCGGCGTCCTAGCGGCGTCAACGGCGATGGCACTATCGTCGTCGGCACGAGCTACTACAAGCCGGCCATGTGGAAATGGCAGGACGGCGCTTGGGTGCGCACCGTACTGCACGTCCCTGACCCGAAGATGAGCCCCATCTATGCGGGACTTCCAAAGGCGGTGACCGACGATGGTCGCATGATCGTCGGGCTCTCGAACAGTCGTCAACCAGGCGATTCAGGTTATGGCTTCGTCTGGACAGCTGCAACCGACATGATCATCGCAGACGCCTATCTGGAAAGCCTCGGGTACGGCGTCGATGGCTCGGTCCGTGATGTATACGCGTTGACCCCGAACGGACAAACGATGGTAACCCACGCTGGGTGTGGCGGCCTCGGTCAGTGTCTCCTTCGACGCGTGCCATCGGAACTGGATGCCTCAAAGCAATGATGCCGAGGGGCGAGACACCCCTGCCATCGCGCGCTATTGTGGGCCTGCAGGTTTGCGCGTTGCCCAGCGCGCTCTGCCAGGCGGAAGTTGCCGTTTGACCGCTCCGGCTGACGAGAAGGCCGGTTGGTGTGAGTCAGGACGTGATGGTCTGACCTACGAATTGCCGATGGTAGTTGGCACCGTCACGCCTTCACGCCGCAGTTGCCGCCAGACCTTGCGCACGCCATAAGCTGACGTGTTGGCTTGGTGCTCTCTCCGCACCTGTTCGGCCAGCACGCCGTCGCGCACGGTCTGAGCAGGCAACAGCCGGGTCGCGCTGCCGCGCTGCCGCGCTGCGCGACGCGAGTAGCCCGACGAGGCGACCTGCAGTGCCCTACAGGTCAGCTCGACCCCGAAGTACCCTCGCTGGCGTCGATGAATACCTTCGCTTCCTGTGATGACGGTCGAACTCCGCCCTCGCGAAAAACGCGCTGGCCAGCTTCAGGATCTCATTGGTCTGGCGCAGTTCACGCACCTCGCGCTCGAGTTCCTTGATCCGCTGCTGCTCGCTCGTCGTCGGGCCAGGCCGCAAGCCCTCGTCTCGTTCCGACTGCAGCACCCGGCGCCACAACGTCTCGGACGTACAGCCAATCTTGTTAGCGATCGACTCGATCGCCGCCCACTGCGACTCGTATTGGCCACGCGACTCCAGAGCCATCCGCACCGTGCGCTCGATCGCCTCGGGGGGAAGACTTGCTCGACTTCCTCATCGCTTCATTCTCTCAATCGAAGGAGTCTCCTCAGAAGCCGGGGCGGCTCACCGGCGAGCACCTGCTGGCGGGCTCGGCCACTACACACAAGGAGAGCCTCGCTAACCGGCACATAACCGGCCATTCCTAACCTGCGGACGTTCTTTCGGCGCCGCCCGGTTGCACGCAATCGGCGAGTGCCGGCGAACCGTCACCACCATTTCAGAGGATTGGTCTCATGTGTGCAAAAGCTCAAAGCGGTTCTGCCGTCAAGCTGTCAATCGCGGCCGCCACGATGGCCGCCGGCTTCCTCACCGCCTGCGGGGGAGGAGGAAGCGACTCGAGCGCCCCGCCGTCGGACGGCAGCCCGCCGCCGACGGGCACCTACAGCATCGGCGGCACCGTCAGCGGCCTGACCGGCACCTTGACCTTGCAGGACAACGGCGGCGACGCGCTGTCCGTCTCCCAGAACGGAACGTTCGCGTTCGCGGGCAAGCTGGACAGCGGTTCCGCCTACGACGTGACCGTGGCGACGCAGCCCGCGGGCCAGACCTGCACCGTCACGTCGGGAAGCGGATCGGTGAGCCAAGCGGACGTCTCCGCCGTGAGCGTCGCTTGCACCGGTTCCAGTTCGGCTCCGTCGTCCGACCTCATGGCGTTGGCGATCTGGTTCACGGGGATGCGCACGGCGCTGGCCGTGACCGACATGGTGAACGCGGCGCAACCCGGCAGCGTGTGCGCCCAGGGCACCGTCGCAATCGACACCAGCAGCCGCACGGCGACGTACGCGAGCTGTTCGACGCCCTGGGCCCCGGAGAACACCTACTCCGGGCAGGTCGTCTCGCCGACCAGCCTGTTCTTCTTCACGAACTTGACCGCGAGCGGAGTCACCCTGGCGAGCAGCCTGCCGACGCCCCTGAGCATCGTGTTGGGCACCGGCACGTTCAGCGTGTCGACCGGCGGTACCGACACGCAGTTGACGCAGACCTTCGACGCCAACAGTCTCGACTTCACTGCCGGCAAGAACAGCAGCTACCACCTGAGCGCCTTCACGCTGGGCTCGCCGACAGGGTTCACGAGGTCGTCGAGTCCAGGCACCACGACCGACAGCCTCCCTTCGTACGCCGGCTTCGTCACCTACAACGGCACGCAGATTTCGATGGTGCCCGTGAGCACGATCACGTGGGTCGAAGGAGCGTACCCGACGGCCGGCGAGTTCGATATCTCCGCGCAGGGCGTGATGCTGAACGTGGTGTTTCATGCCGACGGCACACTGACCCTCAGCGACCCGGCGAACAAGCTGAGCGCCACCAAGCATTGGACCGATGCCGACGTCCAGGCGGCGCTCACGAGCGCCACGCAATGACGGGCTGAACGGTCGCCGGACCGCGGGGCGGAGCGCTTCGCCCGGCGAGCGCTCGCCCCCTGCCTGGCACATCGATCCTGCTCGATAGAATGTGGCAATCCGGCATCCCGCATCGCCGGAGGCTGAAGGAGGCGGGCCTGTACGCTCCATGGCGGGGACGATCGGCGAGTATGGCGTTGGAGATCGCCGGCTGATGTGGCGACTCGACCCTCTCCGTCAGGCAAGCCTCGTCAACGACGACGCCGTCGCCGGCGGCCGTGTGGAACTGGGTCCGGCCCACTGGGTGCTGCTGGCGCTGGTGCTGTGGCGCCATCCGTTCCCGAGGGATGAACTGCTGCAGCTGCTGTGGCCGGGGGCCCCTGCGGCAGGCGCTCGGAACAATCTCAAGCAGCGCGTGTTCCAGCTGCACCGCAGGATGGCGCGAGCGCGGCTCGTGCTTCTCGGCGACATCCTCAAGCCAGGCCCTGATCTCGGAGGCTTCCTCCTTCCGGATGAGGCGGCGTGGGCCAAGGACCCCGAGAGATCGGCCGGGCCGTTCCTCGTCGGACCGGACATCGGCGATGCGCCGAAGCTCCGCGAGGCGATCGATGCGGTCCGTGCGCATCTGCAGGCAGCGCGAATTCGAGCGCTGCGTGGATTCCTCGAGGAGGCAAGCCGCCGGGGCGATGCATGGCAGGCGCTGGTCTATTCCGCGCATCTGCTCGAACTGGACCCCTGTTCCGACGTCGCGGTCCGTCGACGGATGCAACTCCTCTATGCCGAAGGGCGGGTCCCGGAGGCGTTGGACGCGTACCGCGCGTTCGAAGGCAGGCTGCTCCGGGAAACGCTCGGCGAAGCCGAGGCCGAGACCCGAGCCCTGGCCGCGGAGATCGAAGCCGCTCTTCGTGCGGGCAGTCGTGTGCCAGGCAGCCGCCTGTCCGTATCGCTGTTGCGTCCCCCGCTCTTCGTGGGCCGCGGCACCGAACTTCGGCGGCTGCGCATGGCTTGCTCGGCGCGCCGGGTCGCGGTCATCCTGGGAGATCTCGGGATCGGCAAGTCTCGCCTCGTGCAGGAGTCGCTCGCAACGGAAACCCGAGCGTTGTTCATCAAGATCCGCCCCGGCGAAACGGGAATTCCGTTTGGCGCGCTGTCGCGCCTTGTGCGAGAGGCGCGCGACAAGGCTCCGGGAATCGGCATCGAGGCGTGGCGCTCTCAGCTGGCCAAGATTCTTCCCGAGGTGGGGGTACCGGCGCCGGACCAGGGTCCCGTCGGCGTGCATCTGCTGTGGCAGGCCCTGCGAGGCTACTTCGCGGCGGTCGGTGCGGCAGCCGTCACGACGGCCATCGTCGTCGAAGATCTGCACTTCGGTGACGACGGGACGCTCGACGCGCTGGAGCAGTTGCTGGGGTACGACGCCGGAGACACGATCGCCTGGGTAGTGACGAGCCGTCATCCGGAACCGGGCAGCAGGGCCGAGGCACTAGTCGCCTCCCTGGTCAGGAGCTCATTCGCAGACGTGATGGCGCTCCAGGCCCTGGGCGTGGACGAGGTGGTCGAATTGATGGGTGCCATGGACCTGGGCCGCCTGCCAGTTCGGTCCCTCGCTGCGCAACTGCAGCGCCGGGTCGGGGGGAACCCATTGTTCCTCCTCGAGGCCCTCAAGTATTTGGCCGAAGACGCTGCGCTGCCGAAGGACCCGGCAGACCTGACCATCCACGTGCCGCCGACCGCGCTGGCACTGGCGCAAGCTCGCCTGTCGCGTCTATCCGCCAGGGCGCAGCAGGTAGCACAAGTCGCCGCGGTTGCGGACATCGATTTCACGGCAGCCTTGCTGGAGGCGGTCCTGGATCGATCGCTGCTCGACCTGAGCGCGGCCGCCGGCGAACTCGAGCGCGCCGGCATCATGCGCGGAACCGAGTTCACGAGCGACCTGATGCAGGAGGCGGCCGAACGCTCGATCCCGAGCCTCGTCTTGCCCGAGTTCCATCGCCGGGTAGCCTCGGCCCTGCATCCGTCCGGCTGCCCGCCCGCAAGGCTCGCACATCACTGGCGCGAGGCGGGTGCCAGCATCGAGGCCGGGAAATGCTTTCATGAAGCGGCTGTGGCGGCATGGCGTGCGGCGCGCGGCAGCGAGGCGTCGGAGATGTTCGCGAACGCGGCGAGTTGCTTCGAGGTCTGCGGCGAGCGCGCACTGCAGTTTCAGTCCAGGCAGCAACGCATCGCGACGCTGCGCCACAGCGACGACCTTGCCCATGCCCTGCGGGACGCACAGTCGCTCCTGGAACTCGCCGAAAGCGACGAAGAGCGGGCGCTTGCCTGCCTGTCCCTTGCGCGCGTTCGGATGGACCTTGGAGACCCTCGGGCCGCTCTGGCCTCGCTGGCCGGTACCGAACGCCTGGTGTATGGATGCTCGAATGAAAGCCTGCGCTTCGACTTCGAGATGCACATGTCGAACGCGCTGATCTACACGGGGGAGTGGGACGAAGCCCGGAGGCACCTCGTTCGGGCACGCGAGTGGCTAGACACGGACGCAGACGACACGGCGCAGCGGCGCATGACCTACCACGCGGCGCTCGCCACGCTCAAGCAGTTCACGGGACCCGTCGAGGACGCCGAGGAGAACCTTCGCACCGCCTGCATCCTTGCCCTGGAGGCGCAGGATCTCGCGATGCTGCACCTCCTTCGCAACAACCTCGCTCAGGTGCTCCTTCGACGCGGCAAGGCCTCCGAGGCGCTCCCACTGGCCCGCTCCATGCGAACCTTGGGCGACGAGCTCGGAATGGGCGGCACAGCCCGTATCGTCGGGACGGTCACCCTGGGCGCCGCATGCCTTGCGAGCGGGCACTACATCGAAGGGTTGCGCACGCTCGAGCCGTTGCTCCAGGAATCCGAACCGGCCTCGGTGTGGCATGAGACCGCGCGTACGGTGCTGGCGACGATCTGGATCCGGCTGTCCCAGCCGGCAAAGGCCCAGCACCTGCTTCGGGTCGCGGATGACGCGCTCGCCGGCCATCCCGCACTCAAGGCACAGAGAACGTTCACGCGGATCGAACTCGCGCTGGCCCAAGATCGAAACCCGGACCGAGACGCGATCGCCTTCGCACTTCGCGATGCGGAAACATCCAAGCAGCCGAACCTCGTGGTGAGCCTGCATTGGCATTGCCGCGCCGCGCTTGGCGATCGGACCAGCTCGGCGTCCTTCGAGCGCATCTGTGCGGATGCGCTCGAATCCGGCTTCGACGCCGCGGCCGCCCTCGGTCAGACGATGCTTGCGGCCTGGGCGTTGTCCGAAGGCAACCCGCAAGCCTCCGCGCAGCACGCGAAGACGGCCATGAAGGTCTGGCCGGACATCGACATCATCACCGTGTACAAGCCGGCCGTCTATCTGGAGCTGTACCGCGTGTTCGCGGCGCTCGGCGACCTCTCTTCAGCGACCCGCGTGCTCGGTCTGGCGATGGGCTGGTTGCGCAGTCGCGCGCTTCCAGATCTTCCCGAGCCACTGCGCGCTCGCTTTCTCGGTGCCCATTCGACGAACCGGGCGCTGCGACGGCTGGCCACCGACGCTTGACTGTGCTGCCCACCAGACCTTCATCCACGGAAGTCCAAGGACTTCCGTTTTTCTTTGTGAATCAGCAGCTCAGGTAGATGGAATGTCGCGAGGCGTCCACCGCCGTTCGGCCAGATCCACGTCTTCTTACAGGAACTTCTACAGGAACTCGATGATGTCGAGCCTCTCCCAAAAAAGTTCCTGCATGCCACGCCACCTCATTGCCGGCGATCGGACGCTCAAGGCCATCTGCGCCGGCGACCCGCCGGCGCACGCGAGTGGCTCGACACCGTCCATCAATCGAAGGTGAGCGCAGGGCATGCCGAGCGAACGCGCATCCGCTTTGAACAGGACGCCTTTCCGTGGCTGGGACGTCGGCCCATTGGCGAGATCGAAGCGCCCGAACTGCTGACCTGCCTGTGCCGCGTTGAGGCAAGGGGTGCCATCGAGACGGCGCACCGTTTGAAGGATGCCTGTGGCCAGGTCTTCCGATAGGGGATCGCAACGGGCGTGTGCAAGCGCGATCCGGCCGCGGACCTGAGGGATGCGTTGCGTCCGGTCCAGGTGAAGCACCACGCCGCCGTCGTCCACCCTTCGAAGGTTCGCGAACTTCTGCGCGCGATAGACGGTTACGAAGGCTACCCGACGACTCGGAGTGCATTGGTGTTGTCGGCGCGCCTGCTATTGCGCCCCGGCGAGTTGCGTCAGTTGGAGTGGTCGTGGGTGGACTTCGACACGTCCACGATCACCCTTCCAGGGTCGATGATGAAGCGCCGCAAGGCCGAAAAGAACGACGGGCCGCCGCACTTCGTACCACTGGCGCCTCAGGCGATGGCGGTTATGAGGTCGGCGACCATGGTAGCGGGCGATCTCAAGCGTCTAGCCGGGCGTCGCCGATCGGAATCGTGGGTTCTGCAGCGCCCACACCGCTGCTTCCAGGCGGCTTTTCACGTCCAGCTTGCGCAGCACGTGCTTGATGTGGACCTTGACCGTCGCGTCGGAGATGCCCAGGACGCGAGCAATCTCCTTGTTGCTGCGGCCGGCGGCCAGCAGCCCGAGGATTTCCCGTTCCCGGTCGGTGAAGTCGATGTCTTCCGCTCTCGGCGGCGTCGAGTCCTGTTCCGACAGCGCATGGGCCAGGAGCCCCGCCACCGTACTGCCCAGGACGACGGAACCGGCCGCAGCACGCTGCAACTGCACATGCAGTTCCTCGGGCTCCATGTCCTTGAGCAGGTAGCCGTCGGCGCCGACGCGCATGGCTTCGAGCACGTCGCGCTCGTCGTCCGACACCGTGAGGATGATGCAGCGTGCGCGCACGCCGGCCGCCTTGAGTGCTCGCAGCGTCTCGATGCCGTTCATCGGCTTCATGTGCAGGTCGATCAGCACGAGGTCGGGCTGCAGTTCCAGCGCGCGGGCGATGCCGCTGCTCCCGTCGGCCGCATCTCCGGCCAGCACCAGCCCTGCCTCTGCCCCGTTCAACAGCTGGGCCAGCCCCTTGCGGAACAGCGCGTGGTCGTCGATCAGCAGGATGCGTGTCGGTGTCATGGCGGATGGGGAATGGGGCGCTCGGCGGGGAAGCGTTGCGGGGAAAAGGCGAGGCGGACACGGGTGCCGCTGCCTTCTCGCGGTTCGACGCTGCAGTGGCCACGCAGCGAGCGCGCCCGCTCGCGCATGATGCCCAGGCCGTAGTGACCCGACTGTTCCGGGTCGGGGTCGAGCCCGAGGCCATCGTCTTCGATGGTGACGGTGAGCTGGTGGTCGTCCACCCGGTACTCCGCCGTCACCCACACCTGCCTGGCCTGCGCATGCCGAACGGCATTGGACAGCGCCTCGCGCACCAGTTGCAGCACGTGCAGTTCCTCGTTCGGCTCGAGCGGGCATGCCCCGATGCGGTCGGCGTAGGAGATCTCGAGCTGGCTGCGCTGACCGAAGCCGTCGATCGCGTCCTGCAGTGCGGCACGCAGCCCGCCGGGGCCCACGCGCACCCGGAACGCGGCGATGAGCTCGCGCACCTCCCGGTAGGCGAGCGACAGTCCTTCGCGCAGTTCGTCGCTCGTGCGCCGGATGTCCTCCCGCGGTGCGTCGCGGTCCAGCCCGGCCTGCAGCCGGGCAACCTGGATCTTCATGTACGACAGCGCTTGAGCGAGCGAGTCGTGGAGCTCGGCGGCGATCGCCCCACGCTCCTCCATCAGCGCCATGCGGCGTTCCTCCTGCCTGCGGCTGAGTGCCGCGATGGCGGTTCCGGCCAGCCTGGCGAAGCTTTCCGCCAATTGCACTTGCGTGTCGTCGAGCCGCTCGTCGGCCCGGAACTGCGCCACCAAGGTGCCGATCGGCCTGCCATCGCAGGCCAATGGCACGAGCAGGGAGGCATACGGGCAGTCGGGTGTCGGCGCCACCACGCGTGCGCCGCCGTGGCGCCTGGCCGTCGACGGCGCGCCCAGGCTGGCAAGCAGCCGTGGTTCACCGCGGGTGTCGATCAGCGCCGCTCCGTCGAGGGAGTCGATGGCCTGGCCGTGCAGCTGCAGCGCCACCGTCTGCGAACCCAGTGCGGCCTCCAGCAACTGCAGCGCCTGGCGCAGGCTCACTTCGGAAGTATCCGCCCGCGAAAGCAGGCGCACCGACTGGTGCAGCGCGTGCAGCGTCATGCCGTAGCGGGTGAGCTGTGCGGCGTCGACGCGCGACTGCCAGCCTTCGGCGGCGATGCGACCGGCATCCTGGGCGTTGAACTCCGCCAGCCCTTCGATCAGGCGCTCGACCTCGTTGCTGCCGCGCTCTCGGGCGGCCGGTGGCAGCAGGTCCTGCGATTCGGTCGACTGACGCACCAGCACGTGGTAAGCCCGATGCGCGATGGCCATGACGCCGCCCACAATCAGCGCCGCGCACAACGACTGGAGCAACAGCAGGACGGCCAGGCGCTGCTCGACAGCCGTCCCGGCCGGTTGCGCGAACTGCTCCTGCGCCTCGACCGCCGCCCACAATCCCAGCATTGCCAGCAGCGCCACGGAAGCCAGGGCGAACGCGAGGCGGCGGTACAAGGGAAAGCGCCCGTGCGGGCCGAAGGACGAACTGATCAACGATGGCTCTCTATGCATTCTCGGCCTGGGTCCTGGGCCTGCTGTTCGCGGTCGTCATCGGCTCCTGGCACGGGGGTCGGGCGGTGGTGGCCTTGCCGCTCGGTTTCGCGGTCGGCGCGCCCCTGCTGCTGCTGGCGCTGATGTGGCTGGCCGGTGCGCCGTGGCGGCCGCGTCGCCGGGTCGCCGCGCAGTCCGACCGCCAGCAGCTGGCCTGGGCAGCATCGATGGCGCACAGCATCTCCACGCCCACGCTGTCGGTCCACAAGGAAGTCGTGCATGTCGCGAACCAGGCTCTCCTCACCCTGCTCGACTATCGGGACCGCAGCGACGAGGTGACCGGCCTGCCGTTCACCAACCTGCTGCACCCGGTCGACCACGAACTGTACGCCCGCCTCGCGCTGGCGGCGTCGTCGCCGCAGTCGTCCGGCGCCGAGGGTGTGCTGCGCCTCGTCAACGCCCGTGGCGCGATCATCCGGGTGCACGTCACGCTGTCGCGCCTGCCGGGCGTACCGAATGGTCTGCTGCTGCAGTTTGCCAGCCAGCGGCCGGCATCGGGCGACCTGCACCGCGTGATCGACGACTCGCTGTCGCTCGTCTTCGACCAGATCGACCTCGTGCTGTTCAAGACCGAGATGGATGGCCGCCTCGTCTACGCCAACCGTGCCTGGGAACGACTGTCCGGCCGCACCGTCGAGCGCAGCCTCGGCCTGCCGCTGTGCGCCGCCGTCCATCCCGACGACCGTGCCGGAACGGAAGCCTCGCTGACGGCCGTGGCGCGCGGCCGGCTGGCCCACTTCGACGGCCAGCTGCGCATCGTCTCGGCGGAAGGCCGCGTCGCCTGGGTGCTGGCCAGCGTGCGCGCCTGCACGCTCGGCGGTGGCGACGTCGTCGGGATGGTCGGCACGCTGACCGAGATCACCCACCGCAAGCGCGTCGAGGAGGGCCTGGGCTCGATGCGTCGCCACGCGAATGTGTTGCTTGCCAACGTGCCGGGCATGGTCTACCGGGCCCGCAACGACGACGACTGGACGATGGAGTTCGTCAGCGACGGCTGCGTCGAGCTCACCGGCTACGAGCCCTACGAGCTGGTGGACAACCAGCGCGTGTCCTACGGCAGCCTGATCGACCCGCTGGACCGCGACTTTGTCTGGAACCAGGTGCAGGCCCGGATCGCGAGCCAGCAGCCGTTCCAGATCGCCTACCGGCTGACCGACGCCCACGGCCACCAGCGCTGGGTGTGGGAGCAGGGCCGCGGTGTCTATTCGTCGCAGGGCGAACTGCTGGCGCTGGAAGGCTTCGTGACCGACATCAGCCAGCACAGCAGCATCGAGCAACTGGCCGGCCGCGAACAGTGGTTCGAATCGCGCACCGGGCTGGTGGGGCGGGTCTTGTTCGAGCGGCTGGCGGGCCACCTGCTGCAGCAGGCGCTGCGCCACGACCTTCCGCTGGCGCTGCTGTGCCTGCGCGTCGCGAGCCTGCCGCCGCGGGCCGAGGCCGCGCTGTTGGTGCTGGCAGAGTGCTTCGCCGCGGTCCGCAACACCGGCGCGACGGTCGCCTACCTCGGCGAGCAGCACTTCGGCGTGCTGCTCGGCGATACAGGTGCGCGTGCGGGCGAAGAGCCGCTGGCCAGCGTAGCGCGGGTGGCGCAGGTGCTGGTCGAACGGCTGTCGCAGCCGCTGGAAGGCGATGTCGGGTCGGCGCGGCTGTCGGTGGCCTGCGGCATCGCGATCGGGGCGCCGCGCTATGCCGACGCTTCGGCGCTGCTGGAAGCGGCGCGCCTGGCCGCCGCACAGGCGGCCGCCCTCGGGCCAGGGCACTGCGAGGTCGCCGACGAATGAGCGCGCGGCCACGCAGCGCCACCGCTCATTCTGGCTGCGGGCCGGGGCTCGACACGCTGCCGTCGTCGTGCGCCGCCAGCCACTGCACGGCCAGCGGCTGGTAGCGCACCGGGCCCTTGTACTCGGCCAGCGGTGATGGCAGCGTGGCCGGCACGCGGTGCAGCCGCGCCGACTCCGGCCGCAGCCCGTGCCGATCCGCCACCTGCATCGCCTGCCGGATCGCGCGCTCGTCACCGATGGCGTAGAGCCGCGCGCCCATGTCGGCGGCGGCCGGCACGGCGTCGAGCTGCTGCAATGCGGCATCGCGGTCGCCGGCAATGAGAAGCCGTAGCCCGGGCGGCGCCTCGCGCTGCCAGGCGTCCGGCTCCGCGCCGGACGGCGTTTCGCAGACGACGGTCAGCGAGCCGACCGGCAGGCAGCCGTACAAGCGCCACGCGAGGGCGTCGTCCGCACCGGCGGCAAAGACGATGTGCTGGCGGTCGCTGCGGTCCCATTCCATGGGCGGGTAGCAAGGCTGGCTCTTCATGCGCGTAGCGAGCATGGTCGTCACTCCGGTCGAAGCCACATCGGCGAGCCCCCGGCGGGGCCGCGGCGCGACGGTTCAGCGCTGCTTGTCCGGATGCGTGCGCTGGCGCAGCGGGTCGTAGAACGGCGTGCGCACCACCAGCGCCTCGGCCGGCTTGCTGCCGTTGGCCACGCGTAGCCGCGTGCCGATGGCGGTCTGCGCCGGCTTCAGGTGCACCATCGCGAGCGACTGCATCAGCAACCGGCTGTACGAGGAACTGGTCACCACGCCGACCTCCTGGCCCGCTTCGTCGAAGACTTTGGCGCCGGGGTCCATCGCGGCGTGGTGGTGCACCAGCAGGCCGGCCTGCTTGACGCGTTCCCGCCCCTTGGCCGCCAGCACCGCGGCCTTGCCGATGTAGTCGGCCTTCTTGTCGAGGTCGACCGCCCAGTCCATGTTGACCTCCCAGGGCGTGGTGTCGCCTTCGGGCATGTCGTAGGGGAAGAACAGCAGCGCGCCCTCGACGCGGGTGAGGTCCAGCGCCGTCCACGACGCGGGGATCACGCCGTGCGGGTGGCCGGCCTCGAGGATCAGGTCCCACAGCATGACCGCGTCCTTCGCGGCGCAGTACACCTCGTAGCCGCGCTCGCCCGAATAGCCGCCGCGGCCGATGGTCACAGGCCTGCCGAACAGCGTGGTCTCGACGTGGCGGAAATAGGGGAGGTCGGCGAGCTTGGCTGCGGCATGCGGCGCCAGCACGTCCAGCGACAGCGGCCCCTGCAGCGAGAGGATGTGCAGGTCCCGGTCGGCCTGCACCTGCACCTGGCGGCCCTCGGCCAGCGCGGCCAGCGTGCGCGGCGTGGCGCCGCTGCCGTGCGAGATGCGGAATCGGTCCGCTGCGTCGCGGATGATCATGATGTCGTCGACCAGCGCGCCGCGCTCGTCGACCTCGGCGCCCAGGCGGGCCGTGCCGGGCTTCAGCCGCGTGACGTCGATCGCGACGAGGCGGTCGATCACCGCTTCCGCATCGGGACCGGAGACCTTCACGATGTTCAGCGCCGAGACGTCGTACAGCGCGGCGCGCGTGCGGGTTGCGATCACCTCGGCGTGCGGATCGCTGGCGTAGCGCCAGGGAATCGGCATGCCGTTCCAGGTGTCGCCATCGAGCAGCGATCCCAGCTGGCGGTGGCGGTCGTTCAGGACCGAGTTTCTCTGGCTCATCGTCGTCTCCTTCGGGGTGCCGTGCGGGCCACGGGTGGGGTGGGGACGATTCTGGAAGTGGGTCGCCGCCGCTTCCATTCTCACGACGAGGTACCAAGGAAGGAGTAGGGGCCGCGGAGTACGTGGACACCCTCAAGGGTTCTTCCGTAAGGGACGCTGCCTACTACCCGGTCGGTACTACTTGAGGGGAATTGGCGGCCGGTGGGTCGCGCTTCGATAGTTGCCCTGCACCCCGCAGGGCCATGACGGCCCCTGCACCACCGACGCGACACGAGGAGACCCGCATGGCCCGCGATCCGAAGTACGACATCCTGTTCACGCCGATCCAGATCGGCCCGAAGACGCTGCGCAACCGCTTCTACCAGGTGCCGCACTGCATTGGCGCGGGCTCCGACAAGCCAGGCTTCCAGGCCGCGCACCGCTCGATGAAGGCCGAGGGCGGCTGGGCCGCGATGAACACCGAGTACTGCTCGATCCATCCGGAGTCGGACGACACCCACCGACTGTCCGCCCGCATCTGGGACGAAGGCGACGTGCGCAACTTGAAGGCGATGACCGACGAGGTGCACCAGTACGGCGCTCTGGCCGGCATCGAGATGTGGTACGGCGGCGCGCACGCGCCGTGCATGGAGTCGCGCGCCACGCCCCGCGGCCCCAGCCAGTACGCCAGCGAGTTCGAGACGCTGACCTACTGCAAGGAAATGGACCTGGACGACATCAAGCAGGTGCAGCAGTACTACGTGGACGCGGCGCTGCGCGCCCGCGACGCCGGCTTCGACATCGTCTACGTCTACGGCGCGCACTCCTACCTGCCGCTGCAGTTCCTCTCGCCGTATTACAACAAGCGCACCGACGGCTACGGCGGATCGCTGGCCAACCGCGCGCGCTTCTGGATCGAGACGCTCGAAGGCGTGCGCAAGGCCGTGGGCAAGGACTGCGCGATCGCCACCCGCTTCGCGGTGGACACGCTGTACGGCCCGGGCCACGTCGAGGTCGAGCGCGAGGGCATGGCCTTCGTCGAGATGGCCGACCACCTGGTCGACCTGTGGGACGTGGACGTCGGCGACATCGCCGAGTGGGGCGAGGACGCCGGCCCCTCGCGCTTCTACCAGCAGGGCCACCAGGTGCCGTGGACGAAGTTCATCAAGCAGGTCTCGAAGAAGCCGGTGCTGGGCGTGGGCCGCTACACCGATCCGGAGAAGATGACCGAGATCGTGACCAAGGGCTTCGCCGACATCATCGGCGCGGCCCGGCCGTCGATCGCCGACCCCTTCCTGCCGAAGAAGGTGGAGGAGGGCCGCATCGACGACATCCGCGTGTGCATCGGCTGCAACGTCTGCATCTCGCGCTGGGAGATCGGCGGCCCGCCGATGATCTGCACGCAGAACGCCACCGCCGGCGAGGAATACCGCCGCGGCTGGCACCCGGAGGTCTTCCCGAAGAAGGGCTCGGACGACGCGGTGCTGATCGTTGGCGCCGGGCCGTCGGGCTCGGAGGCGGCGCGTGTGCTGATGGAACGCGGCTACACGGTGCACCTGTACGACACGGCCGACAAGATCGGCGGCCACCTGAACGGCGTGGCCACGCTGCCGGGCCTGGGCGAGTGGAGCTACCACCGCGACTACCGCGAGACCCAGATCACCAAGCTGCTGAAGAAGAGCAGGAAGAGTCAGCTGATGCTCGGTCAGAAGCCGATCACCGCCGGCGAGATCCTGGCCTACGGCGCGGACAAGGTGGTCATCGCCACCGGCTCGTCGTGGAACGGCAACGGCGTCAACTGCCTGACGCACGATCCGATTCCCGGCGCCGACGCCTCGCGCGCCGACCAGCTGACGCCCGAGCAGGTGCTGGCCGGCAAGAAGCCGATCGGCAAGCGCGTGGTGATTCTGAATGCCGACACCTACTTCATGGCGCCCAGCCTGGCCGAGAAGCTGGCCGCCGCGGGCCACGAGGTCACGCTCGTCTCCGGCGTGCACCTGGCGAACTACATGCACTTCACGCTGGAGTATCCGAACATGATGCGCCGGCTGCACGAGCTGCACGTGAACGAGATGGCGGACCACTTCTGCTCGCGCATCGAGCCGGGCCGGCTGGAGGTCTACAACATCTGGGGCGAAGGCTCCCGGCGCAGCTACCGCGGCCCCGGTGTGCTGCCGCGCGACCCGAACAAGACGCAGCGCTGGCTGGAGTTCGATTCGCTGGTGCTCGTCACCGGCCGCCATTCGGAAGATGCGCTGCACCGCGAGCTGAAGACGCGCCAGGGCGAATGGGCCGCCAACGGCATCAAGTCGGTCTACCTGATCGGCGACGCCGAGGCGCCGCGCCTGATCGCCGACGCCACCTTCTCTGGCCAGCGCCTGGCGCGCGAGATCGAGGAGGCCAACGCCCAGATCCCGAAGCCCTACAAGCGCGAGACCGTGGCCTGGGGCACGTCGCACATGCCCGGCGGCTCGATCGAGATCGCTTACCAGCGCTGACCGCAGCGCGCCCGCCGCCAGCCCATGGCGGCGGGTGCGCTCCCCGACCCCTCGGCCCACGAAGGAAGCCTCCGGTCATGGAGCAGTTCGACCCGACGAAAGTCACCCGCATCCTGTTCGAGGGCTTCTCGCTACCCGCGGTCGGGCTGTTCTACCTGGCCGGCTTGGCGGCGCTGGCGGCCTTCGCGCACGGCTGCTGGGTGGAGATCCGCAAGTACCGCCGCGGCGCGGCCGACCCGGCCAGCGCCACGCTGCTGTGGCAGCGCTTCAAGACGATGGTCGGCGTGGTGCTGAGCCACCGCACGATCGAGCGGCGCGACAGGGCCGCCGGCCGCGCCCACCGCCTGATCTTCTTCGGCTTCGTGCTGCTGTTCGCCGGCACGGCGACCATCACGCTCGAATACGACTTCACCGCGAGGCTGTTCGGCTTCAGGTTCTGGCACGGCCGGTTCTACCTGTGGTTCTCGCTGGCCTGCGACCTGGGCGGCCTGGCGCTGCTGGGCGGGCTGCTGTACATGATGGTGCGGCGCGGCTGGATCAAGCCGCCCAAGCTGGACTACACCCGGCCCGATCGCGCGCCCGGCGCGCCCGACTACGACCGCCGCGCCTACCGCATCGAGGACTGGGCCTTCCTGTGGACGCTGGTGCTCATCGGCGCCACGGGCTTCGTGCTGGAGGCCTCGCGCCTGGTGTGGCTGCAGGCGCGGCCGGAGGTATGGGATCTGCGCTGGTGGTCACCGGTGGGCGCGCTGCTGGCGGAGGGCCTGCGCGGCGCGGGACTGAGTGCCGAAGGCGCCGGCGCGTTGCGCGGCGGCCTGTGGTGGTTCCATGGCCTGATCGCACTGACCTTCGTCGCACTGATCCCGCGCACCAAGGTCAAGCACGTCTTCACTGCCAGCGGCTCGCTGATGCTGCGCAACCCGCTGGCTGCGCAGAGCCTGCCGCGCACCGACCCGCAGGCCGCGACGGTGGGCTACTCGAAGATCACCGACCTGACCTGGAAGCACCTGCTCAACCTGGATGCTTGCACCAAGTGCGGCCGCTGCCACGAGGCCTGCCCGGCGCGCGCCGCCGGTGCGCCGCTGTCGCCGCGCGACGTGATCCTGTCGCTGCGCGAATTCGCCAACGACGCGCTCGAGAAGAAGGAACTGCCCGATGAGGCGAAGCTCTCGGTGCACGGCAAGGACATCGGCCAGGTCTTCATGGAGACGCTGTGGTCCTGCCGCACCTGCATGGCCTGCGTGGAGATCTGCCCGGTGGCCGTCGAGCACGTGCCGATCATCGTGCAGATGCGGCGCAAGCTGGTCGAGGACGGCGACATGGACCCGCTGCTGACCAAGACGCTGCAGACCATCCACAAGACCGGCAATTCCTTCGGCGAGTCGAAGCGCAAGCGCCCGGCCTGGACCAAGGGTCTGCCGTTCCCGATCAAGGATGCGCGCAAGGAGCCGGTGGACCTGCTGTGGTTCGTCGGCGACTACGCCAGCTTCGACCCGCGCAACCAGAGGGTGACGCAGGCTTTCGCGCGGCTTCTGCACAACGCAGGCATCGACTTCGGCATCCTCTACGACGGCGAGTCGAATGCCGGCAACGACGTGCGCCGCGTCGGCGAGGAGGGGCTGTACGAGCTGCTGGCCGAGAACAACGTCGCGCTGCTGCAGCAGAGCAGCTTCAAGCGCATCGTCACCACCGACCCGCACTCGTTCAACACGATCAAGAACGAGTACCCGCAGTTCGGCGGCCGCTTCGAGATCGTGCACCACACGCAGCTGATGGCCGAGCTGCTGCGCGAGGGTCGTCTGGAGCTGCAGCGCCCGCTGGGCTTGCGCGCCACCTACCACGACCCCTGCCACCTGGGCCGCTTCAACCAGGAATACGACGCGCCGCGCGCGCTCATCCAGGCGGTCGGCTGCGAGCTGGTCGACATGCTGCGCTCGCGCGACAACTCCTTCTGCTGCGGTGCCGGTGGCGGGCGCATCTGGGTGCCCGACCCGGTGGGCAAGGAGAAGCCGGCCCAGATCCGCATGCGCGAAGCGGCGCTGATCGAAGGCCTGCAGGTCTTCGCGGTGGCCTGCCCGAAGGACCTGACGATGTTCGAGGACGCGCTGAAGACGACAGGCAACGAAGGCCGCTTCGTCGTGCGCGAGCTGACCGAGTTGATCGAGCAATGCATGACGCCGGCCGCATCGACCGTGGACACGGCCTGCGAACCGGCGTGAGCCGAACGAGAAGGAGCAGAAAGCCATGAAGATCCTGGTGCCCGTCAAGCGCGTCGCCGCGCTGGAAGAAGATTTCGAGATCGCGGCCGACGGCCGGGACGTCGACCCCGACTTCCTGAACTGGGACCTCAACGAATGGGACGACTATTCGCTGGAGGCCGCGGTGCAGGTCAAGGAGGCGGCCGGCGACGGCGCGGTCGAGGTGATCGCGGTGACGGTCGGGCCGGACGATGCCGAGGAGGTGCTGCGCAAGTGCCTGGCCAAGGGCGCCGACCGTGCGCTGCGCGTCTGGGACGATGCCCTGGAGGGCGGCGACCCGATCGCCATCGCCCGCGTGCTGGCCGCGGTGGCCAGGCGCGAGAACGCCGCGCTGGTGCTGGCTGGAACGCAGAGCGCGGACCATGGCCATGCGAGCACCGGCATCGCGCTGGCGGCGCTGCTCGACCGCCCGCACGCGGCGGTGGTGGCCGGGCTGGACTGCAAGCCCGGCACGACGATGGCCGTGGCCCAGCGCGAGCTGGAAGGCGGCCTGCTGCAGACCATCGAGCTGCCGCTGCCGGCGGTGCTGACGATCCAGCTCGGCATCAACACGCCGCGCTATGCCTCGCTGCGCGGCATCAAGCAGGCGGCCTCGCGGCCGATCGAGACGATGAGCCCGCAGGACCTCGGCCTGGCCGATGCACAGCTCGGCGCAGCCGGCTCGCTGTCACGGGTGCGCCGCATGTACGTGCCCGAGAAGGGCCGGGCCCAGATGATCGAAGGCTCGGCCGCCGATCAGGCCGCGCGCCTGATCCAGATCATCAAGGAAGCCACCGGAGCCTGAGATGACCCAACCCCAAGGAATCCTGATCGTTGCCGAGCACCGCCAGGGCGTGCTGCGGCCCGTGAGCCTGGAACTCGTCACCGCCGCGCAGGGCTTGCGCGGCGCGCTCGGCGGGCGCGTCACGATGGCCGTCGTCGGCCGCGAGGCGCAGCAGTACGCAGCGGCGCTGTCGGTGCCGGGCGTCGACGACATCATCGTCGTCGAGTCGGCGGACACGGAATTCGACGCCGACACCGCCGAGCATGCGCTGGCCGCGCTCGCCGCCGAACTGCGCCCGGCGCTGGTGCTGCTGGCGCACAGCGTCGACAGCATGGCCTACGCCGCCGCGTCGGCGGTGCGCCACGGCTGGGGCTTCGCGACCGATGTCTTCGCGCTCCAGGCGGATGCGGAAGGCCTGGTGGCCACCCGGGGCGGCTATGGCCAGAAGGTGAACGTCGAGGTCGACTTCCCCGGCCGCGCGACGGTGCTGCTGGCGGTGCGCGGCGGCAGCTTCAAGCCGCCCGTCGGCACCGTGCAGCCCACGCTGCGCAGCCTGGCGCTGGACGGGCCGGCGCCGCGCACCCGCAACCTCGCCTTCATCGAGCCCCCGTCCACCGGAGACATCGACATGACGGCCAAGGAGTTCATCCTGTCGGTCGGTCGCGGCGTCGGCGAGCAGGACAACATCGACCGCTTCCGCGAACTGGCCGACAGCCTGGGCGCCGCGCTCGGCTGCTCGCGCCCGGTGGCCGACAGCGGCTGGTTGCCGAAGTCGCGGCAGATCGGCCAGTCGGGCAAGACGGCGGTGCAGTGCAAGCTGTACATCGCGATGGGCATCTCCGGCGCTATCCAGCACCTGGCCGGCATGAAGCACGTCGACACGGTCATCGCCGTCAACACCGATCCCAACGCCTCGATCTTCACCGTCGCGCGCTACGGCGTCGTCGGCGACATGTTCGAGATCGCGGACGAGTTGCAGAAGCAGTTCGCCTGACCTGAGGCCGCCCGGCCGGCGCGGGCGCCTGCGGGCGAGGCGTTCCGCTGTTTCGTTGCCCGACGACCGACGATCGACGACAAGATGGAGGAGACAACGTGAAGACCCATCGCAACCCCGGCCGGGCGCTCGTCGCCGCGGCGGGCATCGTGGCCACCGGGGCGGCCGCGCAGGCCGCGCCGCCGACGCCGCCCTCGTCCTATACGCTGACGACCAACGTCGGCCTCGTCTCGCAGTACGTCTTCCGCGGTGTCTCGTACACGCAGGAGAGGCCGGCCGTGCAGGGCGGTGTCGACCTGGCTCATGCGAGCGGCTGGTACGCCGGCCTCTGGGGCAGCAGCATCAGCGGCAAGGCGATCCAGAACGCCACCGGCGAGATCGACCTCTATGGCGGCTATGCCACCACGATCGGCGCCTTCGGAGTCGACGCCGGCGTGCTGCAGTTCACCTTCCCCGGCGGTCGCTACGACGGCACCGGCCAGAACTACCAGACCACCGAGCTGAACCTGGCCCTGAGCTGGCAGATGTTCAAGCTGAAGTATTCGCACACCTTGAGCGACTACTTCGGCTTCAACGACCGCAGCTTCGGCGCCGCCGGCAACGGCAGCTCCAAGGGCTCGGGCTACCTGGAACTGAACGCCAGCTTCGACCTCGGCAACGGCTGGTCTGTCGACGCCCATGTCGGACGGCAGCGGGTCGAGCACTACGCGGCCTACAGCTTCACCGACCTGCGCCTGGGCGTCGCCAGCGACCTGGGCCAGGGATGGCGGGCCGCGCTGGCCTGGGCCGACACCAATGCCGACCGCGCGCTCTACACCATCGACGGAGTGCACACCGGCGACGGCAAGCTCGTCGCCTCCATCGTCCGCTCTTTCTGAGCGTCATGTCCCGACCTCTTTTCGAAAGGATTCGCATGAATTCCGTGATCACGGGCGTGAGCGCCGCAGAGCTGGCAGCGCGGACCGAGCCCGACAGCGGCTCGCTGCAGCGCCGCATCAGTTGGACCGGTGCCTTCTGGGTGGCCAGCGGCGTGCCGGCGCTGGTGCTGTTCTCCGTCGGCGCCATCGCCGCGACCGTCGGCAAGCCCGCCTGGCTGGTGTGGGTGCTGTCGATCGCCTTCGGCTTCATCCAGGCCTTCACCTACGCCGAGATTGCCGGCCTGTTCCCCAACAAGACGGGCGGCGCGTCGATCTACGGCGCGGTGGCCTGGGCGCGCTACAGCAAGCTCATTGCGCCGCTGTCGGTGTGGTGCAACTGGTTCGCCTGGTCGCCGGTGCTGTCGATCGGCGCGGGCCTGGCCGCGGGCTACATCCTGGGCGCGTTGTTCCCGGCCGATGCGGCCATCAACACCTGGCAGATCACGCTGTTCGACCTGGGCATGATCAAGACCGGGCTGGCGCTGCGCATCAACGCGACCTTCGTGATCGGCGTGGCGCTGCTGCTAGGGGTGTTTGCCGTCCAGCACGGCGGCATCTTGCGCTCGGCCCGCACGACGATGGTGTTGAGCATCACGGCGCTCGTCCCGCTGATGCTGATCGCGCTGGTGCCGCTGGTGACCGGCGATATGCCGGCCGCGCATTTCCAGCCGTTCGCGCCGCTGGCGCGCGATGCACAGGGGCTGGTCTCGGACGGCACATGGAACATGGCCGGCCTGACGCTGATGGCCGGCGGGTTGTTCATCGCGGGCTGGTCCACCTATGGCTTCGAGACCGCCGTCTGCTACACCCGCGAGTTCAAGGATCCGAAGACGGACACGTTCAAGGCCATCTTCTATTCCGGCCTGCTGTGCGTCGCCTTCTTCACGCTGGTGCCGGTGGCCTTCCAGGGCTACCTGGGACTGGGAGAGCTGGTCACGCCGCCGGTGCTCGATGCCGCCGGCAACGTGGTCACGCCGGCGGTCTACGGGGGCATGCTGGCGCCCGACGTGTACAGCGGCATGGGCGTCGCGCAGGTGATGGCCCGGATGGTCGGCGGCGGCGCCATCGTCGGCAACCTCATCGTCGTGATGCTTGTGTTGGCGATCCTGCTGTCCATCATGACGACGATGTCGGGTGCGGCGCGCACGCTCTACCAGGCCTCGGCCGACGGCTGGCTGCCGCGCTACCTGTCGAAGGTCAACGAGCACGGTGCGCCGACCGCTGCCATGTGGACCAACCTCGGCTTCAACGTCGTGCTGCTGCTGATGTCGGACTACGTGTTCGTGCTGGCCTGCTCGAACGTCGGCTACATCCTCTTCAACTTCCTGAACCTGCAGTCGGGCTGGATCCACCGCATGGACCGCCCCCACTGGGCCCGGCCCTACCGCGCCCCCAGCGTCATCCTGGGGCTGGGTGCGCTGCTGGGCTTCGTCAACCTGGCTCTGATGGGCATGGGCGCGGACATCTACGGCGCCGGCACGCTGTTCGCCGGGCTGGTGTTCGCGTCACTGATCATTCCCGTCTTCGTGTTCCGTCACTACATCCAGGACAAGGGTCGCTTTCCCGACACCGCGGACGACACGCTGATGGTGCTGCAAGGCGGCGTCAGCTCGCGGGCCGGCGTGCTTCCCTACGTGGCTCTGGCGGTCGGCGCTCTCGTGGTGTGGGTCGCGCATCGGCTGGCGGTGTATCTGTAGGTCTCCTTGCGTCAGGCCGGTGCAAGTTCCAATGGTTCGACTCGGCTCCGCGGGCGGAGGTGCCTGGCAATGCCGCCCTGCGCTCGCGGTGCGCCTGCGACTCGGTAGCCGGGGTGGCATAGGGGCGGCTTTGGCCGTCCTTCCCGGGCGGCGCATGGTCGCCGGGTCGGACCAAACTCCCCGAGCGCTGCTGGAAGGCCGCCCCTCGCAGTCATGCCGCAGCCGAACGTACTCGGGTGGCGCGAAAGACGGCTGCTGGCCGGCCAGTGCCGCACATCGCATGTGCAGCGACAGACCGGTGCTTGGCCGAAACCGCTCAGAAGTATTTGGAGCTCGAAGCTCGATGGGGTTCGAAGACCCCGTGGACGACCGGATGTGGTACCTGCGCGGCCATCTGGGCCGGCGCTTTGCGTCGACCGCCGGGTGGCGCCCAAGACCGAAGCGTTCGTGGCCGAACCTGCGGCAGTTCGATGCCGAAGAAGGCGTGCTGTATGTCGGGCGGGCGCAGGAGAAGGCGCGCGTGATGCGCACCGAGCGCCGCCGCAGTGCCACCACCGGGGCGACCTGCCCGTGGGTGGTGGACGGCACGGCGACGATCAACCACTGCGCCGCCGCCGGAATGGTGACGGTCCGCGCAAATCTGTCGGGCGCTGCCGCGGATGTCAGCGGTGCATGGTCGATGGGCGCGATCAGCCCTTGAATGCATGCGTTCACGAGGCTGATACAGGACGCAGGCTGCGGCCATTCATCGCACGAATTCGCATCATGCAGGTCGCCGGCTGGACGGCGGCCACGCGTTCGATGAGTATCCGAAGTCTATGGATCTGATCCTGCGCAACGCCGTGCTGCCGGACGGCGCGCATGTCGACATCGGCATCGCCGCCGGCCGGCTGGCGGCGATCGGATCGCGGCTCGCCGCAACCGCGCCCGAGCTCGACGTCGACGGGCGCCTCGTCGCGCCGGGCTTCGTCGAGACGCACATCCATCTGGACAAGTCGTGCATCCTCGATCGCTGCGGGGACGGTGCCGGAACGCTGGCCGCGGCGATCGATGCGGTAGCGCGCGCCAAGCGCGACTTCACCAGCGACGACGTACGCGTGCGCGCGAGCCGCACCCTCGAGAAGGCGATTGTCCAGGGCACGACGCACGTGCGGACGCACGTAGAGGTCGATCCGGGCATCGGCTTGCGCGGCTTCGACGGCATCCGGCAGGTCGCGGAGGACTATCGCTGGGCGGTCGATGTCGAGATCTGCGTGTTTCCGCAAGAGGGCCTGACGAACCACCCCGGGACCGAGGAACTGATGCGCGAGGCGCTCGCCCAGGGTGCGCGGGTCGTCGGCGCGGCGCCCTACACGGACGCGGACCCACGCGGGCAGATCGACCGCGTGTTCCGCATGGCGCGCGACTTCGACGTTGACGTCGACATGCACCTCGATCTCGGCGACTCGCCCCAGATCATGGACGTCGAATACGTCTGCGAGATGACCGAGCGCTATCGCTGGGGCGGTCGTGTCGCGATTGGCCACGTCACCAAGATGGCGCTGGTGCCGCCGGAGCGCTTCGAGGCGCTGGCGCGCCGCCTGGCCGACGCGGGCGTCGCGGTCACGGTGCTGCCGTCGACCGACCTCTTCCTGATGGGACGCGGACCGCGCCACGCGTCGGTCCGCGGCGTCGTGCCGGCCCACGAGCTGCTGCGCCATGGCGTCAACTGCTCGCTCTCGACGAACAACGTGCTGAACCCATTCACGCCGTTCGGCGACTGCTCACTGGTGCGCGCCGCCAACCTGTACGCCAACGTCTGCCACGTCGGTGCGCGCGGCGACCTGTGCGAGTGCCTGTCGATGATCACGCGGCGATCGGCCGACCTGATGCGGCTGCCCGACTACGGCATCGAGGTGGGCAAGGCAGCCGATCTCGTCGTGCTCGACTGCGCCGCGCCCGAGCAGGGCGTGGCCGAGCTCGCGGTGCCTCTGTGGGGTTTCAAACGCGGCCGGCGGACGTTCACACGGCAGGCGGCCGAGCTTCATCGGCCCGAGACTTGAGGACTGCGATGCGGCAAGACGATGAAGAGCAAGGCGCGGCGCTCCTCTCCGCGGTCGAGCGCGGCGACTCGGCGGCCATCGATCGGTTGCTCGGCGCCGGTGCGCCCCTCGAGCGGCGCGACGCGGCCGGCCGCACGCCGCTGCTCGTCGCGGCACTGCGCAACGACATCGGCGCGGCACGCAAGCTCATCGATGCCGGCGCCGACGTCGACGCGCGCGACGCCACGCAGCTGACGCCTTACCTCGGCGCCGGTGCGAACGGCCATGCCGAAATCGTGCGCATGACGTTGAACGCAGGAGCCGATCTCGCAAGCGTCAACCGCTTCGGCGGGACCGCGCTGTTGCCTTCGAGCGAAAAGGGCTATCTGCGGACTGTGCTGATCTGCCTCGATGCCGGCGTCGCCGTCGAGCATGCCAACGATCTGGGCTGGACGGCGCTGATGGAAGCGGCGACCCGCTGGGTGCCGTCGCGGCCCTTCAGCGGCCCGGCAAAGACCTTGAGCTCGCCGGCGACGATGGCTTGCTCGCGCGCGGTGACCTCGGCCACCAAGTCGGCGCGCGACGGGTGCGCCTGTGGTGGCGCTCGTCAATGCGCTCATCCGCCGTCCTCCTCGAATCCCGATGCGATGCACCTGAAGCGGGACCGAATGTAGGAACAGGCAAAGGGAACGTCCAGCCGCGCTCGCCGATACCTTCCATTCACGTGGCGAATACGGGGCGGAGCGCGAGCCGGCACGGTATCGAGCGCGCGTGCTCGTGACCTGTGATCATGTGCCGCCCTGGCGGCCTCATGGATGAGGCTGGGTCACCGGCAGTCCCTCAAGGGTCTCCAGCCGGCGCAGCGACCACCTCTCGTGCGAGCGCCCCTGCGGGCATTACCTGCGGATATCGCTCTGTTCTGCGCGCCGACGGGCTTGACGGCGCCTTCTGGCATCGCGTGAAGTCAACCCGGCAGCCAATGCGCGGTCTCGGTACGCGCTCAGGGTCTCGCGTACCCGTCTCAAATAGATGTACGCATCGGCGGCGCTGCCGAGTTCCCGGACGCGCCGTGCGATCTCCGGCTTGTCGGTCGGATGCAGACGACCGTCGATGATGGCAGCGAGTTCCACGAAGCCGCGCAGGCTGGGCGGGATGGGTTTCGGGTCGCCCGCTTCGGCAGCCCGCGGCGTATTCGGGCCGCTGGGCGGATTGTTGGCGTCGTCGTCGCACTTGAAGCCTGACCTTGCTGCCTCGGGCATCGTCCACGGCGCGTCCGTTCGGGCTTGGGACAGCGAAAGCAGATGGGAAAACTTGTTGGCAGCGGCGTCCCTCTGCGTCAGCGCATCGAGACCGAAGATCTCCTCCAGGGTCGCCAGCAGAGAGCCATGGTCGTAGTGGGAGTGGTCGACGATGTTGCAATTCTGGTTTGCCGCCCCACTCGCTTGCAGCGACGGGATGAATGGCGAAACGACGACGGTCGGCACCCTGACGCCCTGCCGGTCAAACCTGAAGCCATGCGCATTGTTGGCTGGATCTTCGATATCGCCGGGGGGCGTCGCCGACGGGGGGGCCACATGATCGTAGAAGCCGCCGTGCTCGTCATAAGTCACCACCAGCAGGCTCGACGCCCAATGCGGCGACTGGCGAATCGCTTCATAGACGTACTTGATCAGATTGTCGCCCCGCGTCACGTCGTCCAGCGGATGCTGGCTGTTGCCGCATTGGAAGTTCGAGTTGTGCGTCAGGACATGGCCATAGTCGGGCTCGATGAACACATACGCCGCATCGAAGTCCGGGTCCCGCAGATCCGTTGCCAGATCATCCAGCCCGCGATAGTTCGTCGCCATGGTGATCAGATCCATGCCGGCGAGGGCTGCAACCTGCGGAAAGGCGTCGCCGTGATAGACCCGCCACTCGAGTTCCTTGCTGTCGAGAGCGTCATAGATCGTGCCGTTCTCGAAGACATAGCCGTCGAGCTGTGCAACGGCGATCTCGGCCGTGCTCGGGCTTCGGTCCAAGCCGCCCGACGTGGCTGCATGCAGGAAGAATCTGTTCGGCCACGTCGGCCCGGGCAGCGCCGAGAACCACGAATCGCACACGGCGAATTCTTGCGCCAGGGTGCTGATGACGGGAACCTGATCGGCTGTGAAACACGCCATGACGGTACCGAGGTCGGCGAGTGCCGCAGCCTTCAACGCTGGATCCGTCTCGACGTTGGCTTGATTGGCGTAGTTGTCGACAAAGCCCGCCAGCGTGAGCGGGCTGGGATAGCTGCCTGAGTAGTCGCACTTGTCGTCGTTCGGCGCACCCACGATGGATGTGGACGCCAATTGCAGCTGCACGTCGCAGAACTCGTGCGGCGGATCGACCGGCAGCCAGAACGGCGCTCCCGCTTGGATCGGGAAGGTCTGGCCGTTGTGGACGTTGGTTTGCGTCGAAGGCCCGTCGATCGTGGTCGGCGATCCGGTTGCCGCATCGATGCCGACGCCCGATGTCCAGCCGCCCGCGGGGTCCGGCCTACCCGTCGAGATCCCGAGCATGTGATCGAAGGACCTGTTCTCCAGGACAAGGACGAAGACGTGCTTGATGGGCCCCTCGGGCCCGATCGGGCCACCGAATACATGGCATGGAATCCACAGGACGATCCAAAGGAGGTACGCGACGATGGTGAGAATCCAGTAGACCACCCACGCGAAGGCACGACAAACCCACTTGGCAACCCAGTACCAGGCCTGGCAGACCCAGTTCGCCACCCAATAGAAGCCGATGCAGACCCATTTGGCGACCCAATAGTACGCATCGCAGAACCAGCTGCAGGGCGCCCAGTCGCAGCATTCATTGGAGCCCTCATCGGCCCACTGGGCGCATTGCTGGCTGCCTTCGTCTTTCCAGGCGGAGCACTGGTTCGAGCCCTCGTCGGCCCAGCTCGTACATTTCTGCACGAGCCAGGCGCGCCACTCGTTGCGCGTGAGGATGATGCGATATCGAAGTTCACCGCAGAACGACATCATTTTCTCCCTTGCGCCGGCCCACGAGATGCATGAATCGCGCGCGTTCGAGCCGCAACCTTGCTCTAGCCAGACCAAGCCCGAGGACCTTGCCCAGCACCCCGGCCAGCAAGCTGGCGGCGACGACCAGCACATACCGAGCGATGCGGGATGGCAGTCCGGAAGCCGGATAGAGCACGACCTCGCCCAGTCCGACCAGCAGGCAGACCACTGTCACCACCGCGCCTTCTGCGCAGCCACAGGCATTTGCAAGCCGATCGAGGCGGCGCGCCCAGGTCTCGAGTTCGGCCCGACCCAGCGAACCGAGAAGGTGCTGCTCGATCAAGGGTCGACCCGGTGCCGAAACCGCCGATACGACCCAAGCCCTCAATTGGCCCTGGGTCATCGCATCGGGGGCAATCCTTCTCTTCGAGTGCGCCAATCCGGACCTCCGCTCCTGACCGGATCGAGACGACCTGTTCACAAGGCCAGACAACTGAAGCTCCTTCAAGCTCGCGGCGAAGCGGACGCTTGCCCGGTCATCAGTCGCGACATCTCGGTCTCGAAGCGCCAACGGGCACGTGCCAGCCCTGTGCGCTTTCCGATGACCGCGCCCGCGACGGTCGCTGCCGTCAGGCACGCCAGCCCGCATGCTGCGTCGGCGGCCGTCAACAAGGGGATGCTGAGTACAAGCGGCCCTAGCGCAAGTGCAAAGCCGATGGCTGCGCCTGCCGCCGCGGCGCCGCACCCGCAAGCACGCTGGTAGCGAACCGATGCCAGTCGCCACGCGACGCGGCTGCCCGCGGACAGGCCGGGTGGCATGGACGCGGTCGCAACGGCGCGCGTGCTCATGGGGTGACCGCCGGGCACGCGTCCACTGGCAGGTTGTCATCCGGGTCGCGGTGCGAGAAGGGCGATAGGGCTCCCGAGCGACCGTGCAAGGTGGTACTTGTGACGAACCAATAGACGCGCGCACCATCGTCGTCACCGCTGGTGAGCAGGCCGCCTTGGGTCGTGACGAAGTCGCTGACGGAGAGTACGTTGCCGTCATCGGCGACGGGCGGGCCGCCGGAGGCAGCCGCCTTGCCTATCTGCCCGCCGATCAGCGCGCCGACCAGCACAGAGACTGCTGCGACAACAAGTGCCACAACCACCGCCAAGATCAAGCAGAGCAAAGCCACGGGCCCGCAGGCGAGCGAGGCGATGGCACCGCCTGCAAGCACGCCGAGGAAAATCCCGGCCACCGCACCGACCCCGGCACCGATGGTGCTGCCGAGCCCGGCGCCGCAGACTTTGTCGTTCTTGTAGTAGCCGCGCAGGAAGGGCGAGGTGTCCGCATCGTCGTTGCACTGTACGAATGCAGCGTTGTTTTCGACGAGGAACCAGTAGATGCACTTGACGACGACATCGATCCGGTCGTGCATGGCCGTGAAGGGGAACAGCTCGTCGGTGGCCGAGCCGAAAGATGGCGCCACGCGCTGAATGACGCCCGCCGAGCAGGCCATGAGCGTCTGTGGATTTGCGAGGCAGCGCAGCCGGTAGAAGTCGAACACGATCGCGAAGGTGATCACGGCGCCCGCGACGGCGGCGATCCACACCACGACGGGTGCCGAGATGCCGAACAGGCTGAAGATGCCCTTCTTGTCGAGCAGGCCGACCACGGTACCCACGGTGCCGACCGCACCCATGAACGCCAAAACGTCGCTGAGGACGGTGCTGATGGAGGCAGTGCTGGTGCTGCCCTGCGAACCGCAGGTGGGTTGTCGGGGGCAACTCACCGCCTGACTCCCTGGGCACCGGGCCGCTCACCGCACAGGCGACAGAGCAAGGCGCCGACCACCGTGCCGAACAGGATCCCGATCCAGACTGAGAGCACCGGGAGCGCCACGGCATTTGCGATCACCACGGTCAAGACGGCGGAGCTCAAGGACGTGATGAGCGACGGCCACACCACGGCCGAGCCGTAGTGCAGCCACAGCCCTTCGACCATCAGGATGAAGACCCATGCCACCAGGCCCAGCAGGATGCCGACCTCGATGGCGTCGGTCAGCGGCAGGGCAGGCTGCTGCAGCTGAGCGATGCCAAACGACATTCCCGCGAATCCGCCGGCGATGGCGCCGGTGACGGCGCAAAGGCTGTGGCGCCAGATGGTGAGGAAAGGGGGCATGAGGACTGCTCCGTCAGTTGTCGACAAAGACGACATAGGTCAGCCCACCCAGCAGGCTGCCGTCGGCAGAGCGCCCGACCAGCGTGGCGTCGAGGCGCGTCGGCGCTGATGGCGTGCCGTGCACTGCGGCGGGAATCTGGAGCGCGAGCGTCGCCACGATCTGCTCCAACGGTGCAAGAGTCTGGCTTGCCGGTACCACCACCGCGCTGAGCTGGTTGGGCAGCACGCCAAGGCTGATCACCTGGGCGCTGGCCAGCGGGTTCATCACCGGGAACGAGACCGTGAAGGTTCGGCCCGCCACGCTGGCGTACGCATCGGCGAGATACTGGCTGCCGAGGTTGTTGATGCGCTTGCGGTCGTGGGGGTGGGTGATTTGTACCAGCGTCCCGATGCGCTGCTCGGCAGCATCGAGGATGGCCTGGTTGAGCGGGAACAGCAGCGTCGTCTGTTGTTGTGGCGCGAGATTGATGCGCTGGATGGACAGCAGTGAGCGCGGAACGCCAATGCCGAAGCTGGAGATGTAGAGCGCGACGTCTGCATTCACTGCACTGGCGGTGGACGACAGGTTGCGCACGGTCACCGAGACCTCGGGAAGGAGACGGAATGGTCCCCACTGGTTGGTCAGGATGTCCGGGTTGTCCCAGGTGGGCGCCACGCCAAGGTCGAATTGCTCGTCCTGGCTGTAGATGGCGAGGTCGGGGCGATCGGGCGGCGCGCCGTCAACGCGGACGCAGCAGCTTTGCCTATCGGGGCCCTTGTGCTGCGGTGTGCACCAGGTGCGAGACACCGAATCGGATCGGGCGGCGACGGTCGCATTGACCGAGGATTGCATCATCGCCATCCACTTTCTCCTTGCTGTTGAAGGCTGTGTAGCGGCCGACTACCCATCCAGGCGACGGTCCGTAATCAGACCGCTGTGAAACTCGCGGGCCTTACGCGGAAACATGAGCACGGCGGAATCCGTGCCCTCGAGCGCACCGGCCAGTCACTGATCGTCGAGGAGCATCTGAACCACGTCCAAGATAAACTTCGAAGGTCTCGCATAGTGGTGATCCGTCAGGCCGTAGCCGAGCACGTGCCCGTCGAAGTTGGCGATGTACACGCGACCGTTTGCAACGGTAGGTGGATTGAACTTTGCGAAGGTGCCGACCGCTTCGGTCCCTGTTTCCGGGCTCGTCCAGAGAGGATCGAGGGTCTCCGCTGAATAGGCGCGGAGCACGCCAGGAACATGGTCGATCAACGCACCGGTAACACCGAGGACAGGGTGTGCCGTGCCGCTCGCATCATAGGTAGACGCCCAGACGATGCCGGTTCCGGCTCTGGCCCCGTCCGAGGACAGGCTGAGAATTCCACCGGGATGACCGGCCTGGACAAACGTGCTCCCGGCCAGCTCGGGCAAGGCGATCGGGCTTGACGAGTCTTCGTCGACCGCATACATCCGGAGCTCTGTGTTCTCGCTCCAGTTGTACAGGCGCGAGCCGCCGTCCGCTTGCGGACGTTGCCACAGTACCGGACCACCCATGATGTGCCCGGCGTGGAGATTTTCGTTGAATGTGAGCGAACGCAGCAGGTGCTGGACGTCGACAACACCGCCGGGGTTGTCCATTCCGGTGTCGAAATGCCATTCGACATTGCCGGCAACGAAGCTTTGCATTGCGCCTGCGTCTGTCGCCGAAAAGCCTCCGAGGTGGTCCAGCTTCCAGACATACATCACGCCCTGCTTGCCGCCGCCGACAACCAACTGCGACCCCGGCACCAGCATCGGGCCGGATCCCCCAAGATCGAGGTCGCGCGCATTGAGCGCGATGTGGTTGGACGGTGTGAACGAATCGAGCACGCGGAGCGTCACCGGATCGAGGGCGAGGAGCCCGTTCCCGAAGTTGCGATTCGGCGCCGCACCCATGTCGTTACGGCCGTTCCCCACCGCGACGATGACGCGCCCGTCCGAATCCACCGCCGGCGCTCGGCCCGCCATCCAGATGCCGCCATGGGCGCAGCGATTGGCAGCAGCGGCCTCGGGCGGGATCGAAGCGAGGTCGAGCGCGGCCTGCGCCACGCCTATCGCCGCAACGTCGATTGGAATCATCGCCGGATCGAAGAAGGCGTCGAACAGCAGCTTGGCGGCCGCCAACCCTTCGGCAACTTGCGCAGCAGCCGATGCAGCCGTCGGAACGACCCGCGCGCAATCGGTGGATACCTCCCCATCCGGCGTCGTCGCGATCACACCGGTCCGCACGAATCCGACGCCGGAGTCATAGCGAAAGGAGAACAGCCAGCCCCTGTACGGAAGCAGATCCTCGTACGCGCCGAAGCCGACGATCACCTGGCCGCCGCTGAGCGCCAGACCCGGGCGTTGGTTCTGCCAGTTCGGGTTGAAGGTCGCGCCCAGGTGCGAGCCGCCGATCGTCTCGGGGCTTCCGCTCAGTTCCTGGCCGCTCCGCATGTCCAGCGCATGAATTCGATACGCCACGTCGATGCCGGGCCCGGTAAGTTCGCGGTTGACGACGAAGAGAATGCCGCGCTCCCGGTCGACCACTGGCGTGCTTCCGATACCGGCCACGCCCCTGATGTTGTTGCCGACCGGTGCGAGACAGTCATGGGTGACCTGGCAGTTGGCCCAGACGTCGGTCTGCATGTCGGCAGGTACGCCGAGGTCGCGCCTCCAGAGCACGCCATCCTCGCCTGGGCGCGGACCGTCCGCATCCAGCGCGATCAAGAGATTGCTCATTGTCGCCACGATGAGCGCGTTGGTCAGACCGTGTCCCGGTACGCCGATGCCGCCGAGGTAGAGCGGTTGCGCATAGATCTCGCCCGCGGGTCGACCTCCAATGAGGTTGAGGTCGTAGTCGACGAGCTTGCCGAACCCACCCGGATGCACGGTCTCGGATACGCTGTCCGGATTCAACAGCGTTTCATGCGACATGGCGCCCGTGCGCGCGTCATCGTTACGGCTGGCAGTAACGTCGATGCTGCCGGCCTGTGCCTGAATCGCGACGACCAACAAGCAAGCCTTCGCCAGCAACGCATGGCGGGATGACTGGATGAATGCCGGCACCGTCGACTCCCTGCAACGTTTCGCGCCCGGTCAGTTTCGCGGGCAATTGGGCCGATGGGGTGCATTCGGTTCGCTGCATGGGTCGGGCGGATCGGGAGTGCATGCCGGATTTTCCGGATGGCGATTGCAGTTTCCGGCACACCTCATGTCGTCGTGCGAGTTGCAGTAGCCGGGGCAGATCGGATCGTTGTTGCCCACGGCTGCGCAGAAGGCCGGACAACCGCGCTGTGTGTTGTCGATCTCGCAGCGGTTCGGTACTCGCTCGATGATCACCAGGCCCTTGATCGTGCGGCAGTCGCTGGCCAGGCAGCCAAACGTCTGGCCGGAGGTGTCGAGCGGGTCGAACACGATGCTCAGGTACTTGTCGCCAAGTTCCGCGCCGACGATCAACGCGAGTAGCCGGTTCGCTTGCCGCGCATCGGCGTAGGACGCTGCGAAGTAGGCGAACTTGCCGTCGACGGCAGTCTCGCAGCGGACGTGGATCCGCTCGACGAGGGCCGCGCTCTCGATCGGCTTGCACGCCGACGATTGGTCCGCGGCGTCGCACCGCGGAGCGACAAGCAGCAACGCGAGGACTGCCAGTGCGAGGCGCAGCCTCGCGTCGAGTGAAGGGACCATCACTTTCACCCCCTGCGATTCATCGTCGCACGCGACACACGCCACCGCATCCGTACACTTGATGACGCCGGTGGCGCCGACGGCGGATACCGGAAGGATCGCTGTTGGCCGACAACGAAGGCAACTTCTACGGCACGACCCAGTCGCCCGGCACCGTGTTCCGCTGGGACCGCGAGGCCGATCCGCACCCGCGCACCTTGCTCGCGCCGGCGCGGCGCCAGGCTCGAATCACGGCAGGCGACGGGCTCCGAACGCGAGCAGGGCTGCCGCCACCACGACGACGAACATCGCCGCCGTCAGCGACACGCCTTGCGCGATGCTGCCGATCAGCGGCGGGCCGATCATGAAGCCGGCATAGCCGACCGACGACACCGCGGCGATCGCGGCGGCGCGGCTCGGCCCGGGCACGTGGGTCGCGGCGTTGAAGAGGATGGGCACGACCGGGGCGAGGCCGATGCCGACCAGCGCGTAGCCGGCGATCGCGACGAGCGGATGTGCGCTCAGCAGCACGATCGTCATCGCGACGGCCGCGAGGCCGGCCGAGGCCTGCAGCAGCTTCGGCTCGCGCCAGCGGGCGCGCGCCGCGTCGCCGGCGAAGCGCGCGGCCGCCATCGCGCCGGTGAACGCCGCATAGCCGATCGCCGCCGCGTGCTGGGTCGTGCCGAGCTCCTGCTTCAGGTACAGCACGCACCAGTCGTACATCGCGCCTTCGGCGCTCATGCCGGCGAAGATCATCAGCCCGATCGCGAGCAGCAGTCCGCGCGGCCAGGCGAAGTGGGCGCCCGGCCCGGTGCCGTCGTCGACCGGATGGGCGTCGAGCATTGCGCGTGCGGCCCACGCCGCGATGCCGGCGACGACGAGGCCGATGCCGGCGAGCTGCACGAGCGGCGCGATGCCGATGCGCAGCAGCACCCCGGTCGAGGCCGCGCCGGCCATCGCGCCGACGCTGAACATCGCATGCAGGTTGCTCATGATCGCGCGGCCGACCAGGCTTTCGAGCGCGGTGCCCTCGGCGTTGATCGCGACGTCGAACAGGCTCATCGCGGCGCCGAACAGCACCATCGCCGGCAGCAGCAGCGCGAGGTCCGGCCAGCCGAGCACCGCGGCAAGCAGGCTGCCCATCGCGATCGCCGCGACCATCGCGGTACGGCGCGCGCCCATCCTCGCGATCACGCGGCCGGCGCCGAACAGCGACAGCACCGCGCCGGCGGCCGCGGCGAACAGCACGCCGGACAGCTCGATGTCGTTCAGCGCATAGGCCGCCTTGACCGACGGCACGTGCACGCCCCAGGCACCGGCCATGAAGCCGAGCGCGGCGAACTGCACGCGCGTCGCGCCGCGCGCGCGTCGCCAGCGGTCGGGGTCGGAAGCGGCGGCAGCGGCAATGACCGGCGCGGCGTCGGTCGATTCGAAGGTCATGGTCGAACGGGGCGATCTGCGGACGATCGCCGAGTATCGACGCATGCCGGGCTATCGATGGCGGCAGCCCGGAAGCGGCATCGCCTCGACCGCGGCGACCGCGGCCGGCGGCGAGCCCGCTGCGGCTCAGCGCCGCTTCGGCGTGTCGTTCAGCGCTGCGGCGGCCTGCAGCAGCGCCTTCAGCGCCGCTTCGTCGAACGCCTCGCCTTCGTGCAGGTCGATCGCGCGCCGCACGTTGCCGTCGAGGCTCGAATTGAAGAGGCGCTTCGGGTCGGGCAGCGATGCGCCTTTCGCGAAGGTCATCTTGACGACCTGCTTGTAGGTCTCGCCGGTGCAGAGGATGCCGCGATGCGACCAGACCGGCACGCCGCGCCACTTCCATTCCTCGACCACGCCGGGCACGGCCTCGTGGATCAGCGCGCGCAACCGCGCCAGCAGTGCACCGCGCCAGTCGCCGAGCTCGGCGATGCGTGCATCGATGAGCGCCGCGGCGTCGCCGGTTTGCCGGGGCGTGGTCTGCTTCATCGCACCGTTCCGCTGCCGCGTCAGCGGCGCGCCTCGATCATCTTCCAGCCGTTGCCCGATGGATCGCGGAAGCCCGCATCGACGGTGCCGTAGCGGTCCGTCGGCTCCTGCGTGAACTCGACGCCCTGCGTCTTCAGCCGCGCATGCTCGGCGCGGCAGTCGGCGACGCGCAGCACGAGCGGCGGCATCGCGCCCTTGGCGACGAGCGCGCGCAGCGCGTCGGCGGTCGCCGCGTCGTGCACCGGCGGGCCGGGCACGTAGAGGCCGAGCTGGAACGACGGCTGGTCCGCGTGCTGCACCGTCAGCCAGCGATAGTCGCCGTTGCGCACGTCGGTATGCACCTTGAAGCCGAGCTTGCCGACATAGAACGCGAGCGCCTCGTCCTGATCTCGCACGTAGAGGCCTGCCACTTCGATACCTTGACTCATCACCGAATCTCCTGGTCGTCGATGGGTCGGGTTATACCGGCGGCCGATAGTCGGCGCTTCTCCGAAACTGCGATGTCGAGGTCGGGCCGCTGCACGGCGCTGACGATGCACGCCGGCACGCAGGCGAGCGCGTCGTCGGCGGCCAGCGCGCGCGCCCTGAACTCGCCGGGACTCGTCCCGGTGACGTCGCGGAAGGTCCGGCCGAAGGTGCCCAGGCTCGCCCAGCCGGTCCGGAACGCGATCTCGGTGATCGCGAGGTCGGTGTCGCGCAGCAGTGCGGTCGCGCGCTCGATGCGCCGCGTCAGCAGATAGCGGTGCGGCGGCAGGCCGAAGGCCTGCCTGAACGAGCGCGCGAAGTGCGCTTCGGAGACGCCGCTGACGTCGGCCAGCCGCTGCACCGGCCAGGCCTCGTGCGATGCCGCGTCCATGCGGTCCCTGGCACGCAGCAGGCGGCGCAGCAGCGCGGGATCCTGAGGCGCGGGCAGCGTGCTCATCGGCGGGCCTGCGTCTTGCGGCTCGGCGACGCAGCGCCGTCCCAGCCCGGCAACGCGGCGGCCTGCTCGGTCCAGCGCGCGAATTGCGCATCGTCGAAGTCGTCCGCCTCGCGGACGTCGAGCGAACGGGCATCGTCCTGCCGGCCCACCGGTGGAACCGGCTTCAGCGACGTGCCCTTGAAGAACGTGAACTTGACGTGGTACTGGAACGCATTGAACGCGAGGAACCAGCCCTGGCCGTCGACGCCGTAGAACGGGCAATGCCAGCGGATCGCCTTGCGCACGCCCGGCACGCGTTGCGCGACGAGGCCGTCGACATGCCGCGCGATCGCGGCCTGCCATGGCTCCATGCTGTCGATGTAGGTCTGCACGCCGGCGTCGCCGTCGGACTTGGGCAGCACGGCCGGCTTGCGCGCCTTGCGCAGCGCGGCCTTCTTCGCAGGTAGGGCTGTCGCGTCCCAACGGGTCGGACGGGTCGTGGATGGCGGCATGCGCGCAGGGTAGCGGATTCAGCGCCGAGGCCACGACTCGGATCGCAGATAGAGTCAGGCGATCCGGTTCTGGGAGCCCGCGCCATGGCCATCCTTCCGACGAGCAGCATCCGCACGCGCGACGATCTGGCCCGCATCGAGGCCGAGATGACGCTCGCCGAGCGGTTGCCCGAACGCAGCGTCCACGACGTCTTCGTCGGCAGCGCGGCAACGTGGCCGGAGCGCGCCGCGCTGACGATGCTGATGACGGGCGCGCCCGACGAGCAGCCGCGGCGCGTGAGCTACCGCGAACTGCTCGGCCTCGTGCGTCGCGCAGCGAACCTGTTCGCGACGCTCGCCGGGCCGCGGCCGGGCGTGGCCTACCTGCTGCCGAGCCTGGTCGAGACGCATGCGGTGCTGTGGGGCGCCGAGACCGCGGGTTACGCCGTGCCGATCAATTTCCTGCTGCAGCCCGAGCACGTCGCGGCGCTGCTGCGCGCGTCGGGTGCGCGCATCCTGGTCGCGCTCGGTCCGCATCCGGCGCTCGACATCTGGCAGAAGACCCTGGCGTTGCGCGCGCAGATGCCCGAGCTCGTCGTGCTGCGCATCGCACCGCCCGGCGTGCCGCTCGAGCCGGGCGTGCTCGACTTCCACGCCGCGCTGATGGCGCAGCCCGACGATCGCCTGGTCTTCGACACGCCGGGCCGCGACGACGACATCGCGGCCTACTTCCACACCGGCGGCACGACCGGCGCGCCGCGGCTCGTCGCGCACACGCACCGCTCGCAGCTGACGGCCGCGCTCGGCGGCGCGATGCTCGGCGACTTCCGTGCGACCGATACGCTCACCGCGACCTTGCCGCTGTTCCATGTCGGCGGCACGATCTTCTGCGGCCTCAGCGCGTTCATGGCCGGCGTCAGCCTGCTCGTCATGTCGCCATCGGGCCTGCGCAACCCGGCGATGGTGCAAGGCTTCTGGCGGCTCGCCGGCCGCTACGAGGCCACGCTCGTCGGCGCGGTGCCGACATCGATCGGCGCGGTGCTCGACGTGCCGCCCGCCGCGGGCGACCTCGCGACCGTGCGCGCCGGCTTCACCGGCGCGGCGTCGCTGCCGGCAGCCGTCGGCGAGCGCTTCCGCGAAGTCACCGACCGCGGGCTGTTCGAGGTCTACGGCATGACCGAAGCGTCGGGCCTGATCGCGATCGATGCGGTGGCCGGCGCGGGCGGCGCCGGTTCGGTCGGCTGGCCGTTGCCGTACACGCGGGTCGAGGTGCGGCGCCTCGAAGCCGGCGGCACGCTCGGACCGGCTTGTGCAGCCGGCGAGATCGGCGTCATCGCGATCCGCGGGCCGCACGTCTCGCCGGGCTACCGCGATCCGTCGCACGACGCCGGCGTCCTCGCCCTTGGCCTGCTGAACAGCGGCGACCTCGGCTACACCGACGACGACGGGCGCATCCACATCGCCGGCCGTGCCAAGGACCTGATCATCCGCAGCGGCCACAACATCGATCCGCTGATGATCGAGAACGCGATGGCGGAGCATCCGGCCGTCGCGCTCGCGGCCGCGGTCGGCATGCCCGATGCCTACGCCGGCGAGCTGCCGGTCTGCTACGTCGCGCTGCGCCCTGGCGCGACAGCGAGCGTGGACGACCTGCGCGACCACGCCCAGCGCACGATCGCCGAGCGGCCGGCGTGGCCGAAGGAGATTCATGTCGTCGACACGATCCCGCTGACGTCGGTCGGCAAGATCTACAAGCCGGCGCTGCGCTGCGATGCGGCCGCGCGGCTCGTGACGCGGGTCGTGCGCGAGCAGCTCGGCCATGCCGATGCGCGCATCGATGTGGTCGAGGGCGGCCGGCGCGGGTTGCGCGTCGACGTGACCCTGCCGCCAGCATCCGACGCCACGATCGCCGAGGTGCGGCAAGCGCTGGCGGCCTATCTGTTCGAGGCCGAGGTCCGCGCCGGTTGACGCGGTGCGGGCGCGTGCCGGCATCGCGGCCGCGGGCTTCCTAGAATGGCGTGACCGATCGTCTGCAAGTGCCGTCCGCCCATGGAAACCTCCGACGTCTCCAGCTCCTCCAAGCCCGCCACCATCGAGCCGGCGATCATCACCTTCGCGGTCTCCGACCCCGAGGTGCTGCTCGCGCTGTCCGACTATCCCGAAGGGCCGGCGCGCACCAACTTCCTCGTCACCGCGCTGAAGGTCGGCGTGCTGTCGCTGAAGGCGGCGCGCGGCACGCTCGACAGCGACACCCTGCGGCGCGAAGGCGACCGCCTGATGGACGAGCTGGGCTCGCGCCTCAACGGCTGGCGCAACAAGTTCGAGGAGCGCGTCTCCGGCTCGCTCGCCCACTACTTCGACCCGCAGCAGGGCACGTTCATGGAGCGCGTGCATCGGCTGACCAAGGCCGACGGCGATCTCGCGACGGTGGTGCGGCAGCAGGTGCAGGACGCGCAGGTCAATCTCGGCAAGGTGTTCGAGCAGTTCGTCGGCGAGAACAGCCAGCTCCTGCGCATGCTCGATCCTTCCGGCGACAACCACCTCGTGGCCGCGCTGCAGCGCACGCTCGACGGCGCCGTCGCGGCGCAGAACCAGGCGATCCTCGGCCAGTTCAGCCTCGACAACAAGGACGGCGCGCTGGTGCGCTTCCTCGGCGAGCTGACCGCCAAGTACGGCGACCTCAATCAGGCCTTGTCACGCAACCTGCAGGCGGTGACCGACGAGTTCAGCCTCGACAAGGACGATTCGGCGCTGTCGCGCCTGGTCGCGCGCGTCGAGACCGCGCAGAAGAGCCTGACCGCCGAGCTGTCGCTCGACAACGAGGACTCGGCGCTGCAGCGCCTGCACCGCATGCTGCAGGAGCACCAGCACACGATGCTGCGCCAGCAGATGGAGCTCGCGGCGCGCCTCGACGGCGCGATCCAGAGCATGACGGCGCGGCGCGAGGAGTCGGCCAAGAGCACGCGCCACGGCTTCGAGTTCGAGTCGACCTTGGGCGACCATCTGCGCAGCGTCGTGCAGGCCGCCGGCGACGTGCTGCAGGAGACGGGTGCGACGACCGGCCTGAAGCCCAACTGCAAGGTCGGCGACTACGTGATCACCATCGGCCCCGACAAGCTCGCGGCCGGCGCGCGCATCGTCGTCGAAGCCAAGGAGAGCGCGTCGTACGACCTCGTGAAGACGCTCGAGGAGGCGCACCTGGCGCGCGTCAACCGGCAGGCCGGCGTCTGCGTCTTCGTGCATTCGGTGAAGACCGCGCCCGGCGGCATCCCGACCTTCCAGCGCTACGGCCACGACATCGTGGTGCGCTGGGATGCCGACGACGACGACCACGACGTCTGGCTGCAGGCCGGTCTGATGGTGGCAACGGCGCTCTCGGTGAAGGCCGCGTCGCACGACCGTCAGGATGCGGCCAGCTTCGACAAGCTCGACAAGGCGATCGAGAAGATCCGCAAGTGCCTAGAAGGCTTCGACGAGATCAACACGTCGGCCAACACGGCGAAGAACGCGGCCGAGAAGATCCTGAACCGCGCGCGGCTGATCCACGAAGGCCTGTCGTCGCAGGTGCAGGCGATCGTCGACGAGGTGGTCAAGCTGAAGGACGACGCGGCGGACGAGTAGCCGTCATATCGCCCGGCCGTCGACCTGCTGGACCGGGATCGCCGCGAGGTCGATGTCTTCGAGGCAGCGGATGTTGACCGCCGCCATCGCGTTGCCCTTCCGATCGGTGCCTTCGCCGTACGGATGCATGCCGCAGGTCGGGCAGAAGTGGTGCTTGATGACGTGCTTGTTGAACGTGTAGGTGGCGAGGTTCTCCGCCGGCGTCTGCAGTTGCAGGCTGGCTCGCGGCACGAACCACATCAGCGCGCCCTTGCGCTGGCAGATCGAGCAGTTGCACGACATCGCGCCTTCGATCGTGCCTTCGACCTGGAACGCGATGCGGCCGCAGTGGCAGCTTCCTTGGTGCAGCATGGGTGGCCTCCGATGGGATCAGGACCGGTCGCCCGCGGCCGGTTTGCCGGCGACTGTAGCGCAGCGGCTCGCCCCACCGTGACAGGCTGCGCGAGCGATCCGGATCGATCGGACATGAGCGCCCGCGCAGCAGGCAGAATCGCGCCGCCAACAAGGAGATGGTACGTGGCGAACGAGATCGGCAATCGCAGCAGGACGGTCGTGTGCTGGCGGCCTGTGCTGCCGGTGATCGTGGCGTGGGCGCTTGCGCTGCTGTTGCCGACCGCGGCGCGCGCGGCCTGCCAGGTCCAGGCGGTCGAGCTGCCGGTGACGCTGGCGGGCACGCGCGCGATCGCGACGGTCGGCATCAACGGCCATCCGGTCAAGTTGGTGATCGACACCGGCGCCTTCTACAGCTTCCTGACCGAAACGGCGGCCATCGAACTCGGCCTGAAGACGACGCGCGCGCCGCGCGGGCTGCGCATCGAGGGCTTTTCGGGGCAGGTGGACAGCCACATGACGCGCGTCGACCGCCTCAAGCTGCTGAAGGGCGAGATTCCCGATGTGGAGTTTCTGGTCGGGGGCTCCGAGCCGGGGGAGGGCGCGGTGGGGCTGATCGGCCGCAACCTGCTCGATGCGGTGGATACCGAATACGACCTCGCCAACGGCATGATCCGCTTCATGACGCCGCAGGACTGCGGCGATCGCAACCTCGCCTACTGGGCCGGTTCGGCGCCGGTGTCGATGCTGCCGCTCGAATGGGGCCGGGCCGCCGAGCTGCCGGCGATCGAGACGGTGGCGAAGATCAACGGCAAGGAGATCCGCGTGCTGTTCGACACCGGCGCGCAGTCGGTCGTCACGCTGAAGGCCGCGCGGCGTGCCGGCATAGCGCCCGAGGCGATGACGCCGACCGGTCGGCATCGTGGCCTGGGCACCGGCGACGTGCCGGCCTGGACCGCCTCGTTCGACACGTTCGAGATCGGCGGCGAGCGCATCTCGAACAATCGCTTCACCGTGGCCGACTACACGGCCGCCGACGTCGACATGCTCATCGGCATCGACTTCTTCCTGTCGCACCGCATCTACGTGTCCCGAAGTCAGCGGCGTCTGTACTTCACCTACAACGGCGGTCCGGTCTTCGCGCTCAACGCGGTGGCCAGCGCAGCATCGTCGGCCGATGCGGCATCGACGCCGGAAGGCAATGCGACGTCGTCCGGTGCCGCACCGACGGATGCCGCGGGCTATGCGCGGCGCGGCGCGGCGTCGATCGCGCGGCGCGACTATGCGCGCGCGCTGGCCGATCTCGACCGGGCCTGCGAGCTCGATCCGCAGGCCGCCGCCTACCTCGCGCTGCGCGGCAAGGTGCGCGTGGCGCTCGGCGACCCGGCGCGGGCTCTGCAGGACTACGACGCTGCGCTGCGCATCGATCCGTCCGACAGCGATGCGCGCCTGCAGCGTGCCGAGTTGCGCCAGCGCCGGAACGACCGTGCCGGTGCGCTCGCGGACCTCGACGAACTCGACCGTGCATTGACGCCGCAGTCGTCACTGCGGCTCGAAGTCGGCAAGCTCTACCTCGAGCTCGGCAACAACGCCGCGCTCGCTCAGTTCGACCTCTGGATACGCACGCATCGCCTCGATCCGTCGGTTGACCAGGGGATGAACCAGCGGTGCTGGGCCGGTGCCATGCTGGCGACCGAGCTCGACCAGTCGCTCGCGCTCTGCAACTCGGCCGTGCAGCTTCGGCCGGCGATGAGCGCCTACCTCGACAGCCGCGGCTGGGTGCAGCTGCGGCGCGGCGCCTATCGCGAGGCGCAGGCCGACTACGACGCCGCCTTGAAGCTCGACCCGAAGCTCCCTTGGTCGCTCTATGGACGCGGCATCGCCCGGCTGCGGTCGGGCGGTGATGCGGCGCAAGCCCGGTCCGACATCGATGCGGCACACCAGTTGTTGCCGACCATCGACAAGGAGGCCGGCCGCTACGGCATCTCGGTTCCAGAGTAAAAGGAACTCACCCGCGCTGCGCCGGCCGGGTCCGCACGAACAGGCACAGCGCGGCCGTCAGCAACGCGAGCCCGATGTGCAAGCCATACACCACATCGAAGTCGCCGCGCTGCACGACCTTGTGCCCGAGCAGCATCACCGTGATCGCGACGCCGATCACCGCGCCGATCTGGCGCGTCGCCTGGTTCACCGCGCTGCCCACCGCATAGTGCTGCGCCGGCAGCTTGCTGACCGCGGCGCCCGACAGCGACGGCAGCACCAGGCCGACGCCGGCACCGCTGAGGAAGAGTCCGGGCAGCCAGTGCGCCGCATACGCCGGTTCGGTGCCCGGCACGAGCATGAACCACAGGCCCGCGGCCGCATAGAGCAGCGCGCCGCCGACCAGGAACGGCCGGTGCCCGTAGCGCCCGGCAAGCCGGCCGGTGACGACCGCGACCGGGATCACCACCAGCGGACCCGGCGCGATCGCGAGGCCGGCTTGCGCCTGGGTGTAGTGCCAGACGTTGCTCATGTAGAAGAAGAACGCGAAGAACATCATCGCGAACGCGATGCCGAACGACAGCGTCGCGGCGTTGACCGCGCTGTAGGTCGGATGGCGGAACAGGCCGAGGTCGACCAGCGCATCGCGCACGTTGCGCGCCCAGGCCACGAAGGCGACGAGCGCGATGACGCCGGCGGCTGCCGCGGCGACGAGCTGACCGCGCGTCCAGGCCGGCGATTCCGATTCGACGATCGCCAGCGCGATCGCGCCGACCGCGACGATCAGCAGCGCCATGCCGACCACGTCGACCTTGCGGCGCGTCGTCGAACGGGCCGACTCGCTCAGCAGCGCGGCGCCGCGCCACAGCGAGATCGCGCCGATCGGCAGGTTGATGAAGAAGGCCCACGGCCAGCCTATGGTCTGGATCACGTAGGAGCCGAGGCTCGGGCCGACGGCCGCCGCGAAGCCGCCGACCGCGCCCCACAAACTCACCGTCACCGCGCGCTTGCTTTGCGGGAACGCCGCCAGCACGATCGACAGCGAAGCCGGCGTCAATAGCGCCGCGCCGACCGCCTGCAGCACGCGCGCCGCGATCAGCCAGCCGACGCTGCCGGCCAGGCCGCAGGCCGCCGACGCCGCCAGGAACACCGCGACGCCGAACAGGAACACGCGCTTCCTGCCGTGCGTGTCGGCCAGGCCGCCGGCCGGGATCAGCATCGCGGCATAGACGACGGTGTAGGCGTTGAGCACCCACGACATGTCGGCTGCGGTCGCTTCGGGGAAGCCGGCACGCAGCGCGCCGAACGCCGAGTACAGCATCGTGCTGTCGAGCGAGACGAGGAAGGCGGCGACGCTCGCGATCCGGAACACCGGCCAGGGCGAGGCCCGGCTCGTGTCGGTCGGCGGTGCGGCGGCCGTGGGCAGGGCGGCTTCGGTCACGGCATCGGCTTTCAGTGGAGGATCGGCGGGCGGTTCAGGCGATCGGGGGCAGGTAGCTCGGGCGGCTGGCCGTCAGCCCCTGCTTGACCATCTGCGTGCGCTCGTCGGCCAGCACTTCGTCGAGGCCGGCTTCGAAGCCATCGAGCGCGCGGGCGGCGATGTCCTCCGCGCTCGTCTTGGGCGCGTCGACGTTGCGCGCCAGATCGGTGTCGACGAACGCCATGTGCAGCGCCGTGACCTGCGTCTTCTGCGCCGCGAGCTCATGGCGCAGCGCATTCGTCAGCGACCAGGCGGCCGACTTGCTCGCGGCATAGGCGGCGAGCTGGCCGCCGTTGATCCACGAGACGATGGACAGCACGTTGAGCAGCGCGCCGCCGCCGTGCGCCCGCAGGATGGGCGCGTAGGCCTTGCTGACGCGCAGCATGCCGAAGAAGTTGGTCTCGAGCTGGCGTCGCGCGAGCTCCTCGCTGTCGTCGGCGAGGAAGCCGCCGAAGTGCGCGATGCCCGCGTTGTTGACGACGAGCGTCACGTCGCCGGTGCGCGCTGCCGCGGCGGCGATCTCGTCGGGCTGGGTGACATCGAGGCGGATCGCCTCGACGCCGGGCGGGGCAACGATGCTCGCCGGATCGCGCGCGGCGGCATAGACCTTGCGCGCGCCGCGTGCGAGCAGCGCACGCGTGAAGGCGAGGCCGATGCCGCGGTTGGCGCCGGTGACGAGGGCGATGGCGTTGTCGATCTTCAAGGAAGGCTCCCGGCGGTGGATGGGGTCGATGTCAATATGATTGACGTCATATTCGTCGACGTGAGGAAACGCGAGGCGTCGCGTGCCGCGGCGGATGCGTCGCCGCTCAGTGACTCTCGTACTGCTGCAGCAGCGACTTGCGCGCCGCCGCCAGCACCGCGCGCCCGTCGGCGTTGTCGCCGAGCGCGCGCGCGAGCTGCAAGCTGCCGACCAGGGTGCCTGCCACGACGCCGGCGGCGCTGCGCGGCGCATCGGCCGGCAGCAGCCCGCGCACCGATGCGATCAGGCGCTGCACGCGCTCCGCCGACGCGACGCGCACCGCTTCCGACTGGCGCGGCATGTCGCAGCCGAGCGCGGCGACCGGGCAGCCGGTCTCCAGCGATGCGAGGTGCCCATCGGCGAGGTAGGTCTCGACGAGCGAGCGAAAGCCGCTGACGCCCTTGCCGGCACGCGTCTCGACGGCGCGCCTGACGCTGTCGTAGCTGTCGCGCCCTGCGCGCTCGAGCGCGGCGACCAAGAGCGCATCGCGCGACGCGAAGTGCGCATAGAAGCCGCCGTGCGTCAGGCCGACTTCCTTCATCACGTCGGCGACGCCGACGCCGGCGTAGCCATGCCGGCGGATCGCCCGCGCAGCCGCATCGACGATGCGCTCATGGGTTTCTTCCTTGCGGCTGTTGGGGGTGCGGCTCATGGCGGTCGATAAATATTACTGTCATCATATTCTGTCGAACCCGCGGCGTCAAGCAGGGCGTATGCGGCCGCGCGCGCCGGCGGCAGACGAGTGCCGAACCAAGGCATGGCATCCGTCATTCAAGCTCGGCAGCATGCTGTCGTTCGTCGCCAGCGACAGGCACGACACGATCACGTCGTCGATGGCCGACATCGGCGGTTCCGTGGCGCTCCTGACCGACAGCTCCGGAAATATCTCGAGGTGGCAGACGGCATTCCGGCGCGGCCTGCCCTGCAGCTCGTCCCTGACAGGGTCCGCCGCATGGTCCGCGACGACCGGTCTGCGGCAAGATAGGCGACCCTAGCCTTCCGAGGTCGCGCCATGACCGTCGCCGCCATGTCCGCCGAGCGGTCCGAGCCGCTCGTCGATCTCGACGCCTGCATCCGGCATCTCGATGCCACCGGGCAATTGCTGCGCGTGCGCAGCGACGTCGACCCGGTGCACGAACTCGCCGGCATCGCACGGCACTACGAGGGCGGACCCAAGGCGATCCTGTTCGAGCGGGTGCGCGGCAGCGACTGGCCGGTGCTGACCGGCCTGCTGTGGAACCGCGCGTTGGCCGCGAGCGTGTTCGGGATCGCCAAGGAAGAGGTGCCGTTCAGGATCGCCGCGGCGATCGGCCCGTGGCGCGCCGATCCGCAGTCGCTCGCGCCGGCCCTGCGCGAGCACGCGCCGGCCAACGAGGTGGTCGAGCGCGACGTCGATCTCGGCCGCCTGCCGGTGCCGGTGCACGCGCTGCTCGACGGCGGGCCCTACCTCGATGCGTCGGTGGTCGTCGTGCGCAATCCCGCCACCGGTGCGCCGAACACGTCGATCCACCGGATGATGGTGACAGGACGCGACCGCATGAGCTTCCTGATCGACCCGGGCCGGCATCTCGGCGAGTTCGTCGAGATCGCCGAGCGCCGCGGCGAGGTGCTGCCGGTGACGATCAACAACGGCGTCGGCCTCGCGCCGTGGATCGTGTCGTCGCTGCCGCGGCTCGGCGACTACAAGCCGTATGTCGCGAACCATCTCGTGGGCCGCCCGATCGACTTCATGCGCGCGCAGACGGTCGACGTGCCGGCTTATGCCGACGCGCAGTTCGTCATCGAGGCCGAGATCCTGCCCGGCGTGCGCGAGCCCGAGGCGCCGTTCGCCGAGGTCACCGGCTACTACGGCCAGGCCGACCGGCGCTGGGTGATGCGGGTCAAGGCGATCACGCGGCGCGCCCGGCCGACCTTCCATACCGTGCTGTCGGGCAAGGAGGTGTGGAACGCCGTCGGCTTCACCGCCGAGGCGGCGATCTATGCGGCGCTGAAGGCACGCATCCCCGAGGTGCGTGCCGTGCACCTGCCGCCCGGCGGCTGCGGCTTCTATGCCGCGGTGGTGCAGGCCGAGAACACGCGGTCCGGCCTCGGCCCGGAGATCATCCGCGCGACCTTCGCGGCGTTCCGCTCGCTGCAGCGCGTGACGGTGGTCGATACCGACGTCGACTTGTTCGACGCGGTCGACGTCGAATGGGCGACGACGACGCGCTTCGATCCCGCACACGACCTCGTCGTGCTGCCCGACCAGGAGGGCCACATCCTCAATCCGGTCGTCAAGCTGAACCCGGACGGCAAGGGCGGTACGATCACGAAGATCGGCATCGACGCGATGGCGCCGCACGGCGGCGGCTACGCGTTCCAGCGCGTGCGCTTCGCCGACGTCGACGTCACGCGGCACGACATCCGGGGATAGCGCACGCCGGCGATACCGCGTCAGCGGGCCAGGAAACCGCGCACCAGCCGCGTCGTGGCGCCGGGGTTCTCTTCCATGATCCAGTGGCCCGAATCCGGCACGATGCCTTCGGTCACGTCGTCGGCGGCCGCGCGCATCACGACGGCCATCGTCCCGCCGAAAGACTTCTGGCCGCCGAGCGCGAGCACCGGCATCTTCAGCCGGTCGTGCGCGAGGTACGCGCGGTTGTCGATCGCATCCTGATCGAAGGCCGCGAACTGCGCGAATCCCGAGTGCATCGCACCGGGCAGCGCATAGAGCCGCGCATAGTGGACCCGGGCCGCTACACCGAAGCGATCGGGCGATGCCGAGAATTCGTTCCAGAATCGGTCGAGGTAGATGCGTTCGCGGCCGGCGACGAGGCGCTCCATGTCCGGCCCGCCGAAGCGGAAGTGCCAGAGCAGCGGGTTCTTCAGGATCTCCTCCCACGGACCGACGCCCGGCACCGGTGCATCGATCATGACCAGACGCCGCAGGCGCTGCGGATACTGCGCCGCGAACTGGAAGGCGACCATGTTGCCGATGTCGTGCGCGACCACGTCGGCACGCTCGATGCCGAGCGCCGTCATCACGGCGGCGACGTCGCCCGCCTGGGTCTTCTTGTCGAAGCCGCCCGGCGGCTTGGATGACAGGCCCAGCCCGCGCAGGTCGGGAACGATCACGGTGTGGTCGCGCGCCAGGTCGGCCGCCATCGGCACCCACATGTCGCCGGTCTCGCCGTAGCCGTGCAGCAGCACGACGGCCGGGCCGCTGCCGCCGGAGCGGACGTGGATCGTCACGCCGTTCGCGGCGATGTCCTGCACCGCGAAGCCGGCCGGGAAGTCGAAGGTCTGTGCCGACGCGGGCAGTGCCGCCAGCGCCGCCATCAGCGACGCCAGCAGGCAGGTGATGATGGTTCGCATGAACTTCTCGCACGTGTGAAAGAGGTGTCCGGCGCTGCGAGACGCCGGCGTGTCGACAGTCAGTGTCCGCCGGCCGAGGTCCGCCGACTAGTCCGCATCGGCGGCAATCAGCTTCAACTGCTGCTCTAAGATCTAAGATGGCGCATGGCTCGACTGCAGCATCTCGTGTCGTTCGTACAGACCGCCGAGCACGGCAGCTTCTCGGCCGCGGCTCGCGTGCTCGGGCTGACGCCCGCAGGGGTCAGCAAGAACGTGGCCCGCCTCGAGGCCGACGTGGGCGTGCGGCTCTTCCATCGCAGCACGCGCCGCCTGGCGCTCACCGAAGGCGGCCAGCGCTTCCTGCAGCAGGTCGATGCGCCGTTGGCCGCGTTGCAGGCGGCGCTGGCCGGCAGCCGGTCGCGGGACGAGGTCGCGGCCGGCACGCTGAAAGTCAGCATGGGCCAGGCCTTCGGTCGTCACTTCCTCGTGCCGCTGCTCGGCGAATTCCTCGCGCGCTACCCGTCGGTGCTGCCCGACTGGCACTTCGACAACCGCCAGGTCGACCTCGTCGGCGAGGGGTTCGACGCCGCCATCGGCGGCGGGTTCGACCTCGCGCCCGGGGTCGTGGCGCGCGAGCTCGCACGGGTTCACATCGTGGCGGTGGCGTCGCCTGCCTACCTGTCGGGGCGCACGCTGCCGCGCCAGCCGGAGGACTTCGCGGATCACGACGGCATCATGCGCCGCTCGTCGCCGACCGGCCGCGTGCGTCCCTGGGTGCTGCGCACGCGGCGCCTGCCCGAGGCCGCCGTGCCGTGCAAGCCGAAGCTGATCTTCAGCGATCCGGAAGCGATCGCCCAGGCGGCGCGCCTCGGTCTGGGCGTGGCGCTGCTGCCGATGCCGTTCGCGTTCGCCGCGATCGCGAGCGGCGAGCTGGTGCGGTTGCTGCCGGGCTGGTACAGCGATGCGGGGCCGCTGTCGCTGTACTACCCGAGCCGGCGTTTGCTGCCGGCCAAGACGCGCGTCTTCGTCGACTTCGTCACCGAACGCTTTCGCCGGGCCGGCTTCGCGCGGCTGGTCGACGGCCGATGACGGCGGCGATCAGGGCTGGAACGCCGGATCGCCGAACTGCCACAGCGCGAACGACCAGAGGTCTGCGGTCAAGGCCTCGCCCTGCGATGCGCTCGAGCCGATGCCGTGCCCGGCGTCGTAGTCGACGCGCAGCAGCACCGGCCGGCCGCTCGACGTGGCGGCCTGCGTGCGCGCCGCCATCTTCGCCATGTGCCACGGCGCGACGCGCGGATCGTTCGCGCCGGTGCTGAACAGCACGGCCGGGTAGGGCGTGCCGTTGCGCACGTGGGCATAGGCGCTCATCGCGTAGAGGCCGTGGAAGCCTTCTTCGGTCTGCACCGAACCGAACTCGGGCACGTTGGGCGGGCCGTTCGGCTCGGTCTCGCTGCGCAGGGTGTCGGATGCGCCGACCTCGTCGAGGATCACGCCGAACAGCTCGGGCCGCCATGTCATCGCGCCGCCCACCGTGATGCCGCCGGCGCTGCCGCCTTGCGCGGCCATGCGCTTGGAAGACATGTAGCGGTGGTCGACGAGGTATTCGCCGCAGGCGATGAAATCGAAGATGGTGTTGGTCTTCGTCAGCAGCTGTCCGGCGCGGTGCCAGGCTTCGCCGTATTCGCCGCCGCCGCGCACGTGCGCCACCGCGAGCACGCCGCCGCGCTCGATCCACGCCAGACTCGTCGGGTCGAACCACGGCTCGAGGGCTGCCCCGTAGCTGCCGTAGCCGTCGAGGATGGTCGGATGGCTGCCGTCGAGCGCGATGCCCTTCTGGTGCAGGATCGACAACGGGATGCGCGTGCCGTCGTAGCTCACCGCCTCGACCTCTTCGGCGACGAGCTGCGACAGGTCGGTCTTCGACGGCGGGATCAGGCCGGTGTCGGTGCTCGCGTCGCGCGCGGCGTCGTAGGCGTAGATGTGCGGCGACTGCAGCCAGCCGCGCAGGCTGATCAGCGCGCCGGGCTCGCGCGGATCGGTCACCGGCGTGCCGATGGTGCCTTCGAACGGCATCGCGAGCACGCGGCCGCTGCTGCCGTCGGGCGCGTAGCGCTTCACATGCGAGACGGCGCCGTCGCGCTCGCGGACATAGAGCGTGTCGCGGTCGAAGGCCAGCGCGGTCAGCACGCCTTTGCCTTCGGGCACGATGACCTTCGCATGCGCCACGTCGGGCTTCGCGAGCGATGTCGCCAGCACGCGCCCGCGCAGCGCGTCCTTGCGCGACATGAAGTAGAGCGTGTTGCCGCGCAGCTCGACGCGCGTCACGCCGTCGGCCACGTCGGCGAGCTTGCGCCACGGCGCGCGGCCGTCCCGCACGCGGTCGACGGGGGCGACGTAGAAAGTCGACGGGTTGTCGTCCATGTTGCGGTTGGCGACCGCCACCGCGTACGCCGAGCCCGGCGCGAGCAGGACGTAGGTGCCCTGGCCTTCGGGCACGTCGACCTTCGGATCGACGCCGCGCCCGAACACCGCCGGATCGCCATCGCCTTGCGGTCTCGTTCCGAGCAGGTGCAGGTAGGTTCGGGCGTTGTACATCGTCTCCGACGGCGCCATCGTCGGCGTCGGCTGCGGATAGCGCAGGTAGAAGAACGAGCGGTTGTCGGCGCGCCAGGCGATGACGCCGTCGGACGTGCGATCGATCGCATCGGGCAAGGCCGTGCCGGCCTGCACGTCGAGCACGTGCAGCACGCTCGCTTCCGAGCCGCCGGCCGACACGCCGTAGGCAATCAGGCGGCCGTCCCACGACGGCTCGTAGTAGTCGAGCGAGTAGTGCGTCGCCGTGCCGCCGGCCAGCCGCGCCGGATCGATCAGCAGGTGCTCTTCGCCCTGCAGGCCATCGCGGTAGTAGAGCTTGGACACTTCGGCGCCGGGCTCGCGGACTTCATAGAAATAGCGCTCGCCGCGGCGGACGAAGCCGCCGCGCCGCAGGTCGGAGCCGTGCAGCGCATGGATGCGCTCGAGCAAGGCGCGACGACCGGGTATCGCGTCGAGCACCGCGCGGGCATGGTCCGCCTGCCCGCGCATCCAGGCCCGTACCTCGGGATCGGCGAGGTTCTCCATGTAGCGATAGTCGTCGGTCACGCGCGTGCCGAAATAGTCGGTCGTGACCGGCCGCACCGGCGCAACCGGCGGTTGCTGTGCGGCGGCCAGGCCGGCGACGAGCGCGGCGAAGGCGGCGATGGCGGCGACGAGCGAGCCGCGGACCGCGGCCGATCTGAAACGGAGGTGCATGGCAGCCTTCTCGGGGGGATGGTTCGTGCCGCGAGTCTATGCCCGCCCGCCATGCCGATCGATAGTCGCCGTCGTGCCGGGCGCCGGCGCACCGGATGCTGCAGCTTGTATCCGATGCAAGGCCTGCGCTCCGTGACCCGGCAAGTCAAACAATCGTTCGATTTAGCTGCTACAGTGCGCGCCGATGAAAACCGCGACCCCGCAGGCGTCGCTGCCCGCCGCCGTGCCGCGCACGCAGCGCGCCGACGGCGAACTGGCGCGCGAGCGCCTGCTGCAGGCGGCGCTGCGCCTGTTCGCCGAGCATGGTTACGCGAAGACCTCGATCCGCCAGATCGCGCTGGCTGCACAGGCCAACGTGGCGGCGGTGAGCTACTACTTCGGCGACAAGGCCGGACTTTATCGCGCCGTCTATTGCTGCGTGCCGAAGCGGTCCGCGCCGAATGGCGATGTCACGCTCGATGCGCAGCCCGGCACGCCGGCCACGTCGCTCACCGGCTTGTTCGCGCAGTTCCTCGAGCCCCTCAAGCACGGCGAGCAGGTACGGTTGTGGATGAAGCTGCACCGCCGCGAGATGCTCGAGCCGACCGGCGTGTGGAAGGAAAAGCTCGACAACGGCATCCGGCCGATGCACGCCGCGCTGGTCGCGCTGCTGTGCGATCGGCTCGGCCTGGCGGCGCCGGACGACGAAGTGCATAGACTCGCGATCTCGATCGCCGGGCTCGCGGTGCATCTCTTCATCGGCTGCGACGTCATCGAGGCGCTGGCGCCGCAGCTCACGAAAGGGCCGGACGCGATGGACCTGTGGCGCCAGAGGCTGCTGACCTACGCCGAGGCGATGATCGCGGCCGAAGTGCGCCGGCGCGCCCGGCCGCTGCGCGCCGCCGCTGCCGCGAGGCAAGTCAACCGGACTATGAACCGCAAACCGAAGGGGGCGTCGTGATCCGCAACACTCGACCACCGGCCTGGCCGCGCAGCGTGCTGGCCGCCGCGATCGGCCTCTGGCTCGCCGGCTGCGCGATGGGACCGGACTTCAAGCAGCCCGACGCGCCGGCGATCGCCGATCCATCGCATCCTTACACGCCGCAGCCGATGCCGGCGCAAACGGCCGCGGCGTCGGCGCCGAACGGCGCGCCGCAGCGCTTCGTCGATGGCCAGGACATCCCGGCGCAGTGGTGGCAGGTGTTCCACTCGGACGCGCTCGACGGGCTGGTGCGCGCCGCGTTGGCGCAGAGCCCGACCCTGGTCGCCGCGCAGGCCGCGCTGCGCCAGGCGCAGGAGCGCTACAACGCCGATTCGGGCAACAAGCTCGTGCCCGGCGTCAGCGGCCAGCTCGGCGCGACGCGCGAGCGCGTGTCCGAAGCGACCAGCGGCATCCCGGGCGGCGCGATCTACAGCCTCTACAACGCGTCGGTGAACGTGTCGTACACGGTCGATGCGTTCGGCGCGACCAGGCGCGAGCTCGAAGGCCTGCAGGCGGCGATCGACTACCAGCGCTTCCAGGTCGATGCGACCTACCTGACGCTGACCGCCAACGTCGTGACGACGGCGATCCAGGAGGCTTCGCTGCGTGCGCAACTCCAGGCCACCAACGACCTGATCGAGGCCTGGCAGCAGACGCTGAAGCTGGTGCAGCGCCAGGCCGAGATCGGTGCGGTCGCGCGCTCGGTGGTGCTCGCCGAAGCGACCCAGCTGGCCCAGGCGCAGGCCAGCGTGCCGCCGCTGCAGAAGGCGCTCGAGCAGACGCGCCTGCAGCTCGCGGTCTACGTCGGCCGCTTGCCGGGCGAGGGTGGGCTGCCGGAGTTCACGCTCGCGTCGCTGCAATTGCCGACCGACCTGCCGGTCAGCCTGCCGTCGGCGCTGGTGCGCCAGCGGCCCGACATCCGCGCCAGCGAAGCGCTGCTGCATCAGGCGAGCGCGCAGATCGGCGTGGCGACCGCGAACCTCTATCCGCAGATCACGCTGTCGGGCAGCGTCGGATCGCAGGCGTTCAAGGTCGGCGACCTGTTCTCGAGCAGCACGACGGCTTGGAGCCTGGGCGCCGGTTTGCTGCAGCCGATCTTCAACGGCGGCGCACTGCAGGCGACGAAGCGCGCGGCGATCGCGGCCTACGACCAGTCGGCGGCGCAATACCAGCAGACCGTGCTGAACGCCTTCCTGAACGTGGCCAACGCGCTGCGCGCGCTCGACAACGACGCCGAGGCGCTGCGCACCCAGGCGGTCGCGGACGGACTGGCACAGGAACAGCTCGACCTGGTGACGCGCCAGTACCAGCTCGGCGCGGTCAGCTACCTGAGCCTGCTCGACGCGCAACGCACCTACCTGCAGACGCGCATCGCGCTGGTGCAGGCGCAGGCGTCGCGCTTCGCCGACAGCGCTGCGCTGTTCCAGGCGCTCGGCGGCGGCTGGTGGAACGCGCCCGAGTACGCCGACGCCGGCGCGCCCGCCGCGTCGGCGACGACCCACTGAACCCCAAGACCAACGCATCGTCCGGAGGACATCCATGGCCAAGAGCACGACCAAACGCATGATCCTGATGATCGTGCTGGTGTTGCTGCTGATAGCGGTGCTGGCGGGCATCAAGTTCATGCAGATCAAGAAGCTGATCGCGAGCATCCCGAAGCCCGGGGCGCAGGTCGTGACGGCGATGAAGGTCGAGTCGCTCGAATGGCAGCCGCAGTTCAACGCGGTGGGCACGATGATCGCGGTGCGCGGCGTCGACGTGACGACCGAAGTCGCCGGGCTCGTGCGCAAGATCAACTTCAAGTCCGGCGAGGACGTGAAGCAGAACGCGGTGCTGGTCGAGCTCAACGCCGACACCGACATCGCGCAACTGCAGTCGCTGCAGGCCGCGGCCGACCTCGCGGCGACGATCGTCAAGCGCGACAAGCTGCAGCTCGACATCAAGTCGATCGCGCAGCAGCAGGTCGACGCCGACGAGGCCGACCTGCGCGTCAAGCGGGCGAACGTCGCGGCGCAGCAGGCGCTGATCGCGAAGAAGACGATACGCGCGCCGTTCGCCGGCCGCATGGGCATCACGACGGTCAATCCGGGCCAGTACCTGAACCCGGGCGACAAGGTCGTGACCTTGCAGACCATCGACCCGATCTACGTCGACTTCAACCTGCCGCAGAAGAACCTGGCGCAGATCGGCATCGGCCAGAAGGTCACGTTGCGCAGCGACGCCTTCCCGGGGCAGACGTTCCCCGGCAAGATCACCGCGATCAACCCGAAGGTCGATCCGTCGACGCGCAACGTGCAGATCGAGGCGACGGTCGCGAACCCGAAGGCCGAGCTGCTGCCCGGCATGTACGCCAACGTCGACATCGATGCCGGCGAGAAGAAGGGCTACCTCACGCTGCCGCAGACCGCGATCACCTACAACCCGTACGGCTCGACGGTGTACGTGCTCGTGCCGCCGTCGGCCGCGAGCGCGCCGGCCGGCGCATCGGCACCCGCACCGGCGGCGCCTGCCGCTTCGGGCAGCGACTCGGGCCTCGTCGCGCAGCAGGTCTTCGTGACGACCGGCCCGACCCGGGGCGACCAGGTGGCGGTGCTGACCGGCGTGCAGGCCGGCCAGCAGGTCGTGACCAGCGGCCAGCTGAAGCTGAAGAACGGCACGCCGGTGAAGATCGACAACACCGTGCAGCCGGCCAACAGCCCGAACCCGACGCCGCAAGAGAAGTGAGGGTGTCCGCATGAACTTCACCGATGTGTTCATCAAGCGGCCGGTGCTCGCCATGGTGGTGAGCCTGCTGCTGCTCGTGCTCGGGCTGCGGTCGCTGTTCGGCCTGCCGGTCAACCAGTATCCGAAGACGCAGAACGCCGTCGTCACGATCTCGACCGCCTACTACGGCGCCGATGCCGCGACCATCGCCGGCTTCATCACGCAGCCGCTCGAGGCCGCGATCGCGCAGGCCCAGGGCATCGACTACCTGTCGTCGTCGAGCACCTCGGGCGTCTCGACGATCACCGCGACGCTGCGCCTGAACTACGACGCGAACCGGGCGCTGACCGAGATCAACACGCAGGTCAGCTCGGTCAAGAACCAGCTGCCGCCGCAGGCCCAGCAGCCGGTGCTGACGGTGCAGACCGGTCAGACCACCGACGCGATGTACATGGGCTTCTACAGCGACACGCTGCCCACGAACAACGTCACCGACTTCCTGCTGCGCGTCGTCAAGCCCAAGCTCGATTCGATCGAGGGCGTGCAGACCGCCGAAATCCTCGGCGCCCGCAACTTCGCGCTGCGCGCCTGGCTGGATGCCGACAAGATGGCGGCGCACGGCATCACCGCGACCGACGTCAGCCAGGCGCTGTCGACCAACAACTACCTCGCCGCGCTCGGCTCGACGAAGGGCCAGATGGTGACGGTGCCGCTCACCGGCGGCACCGACCTGCACAGCGTCGACGACTTCAAGCGCATGGCGGTCAAGCGCAGCGGCGATGCGATCGTGCGCCTCGAGGACGTCGCGACCGTGACGCTCGGCTCGGAGACCTACGACTTCAACGTCGCGTTCAGCGGCGTGCGGTCGGTCTTCATCGGCATCAAGGTCGCGCCCGAGGCGAACATCCTCGACGTCGCCAAGCGCGTGCGGCAGGCCTTCCCCGACATCAGGTCGCAGCTGCCGACCGGCCTGACCGGCCAGATCGTCTACGACGCGACGGAGTTCATCAACACGTCGATCTCCGAGGTGATCAAGACGCTGGTCGAGGCGCTGCTCATCGTCACGGTCGTGATCTACCTCTTCCTCGGCAGCTTCCGCGCGGTCATCGTGCCGGTGATCGCGATGCCGCTGTCGCTCGTCGGCACCTTCTTCGTGATGCTGGTGCTCGGCTATTCGATCAACCTGCTGACGCTGCTGGCGCTGGTGCTCGCGATCGGCCTCGTGGTCGACGACGCGATCATCGTGGTCGAGAACGTCGATCGCCACATGAAGGAGGGGCAGACGCCGTTCCAGGCGGCCTTGATCGCGGCGCGCGAGCTCGGCAGTCCGATCCTCGCGATGACGGTCGTGCTGATCGCGGTGTACGTGCCGATCGGCTTCCAGACCGGCCTGACGGGCGCGCTGTTCTCCGAGTTCGCCTTCACGCTGGCGGGGGCGGTCGCGGTGTCCGGCGTGGTGGCGCTGACGCTCTCGCCGATGATGTCGTCGCGCTTCTTCAAGCCCGAGCAGGACCAGGGCCGCTTCGTCAAGTTCATCGACCGGACCTTCGAGAAGGTGCACCACGGCTACCACCGCGCGCTGCACGGCGTGCTCGACACCTGGGCGGTGATGATCGTGATGGGCGTGCTGCTCGCGGCCGCGCTGGCCGCGATGTTCATGTTCTCGAAGAGCGAGCTCGCGCCCGAGGAGGACCAGGGCATCGTGCTGTCGCAGGTGGTGGGCGCGCCGACCGCGACGTCGCAGCAGATGCAGGTCTATGCCGACCAGGTGTTCCAGATCGCCAAGCAGGAGCCGGAGTACGAGCAGATGTTCCAGCTCACCGGCGTGCCGACGCTCAACCAGGGCATCGGCGGCGTGCTGTTCAAGCCGTGGGACCAGCGCACCCGCAGCGCGCACGAGATCCAGCAGGACCTGCAGACGAAGTGGAACTCGATCGCCGGCGCGCGCGTCGCGGCGTTCCAGTTCCCGCCGCTGCCGGGTGCATCGGGTCTGCCGGTGCAGTTCGTCATCACGACGACCGAGCCGTTCGAGAACCTCAACACCGTGGCGCAGCAGGTGCTCGACAAGGCGCGCGCGGCGAACATGTTCTACTTCGTCGATACCGACCTGAAGATCGACCAGCCGCAGGCGACCGTCGAGGTCGACCGCGACCAGATCACGACGCTCGGCCTGTCGCAGCAGGATGTCGGCAACGCGCTCGGCGCCGCGCTCGGCGGCGGCTACGTCAACTACTTCTCGATCGCCGGCCGCTCGTACAAGGTGATCCCGCAGGTGCTGCAGGTCGACCGGCTGAACCCGGCCGAGGTGCTCGACTTCTACATCAAGACGCCGGGCGGCGCGGTGGTGCCGGCGAGCACCGTCGCGCACCTGAAGTACGAGATCGTGCCGGAGTCGATCAGCCGCTTCCAGCAGCTCAACTCGGTGACGATCCAGGGCGTCTCGGGATCGTCGCAGGGCGACGTGCTGAACTTCATGAACAAGACGCTGCGGGAGGTCGCGCCGACGGGCTACAACGCCGACTACTCGGGGGCGTCGCGCCAGTTCATCCAGGAGTCCGGCGGCTTCGTCGTGACGTTCGCGTTCGCGGTGATCATCGTCTTTCTCGCGCTGGCGGCGCAGTTCGAGAGCTTCCGCGATCCGATCGTGATCCTGGTGTCGGTGCCGCTGGCGCTGTTCGGCGCGATGATCTTCGTGTTCCTCGGCTTCGCTTCGGTGAACATCTACACGAAGGTCGGCCTCGTGACCCTGATGGGGCTGATCAGCAAGCACGGGATCCTGATCGTCGAGGTGGCGAACCAGCTGCAGCGTGCCGGTCGGAGCAAGCGCGACGCGATCGAGGAGGCCGCCGGCATCCGGCTCCGGCCGATCCTGATGACGACGGCGGCGATGGTGTTCGGCGTCGTACCGCTCGTGATCGCATCGGGCGCCGGCGCCGCCGGCCGTCAGGCGATGGGCATCGTGATCTGTGCGGGCCTGGCGATCGGCACCTTGTTCACCTTGTTCGTCGTGCCGGCGATGTATCTCTTCATCGGTGCCGACCACGCCAAGCGGCGCCACAAGCAGGAAGAGAAGGGCACCTTGGTGGGCGCGGATCCGGTGGCCTGAGTCGCCGGGGCGAAGTCGCTCTTCGACCTCGCGGGAATGCCGGCCTCCTCAGCCCCTGAAACAAGTCCGAACAGTCCATAACGGATCGTTGGAAGCTTCCGACTTTTTAGACGTGCGTAGGGTCTGGCGTTTGCGCTATGGTGCGGCTCAGTCGAAATGCGGAGCCGCCATGGAAACCTCGCCCCATCTGAACGCTCTTGCGGGCAACGCGCAATTCCAGGTGCGGCTGGCCGGGCGACCGGTCACGGCGTTCATCTCCGAGTCGTCGTGGCGTGCGCGTTTCGGCGATGGCTGCAGCGACTCGGGTTTCCTCGAGACCCTGGTCGCCAACGAGGCCTTGCTCGACGCGGCGGTGGCGCGGCGCGTCGCGGCCGGTGCGCGCCAGCCGGTGGTGTTGCGATCGACCGATCTTTGACGCGAGCCGACGCACGACGCGACACGCGGCGCCGCTAGACTAGGCCTCGAGGCTCGCATCCGCGGGCATTCGAGGAGGCCGGCTTGGGCGAGATCGTGCGTGTCAACGGGCGTGTCGTTTCGATCGCGTCCGCGCTCTGCGGCGCGTTGTGGATGGCGGGTTGCGCCACTGCGCCTACCGGTCCGCTGCGCGGCGTCGTCGCCGGCCCAGGCGGCCGCTACGCCGACGCCGTCGTCTGCATCGATGCCAACCGCAACGGCCGCTGCGATGCAGGCGAGGCCGGCACGCGGACGGCCGCCGATGGTTCGTTCGAGCTGCCCGGCGGAGGTCCGCTGGCCGCCCAGATCGCGGCATCCGGCAAGACGCCGGCGCTGGTGCTGCGCGCGCCGTCCGGCGTGCCGGTGGTGAGTCCGCGATCGACCGAAGTGCAGGCGCTGGTCGATGCCGGCAGCGATGCCGATGCGGCGCGGCGCAGCCTGGCGCAGCGCCTCGGCGTGCCGGCCGACCAGGTGCTGGCCGACGCAGCCACCGATGCGGCGTTGCGTCGAGAAGATGCCGCACTGCTCGGTCGCATCGGTGATGCCGTCGCCGAAGCGGGCCCGAACGGCGACCTGCCGAAGGCGCTGCGCAACCGCCTCGCGCTCGATGCGATCACGAACATCGTCGTGATCTATGCCGAGAACCGCAGCTTCGACAACCTCTACGGCCTGTTCCCCGGCGCCAATGGCTTGACGAGCACGGCGGCGCGCGCGATCCGCCAGGTCGATCGCGACCTGAAGACGCCGTTGCCCAAGCTGCCGCCGGCCTGGGGTGGCCTGACTGCCGGCGGCCAGACGCCCGTCGTGAACCAGGCGCAGACCACGAATGTCTGGCCGAACGGCTCGTTCCAGATCGATGCGAAGACCGATGCCTACGGCTACGGCACCTTGCCGCCGTCGATCATCACCCGCGACCTCTATCACCGCTTCTTCGAGAACGTGATGCAGATCGACGGCGGCCGCAACGACGCGTTCGCCGCGTGGGGCGATTCGGGCGGCGTCGTGATGGGCTACTTCGACGGCAGCACGAGCCGGATGTGGGCGCTGGCGAGGCACTACACGCTGGCCGACAACTTCTTCCAGGGCGCGTTCGGCGGTTCCTACCTGAACCACCAGTACCTGATCTGTGCCTGCGCGCCGAGCGTGCCGGCGGCGGTGGTGGCCGCCAACAAGATGTCGCTGAACGAACTGGGCGTGCCGGCGAACGGCGTGCCGCAGCTCGCGCCGACGGCATCGCAGAAGGCATCGGCGCTGGAAGGCCCGGCGTCGCTGAAGACCGGCAACATCGCGCCGCTCGACTATTTCGGCCCGGGCGACGGGTACCGCTCGGTCAACACGATGCAGCCGCCGTATCAACCCAGCGGCAACAAGCCGGCGAGCGCGAACGGCAACGATCCGCTCTATGCCGCACCGAACGGCGCGACGACCCTGCCGGCGCAGACCGAGGCGACGATAGGCGACCTGCTGTCGGCCAGCAACATCGCCTGGGCCTGGTACGGCGGCGGCTGGGCGGCCGCGTCTTCGCAGCCGTATCCGCTCGATCGCGCGACCGGTGCCTACGGCAAGAGCGCGACGATCTACAACATGACCGCGACGCAGACCAGCGATGCGGGCAACACGGGCTTTCAGGCGCATCACCAGCCGTTCAACTACTACGCCGCGTTCGATCCGGTGGCGCATGCGGCCGCGCGCAAGGCGCACCTGAAGGACCGCGCCGACCTGCTCGCCGACATCCGCGCCGGCAGCTTGCCGCCGGTCGCGTTCTACAAGCCGGTGGGTTACCTGAACCAGCATCCGGGCTATGCCAACGTCACCGATGGCGATGCCGAGATGGCGGATGTCATCGCGCTGCTGCAGAAGAGCCCGCAGTGGCAGCACATGCTCGTCGTCGTCACCTACGACGAGTTCGGCGGCCAGTTCGACCATGTGGCGCCGCCGGTCGGCGACCTGCTCGGCCCGGGCACGCGCATCCCGGCGATCGTCATCTCGCCGTATGCGCGCCAGGGTGCGATCGACCACACGCCGTACGACACCGCATCGATCCTGCGCTTCATCACGCACCGCTACTCGCTGCCGGTGCTGGCCGGCATCCAGCGCCGCGACGATGCGCTGGTCGCGCATGGGCAGCGGCCGATGGGCGATCTGACGAACGCGCTGTCGTTCTGACGGGCGCGCGGTGCCTCCCTAGAACGCCACGCCGTCACCCCGCTCGGAGGGATGGTTGCGTCGGGGGCCGCCGCCTAACCTCGTCGGCATGATGAGCAATCACACTCCTGCCGATCCCTGGTCCACGCTGGTGGCTGCGCTGTCGGGCGCGCGCCGCCATACGCCGTCGCGCTGGCCGTCGGCGCGCGTGCATCGCGTGCTCGACGATCCGCCGCCGCCGGCCCAGCAGTCCGCGCGTCCGCTGCTCGTGCCGGTGCCCGGCCGCAACGGCAGCGGCGCCTGACGCAGCGAGCGCAGCCTCGCCGCGCGGCTGAAGCGTTGCAGCGGTTGCGCGATGTCAAGACGCGCGCGGCGCGGCCCGGGCAGCATGCGGTACATGCTGCGCCCGACGATGCCGCGTCCGCTCCCGCCATCTCGCGGCGGTTGCGCTGCATGACCACGGCGCTGGTTCTCGCCGGCTTCGCGCTCGGCGCGGCCGCCTCGCCGCACTGCATGACGATGTGCGGCGCTGCCTGCGCGTCGCTCGGCGGCGGCTGCCGGCGTCGCGCCGGCGCCTTTCATGTCGGACGCCTGTTCGGCTACATGGCCGGAGGGGCGGTCGCTGCGGGCGGCGTGGCGCTGCTCGGTGCGTGGAGCAGTGCCGCGCCGGCATTGCGTCCGTGGTGGATGCTGCTGCACCTCGCGATGCTCGCGCTCGGCGCCTGGTGGCTGGTCACCGGCCGGCCGCCCGGCCTGCTCGCGCGCCATGGCACCGACGTGCCGGTGAATTTCGTCAAGCGCGGCCGGCCTCCGGTCGCCGCGGCCGTCGCCGGCGTCGGCTGGGTGCTCTGGCCGTGTGCGACGCTGCAGGGCGGGTTGCTGCTCGCAGCCCTGGCCGAAGGCCCGATCGGCGGTGCGTTGGTGATGGGGGCGTTCGCGCTCGCATCGACGCCGGCGCTGGCCGCGGCGCCGTGGGCGTGGTCGCGGCTGATGCGCATCCCGGCCGCAGGCCAGCGGCGCGCGCGGATCGAGGCCTTCGGCTGGCGCATCGCCGGCTTCGGCGTCGTGCTGGCGTCGGGCTGGGCGCTCGGCGCCGGGATCTGGCAACGGGCCTGGGCCTGGTGCGCGGCGTGAAGGCGGACCCGAGTTGCTCCGGCGCAAGTCATGCACCGGCTGCAGCGCGCAGCGCGTCGTCCAGACGCTCGATGTGGCGGCAGCGGCTCTCGCTCGTCGGCGCGATGACGCCGGCGCGCTCCAGCTTCGCACGCACCCGTTCGTTGGCCTCGCAAAGGATCACCGTGACGTGGCGGCGCGCGAGCTTGGCGATCACGGCTTCGAGCGTCTGGATGCCGGTGTAGTCCATGAACGGCACGTGACGGAGCCGCAGGATCAGCGTCTTCGGGACGCTGTGCGTCTGCAGCAGCACATGCTCGAAGTTCGCGACCGCGCCGAAGAACATCGGCCCGAAGATCTCGTAGACCAGCGTGCCGGCCGGCAGGCGCTGCGGGCCGTGGGGCGCGAGTTCGGCCGCGATGGTCTCGGGCCCGACCGGATGCGTCTCCACCACCTCCGACATGCGGCGCAGGAACTGCAGGATCGAGAGGATCACGCCGACGTTGACCGCCACGACGAGGTCGGTGAACACCGTCAGCAGGAAGGTGATGACGAGGATCGCGCGGTCGGCATGCGGCGCCTTGCGCAGGATGAGCAGCACGCGGTCGAGCTCGCTCATGTTCCAGGCCACGACGAACAGGATCGCGGCGAGTACCGCCAGCGGTATGGCCGACGCCAGCGGCGCGATCAGCAGCAGCACCGCCAGCACGGTCAGCGCGTGCACGATGCCGGCGAGCGGCGCGGTGGCGCCGTTGCGGATGCTGGTCGCCGTGCGCGCGATCGCGCCGGTCACCGCGAAGCCGCCGACGAGGGGCACGACCAGATTGGCGATGCCCTGGCCGATCAGTTCCTGGTTCGCATCGTGGCGCGTGCCGGCCATGCCGTCGGCCACCACCGCCGACAGCAGCGATTCGATCGAGCCGAGCATCGCGATCGTGAAGGCCGGCCCGATCAGCGTGAGCGCCTGGTCGAGCGACAGCGGCGGCGGCGCGTAGGCCGGCAAGCCGCGCGGTATGCCGCCGAATGCGCTGCCGAGCGTCGCGACGCCGGGCAGCTTCAGCCACGCCTGCAGCGCCGTCACGACGACCAGCGCCACCAGCGGGGCCGGTAGCCGCGCCAGTGGCCGCAGATGCGGCGCGAGCAGCATGCACGCGAGACCGGTGACGCCGAGCGCGAGCGTCGGCCATTGCGTGCGCGGCAGCGCTTCGACGAGATGCCACAGCTTGTCGTGGAAGTGCAGGCCGGTCACGGCCGGCAGGCCGAGGAAGTCGCGCCACTCGCCGACGAAGATGATCACCGCGATGCCCGCGGTGAAGCCGACGATCACCGGCGCCGGGATGTAGCGGATGACGCCGCCGAGGCGCGCCGCGCCCATCAGCACCAGGATCGCGCCGGCCATCAGCGTCGCGACCTGCAGCCCGGCGATCCCGTGCACCGCAGTGATGCTGGCGAGGATCGCGACGAACGCGCCGGTCGGCCCGGCGATCTGCAGTCGGGTGCCGCCGAAAACCGATACCAGCGCGCCGCCGACCATCGCGCTGTAGAGCCCCTGTTCGGGTCGCGCGCCGCTGGCGATCGCGAAGGCCATCGCGAGCGGAAGCGCGACGATGCCGACGACCACGCCTGCGACGACGTTCCCGACGCGGGTGCCGCGTGCCGGCAGGCCGGCACGGTGCGCTTCGAGCAGGGCGATCATCGGTTCGGCGATGGTGGCATGGTGTGGCCCGCGATGGGTGCAGCAGCGCAGCCTATCCGACCGCGCACGCGCCCGGCTTGACGAAGCGCAAGCGCGTCGACCATCGGCTCGGCGGTCGACGATCGTTAAGATCCGTCGACCCGAAAGCGACGCGAGGAATTGCGATGGCGACGACGAACGATCCGCCGTGGAATATCGCCGACCTGATGCGCTACTGGTTCCCGCAGGGCGCGCCCAGCACGTTGGTGCAGCCCATCCTGCCGGGCTGGTCGCTGAACATCAACAGCAACAACTCGGCGGCGCCGCAAACCGAGATCGACGTGCTCGCCCATCACAGCTACGGGCGCCAGCTCGGTCGCATCTCGGACGCGCTGCGCGAGCTGGTCCTGCTGCAGGGTGCCAAACCCGAGGACGACAACGCCTACGGCAAATTCCTCTCGATGTGGGGCGAGATCCAGAAGGTGAAGGCTGGAGGCGTCGAGCAGCGCGTCGAACAGGTCATGGCCGATCTGGGCACGCTGCGGCAGAGCGACGCCGAGAAGTACGAACGCGTCGCGAGCAAGCTGCGCTCGGCGCTGAAGTAGGGCGAACGAAAAAGCCGGTCGGCGCACGCCGACCGGCTTCTCGATCCTGCTTCGCGCGAGCGGGTTACTGCACCGTCAACGTCACGTCATCCAGCACGAAGGAAGTCTGCAGCGACGAGTCCTCGGCCCCGGTGAACTTGATCGTGACCGTCTGGCCGATGTAGGCGCCGAGGTTGAAGCTGCGGACGGCATAGCCCGAGGCCGCATTCAGGTT
>JAFEEF010000047.1 GCA_018241265.1 Pseudomonadota bacterium | reverse complement strand
GGCCAGCAGAAGAAAGGGACTCGGCTGCCGGCCGAGACCGGCGGGCTGCTGCAAACAGCGACAACCTAGCAACAAGCGCGAAAGCGCCTCGCCTACACCCCGCGTTTCTCCACCATCGCCGCGCACCGACCGGGGCATGGGATGCTCTCCGCCTCTTACTCCAGCGCGGCGGCGGCCGTAAGCGCGCGCAGTTCGGCGCGGTTGATGTCGCCGATGCTCATCAGGATCGCATCGGCGGCTTCGCGCAGATCGAACGCCGATCCGTTCTCGACCGCCTGCACGACCGTCAGGTAGGGATGGAAGGGCCCGGCCTCGTCGACCAGCGCCTGGCGCACCCGCTCGGGCACCGGCAGGCTGTCGAGCAACTGGCCGAAGGGCTGCTTGAACATGCGGTCGAGCAGCGAGAACACGCCGCAGATGAAGATCTCGTTGCGCATCTCCTCGTCGCCCGCGGCATTGCGCGCCAGCTCCTCCATCAGGAGACCGCGCCGCACCGCGGCGAACATCACCGGGCGCAGGTTCGCCTCCTTGCTCGCGGTCGCCAAGAGCAGCGCGAGCCAGCGCTTCAGGCGCTGGTAGCCGAGCAGCATGATCGCGTGGTTGAACGAGCTGACCTCGACGCGCAGCCCGAACGCCGGCGAGTTGATGTAGCGCAGCAGCTTGAAGGCGAGCGCCGGATCGCGCTTCAACGTGTTCTCGAGGCGCTCGATCGGCTCCTCCTTGTCGACCCGTCCGATCAGCTCGATGATGACCTGGATGTCGATCGGCGCGGCGACCCGCACGCCGCGGGCGGCGCTGGTCGAGATCGCGTCGTCGATCGGCCAGCCGAGCACCGCCTGCGCGCCGCGCCCGAAGCTCGCCTCCATGTCGGCGATCGTGCGCACGCCCGACTGCACATGGCCGATCGAGCGCGTCACGCCGGCCGGCGCGGTCACTTCGCCGAGGCGACGCTCGTCCGCGAGGTCGATGATCGAATACTTGAAGCACGGCAGCACGTCGCGCGGCAGCTCGCGCAGCGGCCGGTCCTTGATCAAGAGCGTATTGCCCTTGGCATGCAGGATCCGGATCGCCTCGCTGTTGGCGTCGTCGGCCGCCATGAAGGCCGGCACCTCGACCATCAGGTTGGCCGACGGCTCGGCGCGCAGCAGGTCCTGCAGCAGGCTTTCGCTCGCGAGGTTGAGCGACACCTGCCCGCCGTTCGCCGGCCAGACGCTCGCGACCGCGGCGAGCAGCTGCGAGATGTCGAGCTGTACATCCGGTTTGAGCGGAATCACCGTCAGCCGGGTGGCCGTGACCGAACGGTTCCGATCGATGAACGGCGAATAGCCGAGCGCAACCTGGCCCAGGATGGCATCGCTCACTGTGAGCCTCTCCAGCTTCTTGTTGCGGGCGTCGTTGCGCCCGGTCCCAATCGTGCGACGTGCCGGTACGGATCGTCAGACCGAATCCTAGCCGCTTCGCATCGCGGCGGACACTACCGTGCGATCCGCCGTGCAAAGCTGCTACGAACTGATGTATTGGAACATCGACATGCCCTGGATCATCGAGTAGGCCTTCAGCGCGGCCTCGTAACCGGTCTGCTGGTTCGTGAACGACGACAGCGCCTGGGTCATGTCGAGATCCTGGGCGTCCGACTGCGCGGTCTGTGCCGACAGCGACTGGGCCGACAGCCGCGAGGTGATGTCGTTGACGCGGTTCATCACGCTGCCGGCCGCGCTGCGCGCGCTGCTGAGCTGGTTCATCGCCGCGTTGATGCTGGTCAGGTCGTGCGCGTTCGCCTGCTGGATCTGCGCGGCGCTGCGCCCCGGCGTCTTGAGGTCGGCGATGGTCTGGTCGAGCGCATCGAAAACGCTCAGGGTCGGCGTCGACGGCGCCAGCTGGAACTGGTCGCCGTCGGCCGGATTGCCCGAGATCGTCGCCGACATGCCGTCGATCTGCACCGCCTTGCCCGGCGTGAACGCGACGTTCGACTGGGACGTCGGCTGGCCGTCCTTCAGGATCGAGTAGGTCGTGTTGCCGCCGGAGACCGAGAAGTCGATCGAGTAGGTCGAGCCGGTGACCTGCGATGCATCGGTCACGCTGCCGACGTCGATCCAGGCACTGCCGTTGCTCTGCACCGCCGACGTCTGGAACACGCCGTTGCCGGTCGGCGCCTGCAGCCACGCGGCACGGCCGTCGATCGCGAGCGGCAGCTGGTCGGTCGAGGCCGAGTTGGTCTGCCCGGCCACGCCGACGAACTTCACGCCGCCCGGCGCGTCGACGAACGGCACCTGCGTCGAGCCCTGGCCGCCGAACAGGTAGTTGCCCTGGCCGTCGGTCGAGTTGGCGACCGTCAGCAACTGGTCGCGCAGACCCTGGATCTGCTCGGCCAGGCTCTGGCGGTCGGAATCGGACAAGCTCGCGTTGCCCGCCTGCACCATCGTGTCGTGCACCTGCTGCAACAAGTCGTTGGCGCTGCCGAGCGCGCTCTCGGTCAGCGTCATCGCGTTGTTGCTCGCGTCGACCGCGCGCTGCGCCGCGGTCGTGCGCGCTTGGGCGGCCAGCGCGCGCTCGGCGCGCGCCGCGGCGGCCGGATCGTCGCTCGCCTTGGATACGCGGAGTCCGGTCGTGAGCTGCATCTGCGTCGTCGACAGATCGCTCTGGCGCGTCTGCAGCGCCTGGATTGCATTCGCGTACGCGTTGGAAGTGGCTATGCGCATCTCGAAATCCTGCGGCCTCAGAGGCTGGGAGGTAGTCCGGCGTGGTCGAGACGACCCCGCAAACGGCGCCAATCGAGGCGCAAAGCGCAGCCACAGCTCGGGCCACGGCGAGCATTTGCAACGCAAAGCAGCGCCGTTTGCGGGGTCGGAACGGTCATGTCGGATGGCCTCTCAATCTCTTCAGCCGGATACGGTTTGGATCAGCGTGTCGAAGATGGTCTGCGCCACCTGCAATATCTTGGCCGCGGCCTGATAGCTCTGCTGGTACTGCATCAGGCGCGACGCCTCCTCGTCGAGGTTCACGCCGGAGGTGTTCGCGCGCGCGGTCTCGGCGTCGGTGGCCGCAGCAGACGATGCGGCGGCCGCCGTCGTCACGGTCTGCACGCGCACGCCGACCGCGGCGATCACCGCCGCATAGGCATCGGTCACGTCGCTGCCCTGCACCACCGGCGTGGTGCCGAGGTTCACGAAAGCCTGCGCGTTGCCGTTGTTGGAGGCGACCGAGGTCGTCGGCGCGATCGCGATCGTGTCGCCGCTGCGCGGCACGCCGTTCAACTGCAGCGCCGAGCCGTTCAGCGTGATCGGTTGGCCGGCGGTCCAGGTACCGGTGCCGGTCGTGCCGTCGCTCATCGTGTAGCTGTAGCCGCCGTTGTCGTCGGTGAACGTCAGGTTGGTCGTGAGCGCCGGGTTGTAGCCGGCGCTCACCGCCGCCAGGCCGGCGACGGTCGCCGTGCCGGTGTTGGATGCGCCGGTGCTGGCGGTGAACGGCGACGCCGCCGCGATGCCGTTCGGATCGGTGAGCGTCTCCTGCATCTGCGCCGCGGCGTTCGACACCGGCTGCAGCAGGAAGCTGTCGCCCGAGGCGGCGCTGCCCTGATTCAGCGTGACCGTCATGCCGTCGACCGTCACGCCCGCGGCCAGTTGCGCGGGGGTATACGGGCTGCCCGGCATCGTGCTGCCGTCGGACGTGCGCTCGAGGTTGTAGTTGGTGCCGTCGAAGCTCAGCTTGTAGTCGCTCGCGTGCACCTGGCTCGGATCGGAGATCGAGATCGACAGGCTCGCGTTACCCTGGTTGTTGCTCGCATTGAGCACGCGCGTGGCGCCGACCGAGAACATCGGGCTGCCCGCGTGCCCGTTCAGATCGAGGCCGAGCGCCTGCTGCTGGTTGACGGCGCCGGCGATCGCGGTGGCCATCTGGCCGAGCATCTGCGAGGCCGCGGTCAAGTCCTCGTTCTGGAACTTCAGCAGGCCGCCGATCGAGCCGCCCGCGATCGAGCTGGACGGCACGACCTGCGGTGGGCCGCCTCCGGTCTTCAGGCCGATCTGCACCTTGGACGGATCGTAGAGATCCTGCATCGCGACCAGCGTGTTCGCGTTCGAGCCGAGCACGAGGCTCTGGCCGCCGCCGACGAACAGGCCGATCGAGCCGTCGTCCGCCTTCAGCGGCGTCACGTCGATGATGTCGCCGATCTGCTTGACGAGCTGGTCGCGCTGGTCGAGCAGGTCGTTCGGCGGCTGGCTCTGGCCGCTCAGGTTGCTGATCTGCTGGTTCAGGCTCGCGAGCTGCTGAGCCATCGCGTTGACCGTGTCGATCTGGGTCGAGATGTCCTGGCGCACGCCCGACTGCAAGGTCCCGAGCTGCTGGCCGGCGGCCGAGATCTGCGTCGCGAGCTGCTGTGCCTGCGAGATCACGACCTGGCGCGCCGACGAGTCGGACGGCGTGTTGGCGACGTCGACGAAGCTGTTGAAGATCTGGCCGGCTGCATAGCCGATGCCGCCGGTGCCGGTCGGGAACACGCTCTGCAGCTGGTTCAGCATGTCGAGCTGCGCCTGGTCGGCCGAGGACGTCCAGCTCGTGTTGTTGGCCTGCTGCGTGAGGAACTGATCGTAGGAGCGCGAGATCGTCGTGACGTCCACGCCGGAGCCGAAGAAGCCGACGCTGGTCATCTGCCCCATGGCCTCGTTCAGCACGACGGTCTGGCGCGAGTAGCCGACGGTGTTGGCGTTGGCGATGTTGTTGCCGGTCGCCTGCATCGCCGCATAGCTGGCGAACATCGCGCTCTTGCCTATGGACAGCAAGTTGCTCATGCCCGCCCCTTATGCCCGCGACCGCTGCAGTTGCAGCGTCGTGTTGATCGTTTTCGTCAGCTTGGCCGCGTAACCCGGATCGGTCGCATAGCCGGCACGCTGCAACCCCTGGGCGAAGCCGGCGACGGTCTTGCTGTTGGCGAGCACTTCCGAATAGCGCGCGTTGCCCTTCATCGTGCGCGCATAGTCCTGGAACGCCTCCAGGTAGCTCGCATAGGAGCGGAACTTCGCGGTGACCTTGCGGGCCACGCCGTCGGTGTATTCGGTCGTCGTGACGTTGGCGACCGGACCGGTCCAGTTCGCGCCGGCCTTGATGCCGAAAACGTTGTGCGAGCTCGAGCCGTCGGCGTTCTTGATCTCGCGCTTGCCCCAGCCCGACTCGTGCGCGGCCTGCGCGATCATGAAGGCGGCGGGGATGCCGGTCTCGTCCTGCGCTGCCGCGGCGGCGCCCTGGTGCTTCTGCAGAAACGCCGTCTGGCGATCGCTCAGGTCGCTCGTGCCGCTGGGCGCGCCGGCAGCGCCGGCCGCGGCGATCGCCGCCTGCGGCGCATGCGCCGCCTGCACGACGCCGGACGTGCTGCCGGTCGTCTGGCGCTCGAGCTGGCGCATGATGGCCTCGCTCAATCCGCCCGGCATGCCGGTCATCTGGCCGGCGAACTGGGTGTCGAGCATGTCGGTGCCCATCTTCGTGCCGGCGTTCTCCATCGCGCCGGTCGACAAGGTGGTGTCGCGCATGCTCTTCATGAGCTGCTGCATGAAGAGCGCCTCGAACTGGCGCGCCGCGGTCTTGATCGCGGCCTTCGGATCGGTCGACGCCTTGGACTTCAGCGACGCCAGCGTCGGGTCGCGCAGCGCGTCGAGCGACTGCGCATCGCCGGTGCTCGTCAAGGACGACAAGGACGAGGGCATGACCGCCATCTCAGTTGCTCCACCGCGCCATCAGATCACCTCGATCTCGGCGGTGAGCGAACCCGCCGCCTTCATGGCCTGCAGGATCGCGAGCAGGTCCTGCGGCGTCGCGCCGAGCGAATTGAGCGCCTTCACGACGTCCGCCAGACGCGTGCCGTTCGGCAGCTGGATCAGCGAGCCCGGCTCCTGCTTGATCGTGATGTCGGCCTTGTCCTTCGCGACCGTCGTGCCGCCCTGCGACAGCGCGCTCGGCTGGCTGACGACCGGGGTCGAGTTGATCGTGACCGACAGGCTGCCGTGCGCGACCGCGCAGGCCGCGAGGCTCACGTCCTGGTTGATGACGACCGAGCCGGTGCGCGCGTTGATGACGATCTTGGCCGCCGGCGTCGCGAGCTTCAGGTCGAGGTTCTCGATGTCGGCCATGAAGGCGACGCGCGCCGGACCGCTCGGCGGCATGCGCACGCGCACCGTGCGGCCGTCCATCGCCTGGGCCGTGCCGCTGCCCATGGTCGCGTTGACGGCGCGCTCGACCTCGCGCGCGGTGTTGAAGTCGTTGGCGTCGAGGTCGAGCTGCAGGAAGTCGCCCTGGTTCAGCGGCGTCGGCACGGTGCGCTCGACGGTCGCGCCTTCCGGCACGCGGCCGGCGCTCAAGTGGTTGATCTGGACCTTGGAGCCGGCGGCCGACGCGCCCGCGCCGCCGACGATCAGGTTGCCTTGGGCGAGCGCATAGACCTGGCCGTCGGCGCCCTTCAGCGGCGTCGCGATCAGGGTGCCGCCGCGCAGCGACTTGGCGTTGCCGAGCGACGAGACGTCGACGTCGATCGCCTGGCCGGGCTGCGCGAAAGGCGGAAGCTGCGCCGTCACCATCACCGCCGCGACGTTCTTCAGCTGCATGTTCGACAGCTGCGCGGCCGGCACGGTGACGCCCATCTGCTGCAGCATCGCGTTCAGGCTCTGCGTCGTGAACGGCGTCGACGTGGTCTGGTCGCCGGTGCCGTCGAGGCCGACGACGAGGCCGTAGCCGACGAGCTGGTTGTTGCGCACGCCCTGGATGCCGGCAACTTCCTTGAGCCGCACCGCGTGGGCCGGCGCCGGCCACCAGAGCGCGGCGCTGGCGACGAGGGCGGCGACTGCGATCAGCGCCCGCAGCAGGCGTTCCGGGAGTGGGTGGGGAGCCATGGCAGGAGCATCCATCGATGCGCCTGATTCTTGGCCAGCTCAGATCGGCAGAATGTTCAAAAAGAAGTGGCTGAGCCAGCCTATTCCCTGCGCATCGGCCTGCTGGCCGCGCCCGCGCTGCTCGATGCGCACGTTGGCGATCTGCGCCGACGCGACGCTGTTGCCCGGCTGGATCGCGCGCGGGTCGACCTGACCGGAGAAGCGCAGCACGTCGACGTTCTGGTTGACGCCGATCTGCTTCTCGCCCGAGATCAGCAGATGACCGTTGGGGAGCACTTCGATCACGGTCGCGGTGATCGTGCCGGAGAAGTCGTTGCTGTTCTGCGTGCTGCCCTTGCCGTCGAAAGTGTTCGACGAGTTGCCGGCGGCCGACGCCTTGTTGAACGAGTTGACCGACAGGAACGGCAGCGCGGTGATGCCGCCCGCGACCTTGCCGCTCTTGTCGATCGAGCTGGTGGACGATTGCGTCGCGCTGATCTTCTCGACGATCTGCACCGTGATGGTGTCGCCGACGAGGCGCGCCCGGTAGTCCTCGAACAGCGGCCGGTATTGCGACGACTGGAAGATCGCGCCGTTGTTGATCGCGGGCGGCTGTACGACCTCGGGGCGCATCGACGTCGGCTGGGCGACGTCGACGGAGGCCTTGGTCGGCATCAGCGTTTCGCAGCCGGCGAGCAGCGCGACAGCGGCCAGCGCGGCGGCGCGCAGGAGGTGTGACTTCATGGCGGTTCGAAGGCGGCGCGTCAGAGGTCGGAGAGCTTCTGCAGCATCTGGTCGGAGGTCTGGATCGCCTTCGAGTTGAGCTCGTAGGCGCGCTGCGTCTGGATCATCCCGACCAGCTCCTCGACGACGTTGACGTTCGAGGTCTCGACATAGCCCTGCTGGATCGTGCCCAGGCCGTTCAGACCGGGCGTGCCGGAGTTCGGCGTGCCTGACGCGGCGGTCTCGGCGTACAGGTTGCCGCCCTTCGGGTCGAGGCCGGCCGGATTGACGAAGTTCGCGAGCTGGAGCTTGCCGACCGGCTGCGGCGCGGTCTGGGACGGCAGCGACACGCTGACGGTGCCGTCGGAGCCCACCGTGATGCTGGTCGCGTTGGCCGGGATCGTGATGCCGGGCTGCACGGTGTAGCCGGCGTTCGTGACCATCTGGCCCTGCGCATTGACCTGGAACGAGCCGTCGCGCGTGTAGGCCGCGGTGCCGTCGGGCATCTGGACCTCGAAGAAGCCGTTGCCGTTGACCGCCATGTCGAGGTTGTTGGAGGTCTGCTGCAGGCTGCCCTGGCTGAACGTGCGCGAGGTCGCGACGACCTGCGTGCCGAGGCCGATCTGCAGACCGGTCGGCAAGGTCGTCTGGTCGGTCGTGTTCGCGCCCGACTGACGCATGTTCTGGTACATCAGGTCGTTGAAGACCGCATGCGACTTCTTGTAGCCGTTGGTCGATGCGTTGGCGAGGTTGTGCGAGATCGCGTCCAGCTGGGTCTGCTGGGCTTCCATGCCGGTCTTGGCGGTCCACAGAGAGCGCATCATGGTTCGGGTACTCCGTCTGATCAGTTGGCCGACAGCAGCTCGGCGGCCGCCTTGTCGTTGCCCTCGGCGGTGGTCAAGAGCTTCATCTGCGATTCGAACTGGCGCGCCGCCGAGATCATGGCGACCATGCTCGAGACCGCGCTGACGTTCGAGCCTTCGAGCGCGGCCGGCTCGACCTGCGCCGCGGTATCGGCCTGCAGGTCGCCGTCGGCGGCGCGGAACAGGCCGTCGTCGCCGCGCTGCAGCGGCGACTCGGGCGTCACGAGCTTGAGCTTGCCGACCGTGTTGCTGCGGCCGTCTGCGCCCTTGGCGCTGACGGTGCCGTCGGTGCCGATCGAGACGACCGTGTCCGGCGGGATCTGGATCGGGCCGCCGTCACCGAGCACCGGCAGGCCGGCGCCGGTCGTGAGCGTCCCGTCGCTCGTCACCTCGAGCGCCCCGCCGCGGGTGTACGCCTCGGTGCCGTCGAGCGCCTGCACGCTGAGCCAGCTGTTGCCCTTGACCGCGACATCGAGGTTGCGGCCGGTCGCGGTGATCGCGCCGGGCGACGCGTCGTAGCCGGTCGTCGTTTCCAGCGCATAGACGCGCGTGCTCGCGCCGCTGCCTTGCACCGGCACGGCGCGGAACGCCTCGAGCTCGGCGCGGAAGCCCGGCGTCGAGACGTTGGCGAGGTTGTTCGCGAGCGCGTCCTGGCGCTGCATCGCGGCCTTCGCGCCGGACATCGAGAGATAGATGAGACGGTCCATGGATGTCCTTCAGGGGGCGCCGGGCCGCGTCGCCGCCGGCGCGTTCAGCGCAGGCTGACCAGGGTCTGCAACACCTGGTCGATGGTCTTGATGGTCTGCGCGTTGGCCTGGTAGGTGCGCTGCGCGACGATCATGTTGACGAGCTCGCTGGTCAGGTCGACGTTCGATTCCTCGACCGCGCCCGACTGCAGCACGCCCATGTTGGCCGAGCCGGGCGTGCCGACGATGGGCGCGCCCGAAGTCACGGTCTGCGACCAGAGGTTGCCGCCGATCGGCTTCAGGCCCTGCGGGTCGCGGAAGGTCGCGAGCTCGACCTGGCCGGCCGCCTTGGTCTGGCCGTTCGAGTAGGTCGCGAGCACGACGCCGGTCGGGTCGACCTGCAGGCCGGTGACCTGGCCGGCGGTGTAGCCGTCCTGCGTCAGGTTGGTCACCGCGAACGGTTCGCCGTATTGGGTCGCCGTGCTCATGTCGAGCGAGACGCCGGTGATCGGCAGCGTGGTTGCGCCGTTGGCATTGGTCGTCGACGGGATGTCGAAGCTGATCGGACCGACCGGCGAGACCGGGGCCTTGCCGTCGGCGCTGAAGGTCACCGTCGAGATCGGCGTCGGATTGCCGGAGCCGTCGGTCGAGACCGAGGCGCCGTTGGCGGTCGCGTAGACGTTCCAGGTGTCGTCGGCGGACTTCTGGAAGTAGTAGGTCAGCGCGACGGTCTGGCCCTTGGCGTCGTAGGCCGTCACCGACGTGGCGCGGTTGTAGGTGGTGGCGTCGTTGAAGTTGATGGCCGGCGTGAGGCCCTTGTAGGTGGTGGCTTCCGTGGAGTCGAGCTGCACCTCCATCTTCATCTGGCTCGTGACCTTGGGCTCGACGCCCTGCGTCGGCAGGGTCAGCGGCAGCGAAGTGCCGGGTTGGATGGTGCCGTTGTTGTCGGCCGGATAGCCCATCAGCTTGGCGCCCGCCGACGTGACGATGTTGCCGTCCTTGCTGATCTGGAACTGGCCGTTGCGCGTGTAGTTGACGGTGCCGTTGGTGCCCAGCACCTCGAAGAAGCCGTTGCCGTTGATCGCCAGGTCGCTCGGGTTGCCGGTGGCGGTGATGCCGCCCTGCGTGAACTGCTGCGTCACCGCCTGGACCTGCACGCCGATGCCGACCGCCGAGCCGCCGCCCTGCGTCAACGCGTTCGCATAGACATCGGAGAACTCGGCGCGCGACGCCTTGGTGCCGACGGTCTGGGCATTGGCGACGTTGTTGCCGATGACGTCGAGGTTCTGGCTCGAGGCATTGAGACCGGAAAGGGCTTGCTGGAAGCTCATGGAATGTCGTCCTTGGGGAGCGGGATCAGTTCAGGGTCTGCACCGTCGTGTAAGGCACGGTGCCGGAGGCATCGAGGTTCAGCATGAGCTGGCCTCCGGAAGTGCTGACGGAGTCGACCTTGTCCTGCATCAGCGCGGTGCTCGTGACCGGATTGCTGCCGTTGGTCGCAGTCACCTTGAAGGTGATGCCGGGCACGCCGCTGTATTGGCTGCCGGCATTCCAGTCGAAGGTGTTGACGCCGGCGGTCAGGCCGTCCGGATGCAGCGTCTGGATCAGTTGCCCGGCGCCGCTGTAGACGTCGATCTGTACCGACGTCGCCGCGCTCGCCAGGTTGTAGCCGCCCTGGGCCGCGCCGTCGGCGACCGTGAGCTGATTGCCCGGCACCGTCACCTCCTTGCCGACCAGCGAGGCCGCCTGCAGCGCCTGCATCTGCACGAACTGCGTCGACAGGCCCTGGATCGACGTGTTGAGCTGGCCGACGCCCTGCACCGTCTGGATCTGGGCCATCTGCGTCGTGACCTCGGAGTTGTCCATCGGGTTGAGCGGATCCTGGTTCTGCATCTGCGCGACGAGCAGCTTCAGGAAGCGGTCGGAGGTGTCGTCGGCCGACGTCGTGCCGCTCGCGGCGTTGAGCTGCGACAGGTCGGTCGACGTGCTGGACGACGAGGTGGTGGCGGAAACGGTCATGGCGGCGAGCCTTCGCGATATGCCGGAGCGGCGTTCAGCCCTGGCCCATCTGCAGCGTCTTCTGCAGCAGGGTCTTGGCGGTGTTCATCACTTCGATGTTGTTCTGGTAGGAGCGCGACGCCGAGATCATGTTGACCATCTCGTCGACGGCGTTGACGTTGCTGTAGGTCACGTAGCCGTCGGCATCGGCGCTCGGGCTGGACGGATCGTGGACGCGGCGGCCCGCGCTCTGGTCCTCGGTGATCGTGCTGACGACGACGCCGGCGGCGGTCGGGTCGTTCTGCGTCTCGCCCATCAGCTGGGTCTGGAACGTGACCTGGCGCGCCTTGTAGGCCGAGCCGTCGGGGCCGGCCACGGTATCGACGTTGGCGAGGTTGCTCGCGACGACGTTGAGGCGCTGGCTCTGCGCGCTCGCCGCCGAGCCCGACACGTTGAAGATGTTCAGCATCGACATCGCAGCGCTCCTTATTGCCCGGTGATCGCGCTCAGCGTCGTCTTCACGTCATTCGTGATGAAGCGCAGCGCCGCCTCGTACTTCACCGAGTTGTCGGCGAAGCTGGCGCGCTCGCGGTCCATGTCGACGCTGTTGCTGTCGAGATTGGTCTGGCTCGCCATCGCATAGTTGAGGGTGCTGACGATCGGACCGCCGACGCCGGCATTGAAGTGACCGGCCTCGGTGGAAGCGAGGGTCGTCGCGGGCTGGGCGCCACCGGTGGCCGCCTTCAGCGCCTGCGCGAAGTTCATGTCGCGCGCGACGTAGCCCGGCGTATCGGCGTTGGCGATGTTGCTCGCGATGAGACGCTGGCGGTCCGATCGCAGGTTCAGCGCCTGGGCCTGGAAATCGAGCGTGTTGGTGATCCGGTTCAGCATGATGGGGCCTCTCGGCGCGACGACCTCGCACGGCCATCGGGGCGAATTCTTGAGCGCCGACCTGCCCGACATAAGCGGGAATAGCGCGTCCAATGCGGCTCAATTCGCCCCTCATCGGCGCGTCCGCGGCCCCTAGAGTGACGGCCCATGAATTTCCCCCCCGTCCGTGTCGTCGCCTGGCTTGCCGCTTCCACGCTCGCGGCCTGGGCGCTCGCATTGCTGTTCGCGCTCGTCGCAACGCCGGCACGAGCCGAGGAGACCGGCCTGTCCGGCGACCTGGAGCAGCAGGTCCGCCAGCTCGCGCAGGACGGCAGCCGGATGCCGGGTGCGCCGCGCATCGAAGTGACGCTCGGCCAGCTCGACCCGCGGCTGCGCCTGGCGCCGTGCCTGCGCATCGAGCCCTACCTGCCGTCCGGCGTGCGCCTCTGGGGGCGTTCGCGCATCGGCCTGCGCTGCCTCGAGGGCACGGTGAAGTGGAACGTCTACCTGCCGGTCACCGTGAAGGTGTACGGAAACGCACTCGTCGTGCCGGGCGGCGCCGCGGTCGGCACGATCCTCGGCCCGGCGGACGTCGTCGAAGCCGAGGTCGATCTCGCCGAGGACAACTCGCCGGTGCTCACCGACGCCAACCTGGCGATCGGGCATGCCGTGGCGCGTACCCTGAAGCCCGGGCAGAGCGTGCGCCAGGCCGACCTGCGGCCGCGCCAGTGGTTCGCTGCCGGCGACACCGTCAAGGTCATCGCTCAGGGCGCCGGCTTTACCGTCTCAGGCGAAGGCCAGGCCTTGACGAGCGGGCTGGAAGGCCAGACCGCACGCGTGCGCACCGAGAGCGGCCGTATCGTCACCGGCACCGCCTCAGGCGATCACCAGATCGTCCTGCCGCTCTGACATCGTTTCCACGCGGCTGGATGCGTCTCGGCACCGTGTGCCGCTCCGGATCCTTGCCGCTCGACCCCCGCATTCCGGGGCCCTTGCCGAAAAAGCCTAAAGTCGCCCGAGGGCTCGGCCGATACCCCCTCCATACCTGAACGGGCGAGGGTCGAGTGACCAGAGCCCATGGAGAGCACCATGAAGATCGGCCACCCAGCGGAAAAACCGTCAGCCGTCCAGACCACGCCGACGCAAGCCGATGCCGCCAAGGCACAGGCGGCCAACGGCGCCGCGACGCCGGCGACGCCCGACGCGAGCGCCAATGTGCAGATCTCGACCGCGGCGTCGTCGATGCTGTCGGGCAGCGACTCGGCCGATTTCGACAGCGAGAAGGTCGCGCGCATCTCCAAGCAGATCGAGGACGGCACGTACAAGGTCAACCACGAGGCGATCGCCGACAAGTTGATCGCCAACGCCTCCGAGCTGCTCGGTCGCGCCCAGCACTAGCCTCGCCGGCAGGCACGGCGCCCCCGCGCAGGCGCCGTCCTACCGCACGCATCGCTTCAACCAGAAGTCCGCATGTCCGACCTCCCCCAGCAGCGCGTCGAGCCCACGCCGGGTTCGCCGCTCGAAGACCATCTGGCCGCCGTCGAGCAGCACCTCGGTGCGCTCGGCGACGCCCTGCGCGCGCGCGACACGCGCGAGATCGACCTGCACGCCACCGAGCTGCATCGCGCGCTCGCGCGCGCGGTCGAGCACTTCACGCGCGCGGCCTGCCGCGGCCCGGTGCCGCCGGCGCTGCGCCATCGCCTGGCGAGCGCGAGCGGCCAGGTCGCCGCGCAGCGCGATTCGCTGGCGCGCGCCACCGCCGCGCTCGACCGCGCGATCGACGTGCTGATGCCGCGCGACACGCCTCCGGGGCTCTACTCGGCGCATGGCAGCGCCGAGCGCGGCACGCGCGGCACCCTGCAGGCCTGATCAGGCCGGCGTAGGCCGTTCGAGCCACAGGTCCTTGGCGAGCCGCACGCTCGCCTCGCGTCCCTGGTAGTAGCCCGGCACGCGCTGCACCTCCGCATACCCGAGACGCCGGTAGAACGCCCGCGCGCCCGCGTTGCCGGCGCGCGCCTCGAGCAGCACCTGGCCGATGCCGGCGGCGAGCGCCGACGCCTCGAGCCACGTCACCAGCGCCGCTCCGACGCCCAGCCGGCGCCGCGCCGGATGCACCGCCAGCAGCAGCAGGTGCGCATCCTCGTCGCGGTAGCTCATGATCCCGAAGCCGGCGCGCTGCCCCGCCACCTCGGCGACGACGACGTTGGTTTCGCGGTCGGCGATCGCGCGGAGCACGCGACCGGCGGTCCAGCTCCAGCCCAGGCCGCTCTCGATCAGGTCGCGCGACATGGCTGCGATCAGCGCAGCATCGCCGCGCCGGGCGAGGCGGATCGACAGCGGATCACTGCTCATGCACCGAGGATAGCGCCGCTCGCCTTGTAGCGCCCGATGCGGGCCGCTATGCTGGATGCATGTACAGCCTAGGCGACGCTGCCGCCGCCCGCCTGATCGCGCACCTCGACATGGACGCCTTCTACGCGTCGGTCGAACTGCTGCGCTACCCGGACCTGCGCGGCCAGCCGGTCGTGATCGGCGGCGGCCGGCGCCACCAGCCGGTGACCAACGCCGACGGCACGCGCAGCTACGCGCGCATGCGCGACTACGTCGGCCGCGGCGTCATCACGACGAGCACCTACGAAGCGCGCGCGTACGGCGTCCACTCGGCGATGGGCGTGATGAAGGCGGCGCAGCTCGCGCCGGACGCGATCCTGCTGCCGATCGACTTCGACGAATACCGGCGCTACTCGCGCCTCTTCAAGGCCGCGGTGCACGCGCTGACGCCGCAGGTCGAGGACCGCGGCGTCGACGAGATCTACATCGACCTGACCGACGTGCCCGGCGCGTTGGCCGACGGAGGCCGCGCCATCGCCATGGCGCTGAAGCGCGCGGTGCGCGACGCCACCGGCGGCCTGACCTGCTCGATCGGCGTGACGCCGAACAAGCTGCTGTCGAAGATCTGCTCCGAGTTCGGCAAGCCCGACGGCCTGACCTTGCTCACGCATGCCGACATTCCGGCGCGCATCTGGCCGCTGGCGGCGCGCAAGGTCAACGGCGTCGGCCCGAAGGCGGCCGAGAAGCTCGCCGGCCATGGCATGCACACGGTGGGCGACATCGCCGCCGCCGATCCGATGTTCCTCGTCGAACATTTCGGCAAGAGCTACGGCGCCTGGCTGCACGCCATGGCGCACGGCCGGGACGAGCGGCCGGTCGTGACTTACAGCGAGCCCAAGTCGATCAGCCGCGAGACGACGTTCGACCGCGACCTGCACGCGGTGCGCGACCGCGCGGCCCTGTCGGCGATCTTCACCGAGCTTTGCGAGCAGCTCGCCGGCGACCTGCTGCGCAAGGGCTACGCGACCAAGACGGTCGGCATCAAGCTGCGCTTCGATGATTTCCGCATCGTCACGCGCGACCTGACGCTGCCTGCGCACACGATGGACGCGCGCGCCATCCGCCGCGCCGCCGGCGAGTGCCTGAAGCGCGTCGACCTGACGAAACGGCTGCGCCTGCTCGGCGTGCGCGCCGGCACGCTGGCAACGCTTGCCGAACTGGTCGCCCCGCCGGCGCATGGGGTCGAGACCTCGGCCGCCGAGACGCGTCCGCAACGGGCATTGCACGCGAGCGACAACCTGCCGCTGTTCGACGCCTGAAGCGCGCGTGGCCTCGACGACGTCGTGGCATCGCGGTCCTTTGGTCTTAGCATCACGGGTCGAACTCGCATCGCTTCGGAGGGGAAGTGCCCGCGATCACCTGCATCGAAGACCTGCGCGCGCTGGCCGAAAAGCGCGTGCCGCGGATGTTCTACGACTACGCCGATTCGGGCTCGTATACCGAGAGCACCTACCGCGCGAATTCCGACGACTTCCAGAAGATCAAGCTGCGCCAACGCGTCGCGGTCAACATGGAGAACCGCAGCACGCGCACCAGGCTGGTCGGCGTCGATGCGGCGATGCCGGTCGCGATCGCGCCGACCGGCCTGACCGGCATGCAGCATGCCGACGGCGAGATCCTCGGCGCGCGCGCCGCCGAGGCGTTCGGCATTCCGTTCACGTTGTCGACGATGAGCATCTGCTCGATCGAGGACATCGCGGCGCACACCAAGGCGCCGTTCTGGTTCCAGCTCTACGTGATGCGCGACCGCGACTTCATCGAGCGGCTGATCGACCGCGCCAAGACGGCGAAGTGCGGCGCACTGATGCTGACGCTCGACCTGCAGATCCTCGGCCAGCGCCACAAGGACATCAAGAACGGCCTGTCCACGCCGCCCAAGCCGACGCTCGCGAACCTGATCAACCTCGCGACCAAGCCGCGCTGGTGCATGGCCATGCTCGGCACGAAGCGCCGCACCTTCGGCAACATCGTCGGCCACGCCAAGGGCGTCGGCGACCTGTCGTCGCTGTCGTCGTGGACCGCCGAGCAGTTCGACCCGGCGCTCAACTGGGGTGACGTCGAGTGGATCAAGAAGCGCTGGGGCGGCAAGCTGATCCTGAAGGGCATCATGGACGTCGAGGATGCGCGCCTGGCCGCCGACAGCGGCGCCGACGCGCTGATCGTCTCGAACCACGGCGGCCGCCAGCTCGACGGCGCGCCGTCGTCGATCGCGGCGCTGCCGGCGATCGCCGAAGCGGTCGGCTCGCGCATCGAGGTGTGGATGGACGGCGGCATCCGCTCCGGCCAGGACGTGCTGAAGGCCTGGGCCCTCGGCGCGCGCGGCACCTTGATCGGCCGCTCGTTCCTGTACGGCCTCGGCGCGATGGGCGAGGCCGGCGTCACGAAGGCGCTGCAGATCATCGCCAAGGAGCTCGACATCTCGATGGCGTTCTGCGGGCACACCAACATCCAGACGGTGGACCGGCGCATCCTGCTGCCCGGGACGTTGCCCGGCTGAGTGCCTCCTCCCGCGCAGCCTTCAGGGTCGACGATCCTGGGGATGCGCGCCCGGCGCAGCGCTGCCTACACTGGCCGCATGACGCTCGACCAGTTCCACGCGCTGAAGGTCTGGCACGGCCTGCACGGCCAGCGCCGGCCCTTCGAGAAGGGCGTGTGGACGACGATCGTGACGCTCTGGCTGATGGGCTGGATGGGCGTCCCGATCTCGTGGGTACTGCACCGGCCGTGGGCGGCCGCGAGCAGCGTCGCGCTGACCTTCCTGCCGGGCGCCTACGTCACGCTGCGCCGCTGGCTGCATCGAGCGCGGCGCCTGCGCTGCGATTGGCTCGTCGCGCTGCGTCGTTAACTGCGGTTCTGGAAGGTGTCGCAGTCGTTCAGGTTGCCGTTCTGCAGGCCGCGCTTGAACCACGCGACGCGCTGCGCGCTGGTGCCGTGCGTGAAGGTCTCCGGCACGACCTGACCGCGCGCCTTGCGCTGCAAGGTGTCGTCGCCGATCTGCGAGGCCGCGTTGAGCGCCGACTCGACGTCGGTCTGATCGAGCCACTGCTTGCTCTGCTGCGAGTCGTGCGCCCAGATGCCGGCGAAGCAGTCGGCCTGCAGTTCGACGCGCACCGACAGCGCGTTCTGCTGCGTTTCGCTGAGCCGGCCGCGCATTCCGTCGACCTTGCCGGTGACGCCGAGCAGGTCCTGCACGTGGTGGCCGACTTCGTGCGCGACGACGTAGGCCTGCGCGAACTCGCCGGGCGCGCCCAGCCGCGTGCGCATCGTGTCGAAGAAGCCGAGGTCGAGATAGACCTTTTGATCGCCCGGGCAGTAGAACGGTCCCATCGCAGACTGGCCGAGCCCGCAGGCGGTCGGCTCCTGGCCGCGGTAGAGACGCAGCTTGGTCGGCTGGTAGGTGCGGCCCATCGCCTGGAACTTGGCCGACCAGACGTCTTCGGTGCTCGCCAGCACCACCGAGACGAACTTGACGCTCGGGTCGTTCGATGGCCCGGGGCGAGGCGGCGCCGACTGCTGTTGCACCGGCGCACCGCCGCCTCCGCTCATCAAGCCGAGGATGGTCAGCGGGTTGACGCCGAAGATCCAGCCGGCCACCAACGCGATCACGACCGACCCGAGGCCGATCGTGCGTCCGCCGCCGAATCCGAAGCCACCGCCGCCTCCACCACCGCCGCCGCGGTCGTCCTCGACGTTGCTGCTCTCGCGGTTGCCTTCCCATCTCATCGCTCTGCTCCCCTGTCGGGCCGGTCCGGCGGTCTCCGTGGCCGCGCGGACCGGACTGCGCCGCGATGGTAGCGTGCGCCCCTGCCGCGGAGGGTCGCGGCACCGCTACAGTGCGCGCCAGGAGCCGACCTCATGACCGACCGCACGCCGCCGCAGCAACCCGACGACACCGACCCGATCGAAACCGCCGAATGGCGCGATGCGCTGCGCGCGCTCGTTGCCCAGTCGGGTTCGGGCCGCGCCCGCCATGTGCTGGACGCGCTCGCCGAGTTGGCGCGCGATCCGGCGATCGGCTGGCAGCCGAAGGTCGGCACGCCGTACGTCAATACGGTCGCAGTGAACGACCAGCCGCCGTTTCCGGGCGATCTCGCGATCGAGGAGCGGCTCGCGTCGATCATGCGCTGGAACGCGCTCGCCATGGTCGTGCGCGCGAACCAGGCGCACGGCGAGCTCGGCGGTCACATCGCGAGCTATGCGAGCGCGGCCGACCTGTTCGAGGTCGGCTTCAACCACTACTTCCGCGGGCCGGACGACGCGTCGGGCGGCGACCTCGTCTTCTACCAGCCGCATTCGGCGCCCGGGGTCTATGCGCGCGCCTTCCTCGAAGGACGGCTCACCGAGCGCGACCTGGGGCACTACCGCCAGGAGATCACCGCGCGCGGCATCGGCGCACAGGGACTGTCGAGCTATCCGCATCCGTGGCTGATGCCGGACTTCTGGCAGTTCCCGACCGGCTCGATGGGCATCGGCCCGATCAGCTCCATCTACCAGGCGCGCTTCATGCGCTACCTGGAACACCGCGGCCTGCGCGACACCCGCAGCCGCAAGGTCTGGGGGGTGTTCGGTGACGGCGAGATGGACGAGCCGGAGAGCATGTCGGCGCTGACCCTGGCGGCGCGCGAGAAGCTCGACAACCTCGTCTGGGTCGTCAACTGCAACCTGCAGCGGCTCGATGGTCCGGTGCGCGGCAACGGCCGCATCGTCGACGAGCTGGAGGCGCTGTTCACCGGTGCGGGCTGGCACGTCATCAAGCTGCTGTGGGGCTCGGACTGGGACGGCCTGTTCGCGCGCGACGCGCAGGGCGCGATCGCGCGCACCTTCGCGCACACCGTCGACGGCCAGTTCCAGACCTTCGCGGCGAAGGACGGCCGCTACAACCGCGACCACTTCTTCGGTCAGGACGCCGAGCTGGCACGGCTCGCGCAGGGCCTGACCGACGAGCAGATCGACCGGCTGAAGCGCGGCGGCCACGACCTCGTGAAGATCCACGCCGCCTATGCCGCCGCAGCGGCGCGGCGCGGCCAGCCGAGCGTGATCCTCGCGCACACCAAGAAAGGCTACGGCATGGGCGCGGCCGGTCAGGGCCGCATGACGACGCACCAGCAGAAGAAGCTCGACCGCGACGACCTGATCGCCTTCCGCAACCGCTTCCAGCTGCCGCTGACGGATGCCGAGGCCGAATCGCTGGCGCTCTACAAGCCCGCGGCCGACAGCGCCGAGATGCGCTACTTGCACGACCGCCGCAGCGCGCTCGGCGGCTTCATTCCGGCGCGCCAAGGTCAGGCTGCGGCCGTGCCGGTGCCGCCGCTCGAGCGCTATGCGACCTTCGCGCTGCAGGCCGACGGCAAGGAGATGTCGACGACGATGGCGTTCGTCCGCATGCTGACGAACCTGCTGAAGGACGAGGCGCTCGGACCGCGCGTCGTGCCCATCGTCGCCGACGAGGCGCGCACCTTCGGCATGGCCAACCTCTTCAAGCAGGTCGGCATCTATTCGAGCGTCGGCCAGCACTACGAGCCGGAGGACATCGGCTCGGTGCTGTCGTACCGCGAGGCACAGGACGGCCAGATCCTCGAGGAAGGCATCAGCGAGGCCGGCGCGCTGAGCTCATGGGTCGCGGCGGCGACGAGCTACTCGGTGCATGGCCTCGCGATGCTGCCGTTCTACATCTACTACTCGATGTTCGGCTTCCAGCGCGTCGGCGACCTGATCTGGGCCGCCGCCGACCAGCGCTCGCGCGGCTTCCTGCTCGGCGCGACGGCGGGCCGCACGACGCTCGGCGGCGAGGGGCTGCAGCACCAGGACGGCGCCAGCCTGCTGGTCGCATCGACGGTGCCGAACTGCCGCGCCTACGACCCGGCCTCGGCCGGCGAGCTGGCGGCGATCCTCGACCATGGCATGCGCGCGATGCTCGAGCGGCAGGAAGACGTTTTCTACTACGTCACGCTGATGAACGAGAACCAGGCCCAGCCGTCGCTGCCGGACGGCGTCGCCGGCGACGTGGTGAAGGGGCTGTACCGCGTGGCCGCGCCCGACGGCGAGCCGCAGGTGCGGCTGCTCGGCTCGGGGACGATCCTGCACGAGGTACGCGCCGCGGCCGAACTGCTCGCGGCCGACTGGGACGTCAAGGCCGAGGTCTGGAGCGCAACGAGCTATGCGGAGCTCGCGCGCGACGCCCAGGAGGTCGAGCGCCGCAACCGCCTGCACCCGGATGCGCCGGCGCAGTTCAGCCATGTGGCGTACTGCCTGGGCGGTGCGCTGCCGGTCATCGCGGCGAGCGACTACGTGCGTGCCTGGCCGGCGCTGATCGCGCCGCACGTCGGGGCGCGCTATACCGTGCTGGGTACCGACGGCTATGGCCGCAGCGACACCCGCGCGGCGCTGCGCCGGTTCTTCGAGGTCGACCGGCACCATGTCGTGCTGGCCGCGCTGACCGCGCTGGCGGCCGACGGCCGGCTGGCGAAGGACGCCTGCGCGCAGGCGATTGCGCGCTACGGCATCGACGCCGATGCGGCGTCGCCTTGGCGACGGTGAGTCGCCGGAGCGAAGTCGCCTATGAAATTGCGCAGCGCAGGCGACTCGGGTCAGAGGCCCGCCCGGTCTCACGAGCGGCGCATGCCTCTCAGCCTCTGACCATCGTCAGGTCTTCGGCAAGGTGACGCCGCGCTGGCCCTGGTACTTGCTGCCGCGGTCCTTGTAGCTCGTCTCGCAGACCTCGTCGCTCTCGAAGAACAGCACCTGCGCGCAGCCTTCGCCGGCGTA
>JAFEEF010000046.1 GCA_018241265.1 Pseudomonadota bacterium | reverse complement strand
CGTTCACCGACGAGGCGGATGCGATCGAAAAGGCCAACGACATCGAATACGGCCTTTCCAGCTACGTGTGGAGCGAGAACATCGGCCGTGCCCACCGCGTGGCCGCCGCCATCGAGGCAGGCATGTGCTTCGTCAACAGCCAGAACGTGCGCGACCTGCGCCAGCCGTTCGGCGGCACCAAGGCCTCGGGCACCGGGCGTGAAGGCGGCACCTGGAGCTACGAGGTGTTCCTCGAGCCGAAGAACGTCGCCGTCTCGCTCGGCTCGCACCACATCCCGCACTGGGGCGTCTGACATGGGAAGCGTCGCGCTCGCCGCCAAGATCACCCACGTGCCGTCGATGTACCTGAGCGAACTCGACGGCCCGCGCAAGGGGACGCGCCAGGACGCGATCGACGGCCATGCCGAGATCGGCCGCCGCTGCCGTGACGCCGGTGTCGACACGATCGTCGTGTTCGACACCCATTGGCTGGTCAACGCGAACTACCACGTCAATTGCGCGCCGGCCTTCGAAGGCGAGTACACCAGCAACGAGCTGCCGCACTTCATCGCGAACATGCGCTACGGCTTCGGCGGCAATCCCGAGCTGGGCCGGCTGCTGGCGCGCACCGCGAGCGAGATGGGCGTCGAAACGCTGGCGCATCCGGCGACGACGCTCGGGCCCGAGTACGGCACCTTGGTGCCGATGCGCTACATGAACGCCGACCGGCACTTCAAGGTCGTCTCGGTCTCTGCGCTGTGCATGGCGCACTACCTCGCCGACAGCGCACGCCTGGGCTGGGCGTTCCGCCGTGCCGTCGAGGATCGCTACGACGGCACCGTCGCGTTCCTCGCGAGCGGCAGCCTGAGCCACCGCTTCGCGCAGAACGGCCTGGCGCCGGAGTTCGCGTTCAAGATCTGGAGCCCGTTCCTCGAGCACCTCGACCACGAGGTGATCCGCATGTGGCAGGCGGGCGAGTGGAATGCCTTCTGCGAGATGCTGCCGGAGTACGCCAGCAAGGGGCACGGCGAAGGCTTCATGCACGACACCGCGATGCTGCTCGGCCTGCTCGGCTGGAGCGCCTACGATGGGCGCGCCGAAGTGATCACGCCGTACTTCGGCGCATCCGGCACCGGGCAGATCAATGCCGTGTTCCCGGTCACGCCGAACGATGGGAACGCGGTACCGCGCGCCGTCGCGTCGCGCGCCGACGGCTACACGTCGGTCGCGACGCGCCTATAGGAAGAACATGGAAGGACATGGAAGGACATCGAACATGCCGCACGTCACGATCCTCTACACCAGCAACCTCGAAGCCGATGCCGACATGCCGGCGCTGTGCCGGCGCCTGGCCGACACGATGATCGCGGCGCGCGACGAAGCCGGCCAGCCGGTCTTCCCGGTCGGCGGCGTGCGCGTCTATGCGCATCCGTCGACGCACCACGCGGTGGCCGACGGCAGCAGCGACGACCATGGCTTCGTCTACATCAACCTGCGCATGGCGCGCGGCCGAAGTCCGGCGACGCAGCGCAGCGTCGGCGAGGCGTTGGCCGAGGCGACGCGTGCGCATTTCGGGCCGCTGCTCGCGCGCCGCGCTTTCGGGCTGACGTTGCAAGTCGACGAAGGCCCCGAGGTCTACGACGCCAAGCTCGGCAACCTGCACGCGCATTTCGCCCAGCGAGCCAAGAAGGGCTGATCGGCGTGCTGTCCGCCGACACCATCGAGCAGCTCGCCCGCGAGCTCTACGAAGCGCGCAAGACGCGCACGGCGCTGCGCCACTTCTCGCAGCGCCATCCCGGCATGACGGTCGACGACGGCTATGCGATCCAGCGCGCCTGGGTGCGGCTCGAGCTCGCCGACGGCCGCACGATCGAGGGCCGCAAGATCGGCCTGACGTCGCGCGCGATGCAGCAGTCGTCGCAGATCGACGAGCCCGACTACGCGCCCTTGATGGACGACATGTTCTTCGAGCAGGGCAGCGACCTGCCGTTCGAGCGCTTCATCTCGCCGCGCGTCGAGGTCGAGCTGGCGTTCGTGCTCGGCCGGCCGTTGAAGGGGCCGAACGTCCGGCTGTTCGACGTGCTCGCGGCGACCGAGTATGTGACGCCGGCGGTCGAGATCATCGATGCGCGCATCGAGCAGTTCGACCGCGAGACCCAGTTGCCGCGCAAGGTCTACGACACGATCTCCGACTTCGCCGCCAACGCCGGCATCGTCACCGGCGGCCGGCCGGTGCGGCCGCACGACGTCGACCTGCGCTGGGTCGGCGCGCTGCTCTACAAGAACGGCGTGATCGAGGAGACGGGCCTCGCGGCCGGCGTGCTGAACCATCCGGCGACCGGCGTGGCGTGGCTCGCCAACAAGATCGCGCCGCACGACGAGCAATTGAACGCCGGCGACATCGTGCTGGCCGGCTCGTTCACCCGCCCGGCGACCGCGAAGGCCGGCGACAACTTCCACGTCGACTACGGCCCGCTCGGTTCCATCGCTTTCCGCTTCGTCTGAGGAGGGCCGCATGGCCGACTTCCCCGCCGCCGCCGTCCCGCGCCCGAAGCGCTACACCGCCGAGGAGTGGGACGCGCGCGTGCAACTCGCCGCCGCCTACCGCATCTTCGACCACCTCGGCTGGGGCGAGCTGATCTACAACCACATCTCGCTGCGCGTGCCGGGGCCGGACGCGCACTTCCTGCTCAATCCGTTCGGGCTGCACTACCGCGAAGTGCGCGCATCGAACCTCGTGAAGGTCGACCTGCAGGGCCGGATCGTCGGCCACAGCGATTGGCCGATCAACCCGGCCGGCTATACCTTTCACGGCAAGATCCACGAGATGGTGCCCGGTGCGCACTGCGTGATGCACGTCCACACGACGCCGACGATGGCGGTCTGCTGCCTCGACGACGGCCTGTCGTACACCAACTTCTATGCGGCGCAGCTCTACGGCAAGGTCGCGTACCACGAGTTCGAGGGCATCACGGTGCATGCCGACGAAGGCGCCCGCATCCTCGACAGCGCCGCCGGCAAGCCGGTGCTGCTGTTGCGCAACCATGGCCCGGTGACGACAGGCGCGACGCTCGCCCAGGCCTTCGGCCTGATGTGGCTGCTGAACCGCGCCTGCGAAGTGCAGCTCGCGACGTTGTCCATGGGCAAGCCGCGGTCGATCGCCGAGCCGGTGCTCGAGGCCTGCGTGCGCGATTCGCTGCAATACGATCCGCGCTATGGTGCCGGGCAGGACGCGTTCGATGCGCTGCAGCGCGTCGTCGATCGCATCGACCCCACCTACCGCAGCTGAAGGAATCGCCGCCATGGCGCTGGTCTACTACCTGACCCACATCAACATCGAGTTCGGCGCGCGCAGCCTGCTGGCCGGCGAATGCGAGCGCGTCGGGATCAGGAAGCCGCTCGTCGTCACCGATGCCGGCGTGCGCGTCGCGGGCGTGCTGCAGCAGGTGCTCGACGCGCTGCCGGCATCGCTGCAAGGCCCGGTCTACGATCGCACGCCGTCCAACCCGACCGAGGCGGCCGTGCGCGAAGCGACGGCGCTCTACCGAGCGCATGGCTGCGACGGCCTGATCGCGGTCGGCGGCGGCTCGTCGCTCGATTGCGCCAAGGGCGTCGCGATCGCCGCGACCCACCCCGGCCCGCTCGTGACCTACGCGACGATCGAAGGCGGCAGCGGCAGGATCACGTCGGCGGTCGCGCCGCTGATCGCGGTGCCGACGACCGCCGGCACCGGCAGCGAGGTGGCGCGCGGCGCGATCATCATCACCGACGACCATCGCAAGCTCGGCTTCCATTCGTGGTACCTCTTGCCGCGCGCCGCGATCTGCGATCCCGAGCTGACGCTCGGCCTGCCGCCCGGGCTGACCGCGGCGACCGGCATGGATGCGATCGCGCACTGCATGGAAACCTTCATGGCCGCGCCGTTCAATCCGCCGGCCGACGGCATCGCGCTCGACGGCCTCGAGCGCGCCTGGGCGCACATCGAGCGCGCGACGCGCGACGGCAGCGACCGCGAGGCGCGGCTCAACATGATGAGCGCGTCGGTGCAGGGCGCGCTGGCGTTCCAGAAGGGGCTGGGCTGCGTGCATTCGCTCAGCCATTCGCTCGGCGGCCAGAACCCGAAGCTGCACCATGGCACCTTGAACGCCGTCTTCCTGCCGGCGGTGATCCGCTACAACAGCGAAGCCGAATCGGTGCGCAAGGACCGCCGCATCGAGCGCATGGCCCGCGCGATGGGCCTGGCGTCCGCCGCCGACGTCGCGCCGGCGATCCACGCGATGAACGAACGCCTCGGTCTGCCCGAGGGGCTGGCGGCGATGGGCGTCGACCGCAGCGTGTTCCCGCGCGTCATCGACGGCGCGATGGCCGATCACTGCCACAAGACCAATCCGCGGCTGGCGAGTGCGGAGGACTATCGGGCGATGCTCGAGGCCTCGATGTAGCGCTGCGGGGCCAGGTCGCCACGAAGGCCGATGAACGACTGCGCGCTGCGCACGCGGCCGCGCGGGCAGGTCCAGCCGGCTCCGCAATCTTGCGGATGACCGGCGCGGCCAGCCGCAGCGGCGGCAACGAGCACGACATGGCACTGTCGAAGCGCCGCATCGCCAACCTCGACACGCTGTTGCGTTCGATTGAGCCGCGCCGCCGATGCATGGTCGCCGTGTCGTCTTTGCCTCGGCGCAGAATCGCCCCATCGCAGATTGCAGAGGAACTGTCATGGCAGAGGCATACATCGTCAGCGCGGCGCGCACCGCGGGAGGCCGGCGCGGCGGACGGCTGGCAGGCTGGCATCCGGTGGACCTGGCGGCGCAGGTGCTGGATGCGCTGATCGACCGCAGCGGTGCCGATCCGGCGCTGGTCGACGACGTGATCATGGGCTGCGTGATGCAGGTCGGCGAGCAGGCCGTCAACATCGGCCGCAATGCGGTGCTGGCGTCGAAGCTGCCGCAGTCGGTGCCCGGCGTGACGATCGACCGGCAGTGCGGCTCGTCGCAGCAGGCGCTGCACTTCGCGGCGCAGGCGGTGATGTCGGGCGTCGACGACGTCGTGATCGCGGCCGGCGTCGAGAGCATGACGCGCGTGCCGATGTTCAGCGCCTCGTACCTCGCGCAGAAGGCCGGCATGGGCTTCTACCAGGACGGCGCGCTGCGCGAGAAGTATCCGCAGGACTTCAGCCAGTTCGTCGGTGCCGAGATGATCGCCAAGTCGTTCGGCTTCACGAAGGACGAACTCGATCGCTATGCGCTCGGCAGTCATCAGAAGGCGATGGCCGCGGTCAAGGCCGGCGCGTTCGAACGCGAGATCGTGCCGGTCGAAGTGCGGCCGGCGCAGGGGCAAGGCAACGGCGAACTGCATGCGATCGATGAAGGCATCCGCTTCGACGCGTCTCTGCCCGGCATCCAGGGGGTGAAGCTGCTGCAGGAAGGCGGCGTGATCACGGCGGCGAACGCGAGCCAGATCTGCGACGGCGCGAGCGGCGTGATGGTCGTCAGCGAGAAGGGCCTGAAGGCGCTCGGCGTGAAGCCGCTGGCGCGCATCCACCACATGAGCGTGCTGGGCGGCGATCCGGTGGTGATGCTCGACACGCCGCTGCCGGCGACCGAGCGCGCGCTGAAGAAGGCCGGCATGAAGATCGCCGACATCGATCTGTACGAGGTCAACGAGGCCTTCGCGCCGGTGCCGCTGGCGTGGCTGAAGGCGCTCGATGCCGATCCGGAGCGGCTCAACGTCAACGGCGGCGCGATCGCGCTCGGCCATCCGCTCGGCGGCACCGGCACCAAGCTGATGACGACGCTGGTCCATGCGTTGCACCGGCGCGGCGGCCGCTACGGGCTGCAGACGATGTGCGAAGGCGGCGGCATGGCCAACGTGACGATCGTCGAGAGACTCTAGGAGCGGCCATGAAGCTGATCCGTCTCGGCCATCCGGCCGCCCTCGCCGCGTTGCGCGTCGACAGCGCCGAACCGCGCCGTCCCGGACCGGGCGAAGTACTCGTGCGCGTGCATGCGAGCTCGCTGAACTACCACGACTACGTCGTCGTGATCGGCGAGATCCCAGTCGTGGACGGGCGCGTTCCGATGTCCGACGGGGCGGGCGAGATCGTCGAGGTCGGCACCGATGTCGACTGGCGGGTCGGCGATGCGGTGATCGGCACCTTCTTCCCGAACTGGCAGGACGGCCCGGTGCGTCGGGACGCGCTGCGGGGCGTGCCGGGCGAAGAGACGGATGGCTATGCGTGCGAATACGCCACCGTGCCGGCGTCGGCGCTGACGCGCCAGCCCGCGGGCTATACGCATGCCGAGGCGGCGACCTTGCCGTGCGCGGCGCTCACCGCATGGCGTGCGCTGATGGTCGACGGCCCGCTGTATCCCGGGGAGGCCGTGCTGGTGCAAGGCACCGGCGGCGTCTCGCTGTTCGCGCTGCAGTTCGCCAAGGCGTGCGGCGCGACGGTGATCGCGACGTCGTCATCGGACGAGAAGCTCGAACGCCTGCGCGCGCTGGGCGCCGATCACGCCATCAACTACCGCACGCAGCCGCAATGGGGGCGCGCGGTCGGTGAGGCCACCGGCGGCGTCGGCGTCGACCATGTGGTCGAGGTCGGCGGCGCGCAGACGCTGTCGCAGTCGCTGCGCGCCTGCCGCGTCGGCGGCCACATCGCGATGATCGGCGTGCTGAGCGGCCGCGAGGCACCGGTGTCGACGGCGCTGCTGATGTCGAAGAACATCCGGCTGCAGGGCGTCACGGTCGGCAGCCGGCGGCACCAGCTCGAGATGCTGCGCGCGATCGAGGTGATCGGCCTCCGGCCGGTGATCGATGCGCGCCGCTTCCCGCTCGAGCGCCTCGCCGATGCGTTCCGCCATCAGGCCTCGGGTGCGCACTTCGGCAAGATCGTCGTCGAGATCTGAGGTCCTTCGACCCGTCGCCGAAGGTGCAGGCGCCGCAGCCGCGCGTCGCCGCCCTTCTAGCCATGCCCGCACCATCCCAAGCTCAGAGCCACGTCCGACACCCGCTCACCGCCATCTTCGGCAGCGCGGGCAACGTGCGTGTGCTGCGCGCCTTGGTGGCGGACCGCGCGCCGCAATCGGCGCCCCATCTCGCGCGCTTGGCTGGGCTGTCGCCGCAGGTGCGCGGCTGGTTCTCGACACGCTCGCTCGGCAGCAGGTGGTGAAGGTCCACGGCTCTGGACGGGCGCAGCTCTACGCCCTGAACGAATCGCATTCGTTCGCGAGCGCGCTCGTCGCCCTGCGCAGGGGTCGTTGGCACGTTGGCACGTTGGCGCGAGGTCCACGGCCTGCTTGGGGACATCGGATTGGGCGACGGCTGGATGGGTGCGCTTCACGAGGCAGTCGTGACGAGGTGGTCCGAGCCTGGCGCGCGATGGTGGCCAACGCTCAGGAACTCGAGCTGTTGTTTGGATCCGGCGGGGCGGTGTAGGGGTCGTCCGGGTTCTTCAGACGCGAACCCAACCTGTCCTCGACGAGATCGGCGGGTCCGGCGGGTTCGTCGGCATCCTCGAGCACATTGCCGACCGACGCGCGGACGAGCAGAGGCTGTGCTCCAGCGAACAGTTCCTGGGCCGCACGGGCCAGGTGGCATGCATCGGCGCCCTGGAAAGTCGAAGGTAATGCGGAATTGATCACGAACCGGGTCGGTTGCATCGGCTTTCCAGGCGCTGCTCGTTGCAGACGGACAGACGAAGCTGAACGCGCGTCTCTGCGGGATCGATCAGCTGCCATGCGCGCTACTACCGGCGTGCGACGCTTCTGTCAAGGAGTACTTATTCTCGATTCCGTAATCTTAGACACCTTAAAGCGCTTCAATGACGCCTCAATTCGCCGATAAGGCATAAGTTCTTCAAAAGAGAATCCAAGAACACCTTCTCCGCGATCTGCGAAATGAGTGACGTCCTTCTCTCGAATACCGGTGCCGTGCTCGACAGGCCAACGGAAGTCAGCGACTACCTCGGTGCCTCGCCGATCTGGCGGCCCGCCATCGGATTGTTCAGACAACTTCGATTCAAGCCGAAGGCGATGGTCATTGCGGCCGCATTCATGGCGCCGATCGTCCTGCTTGCGTGGAACGACTTCGACCGCGGGGCCAGTTCCCTGCGTGCCACGGCGCGAGAGCGCGACGGCGTCGCGTTCGCCCGAATCCTCCTGCCCGCGATCAAGCATGGCCGTCAGTTGCGGCGCTTCACGCTCGCCCAGGCCGCGAGCGCGCCCGTCCCAGGCGACCCCCAGGCCATGCGCGAGCAGTTGTCGACTGACATCGCGGCGGTCAAGGAAGCGGATGCCCGGCTCGGCGGCGCGCTCGGTACCCACGATGCCGTGGCGGCTCTCGATGCTGCGCTGAAGGCTGCACAACCCGGTACCGCTGGGATCATGCCGGTGTTCGCCTCGCACGGGAAGCTCAACGCCGCCCTGCTGAACGTGCTCGGCGCCGTGAGCGACGGCAGCGGCCTGACCGTGGATCCGGATCTCGACACCTACTACCTGGTGGGTGCGGCCCTGCCCGCGTCGACCACTCTGCTCGAGCAGACAGCGCGCATGCGCGTGCTGTCCGCCGCGACCGCACAGTCGGGCCAGGGCGCGGTGGTCGCCGGGATAGAACTCGCGCGCCAGGACGGACTCATCGAGTATGTCGCCGGCGAGCTCGCCACCGACCTCACGAAGGTGATCGGCGTCCACCCCGAGATGTCGACCGCCCTGGAGTTCGCGAGTGTCCTCAAGGCTGTGAACGCCCTGAGGGACATGGCGTCTGACGACCTGGCGAGCGGCGGCGCCGACAAGGCCAAGGCGTTGGACAACGCCGGTGCGGCCATCGTCACTCGCCTGGAGAACCTGCAGCTCGAATCCCTGGCCAAGCTCGATCGACTCCTCTCGGATCGCGCGAACGCGACGCGCCGCCACATGATCGTGACCTCGGCGGTCATCCTGCTGTTCGGCCTGCTCGCTGCCTACCTGTTCTACGCCTTCTCGCTGGTGATGGGCCTCGGGTTGCGCGAGGTGAGGCGTCACCTGACGGCCGTCACCGCGGGTGACCTCAGCACGCAGCCGCTTCCCCGAGGAGCCGACGAGACCGCGTTCCTGCTGAACGTGATTGCGGAGATGCAGGCGTCCTTGCGCAGCATCGTCGGAGACGTCAGGGCCAGCGCGGACAACATCGCCCAGGCCGGTGCGCAGATCGCCGCGGGAGCCGACGAGTTGTCGGAACGCACAAACAAGACGGCGGCCCACGTCGAGCAGTCCGCATCGGCGATGGAGCAGATCTCCTCGACTGTGAAGAGCACCGCCGATCACACGAGCGTGGCAACGACGCTGGCAACCGACAACGCACACGCGGCGTCGAGGGGCGGCGAAGTGATCGGCAACATGATCAACACCATGGACGGGATCCAGTCGTCATCGGGCAGGATCGCCGACATCATCGGCGTGATCGNNAGACCAACATCCTGGCGCTGAACGCTGCCGTCGAAGCGGCAAGGGCAGGCGAAAGCGGCCGTGGCTTCGCCGTCGTCGCCTCCGAGGTTCGTCTGCTTGCCCAGCGCTCGGCCGGCGCCGCACGCGAGATCAAGTCCCTGATCACCGAGAGCGTGGAGAAGGTCGAGGCCGGCACGGGCATCGTGCGCAATGCGGGCGAATCGATGAACGAGATCGTCCAGGGCTCGCACGAGGTGCAGCGCCTCCTCGGCCAGATCGCCACAGGCGCCCAGGAACAGACGATGGGAATCGATCGCGTGGGGGACGGCATCGCCGAACTCGACCACTCCACCCAGCAGAACGCGGCGCTGGTCGAGGAGACAGCGGCCGCCGCGAGCGCCCTGCGCGAACTCGCGCGGACCCTGTCGCTCAAGGTCGCGCGATTCAAGCTCCCAAGCTAGCTAGCCGCAGCACCGTCAACTCGGGGGGTGCAAGCCCTCTCCCGCATCGAGGCCGTTTCGCGGCCCGTCCAGCCTCGTTTCAAGACTCACCACCAAGCTCGCCAAAGAAAGGCTTCGCGTGCAAAACATCACCTTCAAGAAGACGCTGGTCGCCATGTGCGTCCTGACTTTTCTCGCGCCGGCCTGGGCCGGCGATTCCGAGCGCATCAAGGCGCTCGAACAGAAGCTCGATCAGAGCATGGCCACGATCGTCGCCATGCAGAAGCGTCTCGACGAGCTCGAACACAAGGGCGACAGCGCGCCTGCGCCCGCCGCGGTCGTGGGCGCGGCGACGCCCGCACCCGCAGCGTCCTCGTCGGCAGGCATCGATGCCCGCGTGGAGGCCATCGAGCACTCCGTCGCACAGATCGAAGCGTCCTCCGCCGCGGCCGCGCAGGTCGACACGGGACTGCCCATCCACGGCTTTGCCGACGTGAAGCTCGGCGACCGGAACTCGGCGGCCGCATCCCTCGAGAAGCGCGGCTATCGCGGCGTCGACGTGGGCACGTTCGACCTCTACATGACGCCGCAGATCAGTTCCCAGGTCAAGGCGCTCGTCGAACTCGCCTTTGAGTATGACGACAGCGGCGAACTCGAAGTCGACGCCGAACGCATGCAGCTGGGCTATGTCTTCAGCGACTCGCTGACCGTCTGGGCCGGACGGTTCCACACGCCGTATGGCTACTGGAACACCGCCTTCCATCACGGCGCGCAAATTCAGACCGCGTTGACGCGTCCGCAATTCCTCGACTTCGAGGACAGCGGCGGCATCTTGCCGGCGCATTCGGTCGGCCTCTGGCTCACGGGCGCTCGCGACACCGGCCTCGGCCGGGTCGGATACGACTTCACGCTGGTCAACGGAGATCGGCTCGACAATGGCCAGCTTGATTTCCAGGCCATCGGCGACGGTGACTCCAATGTCGGACTGGGGTTCCGCACCAATCTCGCGGTCGCGGGCACGGGCCTGACGCTGGGTCTGCACGGCCTGAGCCAGAAGATCGCTGGAGGAAATGCGTTGGGGACCGCCTCCGGCCGCGTGCAATTGAACATGCTGGGCGGATATGCCACCTATGAAAACGATGACTGGGAAGCGATGGCGGAGTACTACGGCTTCCGCAACGCCGACCTGTCCGGCGGCACCGGCCGTCACGCCAGTACCGCCTGGTATGCGCAGATCGGCTACAACGTGAACGACCAGTTCACGCCCTATGCGCGCTACGAGGACGCCGACCTGAACTCGAGAGATCCCTACTTCAACCTGCAGCAGTTCGGGCAAGCCTATCGACGTGGCGTGCTCGGCATTCGCTACAACCTGACGCCCAAGTCCGCGCTGAAGGCGGAGGTCATGCGCGGCACCCAGGTCGGCACGCCCGGCACGCCCAGCAGCCTACAGTTCCAATACGCCATCCGCTTCTGAACGACGGAGGACCCATGCGCATCCACTATCTTCTTGCGACCGCATTCCTGACGGCGGTCAGCTCCGTGTCCTGGGCCGGCGACCTGTATGTCGTTTCCGGAGCGGCCGTCACCCTGACACCCGACGAGGTTCGCCAGGTCTTCCTCGGCGACAAGCAGTTCTCCGGCGGCACGAAACTCAGCCCGGTGGAGAATGCGGCGCTCCAACCAGATTTCCTGGCCAAGGTCGTCAAGGTCGATGCGTCGCACTACAACTCGGTCTGGGCCAAGAAGGGCTTTCGCGACGGTCTGACGCCGCCTCCGATGCGAAGCGGGGATGCGGAAGTGCTTAGCGCAATCCGGGCCAATCCGGGCACCGTCGGCTACGTGTCCAAGCCTTCGGACGACGTCAAGGTGCTCGAGAAGCTGTAGCCGTGCGCCGCATCTCCCGAATCCGCCTTCGCATCGCGACGGCACTCCTCCTCGTCCTGGCGACGGTCGGCGCAAACGCCGCCCCCAGCCTCTTCTCGATCGAAAAGCCGTGGTTGGACGAGAACGGCCGCCAGGTCACGCTCTCGCAATGGCGTGGCAGCCTGACGCTCGTGGCCATGGAGTACAGCGCCTGCCGCTTCATTTGCTCGGTGTATTGGCGCAGGCTCGTGGAGATCCAGGACGCGGCGGATCGGGCGGGGCAGAAGGTGGAGTTCGTGATCCTCAGCATCGATCCGGAGCACGACTCGCCGGCCTTGTGGCGCGAGTACCGGAAGGCACGTTCCCTGACACGCGACAACTGGCACTTCCTCACCGGAACCCGGGAGATGACCACCCGCGCCGCGGCGCTCCTCGGGGAGCACTGGTGGTACGACGAAGGGCATCTCATGCATGACTTCAAGGTGGTCAGGCTCGACCAGCAGGGCCGCGTTGTCGCCGCGATGACCACCTACACGCAACCCGCCGATCAACTGCTGGGCCGGTTCTGATATCAGCGGTGCCGAGACCGTCGCGCGAGGCGACCTTTCCGCAAGGATGAGAGCGACGAAGGCGACCCTGGCTGCCTGGGCTATTACCGCTGCCGCGGCGTCGTGGCCATCCGTTCAGGCGGTTGCCGCCTTCGGGCTTTCCACCGTGAGCCCGGCCTTCGACGCAGCCATTCGATTGCGTTGGCAATGCCGATGCTAGTCCAAGCCAAGGAGCAATTCATCATGGAACACGCTTAACAACAGATCATGGTCCCACTGGCCGGCAAGCGCTGTCTGCCGCAGCCGCTGCGGGCGGCGGCTTCGCGTCCACGACGTGCGGGGAGGTCGCCGACGGGCGGCTTCCCTGCCGGAGGTTAATGCTGTGTGGATGCTGTTCGCACGGGCGCCGCCACCGGATCGACCGTACTGGCGCGGGCGCCGCTGGCTGGCCGCCGTCGATGCGCTGGCTTGGCCTGGCCTGTGACTGCTCGCAGTCCGGTCGGTCGCGTCCCAATCCGTGGT
>JAFEEF010000045.1 GCA_018241265.1 Pseudomonadota bacterium | reverse complement strand
AACAAGCCCGGCAAGCTGACCGATGCCGAGTACGCCGTGATGAAGGGCCATCCGGAGCGCGGCCACGACCTGCTGCGCGACGGCAAGGGCGTCACCACGATCGCGCTCGACGTCTGCCTGCACCACCATGAGCGCCCGGACGGCAAGGGCTATCCGCACGGCCTGTCGGGCGACGCGCTGACCCTGGCAGCGCGCATGGGCGCGGTCTGCGACGTCTACGATGCGATCACCTCCAACCGGCCCTACAAGGCCGGCTGGGATCCGGCCGAGTCGGTCGCGCGCATGGCCGAATGGAGCAAGTCCGGCCAGTTCGATCCGGCGATGCTCGCCGCCTTCGTGAAGAGCCTGGGCATCTACCCGACCGGCTCGCTGGTGCGCATGGAGTCGGGCCGGCTCGGTGTCGTCGTCGAGCAGACCGAGGGCTCGCTCGTGAAGCCCAAGGTCAAGGTGTTCTTCTCGACCAAGTCGCAGATGCCGATCAAGGTCGAGGTGATCGACACCAGCGCGCCGCACTGCAGCGATCGCATCGTCGGGCGCGAGTCGAACAGCCAGTGGAAATTCACCCACCTCGACCAGCTCTGGACCGGGCTGGACGCGCGCGGCAAGCCGGTGGCTTGAGCCGTCTACCCGCGTCCATGGGGGGTGCAAACGAGGATCGCGCACCCCCTTGAACCCACATTGACAGGCAAGGGCGACGTGATAGCCTGCCCCGCATCGAGCGTGCCGTCGTCGCACGCGGGGCGGAGGGCCTGGATGGAGGCTGCGGTTCGGTCGGAGGGCGCGCTGCACTCCGGCGGTGCGTCGAGGGCACCGACCCTGGTGGAAATGTTGCGCTGGCGCGCGAGCCACCAGGCCGAGCGCCCGGCCTACACGTTCCTGGCCAACGGCGAAGCCGAAGAAGCGCGCCGCAGCTGCGCGGAGCTCGATGCGCGGGCGCGCGCGATCGGCGCCGGGCTGCAGGCCGGAGGCAGCGCCGGCGCGCGGGCGCTGCTGCTCTATCCGCCCGGGCTCGACTTCATCGACGCGTTCTTCGGCTGCCTCTACGCCGGCGTCGTCGCGGTACCGGCACCGCTGCCCGATCCGGTGCGACTGAAGCGCACCTTGCCGCGCCTGTCGGCCGTGATCGACGATGCCGGCGCGACCCTGATCCTCACCACGTCGCAGGCGCTGCCCGGCCTGCCCGAACTCGCGGCGTCGACCGGCCTGCCCTGCCTGCAGACCGATGCGATGACGGAAGGCGCCGAGCGCTGGCAGCCGCCGGCCATCGATGCGGAGACGCTCGCCTTCCTGCAATACACGTCGGGCTCGACGCAGAGCCCGAAGGGCGTGATGGTGCGTCATGGCGCGCTGCTGCGCCATTGCGCCGACGTGCGCGCCGCCTGGGGTTACGACGACGATGCGGTGGCCGCCACCTGGCTGCCGCACTTTCACGACTATGGGCTGATCGACGGCGTGATCCAGCCGGTCTATGCCGGCATCCCGACCTACCTGATGTCGCCGGTCGCGTTCTACATGCGCCCGCTGCGCTGGCTGAAGGCGATCGCGCAGCACGGCGTCACGCACAGTCAGGCGCCGAACTTCGGCTACGAGCACTGCATCGAGCGCATCAAGCCGTTGCTGCTCGAAGGCCTGGACCTGAGCCGCTGGCGCGTCGCGAGCAACGGCTCCGAGCCGATCGATTTGCAGACGCTGGAGCGCTTCGCCGCGCTGCTCGCGCCCTGCGGCTTTCGGCGCGCCGCGTTCTATCCGGCCTACGGCCTGGCGGAAGCGACCTTGCTCGTCGCGACCAAGCGGCACGGCGTCGAGCCCGGGGCGCGCGCCCTCGATGCCGACGCGCTGCAGCGCCACCATGCGGTCGATGCCGACGAGAGCGTGCCGCCGCCGCGCCGCCGCACGGTCGTGTCCTGCGGCCCGGCGATCGGCGCGACGCGCGTCGCGATCGTCGATCCCGAACGCGGCACGCCGCTCGCGCCGCGCCAGGTCGGCGAGATCTGGGTCGCGAGCGACAGCCTTGCGGCCGGCTACTGGCAGCGCGCCGATGCGAGCGTCGAGACCTTCGGCGCGCGCCTGGATCCGGACGACGGCCGTGCCTACCTGCGCACCGGCGACCTCGGCTTCCTGTGCGACGGCGAGCTCTACATCACCGGCCGCATCAAGGACCTCATCATCATCCGCGGCCGCAACCACTATCCGCACGACATCGAACTCACCGTCGCGCGCGCTCATCCGGCGCTGCGCGCAGGCCATGGCGCGGCGTTCGGCATCGACGTGCAGGGCCGCGAGCGCCTGCTCGTCGTGCAGGAAGTGCGCGCGCAGGCGCTCGACGAAGCGGCGGTCTCCGAGATCGTCGGCAACATCCGCGAAGCGGTGAGCGACGAGCACGAGATCCAGGTGCACCGCGCCGTGCTGGTGCGTCCCGGCACGATCCCCAAGACCTCCAGCGGCAAGATCCAGCGCAGCGCCTGCCGGCAGCGCTATCTCGACGGCGCGCTGGACGTGCTGGCCCCGCGCCCGGGCTGATGGCACGCGATCGCGAGGAGGGCGCGCAGCGACGAGGAGGAGGCAGACATGACGGTCGTACAAGCGATGCGCGACGGCGATCTCGACGACGAGCCGGCGCCGGCCGCAGCGAACCCGCGCGGCACCAGCCAGACCATTGCAGGCGCGTTCATCCGGCGCGCCCAACGCCGCCACTTCCTGCTCTACAACGTCGGGCCGTTCGCCGGCTTCGTCGTGGCGATCGCGCTCTGCTGGTGGGTGCCTGTCGGTCCGATCGAGATCGGCCTCCTCGCCGGCCTGTGGGCGCTCAGCATGATCGGCATGAGCCTCGGCCTGCACCGCTACTTCGCGCACCGCGCGTTCAAGACCAGCCGTGCGATGCGCAGGGTGCTTGCGGTGCTCGGCTGCCTGGCGGGGCAGGGACCTGTGGTGTCGTGGGTCGCGGTGCACCGGCGCCACCACGAGCACAGCGACCAGCCGGGCGACCCGCATTCGCCGAACCCGGCGCACCGCGGCACCGGCCCGTTCGCGACGGCGCGCGGCCTCTGGCATGCGCACGTCGGCTGGCTCGTGAACCACGAATACCCGAACCCGCTCTACTACGCGACCGACCTGGTGCGCGACAAGCCGCTGATGCGCGCCAACCGCTACTACGCCGCGTGGGTCGTGGCCGGCCTGGTCGTGCCGGCGGCGATCGGCGGGCTGGCGCACGGCTCGTGGCTGGGCGCGCTGCTCGGTTTCCTGTGGGGCGGGCCGGTGCGGCTGTTCATCGTCGACAACAGCATCCTCAGCATCAATTCGTTCTCGCACACTTACGGCAGCCGCGCCTACCGCACCGGCGACAACAGCCGCAACAACGCCTGGGTCGCGCTGCCGACGTTCGGCGAGTCCTGGCAGAACAACCACCATGCATTCGCATCATCGGCGCGCATCGGCCTGCAGTGGTGGCAGATCGATCTCGGGTATCTGGTGTTGTGCGGTCTCGAAGCGCTCGGCCTGGTCTGGGACGTGAAGCGCCCGAACGCCGAGACACTCGCCGCGAAGCGTATTATTTGAGCGGAGCCGCACCATGCCCCATCAATACGAACGCATCCACGACTGGCTGATCGACTACCTCGCCGACCAGCTCGAACTCGACAGGGACGACATCCTGCCGACCCAGCCGTTCAGCCGCTTCGGCCTCGACTCGGCATCGACCATCATCCTGGCCGGCGAGTTGATGGAGTGGCTGGGCAGCCGGATCGATGTCGATGCCGTCTATCAATACCCGACCGTCGAATCGCTGGCCCGGCATCTCGCCGAGTCGCTGTACGGCGAGCGCGCGGCCTGACGCCGCGCAGGCGGACATGAGTGCACACGCGATCGCCATCGTCGGCCTGGGCTGCCGCTTCCCGGGCGCGCCCGATCCGGCGGCGTTCTGGGCGCTGCTCGAAGCCGGCGTCGACGCGATACGCGCAGTGCCGCGCGATCGCTGGGACCACGACGCCTGGTTCGACCCGGAGCCGAATCGCACCGGCAAGATGATCACGCCGTACGGCGGCTTCCTCGACGCGATCGACCGCTTCGACGCCGACTTCTTCGAGATGGATGCGCGCGAGGCGCGCCGCGTCGATCCGCAGCAGCGGCTGATGCTCGAGGTCGCGTGGGAAGCGCTCGAGCATGCCGGCATCGTGCCGGCGCGGCTCGCGGGCAGTACGACCGGCGTCTTCATCGGCATGCGCCAGACCGACTACAACCGCTACCTGTACGGCACCGCGGCGCGCATCGACGGCAAGAACCCCGACAACACCTATCCCTGCATCGTCGCCAACCGGCTGTCCTACCTGCTCGACCTGCGCGGTCCGAGCCTCGCCGTCGACACCGCCTGCTCGTCGTCGCTGGTGTCGGTGCACCTCGCTTGCCGGAGCCTGCGCAGCGGCGAGACCGACCTCGCGATCGCCGGCGGCGTCAACCTCAACCTGTTTCCCGAGGAATCGGTGTCGCGCTCGCTCGCCGGCATGGTCTCGCCGACCGGCCGCTGCCGCGCGTTCGACGCGTCGGCCGACGGCTACGTGATCGGCGAAGGTTGCGGTGCCGTGGTTCTCAAGCGTTTGGCAGACGCCGAGGCCGAAGGCGATCGCATCCTCGCGGTGATCCGCGGCTCGGCGGTCAACCACAACGGGCTGAGCTACCGCATGACGGCCTACAACGGCCGGTCGCAGCAGACGCTGTTGCGCGACGCGCTCGATGATGCGGGTGTCGCGCCGGAGGCGATCGGCTATGTCGAAGCCAATGGGTCCGCGTCGCCGCTCGGCGATCCGATCGAGCTGAAGGCGCTGCGCGCCGTGCTCGCCGGCGGGCCGGACCGGGCGCGCTGCTGGATCGGCTCGGTCAAGACCAACATCGGCCACCTCGAAGGTGCCTCGGGCATCGCCAGCCTGATCAAGACCGTGCTGGCGCTGCAGCATGAAGCGGTGCCGTCGCACCTGCATCTGCAGACGCCGAATCCGGCCGACGTCTTCGACGGCAGCGCGCTGGCGATCGCGACGCGCTGCGAGCCGTGGCCGCGCGGCACGGCACCGCGCATCGCCGGCGTCAGCGCGTTCGGCCTCGGCGGCGCGAATGCGCACATGATCGTCGCCGAGGCACCGCTGCGCGCCGCCGTGCCGTCCGGCGTCGAACGGCCGGGCCATGTGCTCGCGCTGTCGGCGCGCTCGGAAGCGGCGCTGGAAGCGCTCGTCGAACGCTATGCCGCATGGCTGGCACGCCGGCCCGATGGGTCGCTCGCCGACCTCTGCCATACCGCCAATACCGGGCGCACGCATCACCGTCACCGCGTCGCGCTGGTCGCCGACAGCATCGATGGCCTGCGCGCGGCGCTGCGGGCTCCGCCGGTGTCGATGAAGATCAAGGCGAAGCGGCCGAAGGTCGCGTTCATCGTGCGGGCCGCCGCAGCGGTATCGCCCGACGTCGTCCGCGTGCTGCGCGAGACGCAGCCCGCGTTCGATCGCGCCTGGCTGCAGCAGGCCGACGCGCCCTCGGCCCCTGCGCGCTTCGCGGCCGCGCAACGCGCGCTGTGGCAGGCCTGGGGCATCGTGCCCGATGCGGTGCTGGTCGATGCCGCATCCGGCGACATCGCCACGCTCGTCGGCCAGGGCGTCGCCCTCTTCATCGAGATCGGGCCGGCTGCTTCCGACCTGCCGGCGCCGGACGTACCGACCTGGCTCGCCGGGCCGCAGCCGGGGCACGTCTGGCCACCGCTGCTCGCCGCCGTCGCAGCGCTGCATGTGCATGGCGCGCCGATCGACTGGGCCGCCTTCGATGCGCCCTATCCGGCACGCCGCCGCATCGATGCGCCGACCTACCCGTTCCAGCGCCAGCACTTCCCGCTCGACGCGACGTCGACCGCCGATGCAGCGCCGACGGACGACGCGCCGCTCGATGCGCTGCTGGCCGCGCTGCTCGCGCCCGGCGCGCCCGATCTGGTCCCGGCCGGCGGCGGCGCCGCTTTCGAAGCGCACTTGCGCAAGCTGACCGGAGAGCAGGTGCGCGACCTGCTCGGCAAGGCGACCGTGCTGTCGTCCGACAAGGACCGGCGCATGGATGCGGCGGCGCGCCGCGCCGCGTTCGACGAGCGCGTCGCCGACCTCGATGCCGGCGCGGCGCGCCGGCTGCTCGCCGAACTCGCCGAGCGGCAGTGGCAACGCGACGCGCTCATCGAGCGCTATGTCGCCGCCGCGCTCGCCGATCCCGCATCGCGGCGCTCGACGCCGGACCAGCTTCGTGCCGCGCTGCTCTTCGTCAGCGAACGGCTGCGGCGCAAGGAGCAGCTGCTGCAGTTCGCGCCGACGGCGACGAGCGAGCCTGATCGCTGAACACCGCCTGCGGGCAAATCCCAGCGCCGCGCGGGCCGGTCCGGCACGCGGCGTGCACTAGACTTTGACCACGACGTTGATCACGACCTCGCGGAGCCCGCTCATGCCCCATTCGTATCGATCCCTGCCCTTGCTCGGCGCCGTGGCGCTCGCCGTCGGCCTGGCCGGCACGGCAGCGCAGGCCCAGACCTTCCACTGGTCGTCGCAGGGCGACGTGCAGACGATGGACCCGGATGCGCGCAACGAGTCGCTCACCAACTCGATCAACGGCCAGGTCTACGAGACGCTGACCGGCCGCGACAAGAAGCTCGGGATCGTGCCGATGCTCGCCACCGAATGGCAGCAGCTCGGGCCGCTGCAATGGCGCTTCAAGCTGCGCCCCGACGTCAAGTTCCACGACGGCACGCCGTTCACCGCCGACGACGTGGTGTTCTCGGCGCAGCGTGCCTCGGCGCAGAGCTCCGACATCAAGGCCTATGCGATCGCGATGGGCGAGCCGAAGAAGATCGACGACCTGACGGTCGACTTCAACCTGAAGGCGGTCGACCCGATCTTCCTCGAGCACGCCAACACGATCTTCATCATGAGCAAGGCGTGGTCCGAGAAGAACGGCGTCGCCAAGCCGCAGGACTTCAACGCCGGCGAGCAGAGCTATGCGGCGACCCACGCGAACGGCACCGGGCCGTGGATCCTGGTCTCGCGCCAACCCGACGTGAAGACGACCTACAAGCGCAACCCGAACTGGTGGGGCAAGTTCGAAGGCAACGTGCAGGAGGTCGTCTACTCGCCGATCAAGAACAACGCGACGCGCACTGCCGCGCTGGTCTCCGGCGAGATCGACCTGATGCTCGACCCGCCGCCGGCCGACACGCCGCGCCTGAAGGAGACGCAGGGCATCAAGGTCATCGAAGGCCTCGAGAACCGCATCATCTTCATCGGCCTGGACCAGGGCCGCGACGAGCTGCTCTACAGCAGCGTCAAGGGCAAGAACCCGTTCAAGGACCAGCGCGTGCGCCAGGCGCTCTACCAGGCGGTCGACGAGGATCTGATCAAGAACAAGCTGATGCGCGGCCAGGCCCAACCCACCGGCGCGACGACGCCGTCGCCGCTCGGCACCTACAACGATCCCGAGCTCGAGAAGCGCCGGCCGTACGACGTCGCCGCGGCGAAGAAGCTGCTGGAAGCGGCCGGCTATCCGAACGGCTTCGAGTTCACGCTCGACTGCCCGAACGACCGCTACGTCAACGACGAGGAGATCTGCAAGACGCTGGCGTCGATGTGGGCCAAGCTCGATCTCAAGGTGCGCGTCAACGCGATGCCGCGCTCGATCTACTTCGCCAAGCTCGGCAACCTCGACACCTCGGCCTACATGCTCGGCTGGGGCGGCTCGATCACCGACGCGGAGACCATCCTCACGCCGATCTACCGCACGCGCGGCGCCAACGGCATCGGCCAGTTCAACTACGGCCAGGTCGCCGATCCCGAGCTCGACAAGCTGTGCGCCGACTCCAGCCACGAAGCCGACCCGAAGAAGCGCGAAGGCCTCGTGAAGGCGGCGATCAAGCGCCAGGAGGAGATGGTGCACACGATCCCGCTGCACCGCCAGTTCATCCCGTGGGCGGTGCGCAGCAACGTCGAGGTCGTGCACCGAGCCGACAACTGGCTCGAGTGGGCCTGGATCAAGGTCGGCAAGTAGCGACGCGGCGCCGCGCTCGAAGCGCGGTCAACGCGAGCAGGCCGGCCGCTGCGAGCAGGCCGGTCGGCGGCTCGGGCACGGGCCCCGGCATCGTCGGGAAGGGCGGCGTGTAGGCGATCCCGCTGACCCCTTCGAACGGGCCGCCCTCCGTCGCGCCGTAGCGGGTGAAGAGGAAGCTGTAGTAGAACGGGCCGGTGGTCACGCCGAGCAGCGACAGCGGCAACGCGAAGGTCACCACCCCGTGCGACTGCACGTAGGCGAACGAGCCTGCCGGCGATCCCCAGCCGTCGATGCCGTAGTCGCCGGTGTAGGTCGTCGAATCGACGACGGCGCTCGCCTGCAAGGCGCCGCTCTGTGGTACCGCATCGGCGGTCAGGAATGTCTGGCGCGAGCCGGGCAGGTCGCCGCGATAGTGGCTTTGCGCGCGGTCGTAGGCGTACGCCGAATCCGGATCGATCCAGAGCGCGAAGGAATCCTTCGGCAGCCCCTGTGCATTCGCCCGGGCATAGTCGGGCGGCACCAGGTAGTCGATCTCGAACGTCGCCTGCTGGGCCACCGGGTCGATGCGCGCCGAGTAGCCGTCGACGATGAGCGGCGGCGTGCCGGCCATCGCGATGGCCGGTGACAGCAGGGCGGCGACCATGGCGATGCACTTCATGGGGATTCCTGTAGGCTCGTAAGACCGCGGCATCTTACGGACGGTCGCGACCACGTGTCGCGCACTCACGCGCGGTCCGAGAGATAGTTGGCATCCTCGCGGCCGACCGGCGACGCGATCCTCGCTCCGGCGACTCAGCGGAAGTAGCCCAGCATCCGCTCGAGCGCCATCGTGAACGGCGCCTGCATCGTCGGCAGGGTCAGCAGCACGCCGACCAGCCCGACGCCGACCGTGACCGGGAAGCCGATCGAGAAGATGTTCATCTGCTGTGCGACGCGCGAGATCACGCCGAGCACGAGGTTGACGAAGAGCAGCATGCCGACCAGCGGCAGCGCGATCCAGAGGCCGAGCCGGAACACCTCGGTGCCCCACACCTGCGGCTGCACGTTGCGCAGGAAGGCGAACGGCTCGGCGCCGACCGGGAAGGCGTGGAAGCTCTCGATCACCGCGCCGATCAGCAGCAGGTGGCCGTTGATGACGATGAAGAGCCAGGCCACCGCGGTGCCGTAGAAGCGGCTGACCGCCGTCGCTTCGCCGCCCGACATCGGATCGAAGAAGCCGGCGAAGTTCAAGCCCATCTGCAGGCCGACGATCTCGCCGGCGAACTCGATCGCCGCGAAGACCACGCGCACCGCGAAGCCGAGCGACGTGCCGATGAGCACCTGCTGGACGATCGCCTGCATGCCGGCGGCCGAGTCGAGCGCGATCGGTGCGGCGTCCGGCAGCGTCGCCTGCGCGCACAGCGCGATCAGGAACGCGAGCGCCACCCGCACCCGCACCGGCACGCTGCGCTGCGCGAACACCGGCAAGGTACCGAACAGCGCGAGCACGCGCAGGAACGGCCACAGGATAGGCGTGACCCAGGCGAGCACCTGGGCGTCGGTGAAAGTCAGCACGGATCGGGGACGCCGGCGGCTTCAGCCGACCGCGGTCGGGATCGACTGCAAGGTGCGCTGGATGAACTCGACGATCGTCGTCAGCATCCACGGCCCGACGACGGCGAGCACCGCGACGCAGGCGATGACCTTGGGGACGAACGACAAGGTCGCCTCGTGGATCTGCGTCGCCGCCTGGAAGATGCTGACCAGGAGGCCGACCGCGAGCACCGTCAGCAGCACCGGCGCGGAGACCATCAGCAGCAGGTAGAGCGCCTGCTGGCCGACGGTGAAGACTTGTTGGGAATCCATGGCGCAGGGGCAGCGGGTTTCAGGTGGCGAAGCTGGCGGCGAGCGAGCCCAGCAGCAGGTTCCAGCCGTCGGCGAGCACGAACAGCATCAGCTTGAACGGCAGCGCGATCAGCACCGGCGACAGCATCATCATGCCGAGCGACATCAGCACGCTGGCGACGATCATGTCGATGATGACGAACGGGATGAAGATCAGAAAGCCGATCTGGAACGCGCTCTTCAGCTCGCTCGTCACGAAGGCCGGCACCATCACCTTGAACGGCACGTCGGCGGGCTTGACCGAGCCGTCGATCTTCGCCAGGCGCGAGAACAGCATCACGTCGGACTGGCGCGTCTGCTTCAGCATGAAGGCGCGCAGCGGCACCTGGCCGCGCTGCAGCGCCTCGCTGAAGTCGATCTTGTTCTCGGCGTACGGCTGGTAGGCGTCGCTGTAGACCTTGTCGATCGTCGGCCCCATCACGAAGAAGGTGAGGAAGAGGCTCAGCCCGACGACCACCTGGTTCGGCGGCGCGGCCTGCGTCCCCATCGCCTGGCGCACCAGGCTCAGCACGATGACGATGCGCGTGAAGCCGGTCATCATCAGCAGCACCGCCGGCAGGAACGACAGCGCGGTGAAGAACAGCAGCGTCTGGATCGGCACCGAGTAGCTGGTGCCGCCGGCGCCCTGGCCGATCAGCAGCGGCAGCCCGCCGTTCGGCGTCGATTGGGCTCGGGCCAGCACGGGTCCGGCCGACAACAGCGTGACGGCAGCGAGGGCGGCGAGGTGCCGCATCCGCCGCGAAAGAGAAGAGCGCTCAGCGGTCACGCGACGCTCCCTTGCCGTTGCGCAGATGACCGAGCAGTTGCGCGAAAGGCGTCGCCGGCGGCGCGTCGTCGGAAGGCGCATCGGGCTGCGGCGCCATCGTGTGCAAGGTGCTGATCGACTGCGGCGTCACGCCGAGCACCAGCCAGCGGCGCTCGTCGCCCTGGCCGACCTCGACCGTGACGATGCGCTGGCTCGCCGACAGCGGCAGCGCCGAGACGTGGCGCAGCACGCCGCCCGGCGCGACGCCGCTGAAGCGCGCGCCGGCCGGCGAGCGCTTGACGAGCCAGAGCACCGCCGGGATCAGCAGCAGGATCGCGATGAACCAGAGCAGCGACGAGAAGGCGGAAGTAGATGTCATCGCCTGCCGTCAGCCTTTGCTCAGGCGACGCATGCGCTCGGACGGCGTCACGATGTCGGTCAGCCGGATGCCGAACTTGTCGTTGACGACGACGACCTCGCCCTGCGCGATCAGGTAGCCGTTGACGAGCACGTCCATCGGCTCGCCGGCGAGCGCGTCGAGCTCGACCACCGAGCCCTGCGCGAGCTGCAGGATGTGCTTGATCGGAATCCGCGTGCGGCCGAGCTCGACGGTCAGCTGGACCGGGATGTCCAGGATCATGCTGATGTCGTTGCCCGCGCCGTTCGTCGTGGTCGGCGTGAAGTTGGTGAACGACGCCGGCGCGACCTGATCGGCCACCTCGGTCGCCGCTTCGGGCTTGGCCTCGGCGAGCGCAGCGGCCCATTCGGCGGCCATCGCGTCGTCGTCGGCCTGCGGGCTGTTCTCAGACATTGGAAACTCCCAGCCAGCTCTGATCGGATCCGGCGGTCAGCATGTTGTCGATCTTCAGGGCGTACTTGCCGTTCGAGGTGCCGTAGTGGCAGTCGAACACCGGCACGCCCACTATCTTGGCCTCGATGGATTGCTTCAGGTCCAGCTCGATGAAGTCGCCCGGCTTGAAGGCGAGGAGCTGCTCGACGGTGGCCGGCGCGGTGGCGAGCTCGGCGATCAGCTCCACCTCGGCGGCCTGGATCTGGTTCTTCAGCAGGTTGACCCAGCGGCGGTCGGGCTCGGCCGAGTCGCCCTGCACCGTCGAATACAGCACGTCGCGGATCGGCTCCAGCGTCGAGTAGGGGATGCAGAAGTGGATCGTGCCGCTGGTGTCGCCGATCTCGAGCGTGAAGCTCGTCGCGACCACCACTTCGCTCGGCGTCGCCACGTTGGCGAACTGCGGCTGCATCTCCGAGCGCTGGTAGTCGAGCTCGAGCGGATAGATGCCTTGCCAGGCCTTCTTGTACTCTTCGGTGATGACGTCGACGAGGCGCCGGATGATGCGCTGCTCGGTCAGCGAGAAGTCGCGGCCCTCGATGCGCGTGTGGTACTTGCCGGCGCCGCCGAACAGCGCGTCGATCACCGCGAACACCAGGGTCGGGTCGCAGACGATCAGCCCCGAGCCGCGCAGCGGCCGCACGCTCACGAGGTTGAAGTTCGTCGGCACGACGATCTCGCGCAGGAACGCGCTGTACTTCTGCACCCGGATGCCGCCGATCGCGATCTCCGGGCTCTTGCGGATGAAGTTGAAGAGTCCCGAGCGGATGTTGCGGGCGAAGCGCTCGTTGATGATCTCCATCGTGGGCATGCGCCCACGCACGATGCGCTCCTGGCTCGCCAGGTTGTAGTCGCGTATGCCGCCTTCTTCCGTCTCCTCCTGCTCGAGCTTCTGGCTCTCGCCGGTGATGCCTTGAAGGAGGGCATCTACCTCGTCCTGCGAAAGGATCTGCTGATTCATGTGAGCCCCTCGGCCCGCCCTGGTGCGTCGAAGCGACCTTGGGTCATGGCTGCGGTCACTGGATGATGAAGTTCGAGAAGTTGACGGCGCGGACCGGGTTGTGGACCTCGGCCTTCTTCTTTTTCTTCTTCTTCGGCTTGGCGTCCTCTTCGTCGGCATCCGAGTCGTCGCCCTTGCTGCCCTTGGCCTTCTTCTCCGGCGGATCGATGTCGATGCCCATCGGGCGGACCGACTCGCGCATGATCTCGTCGGCCAGGTCTTCCTTGCCGTCCGGCGCGAGCAGTTCGGCCGAGGTCTTGCGCGCCAGGATCAGCAGGATCGCGTTGCGCACCGCCGGCATGTAGGCCTTCATCGCCTCGCCGAATTCCGGGCTGTCGAGCTCGAGCGTGATGCCGATCTGTGCATAACGGTCGGCCTCGCGGTCGGCGAGGTTGACCACGAACGGATCGAGCGGCATGTAGGTCGGCGGATGCTTCAAGTCGATCTTGTGCTCTTCCGCCGCGGCCGGGGTCGGCGCAGCCGCCTCTTCCTCGCCTTCCTTCGGATGCGACTTCTTCAGGAAGAAGAATGCGCCGGCGCCGCCGACGACGAGCAACAGCACGACGGCGACGATCAGGATGAGCTTCTTCTTTCCCGATCCGCCCTTGGCGGGCGTGGCGGTCGCGGTGGCGGCGGCAGCGGACACTGGCAATCTCCTTCGTGGCCGGGCCGGCGCTGCGCGACGAGCGCACGCTTCGGGCCCTGGGTGTGAAGGAAATTATCGAAACGTCACCCGTCTCGAAAAGCGGGGATAAGGCGGGCTTTTGGCGCCTAGTCCGAGCCCCCCGCGCCGGGCGGTCCGGCGCCCGTTCGATCAGGCGTACAGGTCGACGCCGCCGAGCGCGACCGTGCGGCGTACCGCCTCCGGCGCGCCGGCAGCGGCGGCGTCGCCGTTGCCGCCGACGTCGGACGTGCCGCGCACGCCACCGCCCTGGCCGTCGCGCTGCTCGCGGTCGTTCTGGCCGCCGCGCGATTGCTGCGACACGCCGCCGCCGGTCAGGGTCAGGCCGGCATCGCGGAGCGCGCCGGCCAGCTCCGGCAGGCCGGCTTCGATCGCATGGCGGGTCGCCGCGACGTCGGCGCCGAAGTCGATGCGGGCGTGCGTGCCGTCGAGTGCGATGTGGACCGAGACCGGACCCATGTCGGCCGGATTCAGGTGCAGTTCGGCCTGCTGCACGCCTTCCTTCGCGAGCACCGACAGGTGCACGCCGAGTGCCTGCGGGAATTCGGGCGCGTCGACCGGGGTCGGCACCGACACCTGGGTCGGCGCCTCGGCCGCGTGCGCGCTCTGGCTGGTCGGCGCGGCGATGCCGCTGGCGGCTGTTGCGCTCAGGCCGGCGACGGCATCGATGCCGTCCTTGCCGGCTTCGGCCTTGCGCGCATCGGCGCCGTGATCGCCTCCGGTCGTCTCGGCGAGGACCGCCGCGAACGCCGCCGGATTCGCATCGGGCGCGGCCGCGGTCAAGGTCGTTGCGCCGTCGGTGCCGGCATCGGCCTGCAGAGCGGGCAGCTTCGACGCGTCGGCGCGGATGCTCAGGGCCTCGTCGCCGCCGTCGGCGGTCGCGGCATCGCCGTCGTCGCCGCCCGGATCGGCCTTGGCCGTGGCAGCGGCCAGGGCATGCATCTGCGCGAGCCAGGCCGCCATCGCCGGGTCGACAGTGGTTGCCGCAGCGGTGTCGCTGCGTTCGGCGCGTGCCGCGGTTTCGGTCTTCTCGGCGTTGGCATCTTGCGCCGCCGCCTGCTTCGGCGCCGGGCTGGTGCTCGCCGCCTTGGGCTTGTCGGGCGTGCGCGACGAATTGGTGCCGGGTGTCGGCGCGGCGGCCGTCGGCGCCGGGCTGGGCGCCGGCGCGGCTTGCTCGGCTTGCGGCGCGGGTGCGGAGTCCGCCGGCAGCGGTTGTCGCGGCGCAGCGGCCTGCGGGCGCGAGGCGGGTGCCGGTGCCTTCGGCGCGGCCGGTGCCGGCTGGTTCTGGCGCAGCAAGCTCGCGAAGTCGGACGACTGCGGCATCGGAGCCGCGTTCAGCGCATCCGGCGAGATCGCATTGGCGAGCAGGTTGGCGTTGGCGGTGTTGAGGGTCGAATTGACTTGCATGGGTGCGGCTCGGTGTAGGTTGCGAGGCGGCGTCAGAAGGCTCGGTTCGCGAGGCCGGCGCGGTGCGCGGCGCTGCGCGCGGCCAGCTCGTCGAGCATGCGCTGCTCGCGCCGTTCGACGCCGGCGCGCCAGTCGTGCATGCGGCGTTCGATCAGGCGCCGCACCGACGCGCAGCGCAGCTCGTGCTCGCGCAGCGAGGCGGCGGCGCGCTCGACCACCAGGACGGCGTGCTCGACGGCGCGTTCCTGGCTCTCGACCGCGAGTGTCAGCCGCTCCATGAAGCCCTGGTAGGAGCGCATCACCTCGATCTCGGCAGCGCGCTGGAAGCGCGTGCTCCAGCGCTGTTCGTAGTCGCGCCGATAGGAGAGCAGCTGCTCGGCCTGCGCCTGCGCCGCCTCGTGCGCGACCTGCGTGCGCCGGTGCTCGGCGATCGCCGCGTCGCGCTCGCGCTCGGCCTGGCCGAGCAGGGCCTTGAGCGGTTCGAGATCGTTCATCGTCATGGTGGGTCAGCCTCGAGGTGAATTCAGGAGACGAGGACGCTGCGCAGTTGCTGCACGCTGGCATCGAGCGTGGCCGGCTGGCGCATGGTCTGCTGCAGGAGCGCGGTCATCGGGCCATGCAGCCGCACCGCCGCGTCGAGCTCGGGATCGTGGCCGGGCGCGTAGGCGCCGAGCTGGATCAGGTCGCGCGCCTTCTGGTACTTGGCGTAGAGCTGGCGGAAGCGCCGCGCCGCCTCGATGTGCTCGGGCGCGGCCACGCTCGTCATCACGCGCGAGATCGACTTCTCGATGTCGATCGCCGGATAGTGGCCCGATTCGGCCAGCTCGCGCGACAGCACGATGTGGCCGTCGAGGATGCCGCGCGCCGCATCGGCGATCGGATCCTGCTGGTCGTCGCCTTCGGACAGCACGGTGTAGAACGCGGTGATCGAGCCGCCGCCGCCGTCTTGATCCTTGGGCCTGCCGTTGCCGCTGCGCTCGACCAACTGCGGCAGCTTGGCGAAGCAGCTCGGCGGATAGCCCTTGGTGGCCGGCGGCTCGCCGATCGCGAGGGCGATCTCGCGCTGCGCCATCGCATAGCGCGTCAGCGAATCCATCAGCAGCAGCACGTCGAGGCCGCGGTCGCGGAAGTGCTCGGCGATCACGGTCGCATAGCTCGCGCCCTGCATGCGCACGAGCGGCGGCGAGTCGGCCGGCGCGGCGACGACGACGGCACGGCGCAGCCCTTCCTCGCCGAGGATGTCCTCGATGAATTCCTTGACTTCGCGGCCGCGCTCGCCGATCAGCCCGACGACGATCACGTCGGCGGCGGTGTAGCGCGCCATCATGCCGAGCAGCACCGACTTGCCGACGCCGGTCCCGGCGAAGAGGCCGAGCCGCTGGCCGCGGCCGACCGTCAGCATCGAGTTGATCGCGCGCACGCCGGTATCGAGCGGCGTGCGCACCGGATCGCGATCCATCGCGTTGATCGGCCGGCGCGTCAGCGGCTCGCTGTGCACGTGATCGATCGGGCCCTTCTTGTCCATCGGCACGCCGTGCGGATCGACGACGCGGCCGAGCAGGCCGTTGCCGACCGGCAGGTGCAGGGTGCGGTCTTCGGTGCGGCGCCACGGATGGCGCGCCTGGCCGAGCTTCATCGGCACCACCGGCGACGGCCGCGGCACGACGCGCGCGCCGCTCGCCAGGCCGTGCACGTCGCCGGTCGGCATCAGGTAGGCGCGATCGCCGGCGAAGCCGACGACCTCGGCGATCACCGGCGGCTGGCCGTCCATGCGCACTTCGCAGACGGAGCCGACCGGCACGCGGATGCCGGCGGCTTCCAGCACCAGGCCGGTCACGCGCACCAGCAGCCCTTGCGTCTCGAGCGCAAGACGGTCGTTCGCGAAGCTGCGCATGTCGGCGAGATAGCGCTGCCACTTCTCGGTGGTCGTCATCGCTTCCGTCATGCGCCTGCATCCTCTTCGGCGGCCGGCGCATCGGCCGTCCAGGCCAGGTCGCAGCCCAGCGAGGCCGCGGCCCGCTGCCAGAGCGTCTCGAGCGTCGCATCGATCACGCCGATGTCCGATTCGACGCGGCAGCCGCCGCGCGACATCGCCGCGTCGGCGATGAGCCGTCCGCCGCGCGCAGCCAGGACGTCGGCGGCGCCCTGCGCGACGAGCGCATGGTCGTCCGGGTGCACGCGCAACGTGATGTGACGTGCCGACAGCAGCAGCGTGTCGAGCGCTTCCTGCGCCACGGTCGCGACCAGTTCGGGGCGTGTCGCGAGCTCGCTGCGCACGACCTGCCGGGCCAGCTGTGCCGCGGTCACGGCCAAGGTGCGCGCCATGTCCTGCTGCAGGCCGGCGAGCTCCGTGTCGAGCGATCCGATCAGGGCGCCGATCTGCGCGGTGAGCTGGCTCGCATAGCTCTGCTTGAACGCTTCGAGCGCCGCCAGGCCGTCACGGTAGCCATCCTGGTAGCCGCCCTGGCGCGCGACCCGCACCTGCTCGGCGAGCAGCGCGGCCATGTCGGGGCGCGGCTCCTCGGGCGGGGTCGGCGGCGCCGCGCGCTGCACCGCGGTTTGCTTCGGCGGGCCGCCGGCCAGGGTGCCGGGCGTCCACGCGGCGAACGAGTCGAGCTCCTCGCGCGGGATGAAGCGCGAGTGCACGCTGCCCCGCGCGTCGTTGCCGGTGCTGCGCGGCTTAGAGGAAGTCATCGTCGCCTCCGCTGCTCAGCATGATCTGACCTTCATCGGCCAGCCGGCGCACGACCTTGAGCATCTCCTTCTGTTCGGCCTCCACCTCGGAGACGCGCACCGGTCCGCGCGAATCGAGGTCTTCGCGCAAGGTCTCGGCGGCGCGGCTCGACATGTTGCGGAAGATCTTCTCGCGCATCTCGGGCTTGGCGCCCTTCAGCGCGACGACGAGCGACTCGGACTGCACTTCCTTCAACAGCGCCTGGATGCCCTTGTCGTCGATCTTGTCGAGATCGTCGAACGTGAACATGTTGTCCATGATCTTCTGGGCCAGATCGCTGTCGAGCTCGCGGATGTAGTCGAGGATCGCGGTCTCGACGGTGCCGCCCATCATGTTGATCACCTCGGCAGCGGTCTTCACGCCGCCGAGCGTCGACTTGCGCGTCTTCTCGCCGCCCGCCAGCACCTTGCCGACGACTTCGTTCAGGTCCTTGAGCGCCGACGGCTGGATGCCGTCGAGCGTGGCGATGCGCACCAGCACCTCGTTGCGCTGACGCTCGGTGAAGGTCTGCAGGATGCCCGAAGCCTGATCGGTATCGAGGTGCACGAGGATCGCCGCGACGATCTGCGGGTGCTCGTTGCGCAGCAGCTCGCCGACCGACTGCGGATCCATCCACTTCAGGCTCTCGATGCCCGCGGTGTCGCCGGTCTGCATCATGCGATCGATCAGCAGGTTGGCCTTGTCCTCGCCGAGCGCCTTGCGCAGCACCGACTTGATGTACTCGTCGTTGTCGACGACGAGCATGCTGGTGTCCCCGGCCAGCGACTCGAAGCGCTCGAGCACCGTCTCGACGCGCTCGCGGGAGATCGTCTTCATCTGCTGGATCGTCTCGCCCAGCCCTTGCACTTCCTTCGGCGTCAGGTGCTTGAAGACGGCGGCGGCTTCCTCTTCGCCGAGCGACATCAAGAGGATCGCGGCGTTCTGCAGGCCGTCGTCGTCCATCGCCATCGCGCTATCCCTTCGCCGGCGCTTCGCCGTTCATCCAGCCGCGCACGATGTTCGCGACCGCCGCCGGGTTCTCCTTGGCGAGCTGGCGCGCGTTGGCGAGGCGGTCGTCGCTGCGCGGCGCGGGCAGGGCCGGCGTCTCGGACGCTTCGAGGGTCTGCGCGTCGTCCACCACGGCGTCGAGGTTGGCGCCTTGCGCCGGGGGCGGCGGCGGCGCGGTCGCGGCCTTGATGGTCGGACGGATCATGCCGAAGAACACCACCAGCGCGAGCAGCACCAGGCCGCCGGGCACGGCCGCGGCACGCAGCATGTCGATCACCTCGGGCTGCTTCCACAGCGGCACGTCGACCGGCTTGACGTCGTCGACCTTGAACGGCGCATTGATCACCTTGACGGTGTCGCCGCGGTTCTCCTTGTAGCCGATGGTTTCGCGCACGAGCGAGGTGATCTTCTCGAGCTCTTCCGGCGGCAGCGGCTCCTGCTTGGTCTTGCCCTTGGCATCGGTCACCGAGCGGTTGTTCAGCACGACCGCGGCCGACAGGCGGCGCACGTTGCCGCTGGCATTGCGCGTGACGCGCACCGTCTTGTCGATCTCGTAGTTGGTCGTGGCGTCGCGCCGCCCCGTGCTGTTGCCGGCCGAGCCGCCCTGCGCGGCCTGCAGCGGTTGCGAGGCGCCGCTGAGCGGCGCGGTCGCCGCGAGCGGCGGCTGGTTCGACGCCGCGCCCGGGATGCCGGTCGCGGTGGCGCCGGTGCTGCCGGTCTGCTCGCTGGTCTGCTGGCTGCGGATCGCGACGCTCGCGTCCGCGCCCTGGTTCGGCTTGAATTCCTCCGAGGTCGCTTCGCTCTGCGAGAAGTCGACATCCGCCGTCACCGTGGCGCGCAGGTTGTCGCGTCCGACGATGGGCTCGAGCAGGTCCATGATGCGCTTCGTGTAGCCCGACTCGATCTGGTTCACGTACTGGAGCTGCTGCGCGTCGAGTCCGGCGGCCTGCGAGCCGTCGCTGCTCGCGGTCAGCAGCGCACCCGTCTGGTCGAGCACGCTGACCGCCTTCGGGTCGAGCTCGGGCACGCTCGACGACACGAGGTGCACGATGCCGGCGATCTGCGCACGGTCCAGCGTGCGGCCGGCGCGCAGGGTCAGCAGCACCGAGGCGCTGGGCTTCTGCTGCTCGCGGAAGAAGCCGTTCTGGTTCGGCAGCGCGAGGTGGACACGGGCGTCCTCGACCGCGGCGAGCGACGTGATCGAGCGGATCAGCTCGCCTTCGAGGCCGCGCTGAAAGGTCAGCCGTTCCTGGAACTGGGTCTGGCCGAAGCGGGCGCTGTCCATCAGCTCGTAGCCGTTCACTGAGCCCTTCGGCAGGCCGGCGGTCGCGAGCTTCAGGCGCAGGTCGTGCACCTGCGCGGCCGGCACGAGGATCGCGTTGCCCGCATCGGAGTGCTTGTACGGCACGTTCATCTGCGAGAGCTGGGCGATCACGGCGCCGCCGTCCTTGTCGGACAGGTTGGCGTAGAGCACCTTGTAGTCGCCCTGGCTGCTCCACAGCGTCATCGCGATCATCAGGCCCGCGAGCGCCGCGAGGCCGAGGCCCATCGTCAGCTTGCTGCGCATCGGCAGCGCCTTCAGGCGCTCGGCGAATGAGGCCGGCTCGACGAGCGGGAGCGCGGGTTTGGCGGCGACGGCGTTGTCCATGTGGGCAGCGGAGGGCGGGCAGGCACAGATGTCGGAGTAGCCGCCATTATTCGAAGCCGTCGCGGCCTCGAATGCTTCGAACAGTTGGCCAAAGCCCGATCTGTTTCCTCCATCGTGCGCAGGTGCCGGCCCTACGATCCAGACCATCCCGTTGAGCGCGTGCGCGCTGCGCCGGAGCCCCGCCGATGAACGTCACCCTGAAGCCCTTCGATTTCGCCCAGGCGCTGGCACGCGCCGGTCTGGGCCAGGACGGCGCGCCGGTGTCGCGCGCCAAGGCGACCGGCCCGGCCGACTTCCAGCAAGCCCTGACCCAGGCGCTGGGCTCGGTCAGCCAGTCGCAGAACGACGCCGCGGCGATGCAGCGCGAGGTCCAGCTCGACAACCCGACCGTCAGCCTCGAGCAGACGATGGTCGCGATGCAGAAGGCGCAGATCGGATTCCAGGCCACGCTGCAGGTACGCAACAAGCTCGTGCAGGCCTATTCCGACATCATGAACATGCAGGTCTAGGGCCTGTTCACACTTCGGAAGCCGGATGCGTTGAAACGCCAGCGCCAGCAGGCCGCGTTTGCGGCCCGTTGCAACAACCTGCGTGCGCCGGACGAGACCGGTGCGACTCAGAAGCCGTGAGTGAACTGCTCGACTCGAAAGGCGGAGCAGCTTCTGAGCGAGTCGCCTACGCTGTGCAATTTCATAGGCACCTCGCTGCGGCGACTCAGATCTTCTTGTCGATGTTCTCGCCCAGCGGCTGCGTCGCGCCGTAGGGCGAAGGCCGGTTCGACGCCTTCTCGAGCTGCATCGTCAGCCTGCTGAGCCACGGAAACCGCAGCGCAACCGGCTGGCCGGTGGACTTGTCGACCTGGGATTCGGACGCAGAAGCTTCTTCAGGCGCTCGCGCGGTTTGCACCGGCGCATGCGCTGGCACGATCTGGTTCGAGATCGAGGTCGCGGAACTGATGCCGTTGACGTTCATGTCGCACTCCAACTCCCCGGAGAGTAAGGGGTTACAAAACCTATTCTTCGGCCGATCGGTCCATGGCTTGAGGGTGTAGGTCGCGGCAAACTTGCAAAGATTTGTCGTTGCGGGCGACCGTGCTTACAGCGAAAGAAGCTTGCCGCGCTTCTGCGTGTGGTCGATGTAGCGCTGCAGCGCGCGCAGCATGTCGCCGCCGACGTCGACGAACTCGCAGCCCAGGCGCACGCCGTGCGCGTCGCTGTTCAGCGCGGTGATGTGGTGCAGGCGCAGATCGACCGCCAGGCGGGTGTCGGCGTCGAGATCGATCTGCACCTGGTTGATCAGCACGCCGGGCTGCACGGCCGGTACGGTGGTCGGCAGGAAGAGCGCGCAGCCGCCGATGCTCAGGTCGAGCACCCGCAAGGTCAGGCGCATCTCGGCGATTTCCGGGTGGCGCAGGCGCGCCGCCGGCGTGCTGTGCAGCAGCGGACGCACGCGGAACGAGTCGCGCCGCTGGAAGCGGTAGAGCCGCGACGGCCAGGGGCAGGTCAGCACGCTGGCCGCGGCGCCGCGCACCAGCACGAGCCCTTCGGCATCGAACTGCACCTTGATGTGGTCGAGGTAGCCGACGACGACGGCTTCGTCCGAATCGAGCAGCGCCGGCAGGGCCGGATCGTTCGGGTCGGCGCAGAACGCCAGGGTGCTGCGCCCGGCATCGACCGCCCACAGCGTCGTCGTCACGACGCCGCCGGCGCTCGCGTTGAGGTTCAGCTCGGCGTTGCCGTCGAGCAGGCGCTTGAGCATCGCACCGATCTCGCGCGGCGCGCTGATGCGGAACTCGTCGAGCTCGTCGTCCGGGCCGTCGAGCGGCATCGGCATCGTGTGCATGGCGCCTGGTCCGACCGGGACGGATCAGTGAACGATGTTCGGGCGGCCGGCGAGCAGGTGGTCGAGGTCCTCGAGCCACGGCTCGGCGAGCTGGCGGATCTCGGCGTCGTTGACGATGATGCGCTGCATGATGCGCGACTTCAGCTGCACCTCGTCCTCGCCGAGCTGCTGCTTGGCGGCGGTGTGCTTGAGCTGCGAGATCAGCAGCGCGCAGGCGCCTTCGAGCTTCAGGACCTGGTCCCAGTTGCCCTGGCGCGCCGCCTCGAGCATGTCCTGGCTGGCCTTTTCGATGGCCTCGTAGTAGTTCAGAAGGGCGTTGGTCATGGCTTGCCTCGCAGCGGCGGTCGGGGCGATCGAGAAGAGGGGCATGCGTTTCCTTCAGATGGGCGCCTGGTCGCCGATTTGCGCCCAGGCCGAACGCAGCGGCTCGATCAGCCGCACGCATTCGTCGATGGCGCTCTCGTCGTTGTGCAGGTTGGCATGCGTGAGCCGAAGCGTCACGTAGGCGTACAGGTCGTTCAGGCCGGCGGCGAGCTGGCCGCCGGCTTCGAGGTTCAGTCCGGCGCGCAGACCGTCGTCGACGATCGCGAGCGCACGGCGGATCGCGCGGTGCTTGGCGTCGACGCTCTTGCTGCGCATCGCGCCGCGCGCTTGCGCCATCGACTCCATCAGGCCGTCGTAGAGCATGCCGATCAGGCCGTGCGCCGAAGCGCCGCCGACGCCGGTGCTGACCGCTACCTGGTTGTAGGCTCCGGCCTGGCGCTGGTAGAGGGAAGTGCTGGAGCGGACGGCGGTGGCGAACATGGCGGCGACTTCTCTGTGTGCGCGATGGATGTTTTAGTTATCGGCCCGGGTTCAGGCCTCTTGAGACTCCCCATACGAGGGTAAGCGGGGCTGTTTCACGCGTCGCGGGGGAGGCCCGGAAACGCGCGGGGCGCCCGGGCTCGCAAGAGCCTCGGGCGCCCCGCGGATCGATCGGCCGGGTCAGCTCGACGTCTTGTTCCACTGCGCGATCTGCTGCGAGACGTAGGTCGACAGCGTCGTGATGCTCGCCATCTGCGTATCGAGCGCGTTGTACTGCGCCGTCAGGCGCGCCTGCGTGGCGGACAGCATGGTCTGCATGTTCGCCTGGTCGTCCTCGTTGTTCTGCAGGCTGGTGTTGAGGCCGGCGACGCGCGTCGTCAGCAGGCCGTCGGCGCCGAGCGCGTTGTTGGTGTAGCTGAGGAGCTGCTGCGCGAAGCCGATGCCGCTCGAGCCGTCGGTGCTGGTGGCGGCGAACGCCTTCTTCAGCTCGGGCAGGTTGGTCATCGCCTGCGACAAGGTCGTGCTGTTGACCGACAGCGTGCCGTTGGTCTGCACCTGGATGCCGATCTGCGACAAGGTCGAGAACACGCTCGACGCGGTCGACGGGCTGCCGATGATGCTGCGCAGCTGCTGCTGCAGGCTCACCGCCGTGCTGTCGCCCTGCAGCGGACCGGAGGTCTGGGTGCCGGAGTCGTACTTCAGGTCGGCCGTCAGCAGCGTCGACATGCTGTTGTAGGCGGTGACGAAGTTGTTGATCGCGGTCGTGATCGACTTGGTGTCGGCCGCCACCGAGACCTGGATCGGCGAGGTCGTCTCTTTCGACAGGTTCAGCGTGAGGCCCTGCACGACGTTCGTGAGCGTATTGCTCGCCGATGTGATCGGCAGGCCGTTGATCGTCGCGGTCGCGTCGGTGCCCGCCTGCGTCTGCGTGGACGTGGTGGTGCCGCCGGCCGGATCGAAGGCCAGCGACGACAAGCCGCTGCCGTCGGTGTTGTTGCCGTCGTCGTCGGTCGCGGTGACGCGAAAGCCGTTGCTCGCGCCGGTCTGCCCCGAACTCAATACCAGGCGCGCGCCGGTCGAGTCGGTGACCACCGACGCGGTGACGCCGGCGCCGGCGCCGTTGATCTTGCTCGCGACATCGGCGAGCGTGTCGGTGCTGCTGATGCTGATGTCGAACCCGCTGCTGCCGCTCGTCGCGGTGAAGGCCGACTGGTCGCTGTTCCAGCTGCCGGTATCGATGTGCAGCGTGCCCGATCCGACCAGATCGCTGGACGAGCTGTAGGTGCCGCTCACCGTCGACTGGTTGGTCGCGAGATGCGACACCGTGATCGCGTAGTTGCCCGGTACCGCCGTCGAATCGGTGGCCGCGCCTATCGTGGTGCTGTCGGCCGACGTCGCGGTCGTGCCCGACCAGAGGCTGGGCGCCGTCAGCGCCTGCACCGCGGTCTGGAAGCTCGACAGCGTCGACTGCACCGTGCCGTAGGCCGAGATCGTCGACTGGATCGACGACTGCTGCGCCTGGAGCTGGTAGAGCGGCTGCGCCTCGACCGACATCATCTTGGAGATGATGGAGTTGACATCGAGGCCGCTGCCGATGCCGGGAGAGCTCAGCGTACCGGCGGTGGAGGAGATCGTGGACATGACGTACTACCTTTCGGCACTCCGTGCGGGCGCCCGGAAAACGACGGGGACATGCGGGGCCTTTGCCCCGATGTCCCCTCTTCGGCGCGGCGGCGCCGAGCTTGAGTGCTGCGCCGGCCGCCTTTGCATTCGGTAACCGCGCCGCAGCGCTATCAGCTCTGCAGCAGCTTCAGCACCTGCTGCGGGAGCTGGTTGGCCTGCGCCACCATCGCGGTGCCGGCCTGCTGCAGGATCTGCGCGCGCGACATGTTCGCCGTTTCGGTCGCGAAGTCGGCGTCCATGATGCGGCTCTGCGCGGCCGACTGGTTCACGACCGAGGTCTGCAGGTTCGAGATCACCGCGTTGAAGCGGTTCTGCGTCGCGCCGAAGATCGCGCGCTGGCTGTTGACGTCGTCGATCGCCGAGTCGATCGCGGTGATCACGTCGCCGAGGCCGGTCGCGTCGATGGTGCTGTCGATCGTCGTGCCGGTCACCGCGGTGATCGTCGTGTCCTGCGTCATGTCGACCGTGCCGATGCTGACGGTGTCGTTGGCCGTCACGTTGGCGCCGATCTGGAAGGTCAGCGTGCCGGCGTTCGAGCCGAGGATGGACGCGCCGTTGAAGGTCGTGCCGCCCAGCACGCGCTGGATTTCCTGAGCGAGCTGCGTGAATTCCTGGTTCAGCGAGTCCTTGTCGGAAGCGCTGTTGGTCGAGTTGCGCGCCTGCACCGCCAGTTCGCGCATGCGCTGCAGCGAGTCGCCCACCGAAGAGAGCGCGCCGTCGGCGGTCTGCGCCAGCGAGATGCCGTCGTTGGCATTGCGGATCGCGACGTTCATCCCGCGAACCTGGGTCTCCATGCGCTTGGCGATCGCGAGGCCGGCGGCATCGTCGGCGGCGCTGTTCACGCGCAAGCCCGACGACAGGCGCTCCATCGACGTCGCCAGCGAATTCTGCGAGGCGTTGAGGTTGCGCTGCGCGTTCAGCGAGTTCAGGTTCGTGTTGATGGTCATCGGCATGGTGTGTGCTCCACGAGGAAATCGAGTCTCCCGGCACGATTGCCGGCGTTGCAAGGTGCACCGCTTGCGCGGCCCGCCTCAGAACCCGGCTTGCGCCACTGCCTGGTGCCTCGATCCCTGCCCATGTCGAACTCGGGATGGAATCGGCCGTCGCCAGTGTCTTCCGGACCGCGCCTCTTTCCGGAAGAGGCGCGCTGTCCATTGTTGGCAAACCGGCGGAGAACCAAAACCCGAAATGCGGCGCGAAACCGGTGCAGTTCGCAGACCGCAAACGAAGAAGACCCCGCGCCGGCATGTGCCGGGCGGGGTCTTCGTGGAGCGGATCCGGGCCGGGGTCGCCCCCGGCGCCGTCGTCCTTATTGCAGGAGCTTCAGGACTTGCTGCGGCAGCTGGTTGGCCTGCGCGACCATCGCGGTGCCGGCCTGCTGCAGGATCTGGGCACGCGACATGTTGGCGGTTTCCGTCGCGAAGTCGGCATCGGTGATGCGGCTTTCGGCGGCCGACTGGTTGACGACCGAGGTCTGCAGGTTCGACACGACCGCGTTGAAGCGGTTTTCCGACGCGCCGAAGATCGCGCGCTGGCTGTTGATGTCGTCGATCGCCGAGTCGATCGCGGTGATCACGTTGGAGATCGCCGAGGCGTCCGCGGTGCTGCCGATCGACGTGCCGGTCACGTTCGAGATCGTCGAGTCCTGCGTCAGGTCGGTCGTCGCGATCGACAGCGTGTCGTTGGTCGTCACGTTGGCGCCGACCTGGAAGGTCAGCGTGCCGGCGTTGGAGCCGAGGATGTTCTGACCGTTGAAGGTCGTGCCGCCGAGGACGCGCTGGATTTCCGCGCCGAGCTGGCTGAATTCCTGATTCAGCGAATCCTTGTCGGACGAGCTGTTCGTGCTGTTGGCAGCCTGCACCGCCAGTTCACGCATGCGCTGCAGCGAATCGCCCACCGAAGCGAGCGCGCCGTCCGCGGTCTGCGACAGCGAGATGCCGTCGTTGGCATTGCGGATCGCGACGTTCATGCCGTTGACCTGCGCTTGCATGCGCTGCGAGATCGCGAGGCCGGCGGAATCGTCCGCGGCGGAGTTGATGCGCAGACCCGACGAGAGGCGCTGCATGGACGTCGCCAGGGAATTCTGCGACCGGTCCAGAAGCATCTGCGAGTTCAACGAGTTGATGTTGGTGTTGATCGACATCGACATGGCAAATTCTCCAAACGTTTAAAAGTGACTCCCGGCTTGAGCGCCGGCATTGCCCAAGTGGACGGCCGGTGAAGGCCGAACCGCCTCAAACTGCCATTGGCGGGTGAGGCCTCAGGCTGCTGCGCCCGGCGTGACGTCACTGTTCTGCACTCGGGACCTCGGGGTGCCCTTGCGCTCGACGAGCCGCTTACTCCGGACCACGGTCGACTTGCGTCTATCCGTTGCTTGTGTTATCGGTGGGCTCTGCGTCGACTTGAGGCCGGTTGTCAAGTAAAAGTTGGTTCACTTGGCCGGTCCTTTTCGACGCTTTGCCGCGCCTTGCGTCCCCTAGAGGATCGCAAGAGTGTTGTCGGCCGATGCGGCCTTCGACTTGAACCGCGGGCGCTCCCCGAGATATGGGGGATGGCTGCCCCGCTGATCCGCGCTTCGTCGTACGGGACGGCTGCCTAGACTGGCCGCAACCTCCATCGGGCCGCGGTTCACCATGCATTCTTCTTCTACGCAGCAGCGCGCCAAGGAAGCGCGACGCCAGTGGCAGCTCGGCCAGACCCACGCCAAGGCCGGCCGCTGGGATGCCGCGCAGCGCGCGCATGCCTCGGCCGCGCGGCTCGTGCCGGGCGATGCGGTCTATGCGCTGAACCATGCGCGCTCGCTCTTCTCCAACGGCCTCACGCTGCAGGCGGGCGACGAAGCGCTGCGCTCGTTTCGCCTCGACCCGACGAGCCGCGTCGCCTGCGAGTTCGCCGCCGAATGCCTGATGCGCCAGCACCGCCATGCCGAGGCGGTCGAGGTGCTGCGCTCGCTCGATGCGGCGGTGCCGCGCGATCCGGCGTCGCATTCGCTGCTCGGCCTCGCGCTGCAGCGCGTCGGCCAGCCGCGCGAGGCGATCGCGGCGTTCTTCGACGCGCTCGCGCTCGCGCCATCCAACGCGGTGCTGCACCACAACCTGGGCCTGTGCTTCAGCGACCTCGACATGAAGACCGAGGCGGCGCAGTGCTTCAACACCGCACTCTTGCTCGGCGTGCCGCGCCACATCGAGCTCAGCTCGCGCGGCCTGGCGTGCTTCTACGAACGCAGCTCCTGCTCGTGGAAGGAGAGCGCCGAAGGCCTGGCCGGTCTCGCCGCGGCGACGCGCAGCCTGCCCGCCGATGCGAGCGTCGCGACGACGCCGTTCGCGCATGCGGTCCTCACCGACAACCGCGCCGACCAGCTCGCGGCGGCCCGCAGCTGCGCGCGCTACATGGCGGCCGAGGTCGAGCCGCTGCCGAAGATCGTGAGCGACTGGCAGCCGGGCGGCCGGCGCCTGCGCATCGGCTATGTGTCGGCCGACTTCCACCAGCATGCCACCGCGATCCTGATGGCCGAGATGTTCGAGCAGCACGATCGCGAGCGCTTCGAGGTGCGCATCTATTCGCATGGCGGCTCCGACGGCAGCAAGATGCGCCGGCGTCTGGAAGCGGCCTGCGAGGGCTTCGCCGACGTGCGCCTGAAGACCGACCGCGAGATCGCGCAGATGGCGCGCGACGACGGCATCGATCTGCTGATCGACCTGAAGGGCCACACCAAGGACCACCGCATCGCGATCTTCGCGTACCGCGCCGCGCCGGTGCAGGTGAGCTTCCTCGGCTATCCCGGCACGACCGGCGCCGACTACATCGACTACGTGATCGGCGACGCCATCGTCACGCCGCTCGCGCATGCCGAAGGCTACAGCGAGAAGATCGCGCAGATGCCGGTGTGCTACCAGCCGAACGACCGGCAGCGCGCCTTCCCCGAAGCGCCGACGCGCGCGTCGCAGGGGCTGCCCGAGGACGCGCTCGTGCTGTGCGGCTTCAACCAGCCCTACAAGATCTCGCCCGAGGTGTTCGACGCCTGGTGCCGCCTGCTGCAGGCGCTGCCCGACGCGGTGCTGTGGCTGCTCGAATGGACGCAGCAGGCGCTGCCCAACCTGAAGCGCGAAGCAGCGGCGCGCGGCATCGACCCGGCGCGGCTGATCGGCGCGCCGCGTGCCACGTCGGCCGACCACATCGCGCGCTTCCGCCTCGCCGACATGTTCCTCGACACCTGGCCGTGCAATGCGCACACCACCGCGAGCGATGCGCTGTGGGCCGGCGTGCCCATCGTCACGCTGATCGGCGAGACCTTCGCGTCGCGCGTCGCCGCGAGCCTGCTGCACGCCGTCGGCACGCCGGAGCTGGTGTGCACCGACCTCGCCGGCTACGAGCGGACCGTGCTCGAGCTCGCCGCGGACGCGCCGCGCCGCGCGATGCTGCGCGAGCGCCTGATGGCGGCGCGCGACACCTCGCCGCTGTTCGACAGCCGGCGTTTCACGCAGGACATCGAGGCGCTCTACCTGCGCATCGCCGAGCGCCACGCGCAGGGGCTGGCGCCCGATCACCTGCCCGCAGCATGAAGCAAGGCCCGCATTCCCTGGCGCTGGTGCTGATCGCGCGCGACGAGGCGCGCTGCATCGCGCGTTGCCTCGAGAGCGTGAAGCCGCACGTCGACCGCATGCTGGTGCTCGACACCGGCTCGACCGATGCGACGCCGGCGCTGGCGCGTGCCGCCGGCGCCGACGTGCATTACGGGACCTGGAACGACGACTTCTCGGCCGCGCGCAACCATGCGCTCGCGCTCGCCGACGCCGACTGGAACCTGGTGCTCGACGCCGACGAATGGCTGATCTCCGGCGGCGCCGACATCGCCGCGCTGCGCTGGATGGCGCCGACCTACGCCGGCCGGATCCGCGTCGACAGCGAATACGACAGCGATGCCGAACTGTCGGTCGCGCCGAGCTGGCTGACGCGCGTCGTGCCGCGCGGCGCGCGCTACACCGGCCGCATCCACGAGCAGGTCGATGCGGCGTGGCCGCGCCGGCGCATCGCCGTGCGCATCGGCCACGACGGCTACCACCGGGCGCGTCAGACCGGCAAGCGCGGCCGCAACGACCGGTTGCTGCGCATGGCGCTGGACGAGTCGCCCGCCGATGCCTACCTGCACTACCAGCTCGGCAAGAACCTCGAACTGGCGACCGCCTGGGACGCCGCCGCGCCGCACTACGAGACCGCCTACGCGAGCGGCCATCCGGACGATTCGTGGCGCCACGACCTGGTGCTGCGCCTGGTCTACACCTTGAAGAAGACCTGCGCGTTCGAGCGCGCGGTGCTGATCGCCGATGCCGAGATGGCGCGCTGGACGCACTCGCCCGACTACTACTTCACGCTCGCCGACCTGCTGCTCGACTGGGCGACCTCGGAGCCGGAGCGCGCGAAAGAGCTCTTGCCGATGATCGAGGCGAGCTGGCAGCAGTGCCTGGTTCTCGGCGACAACCCCGACCTGGAAGGCGCCGTGCATGGCCGCGGCAGCTTCCTCGCGGCGAGGAACCTCGCCGCCTTCCACGAGAGCCTCGGCCATGCCGAGCAGGCCGCACGCTACGCCCGCCTCGAGGCCGAGCTGCGCCAGCGCCGCACCGCCGGCCGAGACACCAAGGAGCAACCGCGATGATTCCGAAGACCCTGCACTTCATCTGGGTCGGCGACGAGACCAAGCGTCCCGACAACTGCATCCGCACCTGGGTCGATCTCCATCCCGACTGGACCGTCAAGGTCTGGGGCAATGCATCGCTGACCGAGCAGACCTGGATCAACGCCGACCACATGCGCGAGATGTCGCGCCGCGAGCTCAACGGCGTCGCCGACATGATGCGCTGGGAGATCCTCTACAACGAGGGCGGCTTCGTCGTCGATGCCGACAGCGTCTGCGTGAAGAAGCTCGACGACACGCTGCTCGACTGCGAGGCCTTCGCCTGCTGGGAGAACGAGATCGCGCGGCCGGGCCTGATCGCCGCCGGCTACTTCGCCTGCAAGGCCGAGAACCCGTTCGTCGGCCAGATCATCAACGACATCCACGCCGCGCCGACCGTCGTCGACGACATGGCGTGGAAGACGGTCGGGCCGATGCGGCTCACCGACTCGTACCGGCGCTACGCCTACCAGGACCTCAACATCCTGCCGAGCCACTACTTCATTCCGGAGCACTTCACCGGCGTGCGCTACGAGGGCGACGGCCCGGTCTACGCGCATCAGGAGTGGGCCAGCACCAAGCGTTCGTACGACACGCTGCACACCAAGCAGTTCGACGCGAACGGCAAGGCCGTGGCGGCACCTGCGCCTGCGCCCACACCTACACCCGCAGCGCCGGCCAGTGCCCGCACCAAGTCGCCGCTCGAGGCCCAGCATGCGCCGTACTTCGTGCAGCGGGTGCAGGTCGGCAGCGAGCTGATCGGGCGCAGCCGGCTCGACGTCTTCGCGCAGATCTGCGCCGGCCGCCGCGTGCTGCACATGGGCTGCGCCGACTGGCCGATCACCGACCCGAAGACTTCGCTGCATCTCGCGCTCGAGCCGCACTGCGCGCGGCTCGACGGCTTCGACATCCACGCCGAGGCGCTCGCCGGCCTCGCGCCGCATGCCAAGGGCAAGCTCTACTCGAAGCTCGAGGACGTCACCGGCGAGTACGACCTCGTCCTCGTGCCCGAGGTGATGGAGCACGTGCCCGACGTGGCCGGCTTCCTCGCACAGCTCCATGCGCTCAATGCGCCGCACATCGCGATCACCGTCCCCGACGCCTACCAGTGCGCCAAGCGCCACTTCGACTACGTCGAGGGCACAGGCACCTTCGTCGAGATCGTGCACCCCGACCACAACTGCTGGTACACGCCCTACACGCTCGCCAACGTGATCGGCAAGTACACGCCGTGGCAGCTCGACGGCATCTGGTTCTTCAACAACATCTCGCTGCTGGCGATGGCGAGCAAGCGTCCGCCGAACTGATAGAGAAAAAACCGGCCGCGGCGCGCAATGCGTCACGGACCCGGAAACCCGGCGGCCTGCGGGCCGCCTTTTTCATGGCAGATGCCCTTCCGCGTGTAGGAAGTTGCCTGACAAGGCCGGTAGCGCAGGCCGGACTCAAGGCGCAGAAGTGACCTGATGTTTCAGCCCTGCTCGGCTCTTCACAATCCTTCTCACGTTGAGACGCAACCCAACGTCGAACAGACCAGCGAAACACAGGAGCAAGTCACCATGAACGCCGACCAGATCCTCACCGAAATCCGCGAAGCCAACCTGTCCTACCTGATGCTCGCCCAGAGCCTGATCCGCGCCGACCGCGAACAAGCGCTGTTCCGCCTCGGCATCAGCGAAGAGAGCGCCGCGCTGATCGCGCTCTTGACCCCGGCGCAGATGATGAAGATCGCCTCCGGCAACACGCTGCTGTGCAAGTTCCGCATGGACGACGACCTGGTCTGGAGCCTCCTGACCAACCACGGCCGCGGCGCCGCCAACGACACCACGTCGCGCCTGCACGCCTCGATCCTGATGGCCGGCCGCCACCAGGAAGCCGCCTGAGCGACTGGGCCACTGATCACTGATCCACTGACCGTCGCGGCACAGACCGCCGGCAGCCATACCTACACGCACACGAAGGAGCAGTCGCCATGCGTCAGAAGAGCATCCTCACCGAAGCCAAGCAGATCAGCCGCGCCGTCACGCTGATCGGTCTCGGTGCCCGCCTCCAGGTCCTGGAATCGGAAACCGATCTGTCGTACGAGCGCCTGCTCCGTCTCTACAAGGAAGTCTCGGGCAAGTCGCCGAGCAAGGGCCAGCTGCCGTTCTCGACCGATTGGTTCATGACCTGGCAGCCGAACATCCACGCCAGCCTGTTCCTGAACATCCACGAATACCTGAACAAGGTCGCCGAGCTCGACGAGATCGACACCGTCATCAAGGCCTACCAGCTCTACCAGGAGCAGACCCAGGCCCAGGGCCTGGAAGCGCTGCTGTCCGTGACGCGCGCCTGGCGCCTCGTGAAGTTCATCGACAACGGCATGTTGACGATGACCAAGTGCTCCAAGTGCGGCGGCCACTTCGTGACGCATCCGCACGAGATCGCCAAGCACTACGTCTGCGGCCTCTGCAACCCGCCGGCGCGTGCCGGCAAGGGCCACGCCGCCGGCGCGATCCGGATTCCGTCCGCGAAGGCCAAGGCCAAGGCCGCGGGTCCGGACGCCTCGAAAGTTCACTGAAGGCCAGCTGCGACAAAACGCACGTTCCCTCCGACGCGGGTCTCAAGCCGGCGACGGAACGGCCGAAACACCCGGCAGTAGTCACTGATTTCTTGCTTGTCTCCTCGTGGCCCAGTCATGGGCTTTGAAACGGATCCCTCGGGATCCGTTTTTTTTCGCCGTTGCGCGGCCGCCGCGGCGCCTGCGTTTGCAGGCCGGAAAAGCTGCGCTGTTGCGTCGATCGCCGGCCGGTCCGGCCCGGCAGACTCAAGTGCAAGGGTGAGGCGTCGATATATGGCGCAGTCCTCCGCTGTCCGGTCCGGAACGGGTCCGACCTGCCAAGCAAAACCACACCATGTTCGTACTCATCGGTTACGCCGTCACGCTGGGCTGCATCTTCGGTGCCTACATCCTGCACGAAGGCAACATGGCCGTGATCATCCACGCCTTGCCGGTCGAGCTGATGGCGATCCTGGGCGGCGCGCTCGGGGCCTTCGTGGTCAACAACCAGCCGAAGATCCTGAAGGCGACGCTGGGCGCGTTGCCGACGCTGCTGAAGGGTTCGAAGTATTCGAAGGCGCGCTACATGGAGCTGATGGCGCTGCTCTACGACATCCTGCAGAAGGCCCGCAAGGAAGGCCTGATGTCGATCGAGAAGGACGTCGAGGAGCCGCACAACTCGCCGCTGTTCCAGAAGTACCCGACGGTCGGCAGCGACCACCACGTCGTCGAGTTCATCACCGACTACCTGCGCATGATGGTCTCGGGCAACCTGAACGCCCACGAGATCGAGAGCCTGATGGACAGCGAGATCGACACCCACCATCACGAGGCGCACGGCCCGGTCTCCGCGATCGCGCGGCTCGCCGGCGCGCTGCCCGCGTTCGGCATCGTCGCGGCGGTGCTCGGCGTGGTCAACACGATGGGCTCGGTCGGCCAGCCGCCGGCGGTGCTCGGCGGGATGATCGGTTCGGCACTCGTCGGCACCTTCCTCGGCATTCTGCTGGCCTACGGCGTCGTCGAACCGCTCGGCGGGCTGCTGGAGCAGAAGGTCGACGAAGGCTCCAAGGAACTGTCCTGCATCAAGACGACGCTGCTCGCCAGCATGCAAGGCTATGCGCCGCAGGTCGCGGTCGAGTTCGGCCGCAAGGTGCTGTACTCCAAGGACCGCCCGACCTTCGCCGAGCTCGAAGGCCACGTGAAGGGCAAGAAGTGATGCCGGGTTCCGCTCGAGCCTGCGCGGACCTCGATTCCTGACCGGAGCCGACCATGGCCGGTGACGCGAAAAAACTTCAACCGATCATCATCAAGCGCGTCAAGAAGGGCGGCCATGCGGCGCACGGCGGCGCCTGGAAGATCGCCTACGCCGACTTCGTGACGGCGATGATGGCGTTCTTCCTCTTGATGTGGCTGCTCGGCTCGACGACCGACGGCGACAAGAAGGGCATCGCCGACTTCTTCAATGCGCCGCTCAAGGTGGCGCTGCTCGGCGGCGGCAGCGGGTCGGGCGATTCGTCCAGCGTCGTCAAGGGCGGTGGCCAGGACCTGACGCGCACCAGCGGCCAGGTCAAGCAGGGCGACATCGAGGTCAAGCACAAGACCGTCCAGCTGAAGGCGCTGAAGGCCGAACTCCGGCGGGCCGAAGTGGCGCGGCTCGAGGCGCTGAAGAAGAAGGTCGAGGACGTGCTGGCGGCGAGCCCGAAGCTTGCCGCGATGAAGTCGCAGATCCGCCTCGACATGACGCGCGACGGCCTGCGCATCCAGATCGTCGACGAGCAGAACCGGCCGATGTTCGACAGCGGCAGCGCGATCGTGAAACCGTACATGCGCGATCTGCTGCGCGAGATCGGCTCGGTGCTCGCCGAGGTGCCGAATCACCTGACGCTCGAAGGCCATACCGACGCGCAGCCGTTCAGCGGCGGCCAGCTCGGCTACAGCAACTGGGAGCTGTCGAGCGACCGCGCGAACGCGTCGCGCCGCGAGCTCAACGCCGGCGGCCTGCCGGAAGACCGCGTGCTGCTGGTGCAGGGCCTGGCGTCCAGCCATCTCATCGATACGACGAACCCGGAAAGCCCGGCGAACCGGCGCATCAGCATCATCGTGATGAACCGCGAGGCGGAGGACCGGCTGCTGAAGGTCGTGCCGGCCGAGCCTGATCAGGAAGACGAGAACGGCGCTTCCGAAGCCGATGCGCCGGGCGTGAATTCGCCCTCAACTTCGCCCGCACCGGCCCGATAACGAAGCCAGTCCCGGCTTCCCCCAGAGGAACGCATCCATGAGCATCCCCCCCGACATGAAATTCCTG
>JAFEEF010000044.1 GCA_018241265.1 Pseudomonadota bacterium | reverse complement strand
CCGATGTACCCATCGGACGAGGGGCTGTCATGAGCCATTTCCTCGATCGCCTGACCTACTTCACGCTGCCGCGCGAGCGCTACGCCGACGGCCACGGCGTGACCACCGGCGAGGACCGCACCTGGGAGGACGCCTACCGCAACCGCTGGTCGCACGACAAGGTGGTGCGCAGCACGCACGGCGTCAACTGCACCGGCAGCTGCAGCTGGAAGATCCACGTCAAGGGCGGCATCGTCACCTGGGAGACCCAGCAGACCGACTACCCGCGCACGCGCTGGGACATGCCCAACCACGAGCCGCGCGGCTGCGCGCGCGGCGCGTCGTACTCGTGGTACCTCTACAGCGCGAACCGCCTCAAGTACCCGATGGTGCGCGGCCGGCTGCTCGAGCGCTGGCGCGCCGCGCTGAAGGCGCACGCCGACCCGGTGGCCGCGTGGGCCGCCATCGTCGAGGACCCGGCGGCGCGGCGCGACTACCAGCAGGTGCGCGGCATGGGCGGCTTCGTGCGCAGCAGCTGGGACGAGGTGAACCGGCTCGTCGCCGCCGCCAACGTCTACACGATCAAGACTCATGGGCCGGACCGCGTGCTCGGCTTCTCGCCGATCCCGGCGATGAGCATGGTCAGCTATGCCGCGGGCAGCCGCTACCTGAGCCTGATCGGCGGCGTCTGCATGAGCTTCTACGACTGGTACTGCGACCTGCCGCCGGCGAGCCCGCAGACCTGGGGCGAGCAGACCGACGTGCCCGAGTCGGCCGACTGGTACAACTCGACCTACCTGATCGCCTGGGGCAGCAACGTGCCGCAGACGCGCACGCCCGACGCGCACTTCTTCACCGAGGTGCGCTACAAGGGCGCGAAGACGGTCGCGGTGACGCCCGACTACTCCGAGGTCGCCAAGCTCGCCGACCTGTGGCTGCATCCGAAGCAAGGCACCGATGCGGCGCTCGCGATGGCGATGGGCCATGTGGCGCTGAAGGAGTTCTACTTCGACCGGCGGCCGGCCTACTTCGACGACTATGCGCGCCGCTACACCGACCTGCCGCTGCTCGTGCTGCTCGAGGAGCAGGTGCTGCCCGACGGCCGCACCGCCCACGTGCCCGGCCGCTACCTGCGCGCGAGCGACTTCGGCGATCGCCACGGCCAGGCGAACCACCCCGAATGGAAGACCGTCGCGTTCGACGCCGACGGGCAGGTCGTGCTGCCGAACGGCTCGATCGGCTTCCGCTGGGGCCCTGAGGGCCGAGACGACGCCGGCCGCTGGAACCTCGAGGACAAGGAGGCGCGGCACGGCGCGCAGGTGCGGCTGAAGCTCTCGGTGCTGGAGGACGGCGCGCAGGCGCACGAGGTCGTCGAGGCCGCGTTCCCTTACTTCGGCGGCGTCGAGACGCCGCACTTCACGAGCCATGCCGGCCCCGGCGCGGCGCACGTCGCGAAGGTGCCGGCCGTGCGCCTGCGCCTCGGCGCGGCGGGCGAAGAACGCGACGCGCTCGTCGCCACCGTGTTCGACCTGCAGGCCGCGCAGTACGGCATCGACCGCGGGCTCGGCTCCGGCGCGCAGGGCTACGACGACGACGCGCCCTACACGCCGGCCTGGCAGGAGCGCATCACCGGCGTGCCGCGTGCCCACGTCATCGCGGTGGCGCGCGAGTTCGCCGCCAACGCCGAGAAGACCGAGGGCAAGTCGATGGTGATCATCGGCGCGGCGATGAACCACTGGTACCACGCCGACATGAACTACCGCGGCGTGATCAACCTCTTGATGCTGTGCGGCTGCATCGGCAAGAGCGGCGGCGGCTGGGCGCACTACGTCGGCCAGGAGAAGCTGCGGCCGCAGACCGGCTGGACCGCGCTCGCGTTCGCGCTCGATTGGGCGCGCCCGCCGCGCCAGCAGAACAGCACGAGCTTCTTCTATGCCCACACCGACCAGTGGCGCTACGAGAAGCTCGGCCTCGCCGAGATCACGTCGCCGCTGCTGAGCGATGCCGAGCGCGCCCGCTTCGGCGGCTCGATGATCGACTACAACGTGCGCGCCGAGCGCATGGGCTGGCTGCCGTCGGCGCCGCAGTTGCGCACCAACCCGCTGCAGGTGGCGCGCGACGCCGCGGCCGCCGGGCTGGACGCGCGCGACTACGTCGTGCGCGGCCTGCAGGACGGCACGCTGGCGATGAGCTGCGAGGACCCGGACGCGCCGCAGAACTGGCCGCGCAACCTCTTCGTCTGGCGCAGCAACCTGCTCGGCTCGAGCGGCAAGGGGCACGAGTACTTCTGCAAGCACCTGCTCGGCACCGAGAACGGCGTGCAGGGCAAGGATCTCGGCCAGGACGATGCCAAGCCCGAAGAGGTGCGCTGGCACGCGCAGGCGCCGGAGGGCAAGCTCGACCTGCTGGTCACGCTCGACTTCCGCATGAGCACGACGTGCCTGTACTCGGACATCGTGCTGCCGACCGCGAGCTGGTACGAGAAGAACGACCTCAACACCAGCGACATGCACCCGTTCATCCATCCGCTGTCGGCCGCGGTCGACCCGGTGTGGCAGGCGCGCAGCGACTGGGAGATCTACAAGGGCTTCGCGCGCGCGTTCAGCGAGGTCTGCGTCGGCCACCTCGGCGTCGAGCAGGACGTGGTGCTGACGCCGCTGATGCACGACACGCCGGCGGAGCTGGCGCAACCCTTCGACGTGCGCGAATGGGTCAAGGGCGAGTGCGCGCTGGTGCCGGGCAAGACCGCGCCGCAGATCGCGGTGGTCGAGCGCGACTACCCGGCGGTCTACGAGCGCTTCACGTCGCTCGGACCGCTGATGTCCCGGGTCGGCAACGGCGGCAAGGGCATCGCGTGGAAGACCGAGACCGAGGTCGCGCAGCTCGGCGAGCTCAACGGGCGCGACACCGCGGGCCGGCCGCGCATCGTGACCGACATCGACGCCTGCGAGGTCATCCTGCAGCTCGCGCCGGAGACCAACGGGCACGTCGCGGTGAAAGCGTGGGAAGCGTTGTCGAAGGCGACCGGCCGCGACCATGCGCACCTGGCGCTGTACCGCGAGGACGAGAAGATCCGCTACCGCGACATCCAGGCGCAGCCGCGCAAGATCATCTCCAGCCCGACGTGGAGCGGCATCGAGAGCGAGACCGTCAGCTACAACGCCGGCTACACCAACGTCCACGAGCTGATCCCGTGGCGCACGCTCAGCGGCCGCCAGCAGTTCTACCAGGACCATCCGTGGATGCGCGCGTTCGGCGAGGGCTTCTCGACCTACCGGCCGCCGGTGGACCTGAAGGCGACCGCGGGCATGCAGGGCATCAAGCCCAACGGCCATCCGGAGATCCAGCTCAACTTCATCACGCCGCACCAGAAGTGGGGCATCCACAGCACCTACAGCGACAACCTGCTGATGCTGACGCTGAACCGCGGCGGACCGGTGGTGTGGCTGTCGGAGGACGACGCGAAGGGCGCGGGCATCGCGGACAACGACTGGATCGAGCTGTTCAACGCGAACGGCGCGATCGCGGCGCGCGCGGTCGTCAGCCAGCGCGTCAAGCCGGGCATGGCGATGATGTACCACGCGCAGGAGAAGATCATCAACACGCCGGGCTCGGAGATCACCGGCGTGCGCGGCGGCATCCACAACAGCGTGACGCGCATCGTGCTCAAGCCCACCCACATGATCGGCGGCTATGCGCAGCTGAGCTACGGCTTCAACTACTACGGGACGATAGGCACGAACCGCGACGAGTTCGTCGTCGTGCGCAAGATGGCCCGCGTCGACTGGCTGGACACGCCGCGCGACGACCACCTCGCGGTCGCCTACCAGAGCCAGGGAGAGAATCCATGAAGGTCCGCGCCCAGATCGGCATGGTGCTCAACCTCGACAAGTGCATCGGCTGCCACACCTGCTCGGTCACCTGCAAGAACGTCTGGACGAGCCGGCCCGGGGTCGAGTACGCCTGGTTCAACAACGTCGAGACCAAGCCCGGCATCGGCTACCCGAAGGAATGGGAGAACCAGGACCGCTGGAACGGCGGCTGGGTGCGCAAGGCCGACGGCTCGATCGAGCCGCGCCAGGGCGGCAAGTGGAAGCTGCTGATGCGCATCTTCGCGAACCCCAACCTGCCCGAGATCGACGACTACTACGAGCCCTACACCTTCGACTACGAGCACCTGCACAGCGCGCCCGAGATGAAGGCGGCGCCGACCGCGCGGCCGCGCTCGCTGATCACCGGCCAGCGCATGGAGAAGATCACGTGGGGTCCGAACTGGGAGGAGATCCTCGGCGGCGAGTTCGCGGGGCGCAGCCGCGACCGCAACTTCGACGACATCCAGAAGGAGATCTACGGGCAGTTCGAGAACACGTTCATGATGTACCTGCCCAGGCTGTGCGAGCACTGCCTGAATCCGGCCTGCGTGGCGAGTTGCCCGAGCGGCAGCATCTACAAGCGCGAGGAGGACGGCATCGTCCTGATCGACCAGGACAAGTGCCGCGGCTGGCGCATGTGCGTGAGCGGCTGCCCCTACAAGAAGATCTACTACAACTGGAAGAGCGGCAAGGCCGAGAAGTGCATCTTCTGCTATCCGCGCATCGAGGCCGGCCAGCCCACCGTCTGCTCGGAGACCTGCGTGGGCCGTATCCGCTACCTCGGCGTGCTGCTCTACGACGCCGACCGCATCGAGGCGGCGGCGAGCGTCGAGCACGACCGCGACCTGTACCAGGCGCAGCTCGGCGTCTTCCTCGACCCGAGCGATCCGCAGGTGATCGAGCAGGCGCGGCGCGACGGCGTGCCCGACAACTGGCTCGAAGCGGCGCGCAACAGCCCGGTCTACAAGATGGCGGTGCAGTGGAAGGTGGCGCTGCCGCTGCACCCCGAGTACCGCACGCTGCCGATGGTCTGGTACGTGCCGCCGCTGTCGCCGATCAGCGGCGCGGCGAACGCCGGGCAGATCGGCACCAACGGCGAGATCCCCGACGTCTCGCAGCTGCGCATCCCGGTCAAGTACCTCGCCAACCTGCTGACCGCGGGCGACACGTACCCGGTGGTGCGCGCGCTCGAACGCATGCTCGCGATGCGCGCGTACCAGCGCGCCAGGCACGTGGACGGCCAGCCGAACCAGAAGGCGATCGACCAGGTGCAGCTCAGCGCCGCCGAGGTCGAGGAGATGTACCGCGTGATGGCGATCGCCAACTACGAGGACCGCTTCGTGATCCCGAGCACGCACCGCGAGTACGCCGAGAACGCCTTCAACGTGCGCGGCGGCTGCGGCTTCTCGTTCGGCAACGGCTGCAGCGAAGGCGTGACCGAGACCAGCCTGTTCGGCAGCGAGAAGAAGCGGACGATCCCGATCCGCGCGGAGCTTTGACGATGAAGCACACCCTCAGGGCCATCGCGCGGCTGCTCGGTTATCCGGACGCGGCATGGCGCGACCACCTCGACGCGCTGCGCGATGCGCTGCACGACGAACGCGCGCTCGCATCCGGCCGGCTCGCCGAGCTCGATGCGCTGGCCGATCGCATCGCGTCGATCGCACCGCTGCAGGCCGAAGCCGAGTACGTCGAGCTGTTCGACCGCGGGCGCGCGACGGCGCTGCATCTGTTCGAGCATGTGCATGGCGACTCGCGCGAGCGCGGGCCGGCGATGATCGACCTGCTGCGCACCTATGAGGACGCCGGCCTCGAGCTCGCGCCCGGCGAGCTGCCCGATCATCTGCCGGTGCTGCTCGAGTACGCGTCGACGCAGCCGCCCGAGGCGGCGCGCGAGCTGCTGCGCGAGGTCGTGCACATCCTCGAGGCCATCCATGCCGCGCTGCTGCGCCGCCGCAGCCTCTACGCCGCCGCGATCGGCGCGCTGCTGGATCTCGCCGGCATGCGCAGCGGGCGCCCCGCTGCGGCGGCCGACGACGAGCCGCCGCTCGACGCCGTCTGGGAGGAGCCGCCGGTCTTCGGCGGTTGCTCGAACGCCGGACAGGCCCAACCGATCCGCATCGTCCGCCAAGCCGGCGCCACCGGAGCACGCGCATGAACGCCCTGCACGCCTTCCTGTTCTCCGTCTACCCGTACATCTGCCTCGCGGTCTTCCTGATGGGCAGCCTGGCGCGCTTCGATCGCGACCAGTACACCTGGAAGAGCGACTCGTCGCAGCTGCTGCGCGCGCGCCAGCTGCGCTGGGGCAGCAACCTGTTCCATGCCGGCATCCTGTTCCTGTTCTTCGGCCATACGGTCGGCCTGCTGACGCCGCACTGGCTCTACGAAGCCTTCGTCACGCCGGGGCAGAAGCAGGTCTTCGCGGTGGTCTCCGGCGGCACCGCGGGCTTCGTCTGCTTCGTCGGGCTGACGATCCTGCTGCACCGGCGCATCTTCGATCCGCGCATCCGGCTCACCAGCCACCGCACCGACCTGGCGATCGCGCTCATCCTCTGGGTGCAATTGCTGCTCGGCCTGGCGACCTTGCCGCATTCGCTGGAACACCGCGACGGCAGCACGATGCTGGTGCTGTCGGACTGGGCGCAGCACATCGCGACCTTCCGCCCCGACGCCGCCGCGCTCGCGTCGGTGGCCTGGCCGTTCAAGGTCCACCTCGTGCTCGGAATGACGATCTTCCTGCTGCTGCCGTTCAGCCGGCTGGTGCATGTGTGGAGCGGCCTGGCCTCGGTGGCCTACCTGTTCCGGCCCTACCAGATCGTGCGCTCGCGCCGCCTCAACGTGCCGCGCGGAGCGGCGCGATGAGCGCCGTCGCGCGGCCGCCCGAAGGCGGGACGATGGCCGCGGAGCCCCGCGTGGCGCGCGTCGGCGATGTCGCGCTGAACGCACCCGACGAGGTGCTGGACGACGCCGAGCTTCGGCAGCGCGCCTGCACCGAGCTGCTGCGCCAGGCGGCGATGCGGGCCGGCCTGCTCGCGCGCGACGACGCCATCCCGGAGCGCGGCGCGACGAGCGCCGCGGCAAGCGCGGCGATCGAGGCCTTGCTCGATCGCGCGCTGGTCGTTCCGGAACCGGCCGAGGACGCCTGCCGGCGCTTCCATGCCGCGAACCCGGCGCGCTTCGCATCCGGCGAGCAGGTGCACGCGCGCCATGTGCTGTTCGCGGTCACGCCGGGCGTGGATGTCGCGGCGCTGCGCCGGCGCGCCGAGGCCTGCCTCGTCGACCTGCGCGCGCGCGGCGCGGACGAAGCCGACCGCTTCGGCGCCGCCGCGACCACGCTGTCGAACTGCCCGAGCGGCGCGCATGGCGGCGACCTCGGCTGGCTGGAGGCCGGCGACTGCGCGCCCGAGTTCGCCCGCGAGATCTTCGGCCGCCCGGAAGTGGGCGTGCTGCCGCGCCTCGTGCACAGCCGCCACGGCCTGCATATCGTCGAGGTGCTGGAGCGCCGCGGCCGCCAGGTGCCGCCGTACGAATCGGTCGCGCCCGCGGTCGCCCAGGTGCTGCGCCGGCAGTCGTGGGCGACGGCACTGCGGCAGTACCTGCAGTTGCTCGCCGGCACCGCCCGCATCGAAGGCGTGGCGCTGGAGGCGGTCGCGGCGCCGCTGGTGCAGTGAACGAAGGGGCGGGGCGGCACCCGCCGGCGCCCGTCGATCCGATGCATGATGCGGGCCCATGACGAAGAGCACGCCATCGCCGCGCGCCGATGCCGGGCTGCCCGGCGGCCTGCGCGTACCACGGACGCTGGCCGCCAAGCTGGGCTTGATCGGTGCCGCGCTGCTGCTGCTCGCGCTCGGTTCGATCGGCGTGACCCTCTCGGTGACCTGGAAGCTCGAAGGCGGCGCCGCCGCGGTCAACGAGGCCGGCCGCATGCGCATGCAGACCTGGCGGCTCGCGCAGACGCTGGCCGCCGGCGATGCCGCGGGGCTGCAGCAGCAGGTCCGGCAGTTCGACCAGAACATTGCGCTGCTGCAGTCGGGCGACCCGGCGCGGCCGCTGTTCGTGCCGCGCGGCGCGCGTTCCGAGGCGGCCTTCGCCGCGGTGCGCCGCGATTGGCTCGCACTGCGCGCGCGCTGGTCGGCCCGGCCGGCGCCCGCCGCCGACGCGGTCGCCCGCGATGCGCAGGCCTATGTCGAGACGATCGACGCTTTCGTCGGCGCCATCGAGAGCCAGCTGTCGATCTGGACCGCGCTGCTCAACGCCGTGCAGCTGGCGATGATGGCGCTGGCCATCGGCGCGGCCGTGACGCTGCTGTACGCGGCCTATCTCTTCATCTTCGCACCGCTGTCGCGGCTGCAGGAGGCGCTGGCGCGCGCCGAGTCCGGTGACCTGGCGGCGCGCGTCACGATCGGCTCGGCCGACGAGTTCGGCGCGGTCGGGCACGGCTTCAACCAGATGGCCGAGCGGCTGCAGGGGCTCTACCAGAACCTCGAGGCCAAGGTCCGCGAGAAGACCGAGCACTTCGAAGCCGAGCACCGGCGCCTGGCCGCGCTGTACGAGGCGAGTGCGCTGGCCGCGCGCGCCGGGTCGCTGGAAGAGCTGGCGCGCCACTTCGCGCACCACCTGCGCGTCGTGTCCGGGGCCGACGCCGCGGCGGTGCGCTGGTCGGACGAGGCGAACCGCCGCTACCTGCTGCTGGGCAGCGACTGCCTGCCGGCTTCCATCGTCGACGGCGAACCCTGCCTGCTGACCGGCGAGTGCCTCTGCGGCCAGCCGCAAGGCGAGGCGCGCACGCGCGTGATTCCGATCCGCGATGCGGCGCCGCGCGACCTCTGCCTGCGGGCGGGCTTCGAGCTGCTGGTCAACGTGCCGGTGCGCATGCAGGACCGCCAGCTCGGCGAGATCGATCTGCTGTACCGCAATCCGCGCGCCTTCGACGCGGCCGACCGCGCGCTGTACGAAGCCTTGGCGATGCACCTGGCCGGCGCGATGGAGGGCCAGCGCGCGATCGCGCTCGACCGCGAGGCCGCGATCGCCGAGGAGCGCGGGCTGCTCGCGCGCGAGCTGCACGACTCGATCGCGCAGAGCCTGGCCTTCGTGAAGATCCAGGTCCAGCTGCTGCGCGGCGCGCTCGAGCGCGCCGACGGCCCGGCCGCGCAGCGCGCGCTCGGCGAGCTCGACGCCGGCGTGCAGGAGAGCACGGCCGACGTCCGCGAATTGCTGCTGCACTTCCGCACGCGCACCAACGCCGAGGACATCACGCCGGCACTGCAGACCACGCTGCGCAAGTTCGAGCACCAGACCGGGCTGCCGACCCATCTGGAGGTCCTGGGCCACGGCCTGCCGCTCGCGCCCGACGTGCAGGTGCAGGTGCTGCACGTGGTGCAGGAAGCGCTCTCCAACGTGCGCAAGCATGCCAACGCGAGCGCGGTCTGGGTCGACGTCGAGCAGGCGCCGCGCTGGCGCGTCAGCGTGCGCGACGACGGACGCGGGTTCGGCGGCACGGCGTCGGACGAGACCCACGTCGGGCTGCGCATCATGCGCGAGCGCGCGCGGACGATAGGCGCCGACGTCGATGTGCAGTCCGGACCGGGTGCCGGCACGCGCGTCGTGCTGACGCTCCCGGAGGCGGCATGACGATCCGCGTGATGGTGGTCGACGACCACACGCTGTTCCGGCGCGGGCTGACGGCACTGCTCGCGGCCGACGGGCGCTTCGAGGTGGTGGCCGAGGCCGGCGATGCGGGCCAGGCGCAGCGCGTGGCCGCAGCGGTGCAGCCCGACGTGATCCTGCTCGACAACCACTTGCCCGGCGTGACCGGCGTCGCGGCCCTGCCCGGCCTGCGCGCGGCGGCACCCGATGCGCGCGTGCTGATGCTCACCGTGAGCGAGGACGAGCACGACCTCGCGGCCGCGCTGCGCGGCGGCGCGCAGGGCTACCTGCTGAAGACCGCCGACAGCCCGATGCTGGCGAACGCGATCGAGCGTGCGATGCAGGGTGTCTCGACGGTGAGCCCGGAGATGACCGACAAGCTCGTCGCGGCCTTTCGCGAGACGGCGCCGCCCGAGACAGCGGCCGAGCCCGCTCGAGTGCACGACCCGATCGACGAGCTGTCGCCGCGCGAGCGCGAGATCCTCGCGCAGATCGCGCGCGGCGCGAGCAACAAGGAGATCGCGCGTGCGCTGTTCATCGCCGAGACGACGGTGAAGATCCACGTGCAGCACATCCTCAGGAAGCTCGGGCTCAACTCGCGAGTGCAGGCGGCGGTCTACCTGACCGAGCGGGGGCGGAGCGACTGCTGATCGCTCGCCGATCGTCCGCGCAGGCCGTGCCGCGCGTTTCGCGCCTACCCGACCACGACCCGATTGCGCCCCTGCACCTTCGCGCTCGCCAGCGCGCGCTCCGCCCGGCCGATCGCGTCCGAGACCGATTCGCCCGCGAGGTGCTCGACCACGCCGGCCGAGAAGCGCAGCGCAAGGCGCGAGGCACCGGCGTCTATCGTCGTCGCCGCGGTGCGCTCGCGCAGCCGCTCGACGCCCAGCCGCGCCAGCGCCGCATGCGTGTCGGGCATCAGCAGCACGAAGGCCTCGTCGCTCCAGCGGGCCAGCAGGTCGGACGCGCGGATCGCGCCCTTGGCCTCGCCGGCGAACAGGCGCAGCACCTGGTCGCCCACTGCATGGCCGTGCTCGTCGTTGATCTCGCCGAAGTGGTCGAGGTCGATCACCGCCAGGCAGAACGTGCGGCCCGAGCGGACCGAGCGGCTGTGCTCGAGCTCGAGCAGCTCCTGCATCCGGCGGCGGTTCTGCAGGCCGGTCAGCTCGTCCTCGGTGGCCAGGCGCTGCACTTCGTCGAGCGCGCGCTCCAGGCGGTCGCGCTGCGAATGCAGCCGCGCGCGCAGCGAAGACAGGCGCGCCGCGACGATCGAGCAGGTCGGCAGCACGACCGCCATCATCAGCAGGTTGGCGATGTCGGCGCGCCAGTCGTAGGCGTTCGGATGCCCGCCGTGCAGCAGCGCGATGCTCGCCGCCAGACCGATGAGCGCGAGCACCGTGAGCGCCGCCAGGCGCCGCCAGCTCGACACGAACGCGCCGAAGGTCAGGATCAGCATCAGCGGGAACAGGGTCGCGCTGCGCCACACGCCGCACATCAGGTAGGCCCACAGCACCGCGACGACGCCGAACACGACCTGCGCCTCGCTCAGCATCGGGTCGGCCGTGCGCTGGCTCCAGCCGCTGCGGATCAGCAGATAGAACACCGCCATGCCGACCGCCACGTACAGGCACCAACCGGTGAGCGGCGCCGCCGGAATCAGGCCATACGCGGCGCCGCCCCACATGATGAGCGCGCAGGCGAAGTAGATCGCGAAGACGGTCAGGAGCTGCACCAGGCGCACGCGGCCGCGGTTGTCGCTGCCAAGCACCCGCTCCCTGGCCTGCGCAGGCGCGATCGGTGTCGGCGTGGACGTGGGCAACAGGGCTTGCATGGAACGATCGACCTGTGCCGCGGCGCTGGATGCCGGCCTATTCGGGATCGCGCGAACCGCGTCCCGCGGCCGCTTCCAGATGGGCCAGCGGCAGCGCCGCGCCCGCCTTCACCTCGCCGAGCGAGAAGCTGGTGTGCAGGTCCTTCACGTTCGGCAGGTTCAGCAGGGTTTCGAGCGAGAACTTCGAGAACGCGTCGAGGTCGGTCGCGACGACTTCGAGTTCGAACGTCCCCGACCCCGAAATGTAGTGGCAGGCTATCACTTCTGGAATACGCCGGATCGCGTCCTCGAGTTCGGAGGTCGACGCGGCGGTGTTGCGGTCGGCATCGATGCGCACGAACGCGAGCACGCCGAGGTCGACCTTGCGCCGGTCGATCACCGCGCGGTAGCCGGTGATGTAGCCCTGCTCCTCGAGCCAGCGCACGCGCCGCCAGGCCGGCGCCGGCGACAGGCCGATGCGCGTCGCGAGTTCGGCGTTGGACAGCCGCGCGTCCTGCTGCAGCTCGCGCAGGATCGCGATGTCGTAGCGGTCGAGCACGGCCGCGCCAGCGTTCGCCGCGGCATCGCTCGTCCTGCCCGAACTCGCCCTCTTCTGCGCCATCGAATCTCCGAAGCGGAGTCTAGAGCAAGATTATTGCTCCAACGGCCGTCCAGGCCTTTCAGAAAGAAAGCACTGCGCGCGGCCGTTTCCCTACACTGCTCGCCTTGTGCGGCCCGGCCACGAGCTGAAGCGTCGCAGCCATCACCGACCCCGCCATCTGGAGAGTTGCACGATGAACGCGCCGCTGCCCGAAGCCGTCCGCAAGGCCCTCGAAGCCGTCAGCCTGGAAGACAAGTACGTCCTCGAGCACGGGCGCGCCTTCATGAGCGGCACGCAGGCGCTGGTCCGCCTGCCGATGCTGCAGAAGAAGCGCGACGCGATGGGCGGCCTCAACACCGCGGGCTTCATCAGCGGCTACCGCGGCTCGCCGCTCGGCGGCTACGACCAGGCGCTGTGGCAGGCCAAGCAGCACCTCGCGGCGCAGAACATCGTGTTCCAGCCGGGCGTCAACGAAGAACTCGGCGCGACCGCCGTGTGGGGCTCGCAGCAGCTCGACCTCTATCCGCAGAGCAACAAGTTCGACGGCGTGTTCGGCATCTGGTACGGCAAGGGCCCGGGCGTCGACCGCTGCTCCGACGTCTTCAAGCACGCCAACATGGCGGGCACTTCGAAGCATGGCGGCGTCATCGCGATCGCCGGCGACGACCACATCGCGAAGAGCTCGACCGCGGCGCACCAGAGCGACCACATCTTCAAGGCCTGCGGCCTGCCGGTCTTCTTTCCGACCTCGGTGCAGGACATCCTCGACATGGGCCTGCACGCGTTCGCGCTGAGCCGCTTCGCCGGCGTCTGGTCGGGCATGAAGACGATCCAGGAGATCGTCGAGTCGGCGTCCAGCGTGTTCGTCGATCCGGACCGCGTCGACATCGTGATCCCGACCGACTTCGAGATGCCGCCCGGGGGCCTGCACATCCGCTGGCCGGACGGCGCGCTCGAGCAGGAAGCGCGGTTGATGGACTACAAGTGGTATGCGGCGCTCGCGTACATCCGCGCGAACAAGCTCAACCACAACGTGATCTCGGGACCGAACGACCGCTTCGGCCTGATCGCGAGCGGCAAGGCGTACAACGACACGCGCCAGGCGCTGCTGGACCTCGGCCTCGACGAGGACGCCTGCCGGCGCCTCGGCATCCGGCTGCACAAGGTCAACGTCGTGTGGCCGCTCGAGGCGACCATCACGCGCGACTTCGCGCAGGGCCTGCAGGAGATCCTCGTCGTCGAGGAGAAGCGCCAGGTCATCGAATACCAGCTCAAGGAAGAGCTCTACAACTGGCGCTCCGACGTGCGTCCGACCGTGCTCGGCAAGTTCGACGACTCCGACGGCGAGTGGAGCCGGCCGAACCCGGGCCGCAACTGGCTGCTGCGCGCGCAGGCCGACCTGACGCCCGCGATCATCGCGAAGGCGATCGCGAAGCGCCTGAAGGGCCTCGGCGTCGATGCCGACACCGCAGCGCGCATGGACGCGCGCATCGCGCTGATCGAAGCCAAGGAACGGAGCCTCGCCGCGCCGGCGATGAAGAGCGAGGACCGCACGCCGTGGTTCTGCAGCGGCTGCCCGCACAACACCAGCACGCGCGTGCCCGAAGGCTCGCGCGCCGTCGCCGGCATCGGCTGCCACTACATGGCGGTGTGGATGGACCGCAGCACGACGACCTTCAGCCAGATGGGCGGCGAAGGCGTGTCGTGGGTCGGCCAGGCGGCCTTCACGAACGACAAGCACATCTTCTCGAACCTCGGCGACGGCACCTACTACCACTCGGGGCTGCTCGCGATCCGCCAGTCGATCGCGGCCAAGGTCAACATCACCTACAAGATCCTCTTCAACGACGCCGTCGCGATGACCGGCGGCCAGCCGATCGACGGCACGATGAAGGTGCCCGAGATGTCGCGCGAGGTGCATGCCGAAGGCGCGGCACGCGTCGTCGTCGTGACCGACGAGCCGGCCAAGTACGAGGCCGCCGACATCAAGGCGCGGCTCGCGCCCGGCGTCACGGTGCATCACCGCGACGAGCTCGACAGGGTCCAGCGCGAGCTGCGCGAGACCGCCGGCACCACCGTCATCATCTACGACCAGACCTGCGCGACCGAGAAGCGCCGGCGCAGGAAGCGCGGCAAGATGATCGACCCCGCCAAGCGCGTCGTCATCAACGAGCTGGTGTGCGAAGGCTGCGGCGACTGCTCGGTGCAGAGCAACTGCCTGTCGGTCGAGCCGGTCGAGACCGAGTACGGCCGCAAGCGCCGCATCAACCAGAACTCCTGCAACAAGGACTACTCCTGCGTGAAGGGCTTCTGTCCGAGCTTCGTGACGGTCGAAGGCGGCCAGCTGAAGACGAAGCAGAAGTCGAGCGCCCGGCCCGACCTGGCGCAGCTGCCGGCGATCCCCGAGCCGGCGCTGCCGCCGGCCGCGGCGCCGTGGGGCATCGTCGTCGCCGGCGTCGGCGGCACCGGCGTCATCACGATCGGCCAGCTGCTCGGCATGGCCGCGCACCTCGAAGGCAAGGGCATCGTCACGCAGGACGCGGCCGGCCTCGCGCAGAAGGGCGGCGCGACCTGGAGCCACATCCAGATCGCGGACCGCATGGAGGCCATCCTGACGACCAAGGTCGGCACGGCCGAGGCCGATGTCGTGATCGGCTGCGATGCGATCGTCGCGGCCAACAAGGCGACGCTCGCGACGATGCGCATAGGCCGCACCTACGTCGCGCTGAACACGCACGGCTCGCCGACCGCCGCGGTGCTGAGCAACCCGGACTGGGCGTTCCCCGAAGGCAACTGCGAAGCGGTGGTGAGCGCCGCGGTCGGCAAGGACCACGTCGGCCTGCTCGATGCCGAAGCGATCTCGGTCGCGATGCTCGGCGACTCGATCTTCAGCAACCCGCTGATGCTCGGCTACGCCTGGCAGCAGGGCCGCGTGCCGCTGAGCCGCGCGTCGCTGATGCGCGCGATCGAATTGAACGGCGTGCAGGTCGACAAGAACAAACAGGCATTCGAATGGGGCCGCCGAGCGGCGCACGACCCGACGGCCGTGCAGGCATCGATGCAACCGCAAGGGCAAGTGATCGAGTTCGTGCGCAGGCCCGGCGCCGACCTGGACGACATGATCGCCGAGCGCGTCGAATTCCTGACCGCCTATCAGAACGCAGCCTATGCCGAGCAGTACCGCCGCTTCGTCGAGCAGGTACGCGGCGCCGAGGCGCGTTTCGATTCGAAGAAGCTCAGCGCAGCGGTCGCGCGCTACCTCTTCAAGCTGATGGCCTACAAGGACGAGTACGAAGTCGCGCGGCTGCACAGCGACGGCAGCTTCCTCGCGAAGATCGCCGCCGACTTCGAAGGCGACTACAAGCTGACCTACCACCTCGCGCCGCCGGCCACCGCGAAGAAGAACGCGAAGGGCGAATTGCAGAAGCAGCCCTACGGGCCGTGGATGCTGACCGGCTTCAGGCTGCTCGCGAAGCTGAAGGGCCTGCGCGGCACGGCGCTCGACGTGTTCGGCAAGACCGAAGAGCGCAAGACCGAGCGCGCGCTGATCGGCGAATACCGCGCCGCGATCGAAGAGCTGCTGAAGAAGCTCGATGCGTCCAACCTCGCGCAGGCGATCGAGATCGCGCGGCTGCCCGAAGAGATCCGCGGCTACGGCCATGTGAAGGAGCGCCATCTCGCGGCCGTGCGGCCGAAGTGGGCGGCGCTGATGAACCAGTGGCGCGGCAACGGAGCTTCCGCCCGGCGCGTCGCCTGATCGCCGTCGCCGGCCTCGTGCTGGCGACGACGGCCTCGGCGCAGCCGGCCGCGTCGGCGGCCGGCGCGTCGCCGGCGTATGTGTTCGATCCGACGCACACCGCGGTCCACTGGGAAGTGGTCCACATGGGCACGTCGACGATCCGCGGGCGCTTCGACAAGATCGCAGGCAGCGTGCAGTTCGACGCCAAGGCCCATCTGCTCGACGTCGGCATCACGGTGCAGACCGCCTCGGTGAACAGCGGCGTGCCGCTGCTAGACACCATCCTGCGCGGCAAGGAGCTGCTCGATCCGACCGGCTCGCCCGAGGCCTACTACACCGCACGCCAGGTGCGCTGGGAAGGCGACCTGCCGCGCGAAGTGCACGGCGAGCTGACCTTGCGCGGCACCAGCGAGCCGCTGACCCTGACCGCGACGCGCTGGAAGTGCGGGTTGAGCCTCGTGCTGCGCCACGAGGTCTGCGGCGGCGACTTCGAAGGCGAGCTCGTGCGCAGCCGTTTCGGCATCACGCACAGCCTGCCGTTCGTCGACGATCGCGTGAAGCTGCTGATCGAGGTCGAGGCGATACGGCAGTGACGGCGCCGCTCCCGCGGTTGTCCCCAGTTGCAAGCGGCGCGGAATGGACCGACCTTCGTTCTCCGCAGACGGGATGCATTCCCGATCGCACGCACGCCGCGCAGCAAACCCATTTGCAGGATGCAACGCCCGGACGACACGTGGACCGGCATCGACGGGCTGCGAATAGACGCGGGAAACGATCACGACTCGAAGGCCGCTCAGGGAGATCGAACATGCAGCCATGCCAGCGCGATACAGGCCCTCGTTCAGATGCCGATGCGCAAGCGCCGCCGCGATGTCGGCGCTCGATGTGCGCTGACACCTGGTCATGAGCACCGAGCTGGTGACGACCGGCCTCTACCTGATCCGCGGTGGCGGTGCCAACTCGCTGCTGCGCTTCAGCGCCAACGGACTGCTGCTGGTCGATGCGAAGGCACCCGGCAACTACAAGGCGCTGATGTCGCAGGTGCGCAAGACCTCGAAGCTGCTCGACATGCCGGTGACGTGCTCGCGCTCGACTGCCGGCGCTACGTGGCCGGCCGCGGCCCGGTGCTCGAACGTGCCGAGGTCGTCGCCTACCGGTCGAAGCTGGGGGCGTTGATGCAAGCGGCTCGCCGAGATCAGAACGAGTAGGTCAGCGCGGCGTAGACGATGCGCCGGGTCGGGATCTGCGCCAGCACCGCGCTGCCGGGCCCGCCGTAGAACCGGGCGCCCGCATCGACGCGGATGCGGTCGCCCTGCCAGCCGAGCGACGCGGTGATCGCATGACCGGCATCGGCCGGCTCGACCAGCAGGTCGATCGCCGGTTCCCATTTGTCGTGCTGCCACGAGAGGCGCGCATAGGCATTGGCGCGGCGCAGGTTCTGGGCGGCACCGAAGGCATCGGCTTGCCATGCGAGGTTGCCGGCTACCGCGCCGGCTGGTGCCGTGCCGGCCAGCGCCGCCAGCCCGCGATGGCGCATGTTCCAGGCATCCCAGGCCGCATCGGACAGCGCCGTGCCGTCCCACCAGCCTTCGACCAGCAGGCTCAGTTGATCGGCATTGGTCCAGGTACCGCCGACGAGCCACTGCACCGGGCCGCGGATCGTCGCGTCGTGCCACGGATCGCTGCGCACCAGACCCGACGCGCCGCCGGTCGAGATGCTGTCGGCCTGGTTCAGCATGCGCACCGAACCGTGCAGCTCGATCGATTCGCTCGCGACCCAGGCCGCCGCAGCGCCGGCGCTCGCGCCGGTGTGCGAGCCTAGGCGCGCGTAGCCGTACCAGTCGACCGCGCCGTCGCGGCGATAGGCACGCAGCGCCAGCGCCGGCTCGTTCGCACCGCGCCCGCCGTGCGGCCCGGTCGGGTTGACGAGCACGAGCGACCAAGCGGTCGTCGCGCTGAAGTGCTCGGCCGCGACCAGCGGCCGGCCCTCGGGCGTCACCGTCAGCAAGGTGCGTCGCACTTCCTGCTCGACGAAGTCGTTCGGACGGAAGCCGTAGCCGACGTCCCACGACACGATCTTCTTGCCGACGCTGAACTGCCAGCCGTCCTTGCTGCCGCCCGACCAGTACAGCTCGTCGACCCACGCACTGCCCTGCGTCGCTTCGGGCTGGCCGGTGCCGCGCAGGCGCTGCGTCGTCCAGGTCGCGATGCCGGTGAAACCGTGGCCTTGCGCATGCAGTTCGCTCTCGACGACCGGCCCGCTGCCCGGCAACGCGACGAGGCCGGGCGACAGCGCCGACGCGCCGGCCAGCGGTCCGTTGCCGTTCGCGGTCTGCTGCAGCCATTCGGGCCGCACCTGGCCGCTGAACTCGAAGCCGGCGGCATGGCATGCAGCGGCCCCGGCCGCCAGCCACGCGGCCACGATCGCGGTCCGCATGGCGCCGTCAATCCAGTTGCGGGTTGTGCGCGAGGAACATCGGGTTCAGCCACGCTTCCGGCACCGTGTGCTCCTGCCGGCTGACGTAGCGCACCTGCGTTTCCTTCTTGTTCGTCAACTGGTCGCGCAACAGCATCTGCGTCACCGCGGTCGGCGCGCCGGCCTGGTCCATCACGAAGCGCGCCTGCTTCGCGAGCTTGTCGGACTGCACGTAGAGATCGGCCTTCACCGGCTCGCCGCGCGCTTCGCCGACCCACAGTTCGATGCGCTGGTAGGTCACGCCCTTGCGGTTGGCCACCAGGCTCAGGTGCAGACAGGGCTGCGCCGGCTCGCCGCAGCTCTCCTTGCCGGCGACCGTGCCGGTGTAGTCGTCGGCCCAGCTCAAGGTCGCGATGTCGCCGGTCGATGCGTCGCCGAGCAGCTTCTGCATCGGCGTGATGCGCAGCGGCCGCTGGCTGCCCGGCATCAGCAGCCAGAAGTCGTCGCCGAGCATCAGCACCTTCTGGCCCTTCTCGGCCGGGCTCTGCATCAGCACCAGCGACCGGTGCTTCTGCTGCGCATAGACGGTGTAGCGGCGCTCCTTGTCGGGCGAGCCGTCGGTGTTGAAGACGGTGATGAGCGTCTCGACCTGCATGTCGTCGCTGCTCATGCGGTACTTGTCGGCGGTCTTCAGCAAGGGGCCGACGTCGTCGGCGTGCGCGGCCGCGGCGACGAGGCCGAGCAGCAGCGCGGCGTAGCGCATCGTGTTCATGGCGAGATGTCCTTCAGGTGTGGGCCAGCGCATCGACGAGCGGCATGCGCACGGTCTTGCGCGCGATCCAGGCCGATGCCAGGGTGGTCAGCGCGACGATCGCGACGACCGTGATCGCATAGAGCGCGGGATCGATGTCGACGTTGAGCGGATAGCCTCGCGTGCTGCCGGGCGGCGGCGGCATCTGCACCGGGACGACGTAGAGCAGCAACGCGATGCCGAGCGCGGCGGCGGCGCCGGCCAGCGCACCGGCCAGGCCGAGCACCATGCCTTCGAGCGCGAGCGCGCCCTGCAGTTGGCGCGGCAAGGTGCCGAGCGTGCGCAAGGTGCCGATCTCGCGGGTGCGCTCGATGATCGCCATCGCCATCGCATTGGCGACGACGAACAGCACGATCGTCGCGATGATGAGCCCGAGCGCGCCGAAGATGCGGTTGTAGAGGCCCTTCACCGACGCGTAGAAGAACGCCTGGTCGAGCCAGGTCTGGACCGTGAACTTCGGGAACAGCGCCTGCACGCGCGCCTGCGCCGACGGCGTCGACTCCATGCGGTCGAGGAACACGCCGAGCGTCGACACGCGTTTCGTGTTCAGCAGTCTTTGCGCGGTCGCGATGTCGGTGTAGACGAGGCGCTTGTCGATGTCGGGCACGCCGGTCGAGAAGATGCCCTTGACGCGCACGTCGATCGCATTGAGCGCGCCGTCGGTCGTGCTCGCGAGCAGGGTCAGGCCGCTGCCCGGCTGCGCCTTCAGGCTCTTCGCGAGGCCGTCGCCGAGCATCACGTCGGCATCCTTCGCGCCCGACACCAGCACCTCGCCGGCGACGACGTTGAGGAACGGTCCCTTGACCGCGAACTCGGCATCCGGATCGACGCCGGTCGCGAGCATCACGGTCGACTTGTCGCCGTTGCTGACGAGGCCGCTGAACGCGATGCGCGGCAGCACGTGACGCACCGCCGGGTCGGCCATCAAGGTCGCGCTCAGCGTCGCGGCATCGTCGAGGCCGTGCTGCAGCGGCGTGTCCTCGTCCTGCGTGAACTGCGCCGGCAGGCCGACGATCAGGTGCCCGGTGCTGCGCGCCGCCGACTGCGCGAGCGCGTGGTAGGTCGAAAGCGCGAAGCCGCCGGCCAGCAGGATCGCCGCGGTGCCGAGCGCCGCGATCGTCACGGTGACGAGCGAGCGGCGCCGGTTGCGCAGCGTGTTCTGCAGCGCGAACTTGAGCCAGCGCGGCATCATCATTCCAGCCTCCCGTCGAGCAGGGCGACGACGCGATCGCAGCGCTGCGTGAGGCGCGCGTCGTGGGTCGCGATCAGGAACGCGGCGCCCTCGGCATGGCAGCGCTCGCGCATCAGGTCGAGCACCTGGTCGGCGGTCGCCGAATCGAGGCTCGCGGTCGGCTCGTCGGCGATCACGAGGCGCGGCCGCTTGACGAGCGCGCGCGCGATCGCGACGCGCTGGCGCTGGCCGCCCGACAGCGCATCGGGCCGGTGCGCCGCATGTTCGTGCAGGCCGACCGCCAGAAGCTGCGCGGCGACACGTTCGCGCCGCTCGGCCGCCGGCACGCCGGCGATGAAGAGCGGGTAGTCGACGTTCTCGGCCACCGTCATCACCGGCACGAGGTTGAAGTTCTGGAACACGAAGCCGAGCGCGTCGCGGCGCAGCAAGGTGCGGGCGCTTTCGTCGAGCCCGCCGACCGGGCGGCCGCCGAGCAGCACGTCGCCGCGGTCGGGCCGGTCGATCAGCCCGGCGAGGTTGAGGATCGTGCTCTTGCCGCTGCCCGACGGGCCGGTGAGCGCGAGCAGCTCGCCGGAGCGCACCGCGAGGTCGACGCCGCGCAGCGCCGGGATCACGTGCTGGCCGAGGCGGTAGGTCTTGTGCACGCCGCGCAACTCGGCGACGAGCGCGGCCCGGCCGGCGTCCGATCGGATCGGGGTCTCCGCGAGGATGGCGCTCATGCCGAAAGCCCCTTCAGCAGCGCCCGCGCCCGGTCGGCCTGCGGCGCGCCGCTCGCGACGACCTGCTCGAGGTAGCGGCGCGCGACGTCGGGATGCTTCTGCTGCGTCGCCAGCGTCGCGGCACGCAGCCAGACCTGGCCGCGAAAGCCGAGCGGCGCGCGGCCGAACAGCGGGCTCGCGATCACGTCGCTCAGCAGCGTCGCGCCGCGCGCGCCGCGGTTCATGAAGTCGGGCACGGCGAGGAAGGTGTTGGCGGCGACGAAGCGGACTTCGAGCGATCCCGGCGTGCCGCGGGCCAGCGGTGCATCGTGCGCCGGCGCCAGCATCGCGAGCGCCTTGTCGATCAGCGCGAGGCCGTCCTCGGCGTAGCCCATCTTCTTCCACGGCATCAGTGCGTTCTTCGCCTTCATCGTCGTCGCGGCGCCGTCGTAGGCCATCAGCACCGGGTTCGTCGGCTCGGCGGCGTGGAGCTTGCCGAACGCATCGGCCGCGGGATCGATCGCGGCGTCGTCACCCGCCAGGGCGCGTGTGAACAGCTGGAACGCCGGTTCGAACGCCGCATCCGTCACGGCCTGCGCCTGGATGAATGCGCACGCCAGCGCCACCAGCATCACGCCGCGCGTCCACCATGAACTCTTCATTGCAACCTCCTGTCGCGGGCGGCGCGATGCAGCCCTCGGCGTGCAGACTAGGCAGTTGCCGGCGTCGGCGCCGCAGGGATGCGACGATCGGGGACGGCGCGGCGCGAACCGGCGCCGGCGCGGCGCGAACGGCGCCGGCCGGCGCGGCTGTCGGGGCCTCAGGCACCCTGTCGGCTCGACGATGCAGTCCGTCGCACCCCTGTAGGGGCGACGCGGCCGCGCCCCTACAGTAGCCAAGGTCAGCCTCCCGCTTTGCGTTCCCGGTCATGTCCAGCCCCCCACCCACACCGCCGATCCCGCCGGCTCCGCCCCGCCCGCCCGGCGCGCCGACCAACTGGCAGCGCTTTTCGCTCGGCGCGGTGCGTCTGTTCCACGAGTACGCGAACTGGCTGATCGGCATCAGCTGGAGGCGCTTCATCGCGCTGTCGGTGCTGCTGATGATCGTCTCGACGATCCTCGAGAAGCTGCCGCCGTTCAGTTGGTCGGTGACCGAACTGATCGACGACGACATCCCCGCCGTCGTCGTGCCGAAGATTCCGAAGGCGCCGGTCGTCCACATCGAGAAGCCCAGGCCGCCGTCGGGCGACTCCGACGACAACGACGACGTGTCCATTTCGATCGACAAGAACGGCGTACGCGTCACGCCGCACACGCGCGCCGCGAGCGCCGCCGCCGCGGCAGCCTCCGCGGCGTCGGCCGCGGCATCGGCGGCATCGGCGGCGCTGGACATCTCCGACAACGGCGTCGTGATCAAGCTGCCCAAGGGCGTGATCGACAGCGAGACGCTGCACGATGCGGTGCGCCAGGCGAAGGAATCGGTGCAGGAAGCGATCGAGGAGGCGAAGAGCGCCCGCGAGGACGCCCGCGCGGCCCGCGAGGAAGCGGCCGAGGCGGCGCGCGAGGCGGCGCGCGAGGCGGTCGACGCGCAACGTGCAGCGCGCGTCCGTACCCGCACCGTGCATGCGGGCGACTTCCTCAGCGACCTCGCGTTCCTCTGGATCGCGGCGTCGGCGATCCTGAAGATCACCTACAAGGGCCGCAAGGAGGCCGAGGTGAAGGCAGCCGCCGCGGCCGAGACCGCCGAGTCCGAACAGCTGAAGCGCCAGGTGGTGGAGGCGCGCATGGCGGCGATGCAGGCGCAGGTCGAGCCGCACTTCCTGTTCAACACGCTGGCGAGCATCGACCACCTGATCGAGACCGATCCGGCGCGCGCCAGCCAGATGCAGAAGAACCTGATCGCACTGCTGCGCGCGTCGATGCCGACCCTGCGCGAGTCGCAGCCGAAGTCGCACAACCTCGGGCGCGAGATGGCGGTGATCCGGCCCTACCTCGAAATCCTCAAGGTACGCATGGAAGACCGCCTGCAGACCGACATCCAGGTGCCCGACGGCCTGCTGTCGGCCGAGTTCCCGACCATGATGATCCAGTCGCTGGTCGAGAACGCGATCAAGCACGGCCTCGAGCCCAAGGCCGAAGGCGGCAAGCTGACGGTGAAGGCCGAGATCGTGCACGGCAAGCTCGCGGTGACGGTGGCCGACACCGGCATGGGCTTCGGCAAGGCGCCGACCGCCGGCACCGGCACCGGCCTCAACAACATCCGCGAGCGGCTGCAACTGCTCTACGGCACCAAGGGCTCGATGACGGTCTCGGAGAACACGCCGAGCGGCACGGTGGTGACGCTCACGGTTCCGTACACGGCGCAGACGCGCGAAGGAGAAACGGCATGAAGACGGCGTTCAAGGTGTGCGGCCTGTTGCTGCTGGTCGCGCTGCTGCTGAGCATCGGTCTCGTCGTCGCATGCGCCCACTGGCTGCTGCCGCTCGACCACGGCGTGCTGACGATCGACGACGAGTCGATCACGCTCGGCGCGCTGCACGGCGCCGACTGGCTGATCGCGATCGTCGGCGTGCTCGTCGCGCTGCTGGTGGCCGTGCTGGTGGTGCCGATCGCGATCGTGCTGCCGCTGCTGGTCGCCGCGTTCGCGCTCGGGCTCGTGCTGCTCGCGGTGCTCGGCGTGGTGGCGCTGGTGTTCTCGCCGTTGCTGCTGGCGGTCTGGCTGGTCTGGCTGCTGGTGCGTCCGGCACGCCCGCGCGCGCCGGCCGGCGCTACGATGGCCGCATGAACACGCCGACCGCCGCCACCCGCGCCCTCATCGCCGACGACGAGCGGCTGCTGCGCGACCAGCTGCGCGCCCGCCTGGCCGAAGTCTGGCCCGAGCTCGAGATCGTCGCCGAGGCGAAGAACGGCAGCGAAGCGGTCGAGCTCACCGAGCAGCACCATCCGGACCTCGTCTTCCTCGACATCCGCATGCCCGGCATGACCGGCGTCGAGGCGGCACGCGCGATCGCGCAGTTGCCGACCGACGACGACACGCCCGACCAGTGGCCCGGCTGCGAGATCGTCTTCATCACCGCCTACGACCAGTACGCGATCGAGGCCTTCGAGCAGGGCGTGGTCGACTACGTGCTGAAGCCGGCCGAGCGGGACCGCCTCGCAGTGACGGTCGCCCGGGTGCGGAAGCGGCTCGCGCAGCGCGCCGACCAGGGTCACAGCGCCGGCGGCGACGATCCGCCGCCGGCGGCGATGCAGCAGCTCTTGCAGAAGCTCGCCGGACACATGAACCCGCAAGGCGCGCCGCAGCACCTGCGCTGGATCCAGGCGACCGTCGGCCAGACCATACAGATGATCCCGGTCGAGGACGTGCTGTTCTTCATCTCCGACGAGAAGTACACGCGCGTGCAGACGGCGACGCTCGAGGCGCTGATCAGGAAGCCCATCAAGGAGCTGGTGGACGAGCTCGATGCCGACCTGTTCTGGCAGATCCACCGCTCGACGCTCGTCAACACCAAGCACATCGCCGGCGTGACGCGCGATTTGCGCGGGCGTCAGCTGGTCGGCGTGAAGGGGCACCCGGAGAAGCTCGAGGTCTCGCGCAGCTTCACGGGGCTCTTCAAGGGGATGTAGGCGGCACGGCGGCGCCCCGCAGCGAACTCGCGATGCGCCACTGCGCCAGCCAATAGGTCAGCAATATCCACAGCGACGCCAGCGGCAGCGGCAGCGCGAACCGGTTGATCGCGAGCAGGCTGTCGGAGGCCATGAACAGCAAGCCGCCGAGCGCCGCACTGCGCGCATGCGTCGCATCGTCGGCGCCGATCCGGCTCTGCCACCACGCCGCCGCCTGCGCGGCCATCGTCGCGAGGCACAGCACATAGGCCAGCACCGGCGCATGCAGCGCCACCGGCAGGTGCGGCCACAGCGGCACGAGGATGACCGCGGCCACGGCGGCATACGCAACGAACGGTCCCTTGCGCGCCGCCAGGCGCAACGGCACGCAGAACGCTGCGACATAGGCCAGGTGCGCCAGCAGGAAGGCGATCAGTCCCGCCAGGAAACCTGCGCCTGGCCACAGCAACGCGACATCGCCGACCAGCGACAACGACAGGCCCAGGCGCACGCAGCGCGCCTGCACCGCGGTCAGGCCGGCCCGGCGCCAGGCGTAGGCCAGGATCAGCAGCGTCGTGAGCGGCTTGAACGCCCAGCCGATCTCGACCGGCAACCAGCCCTGCGCGGCACCGATCGCGATGGCGGCACAAGCACCCACGGCGACGGCCTGCGCGCGCACGGCATCTATCCTCATGCCGGGTCAGCGCCGTGACTCGGCCGCCAACGGCTCTTGATTGCTGCTCGAGGAGGCGGCTTCGGCGCGGCGTGCGGCGGCCTCGCGCAGGGCCTTGAGCTTCTCGCGCGGGTCGACCTTCGGGCCCGCCTCGTGCAGCTTCATCTCGGCGATGAAGCGGCTCGGCATGCCCGGCACGAGCTCGCGCCCGCGCTTGCGCCGCCGCAAGGTGCTGACCGCGAGCGTCCGCCGCGCCCGCGTGATGCCGACGTACATCAGCCGGCGCTCCTCCTCGAGGCGCTGCGGTGTCATCCCGTCGTCCTCGCTGCCGCCACTGACAAAGGGCAGCAGCCCTTCGTTGACGCCGGCCAGCGTGACGTGCGCCCACTCGAGTCCCTTGGCCGCATGCAGGGTCGACAAGGTGATCACGTCCTGCTCGTCGCCGCGCTCGGCGAGACTGATGATCACCGAGATCGTCTGCGCGACGTCGAGCACGCTCCTGGTCTCGCTGCGGAGCGCGGCACCGCCGTCGTTCTCGCCGACGGCACTCGTGCCGTCGTTGTCATCTCTGCCGCCGCAACGCCGGGCGATCCACTCGACGAAGTCGAGCACGTTGCTCCAGCGCGCCGCCGCGAGCTTCTCGCTGTCCTCGCCGTCGTGCAGGTGCTGCTCGTAGCCGATGTCCTTCAGCCAGCCGAGCAGCAAGGCCTGCGCAGCGTCGGAGCCGGTGGTCCGGCGGGCGCGGTATTCGAGGTCGTTCACGTAGCGGCCAAACTCGTGCAGCGAGCCGATCGCGCGGGCGCTCAGCGCACCGTGCAGCGACTCGGCGAAGAGCGCCTCGTAGAGGCTGGTCTTCCACTTGGCGGCGAATTCGCCGAGGCTCGCGAGCGTCTGGTGGCCGATGCCGCGCTTGGGCGTCGTGACCGCGCGCAGGAAGGCCGGGTCGTCGTCCTGGTTGACGAGCAGGCGCAGCCAGGCGCACAGGTCCTTGATCTCGGCGCGGTCGAAGAAGCTCTGGCCGCCCGACACCTTGTACGGCAGGTTGGCCTTGCGCAGCGCCTGCTCGAAGACCTTGGCCTGGTGGTTGGCGCGGTAGAGGATCGCGAAGTCCGCGAGCCGCACTTCGCCGCCTTGCGCGCGCAAGGCCCGGATGCGCGCGACGGCGCGCTCGGCCTCGTGCTCCTCGCTGTCGCATTCGACGACCTGCACCGGATCGCCGTCGCCGAACGCGCTCCACAGCTTCTTCTCGAAGAGCTTCGGGTTGTTCGCGATCACCTGGTTGGCGGCGCGCAGGATGTGGCCGGTCGAGCGGTAGTTCTGCTCGAGCGGGATCACCTTCAGCGCCGCGTATTCCTGCGGCAGGCGGCGCAGGTTCTCGATCGTCGCGCCGCGCCAGCCGTAGATGCTCTGGTCGTCGTCGCCGACCGCGGTGAACATGCCGCGCTCGCCGACCAGGCCCTTCAGCATCTCGTACTGGATCGCGTTGGTGTCCTGGTATTCGTCGACCAGCACGTAGCGCAAGGTGTCGCGCCAGGTCGCGCACGTCTCGGCGTCGCGCTGCAGGAGGCGCGCCGGCAAGGTGATCAGGTCGTCGAAGTCGACCGCCTGGTAGGCCGCGAGACGCTCCTCGTAGCGCTGCATCACGCGCGCCGCAACGCGCTCGTCATCGTTCTGCGCAGCCCGTTGCGCCTGTGCGCTGTTCAGCCCCTGGTTCTTCCACAGGCTGATCGCCCATTGCCAGCGGCGCGCCAGCGCGACGTCGCTGGTGCCGCCGGCATCGCGCAGCAGCGACAGCACGTCGTCGCTGTCGAGGATGCTGAACTGCGGCTTCAGGCCGAGCCGCTGCCCTTCGCTGCGCAGCATGCGCACGCCGAGCGAGTGGAAGGTGCTGATCGCCAGATCCTTCGCGGCGCGCGGCCCGACGAGCTGCTTCGCGCGCTCGCGCATCTCCTGCGCGGCCTTGTTGGTGAAGGTGATCGCCGCGATGTGCCTGGGCGCATAGCCCGCTTCGAGCAGCCGCGCGATCTTGTGCGTGATGACGCGCGTCTTGCCCGAACCGGCGCCGGCGAGCACGAGGCAGGGGCCGCCCAGGTAGTGGACGGCTTCCATCTGCGCCGGGTTGAGCGGCGTGGGCGCGGCGCTCATCGACGGCGCGCCGTCACGGCGCTTCGCACAGGCAGTGGACGACCACGTTGTAGGGCCGCTGCGGGTCGACCAGCGACTGGAGCTGGCGCAGGTCGCGCTCGAGACCGGTCGCCACCTGCGCGGGCATCGCCGGCGGCAGCAGCTCTGCGCGCACCTTGGCGCCCACCACGTCGGCCGCGGTGCCGACGAACATCGCGGCGAGCTGCTCGAGCCGGCCCGGCTGGCGCTCGATGTAGGCCACGCGGTAGTCGTCGCCGAGCTTGGCGCGGCGCGCCGCCGACTTCAGCGCATCGCCGAGGCCGCCGAGCGTGTCGACGAGGCCGCGCTCCTTGGCCTGCGCGCCGGTCCATACGCGGCCCTGCGCGACCGCATCGATCGCCGGCTGCGTCGTCTTGCGCGCGGTCGCGACCTTGGTCGTGAAGTCGAGGTAGGTGTGGTCGATGCTCTGCTGCACGATCTGCAGGAAGCGCGGGTCGGGCGGCAGGCGCGGGTCGCCGGCGCCGGCGAGCCAGGTCGTCGTCGTGCCGGCGGTGTGCACGCCGAGCTTGTCGAGCGTCTTGTCGACGGTCGGGAACATCGCGAACACGCCGATCGATCCGGTGATCGTCGCCGGATCGGCGATCACCTCGTCGGCCGCGGTCGAGATCCAGTAGCCGCCGGAGGCCGCGACGTTGCTCATCGACACGACGACCGGCTTGCCGGCCTTGCGCGTCAACTCGAGCTCGTGGCGCACCAGCTCGGCGCCGAATGCGCTGCCGCCGGGCGAGTCGACGCGCAGCACGATCGCCTTGATCTGATCGTCCTCGCGCGCATGGCGGATCAGCTCGGCGGTCGAGCGGCCGCCCACCGTGCCGGGGGGCGCCGCGCCGTCGGTGATCTCGCCTTCGGCGACGACCACGCCGATCGCGTCGCCGGTGAGCTTGGGCGCGAGGCGCGCGCTGTAGTCCTCGAACGAGACCTGGCGGAAGGTCTTGCCGTCGGCGCTCTTGGCGCCGCGCTGGATCATGATCGCGTCGAGCTCGTCCTGGGTCTTCAGGCCGTCGACCAGCCTGGCTTCGAGCGACAGCTTGCCGGCATCGCCGCCGACGGCCGCGAAGCGCTCGGGCAGGTGTTCGATCAGGTCGGCGATGGTGCCGGCCGGCAGCTTGCGCGCCTTCTCGACGTCGCCGGTGTAGGTAGCCCACAGGCCGCTGTAGAGCAGGCCGTCGGCCTCCTTCGCCGCCGGTGACGGACCGTTGTCGATGTACGGTTCGCCGAAGCTCTTGTAGGTGCCGACGCGCAGCAGGTTGACGGTGACGCCGAGCTTGTCGAGCGCGTCGCGGTAGTAGTTGCGGTAGCCGCCGTAGCCCTGGATCAGCACCTCGCCGTCCGGATGCAGCAGCACCTGGTCGGCATGCGTCGCGAGGTAGTACTGGCGCTGGTCGTAGCTGTTGGCCCAGGCGATCACCGGCTTGCCGGCGGCCCGGAAACGGTCGAGCGCGCCGGCGACCTCGCGCAGCATCGGCAGGCCGGCGGCACCGAGGTCGTCGGGCAGCAGCACCAGGCCCGAGATCTTCGCGTCCTTGGTCGCGGTATCGATCACGCCCAGCAGGTCGCGCAGCTGCATGCTGGACATCTCCTCGCCGCGCGCCCGGGCGAGCGCCGATTCGCGCAGGCCGGCCGAGCTCTGCTCGACGATCGGGCCTTCGAGGCGCAGCACCAGCGCGGTCCGGTCTTCGAGCGCCGGACCGCCGCGCCGCACGAGTCCGAGCACCAGCACGACGACGATCAGCAGGAAGATCAGGTTGACGGTCACCCGGCGGCTGGCGTCGAGGAACCGCCACAGCGCGCCTAGCCAGCGGCGCAGAAAGGACGGTCGGGAGGGCGTGGACATCAGGAGACTGCCGAGGGGCGCGGCGCGCGCGAGGGCACTAGCTTAACCGCGGGTCGGCGGCCGAGCGGCGGCAGGGCCGTCGCGGCACATGCAGAACCTGTGCTACACTGATGATTAGATATCTAATCATCAGATGGCTTCCGAAACGGCATCCGCGCTCACGCTCGAGGAGCGCTTCTCCGCTGCCCTGCACAACGGCGCGCGCACCTGGCGTCTGCTGCTCGACCGGCGCCTGAAGGACCTGGGCATGAGCCAGGCGAGCTGGATGACGATCGCGGTCGCCGCGAAGGCCGGCGAGCCGCTCGCACAGACCGAGCTGGCGCGCCGCGTCGGCGTCGAGGACGCGACGATGGTCACGATGGTCGACCGCCTCGTGAAGGCCGAGCTGGTCGTGCGCGAGCCGTCCACCACGGACCGGCGAGTCAAGCTCGTCGTCGTGACGAAGGCCGGCGTCAAGCTCTACGAGAAGGTGCGCAGGGAAGCCGACGCGATGCGTCGCGAGCTGTTCGCCGGGATCGACCCGGCGCGCTTGCGCGGCGCCACCGAACTGCTCGAACAGCTGTTGACCGTGATGGAGCAGGCGGCATGACCGCGCCCGCATTGAACCGCCCGATGATCACCGTCTCGGTGATGCTCGCGACCATCATCCAGGCGCTCGACACCACGATCGCCAACGTCGCGCTGCCGCACATGCAGGGCGCGCTGTCGGCATCGCAGGATCAGATCACCTGGGTGCTGACGTCGTACATCGTCGCCGCCGCGATCGCGACGCCGCTGACCGGCTGGATGTGCGATCGCTTCGGCCAGAAGCAGGTGTTCCTCGTCTCGGTCGGCGGCTTCACGCTGGCGTCGATGCTGTGCGGCTTCTCGGGGTCGCTCGCGCAGATCGTCGGCGCCCGGTTGCTGCAGGGATTGTTCGGTGCCGCGCTGGTGCCCTTGTCGCAGGCGGTGATGCTGGCGATCAATCCGCCCGAGAAGCGCGGCTCGGCGATGGCGATCTGGGGCGTCGGCGTGATGGTCGGGCCCATCCTCGGGCCGACGCTCGGCGGCTGGCTGACCGACAGCTACGACTGGCGCTGGGTGTTCTTCATCAACCTGCCGATCGGCGCGCTCGCGTTCTACGGCATCTGGCGCTACATCCACGCCGACACGGCGCGTCGCAGCATGACGTTCGACACCTTCGGCTTCGCGACGCTGTCGCTCGGCATCGGCGCGCTGCAGATGCTGCTCGACCGCGGCGAGCAGAACGACTGGCTGTCGTCGACCGAGACCTGGGTCGAGCTGATCATGATGGTCGTGGCGTTCGCCTTCCTGCTCGCGCACACCTGGACGACGCGCCCCGAGAAGGCGTTCTTCGACTACCGGCTGCTGAAGGACCGGAACTTCGTCACCGGCGTGTTCTTCATCTTCATCGTCGGCGCGGTGCTCTACGCCACGCGCGCGCTGACGCCGCCGATGCTGCAGGGCCTGATGGACTATCCGGTCGCGACCGCCGGCCTCGTCACCGCGCCGAGCGGCCTCGGCACGATGATCTCGATGTTCGTCGTCGGCAGGCTGGTCGGCAAGGTCGACCTGCGGCTGCTGCTGCTGTGCGGCTTCGGCGTCACCGCGTTCTCGCTCTACCAGATGAGCGGCTACACCTTGGTGCTGTCCGAGGGCGACATCATCTGGCCGGGCCTGATCCAGGGCATCGGGCTCGGGCTGGTCTTCGTGCCGCTCAGCGCGGTGTCGTTCTCGACCCTGCCGCCGCACATGTTCGCGCAGGCCACGTCGACCTACAGCCTGATGCGCAACATCGGCTCGAGCATCGGCATCTCGGCGGTGCAGACGCTCTTGGTGCGCAACACGCAGATCGCGCATGCGTCGCTGACCGAGCAGCTGACGTATTCGCACCTCGCGTCGCAAGTGCCGATCAACGGCACGGCCGGCTTCAATCCGCAGAGCATGGCGAACCTCGCGGCGCTGAACGGCGAGGTGACGCGCCAGGCCGCGATGATCGCCTACGTCGACGACTTCGTGCTGATGCTGGCGGCGACCCTGCTGGTGATCCCGCTGCTGCTGCTGATCAAGCCGCCGAAGCGCGGCGCCGGTGGCGCCGCTGCGGGGGCGGCGCACGCGGCGGCAGACTGACCCCGCCGAGATGAAACGGCGAAGCCGGGCTCAGCCCGGCTTCTTGCTGGCGAAGCGGCAGCGCTACTTGTTCCCGCGGAACTTGCGCAGCGCCGCGATCTGCGCCGCCATCGCGGCGAACTCGCCCTGCGCCTTCGCGAAGTCGATCTCGCTCTTCGCGTGCTTCATCGCCTCCTCGGCGAGGCGCTTGGCCTCGGTGGCCTTGGCTTCGTCGAGGTCGTGGCCGCGGATCGCCGTGTCGGCAAGGACCGTCACCTTGCCCGGCTGGACTTCGAGGATGCCGCCGGCGACGAAGACGAACTCTTCCTCGTTGTTGTCGGCGCGCTCGATGCGCACCGCGCCCGGCTTGATGCGGGTGATGAGCGGCGTGTGGCGCGGCAGGATGCCGAGCTCGCCGCTCTCGCCCGGCAGCGCGACGAACTTGGCTTCGCCGGAGAAGATCTCTTCCTCGGCGGAGACGACGTCGACGTGGATCGTGGCCATGCTGTGTTGCTCCGGTCGATGCAGGAGAGCCGCTTACTGCAGCTTCTTGGCCTTCTCGAAGGCCTCGTCGATGGAGCCGACCATGTAGAACGCCTGCTCGGGCAGCGCATCGCACTCGCCGTTGACGATCATCTTGAAGCCGCGAATCGTTTCCTTCAGCGGCACGTACTTGCCCGCCGTGCCGGTGAACACTTCGGCCACGTGGAAGGGCTGCGACAGGAAGCGCTGGATCTTGCGGGCGCGCGCCACGGCCAGCTTGTCCTCGGGCGACAGCTCGTCCATGCCGAGGATCGCGATGATGTCGCGCAGCTCCTTGTAGCGCTGCAGCACGCCCTGCACCGCACGCGTCGTGTTGTAGTGCTCCTCGCCGACGACGTTCGGGTCGACCTGGCGGCTGTTCGAGTCGAGCGGGTCGACCGCCGGGTAGATGCCGAGCGACGCGATGTCGCGCGACAGCACGACGGTGGCGTCCAGGTGGGCGAAGGTGGTCGCGGGCGACGGGTCGGTCAGGTCGTCCGCCGGCACGTAGACGGCCTGGATCGACGTGATCGAGCCGACCTTGGTCGACGTGATGCGCTCCTGCAGGCGCCCCATCTCCTCGGCCAGGGTCGGCTGGTAACCCACCGCCGACGGCATCCGGCCGAGCAGCGCCGAGACTTCCGTGCCGGCCAGCGTGTAGCGGTAGATGTTGTCGACGAAGAACAGCACGTCGCGCCCTTCGTCGCGGAACGACTCGGCG